>CAKRQV010000008.1 GCA_934394565.1 uncultured Lachnospiraceae bacterium
CGAGAGCAAACGCAGGAGCAGAGAACAGAAAAGGATAGCATGTATGAACTGTCCGCAAAAAATGACCGACTGATGTCGATCAAAGACAATAAAGATATCGAAGAAGCACCTGTGCCGATCAAAGTGTTCTGGGGGCTCCTCATGGGGGCAGCTTCGCTGATCTTCACACTGACAGGAAATATTGACGGTATCAAGATTGTAAAGACGATTGCAGGATTCCCAATACTTCTGATCGGGATCGCAATGGTGGTGCTGTTTGTGATCTATATCATCCGGCATGGCCGGGATAAAGAAATACAGGATATGATGGGCTGATGCATTTGCATCAGCCAAAAAGTTTGTGAGGTATGACTGTTTTACATTAAAAACCTTGGTAAACTCTCCAAAAAGAAAAAAGCGATGGCAAAGTAATTGACATTCGTTGAAAACTATATTACACTTCAAACATAGTAATCGTGATTACCTTTAAGGAACAAATGTATGAATATCAATATTGATAGAAAAAGAAAATATGTACGGATCGTATCCGAGATTTTAAGAACGGAGGGGATGCAGGGCGTAAGTATCCGGCGTGTTGCGAAAGAAGCCGGCTGTACAAGCGCAGTGTTATACAAGCATTTTGATAACCTGGAGCATCTGATCATGGTAGCTTCTGTTGAATTTCTGGCCCCGTATACGATGGAATTAAGTAAACTTACCAAGAGAACAGATATCACATCCATCCAGATGGATCTGTATCTCTGGAAATTCTTTATACGAGAGGCGTTTTCCAACAAAATTTATTATGAGATGATGTTTTTTGGTGACAATACCGATATGCTGGAAAAATGTATCTACGAATATTACTCTTTATTTCCTGAAAATGAAAAGGAGATGGATGGCTTTGGAGCCAGTATCATTCTGAGCAGCGATCTGAATGAACGAGAATTTATCCGTCTCAGACGAGCCGCAAATGCAGGATTGATCACGATGGAAAATGCATTTACGCTCAGCCGCCTGACAACTGCCGTTTTCAGAGGTATGTTTTCACAATATCCCGATATGCAGAATGACAGAGGTATGTTGCAGATGGCGGTGGATGACTGTTATCAGTTAATATATGAGCTGTTCAAACGGTTTGTTGCACCGGGGACGTCTCTCGATATCAGTGACATCACAGGATAGAGTAAAAAAAGATATGGCATTTTCGGGTATACGGTTGTACATATCTTTTTTTATTACCTTCAAAGGTAATCAAGAGAACCTTTGACGATATATATGGAATTACAAAAAGGGAAAGGTAGTTATTTTACTATAGTATAAGTATGATTTGTTGATTCGGAGAATCAATATAATACCAGCTGATCGTTGTATCAGCATTTATTTACGCCCCAAAAGTAATCGCGATTACATTTGTAAACGATGTTTAAGTTTAATAATACTTTGCAAATATGAAAGAGAGGAAGTCATATGAGAACCAAAGAAGCTGAAATTGCACGCGATCAGGAAATTGTTGAGCTGATTCATCAGAATACATTAAAGATTCTGGAAGAGATAGGTATAGCTTTTTTAAGTGAAGAAGCGCTTGATCTTCTTCGCAGCAATGGTGTTAAAGTCGAAGGAAACCGAGCATACTTTACACCGGAACAGGTGATGCATGCACTGGATGTGGCAAAAAAAGAATTTACCGTGTATGCCCGCAATCCAAAATATAATGTGCATATGAATACTGTAGATCTGTATATGACACCGGGTTACGGAAGCCCGACTGTCTGCGAAGCTGATGGCACACTCAGACCGGCCATGTTTAATGATTTTCTGAAGCTAGCCACGATCGTGCAGGAAAGTGAAGAATTTTCCATCAACGGTGGTATCCTTGCGCAGCCTTCTGACATTGAAGCTGAGATCTCTGCAGAAGTTATGGTATATGCAACGCTCTGCCGTTCAGATAAAGCACTGTTTTCTGTCTGTGGTGGAAAAAAGCAGGCAGAGAACATCATGAAAATGATGAAAATTATCTTTGGTGATGATTTAACAGAAACACCATGTACCTTCAATCTGATTTCTCCGTTAAGCCCGCTTGGTGTGACAAAGAATACGATCGATACGATGGATGTCTGCGCCAGAAATGGTCAGCCTTTAGTCATTGCCCCCGGAAATATGGCCGGAGCGACAGGACCGATCTCCGTAGCCGGTAACGTTTCAGAAGCAAATGCGGAATTCCTTGGACTGAATGTTTATGCACAGATGGTACGTCCGGGTACACCGATCATCTATGGATTTGCCTCCACTGTCAGTGATATGCGCAATATGCAGGCCTCTAATGCCAGTCCGGGCTTTGTAAAACAGGCGAAATATGGTTCACTGCTTGCGAAGAAATATGGCGTTCCCTGCAGAAGCGGCGGCGGTATGTCAGATGCCAACGGTCTGACAGCACAGGCCGGTGTGGAAAGCGCCATGAGTTTCTTTGAATCTTTCCAGGAAAGAGCAAACCTGATGATGCATGCGACAGGATCCCTGCATTCTTTTAACACAGTCAGCATCGAAAAATTCCTTCTGGATATCGAGACATACACCAGAATGAAATATTATTTTGACGATATTCCGACGGATGAAGAGGCTATGGCTTTTGATGCAATCAAAGAAGCTATTGAAGAAGAAAACGGAACGTTCGTAACATTGGACCATACGTTTGACAGATGCCGTATCGATCCATGGTACAGTCAGGTCGCTATCCACAAAGTGACAAAGGGCGATCCGAACAAAGCCCTGTATGAATCCATTCAGAAAAGAATCCAGAAACTTCTGGATGAATATGAACGTCCGGAACTGGAAGAAGATAAACGACAGGCACTGGATGAACTGATGAGAGGTCTTGGAATGAAAGATGAGGATATCGCAAGAACCTGATACAGTTCATGCGTCTAAACAGACAGAAAGGTTGGAAAGAGTATGACGAAAGATACAATCAAAAAGTATGGTACATTGCTGCTGTTAGCCTGTGGTGCGGGTTTCATTTTCCAGCTGCCGTATATCCGTGAAACATTTTATATCCCGATCCAGAATGCCATGGGGCTGACAAATGCACAGATGGGATCTTTAAACGGATGGTATGCCATTCTGGCGACACCGGCATATTTTCTGGGTGGCATCGTTGCAGATAAATTTTCACCAAAGATTATGCTGACATTTTCCTTTATCAGTACGGGACTTCTGGGTATCTGGTTTTCCATGTTTCCGGGATATCAGGCCAGTCAGCTGATTTTTGCCCTGATGGGTATCACGACAGTACTCACCTATTGGAGCTCTGTCATTAAAACGGTGCGTATGCTGGGCAGCTCAGATGAACAGGGACGTCTGTTCGGTCTTCAGGAGGGTTTACGAGGATTTTTGAATGCGTTGCTGGTGTTTGTGATGGCGGCTGTATATGCCAGATTTGCAGACAATGTTGTGGGGGCCGCCATGGCGATCCGTTTATGTGCGATCCTTTTACTGGTGATCGGTGTCCTTTGCTGGTTCGTGATAGACGATGGAAACCAGACAGGTCAGACAGAATCGTTAAAAGACATATTTGCAGGTATGTGGAAATGTCTGAAACTGCCTAGAGTCTGGATGCTGGTAGGTATCGTATTTACGGCATACAGTGTCTATGGTCTGATGAGCTATATCAATACCTATCTGGTATCCCATTATGGCATGTCAGAGACGATGGCAGCCAATCTTGGTGGTATCCGTTATCTGATGCAGGGTATCGGAGGTGTAGCCGGTGGTTTCCTGGCAGATAAGATCCATTCCAGATTAAAGGTGATCTCTGGAGCCTCTTTACTTCTTGCCATCAGCTGGGCCGTCTTTTTACTGATTCCGGTACAGACTTCGATGCTGATGCCGGTAGTTGCCAATTTCTTTATCGGTGTACTTCTGGTATATGCGATCCGCAGCCAGTATTTTGCAGATATTGACGATGCCGGTATTGATGTAAATGTGACAGGACGTGTATCCGGAATTCTTTCAACATTCGGATATCTGCCAGATGTGTTCATGTTTACGATGGTTGGTCACTGGCTGGACAGCGGAACCGGTACAGAAGGATATAACAAAGTCTTTATCTATGCAACGGTCATGGGTATCTGCTGTATGCTGTTATCCGGTATACTGGTCAAAATCTGCAGCAAGAAAGCTAAAGCCTGAAATGCAGGCACAGGTGATGCCAGAATAAGACAGAAGTAAAGCAAAAAACCTGTAGCAAATCTAAACACTGGATTTGCTACAGGTTTTGTTTAACTGGCAACTATCAGAACTGTTTGGCAGAATCTGATATATAACATATAAAGCTGCGTGTGTGATTACATATATTAATCAGCAATCCTGTTGACCAGCAAAGCATCCGGCATGTAACGCCCTTTGCCGGATACGGAACTGGATTTTGTGATCTGGCGGCCATCATAGTACATGACGGCGGAGCTGCCGCCATCCAGATTCATGCCCTGGTAGGCTTTGTAGCGGAGCATGATCTTGGTGCAGGTGGCTACGGAGCAGCCGAGGCTGTAGCCGGGCTGGCGGCCGTCGATGACAAGCATCAGGAGCGAGCCGTCCTTTTCCTGGCCGAGGGTAGTACGGGGCTGGATACCCATACAGTAGCCTTCGTTGACGGCTTCTACACCATCTACGATAAGGGCCGGATAAAATTCAAGACCCCAGCGATAATCGCTGACGTCGGTATTTTTGTAGTTGACAACATAGAGTTTGTTTTTCTTATCAAGACCGACAAATTTCCAGGCTGGCGCCATCTTGTGTTCGCCATATTCTACACCGTCTACGACGAGGGAGCCGTTGACTTTTCCTCCGTTACCTACACCTTTTGGATCAATAAAACCACTGGCATTAATGCCGAGAATAGCATCGTTGTCCTGACAGAAGGTGGCAATCTTGTCACCGTGGGTGCCGAGCTGTTTGGCTTTGGTCAGTTCAACCTGGGAAGGCTCTTTGGCAATGGCCAGCTTGCCTTTGTAATTGTTACCATCAGTTTCGATGATCAGCAGATTATTCGGGGCATTGATCACGAGGATTGGATCCCCCTCCACGGTTTTCAGACCGAGTTTCTGATCAAAATCCTCGATATGGAGGGATTCGTAACCATCGGTCAGCAGATCAGGATTTTCTTCCAGATATTCATGAACAGTATCACTGTCGATTTCCCAGTATTTTTCATAAAATTCCTGTGCACCGGTATCGTCAGTGATCGCTTCACCCTGAAGCAAAAGTCCGGGCTCGGTAATTTCACTGTCATCCCCCCAGGTGGTATTGAAGTCTGCGGAATGGTTCAGGGCATCTTCCTGCGCCTGGATTGCCTGATCGATCACGCTGCGGGGAATGAACATCGTAGCAAGCCACTGATGGCTGTTGGTCGTCATGGCGGTCAGAATGTAAATCGTGCGCCATTTGGCGATGAACGGAATATTCGAAAATACAGCGGTCATATACAGCACAACCAGTACCACTACGGTGACGATCGCCCGGCGGATCCGTCTCAGCCGGCGCTTTTTTCGGGAAAGTTTCTTTTTCTTCGGCTTTTCTGAAATTTCGGGTATAATTTCCTGATAGCCTTCGTTTCTTTTCTTTTTTCTGGAAGCCATCTTTATCTCCTGTATGTTTTATAGTATACACATAAATATGCCTAATTCTATCACAGATACAGGATGAGTACAATCAAACAGGTTTTACAATTTTTTTACAAATGTGAAAAAATCTTAACGTAAAAAAAGGATATGAAAAGGTTCTGTCAGAGGCGGAAAAAAATATGTAATAATTTGTGAGAAATATACAAAAACAAGCGCATAATTTGGGTAGATATAAGAGTACAATAAAATAGATTTATAAATCCATACTTCAAGGAGGAGAGAAACAAAACATAAAGCATAAAATAGTGCACAACCTCCCGGAGATGATACTGTCTCCGGGAATTTTATTTTTTATCCACAATAAGCTTCCTTCTTGACAACATGGTTTACTTGCGATAAACTACAGGCAAAGAAGAGGTTTATCGTAAGTAAACCGATATAGGAGGGCATTATGGAGATTGAGTTGGGCGAGGTACAGGAGCGTTTTGCAAAGCTTCTCTGGGAGCGGGTGCCGGTAACTTCGGGGGAGCTGGTTAAGATCTGCGAGCAGGAATTTGGCTGGAAAAAGCCGACGACATATACGGTGCTTAGAAAGCTGTGTGAAAAGGGACTGTTTCGGAATGAAGGCGGCACGGTGACGGAACTTGTGACGGAGGAGGATTTTTATGCTGCGCGGAGCACGCGGTTTGTAGAGGATACGTTTCATGGTTCTCTGCCTGCGTTTCTGGCAGCGTTTACATCACAGAAAAAGCTTTCTAAAAAGGAAGTGGACGATATCCAGTCGATGATCGACAGTTTCCGGGAAGAGAGGTAAGGTATGACACAGGTATTTTCGACGATGTTGACGTTGAGTATCAAAGCGGGCTGGCTGGTGCTGGTGGTTCTGGTGGTGCGCCTGCTGTTAAAGAGAGCGCCGAAAACGATCACCTGCCTTTTGTGGCTGCTGGTGGCTGTCCGGCTGGTATGCCCGTTTGAGGTGGCTTCTCCGTTTTCTGCGTTTCAGTTTCTGATGGTTACGGGATCGAATATGGCCAGCGTTGAAACGGATGTACGGGGGACGACTGACGGAAGTTACACGAGAGAGAGTATCAAATACCAAAAAGGCTCGGAAACGACAACAACATCTGATGCAGCTACGGCAGCAGAACAGACGACATCCGTTTCGTTATCCACTGCTGCAGATGCTGCAAATGGCACATGGACAGCATCGGATGTGGACTGGAGACTGATAGAAGCTGGCGTCTGGGCTGGGGGAACGGTACTTTTGCTGGTCGTAATGCTGGTGTATATTGTACAGTTTCGAAAAAAGCTGCAGATAGCCGTTCCGTTGGAGAAGGGCGTGTATATCTGTGAAGAAATCACAGATCCGTTCGTATTTGGCTGTCTGCGTCCATCGATCTATCTGCCATCCGGTCTTGATGAGCAGACAAGAAAAAGTGTGCTGGTGCATGAAAAAGCCCATATCCGGCGAAAGGATGCGCTCTGGAAAACTACAGGCTATATTTTATTATGCGTCTACTGGTGGAATCCATTGCTCTGGGTGGCTTATGCGCTGTTCTGCCGTGATCTTGAAATGGCCTGTGACGAGCAGGTGATCCGGGATATGCAGTCGGAGGAACGAAAATCCTATGCCCAGGCGCTTCTGGATGTCAGCAGTAAACGGCGTTCGGTGTTTGTGTATCCGCTGGGTTTTGGCGAGGTCGGTGTCAAAGGCCGGATCAAAGCTGTCCTGTCCTATAAAAAGGCATCGGTCTGGGTCGGTGTGATCGCCGTGATACTTTGTTTAGCTGTTGCTATTGCGTTTCTGACCGCGCCGAAAACCGATGATGATTTCCTGCAGTTGTATCCGCAGGGAACGGACAGCACAAAAGTATTGATCGGTGGAGAGACTGATCCCTTATATTCCTTGCAGGTTCCGGGAAATTATGTCTGGAGCGGAACATTTAAACGACTTGGAGAAACCAGAGATATTATTGAAGAAAATCAGGCACAGGTAAGTGAACCACTGTCAGATGGAACAAAGATTCCTTCTTATATCTGGAATACATTCACACTGAATAATAATACAGATATGGATTTTTCTCTGGAGGGTATGTTTGCAGATTTAACAAAAGAAGAAACAGAAGATATCTTTCCTGGCTACGTGTCTGTAGGTACAAAAAAATTACCGGCCATTGCACAAATGGTCTATGTGGATTCGGATACTGTAGAGACAGCGGACAAACTGCCTATGGCCGACGGTCAGACGATAACTGATGGACAGGAAGTCACCGATGGCCGTGTGTTACAGCTGAATCTGCTGGTGGATCTGCCAAGAGGAGCAACAAAGGAGAATACAATACAGTTGCTTCTGGAATACAGATCCCCGTCTCTGACAACGGATACAAAGAAATGGGGGCAGTATCTGTACCATATGCTGTCCGCATGCAGTGATACAGATAAAGAAGCTGTTTTAAATGCAAATGACCAGTTAGCCGCTGCTGTTCCCAAAACGGCCAATCTTGATATAAAACAGAACTATCGTGTGTCGCATTATCTGAATGAAGAGACGAGGAACGGGTTTGATGCGGCAACTGCAAGTTATGATTTTAAGAAAAATGCAGCCGCCATTATAAATGGAAAAGTATTAACGAAAGACGCACCGGAAAGTCTGGATGGGCAGTTGCAGTACAGCATTGAGAATCACAGAATGACAGTCATGATTTATCCCGATTCCAACTGGATCGGCTATACCAGTGATTACTATAAGGGTGGATTTTATCTGACAGCGGATGAAATGAAGCAGCTGACAGATCTTTGCAGTGCAGAGATTGATGACAATCCTGCGGCAGGGACCACGGAATGGACAGAATCGGACTGGTCAGAAACAATGACACCGGTGGTGCAGGGAAATTAATGTACTATGCAGAAGTGTGAACGGCCCACATGCAAAAATAATTTTGCATATGGGCTGTTTTTTCATACTTGCAGTTCTTTTTAAAATCCAGTATACTATTACGGATTCTATGCATTCCGTTTGTATAAGGAAAGGAAAAGTATGCGAAAATTAGCGTTAAGCGATGAAATATTATTAAAGATTGAAAAACCGGCCCGCTATATCGGCAATGAAGTCAATGCCGTGATGAAGGATAAAGAGGCTGTTTCGACAAGATTCTGTATGTGTTTCCCGGATGTCTACGAGATTGGTATGTCCCATCTGGGAATCCAGATTTTATACGATATGTTCAACCAGAAGGATGATGTCTGGTGTGAGCGCGTCTATTCTCCGTGGCCGGATCTGGCAGAGGTGATGAAGGAGAAGGAGATTCCGCTTTTTGCCCTGGAATCCCAGGATCCGATCAAAGATTTTGATTTTCTCGGCATTACGATCCAGTACGAGATGTGCTATACCAATATTTTACAGGTACTGGATCTGTCCGGTATTCCGCTGAGAGCTGAAGATCGTGACTGGGGTGTACCGATCGTGATCGGTGGCGGCCCGTGCACGTACAATCCGGAGCCGATCGCACCTTTTTTTGATCTTTTCTATATTGGAGAGGGCGAGACGGTTTACTTTGATCTGCTGGCTCTGTATCAGAAAGCCAAGCAGAAAGGATGGAGCAGGAGAGAATTTCTCATGGAAGCCGGTAAAATTCCGGGCATCTATGCGCCGTCCCTGTACAATGTAACCTATAAAGAAGATGGAACCATCGACAGCTTTACACCGGCGGATCCGTCCTTACCGACTACGATTGACAAGCAGGTCGTGATGGATATGAGCGATACATATTATCCGACAGCACCGGTTGTGCCGTTCATCAAGGCCACGCAGGATCGTGTCGTACTCGAGATCCAGCGTGGATGTATCCGTGGGTGCCGTTTCTGTCAGGCCGGTATGATCTACCGCCCGCTGCGGGAGCGCAGTCTGGAATTCCTGAAAAAACGTGCTATGGCGATGCTGGATGCCACCGGTGATGATGAGATTTCTTTAAGTTCTTTAAGTTCCAGCGATTACAGTCAGCTGCCGGAGCTGGTAAATTTCCTGATTGATGAATGTAACCGCCGTGGTGTGAATATTTCTCTTCCGTCTCTGCGTATCGATGCTTTTTCTCTGGATGTTATGCAGAAGGTACAGGATATCAAAAAGAGCAGCCTGACCTTCGCACCGGAGGCCGGTTCCCAGCGTATGCGTGACGTTATCAACAAGGGGCTGACAGAGGAAGATATTCTCCGTGGTGCCGGACAGGCGTTTGAGGGTGGCTGGAACCGTGTGAAGCTGTATTTCATGCTGGGACTGCCGACAGAGACTGAGGAAGATATGAAGGAGATCGCCCATCTGGCAGAAAAGATCGCAGAGCGTTACTATGAGATTCCGAAGGATCAGCGAAACGGTAAGGTACAGATTGTTGTCAGCACATCTTTCTTTGTGCCGAAGCCATTTACACCGTTCCAGTGGGCACCGATGTGTAAAAAAGAAGAATTCCTTGACCGTGCCGGGATCGTGCGCCGTGAGATCCATGCGCAGCTGAACCAGAAGAGCATCAAGTACAACTGGCATGAAGCCGATGTCAGCGTTCTGGAGGGCGTTCTGGCCCGTGGTGACCGCAAGGTGGCCGATGTGATCCAATATGCCTACGAGCATGGTCAGAGCTTTGATGCCTGGGGTGAATATTATAAACAGGAGGCCTGGGACGAGGCTTTTGCAGCCTGTCACGTGGATCCTGATTTCTATGTCTGCCGTACCAGAGCAGAGGATGAAATCTTCCCGTGGGATTTCATAAATGCCGGTGTGACCAAGGCATTTATGCTGCGTGAATGGCACAGAGCACAGGAGGAAACCGTTACGCCGAACTGCCGGATGAAATGTGCAGGCTGCGGTGCGAGATCCTATAAGGGAGGTGTCTGCTATGAAAATTAGAGTCAAATTCGCCAAAGAGGGTGCGATGAAGTTTATCGGACATCTGGATATCATGCGGTACTTCCAGAGAGCCATCCGCAGAGCAGGAATTGATGTGGCGTATTCTGAGGGCTTCAGCCCGCACATGATCATGTCCTTTGCCAATCCGCTGGGTGTCGGGCTGACCAGCGAAGGGGAATATTTTGATCTGATGTTAAAAAGTGATGCCTACACATCACAGGAACTGATCGATAAACTGAATGCTGTTATGGTGGAAGGCATGCGGGTTCTGAATGTCGTGCAGGTGCCGGAAGAAAAAGCCAGTAAAGCGATGTCTCTGGTGGAAGCTGCAGATTATATCGTACGTTTCCGGGAGCCGGAGATTCTCGGAACGGACTGGAAAGATAAATTCACAACATTCATGAAGCAAACGTCTGTTATCGTAATAAAGAAGACAAAAAAAGGTGAAAAAGAGATGGATATCCGTCCGCTTGTTTACGGATGGCATTTTGAAGAAGATGGCATTTTTATGCAGGTATCTTCCGGAAGCAGTGACAACCTTCGTCCGGAGCTGGTCATCGAAGCGTTTGCCAGAGCCTATGAGCTGCCGGTCGATGAATTTTCCCTGCTGATTCACAGAAAAGAAGTCTATGCGGACCGCGGTGACCATGATTTCTGTCCGCTGGATGCCCTGGGTAAGACCATTGCGTAAGCTGATTGTTACAAAGCTTCTTTATAAAGATCAGGAATTTCTGGTGGCAGCTCTTGAGGAAGAAAAAAAGATCACAGAGATCCGTATGTGGCCGGAAACGTCGCAGGAGATTCTTGACAATATCTATCTGGCACAGGTGGATCGGGTACAGTCTTTTATGAACTGTGCCTTTGTCATGATTGACAAGGAAACCTCCTGCTATATGGAGCTTTTGGAAGCTGGTTTAGCCTATCAGCCAAATCAGAAAGAAAACAAACCCTTAAAAAGCATGTCACAGCTGGTGGTGCAAGTCACCAGGGAAGCCGGTCGAAAGAAAAACCCGAGAGTGACGGCACTCTTTTCACTGCACAGTGCCCATATGGTGTTAGCAAGAGGAAAAGAAGAGACCGGCATTTCCCGTAAACTGCCACAGGCAGAGAGAGAACGGCTACGCACACTGGTGCAGACATTTGAACGGCCAAAAGACACCCAGCTGATCATCCGGACCAATGCAGCCGGAGTGCCGGAACACGCACTTACAGCAGAATATGCCCGGCTCCTGGAGCGTTATCGGCATATTTTGCATATGGCAGATACACGCCCGGTATTTTCCATATTGGAAAAGGCAGAGAGCGGTTATGTGACAATGCTGAAGGAATATGCAAAAAACGGGATTGTTCTGCGGACGGACAGCAAAGATATCGTGGATGAAATACAAAATACAGCAGATATCTGCTGTACAGAAAATGAAAGAGCAAAGAAACCAAAAGCTGTCGGGACTGTATCTGAAACAGATCCGGCAAATTCTGGTGAAAAGACAGGCAGACTTAAAAATGCCGGCAGTCCATCTGCTGAAAAAATACAGATCAGTCTGTATGAAGATGCCTTGCTTCCTCTGTACAAGCTATACCGGCTGGAAACGGTACTCGATGAAGCGTGCAGTGAAAAAGTCTGGCTCAAAAGCGGTGGTTTTCTCGTGATTCAACAGACGGATGCTTTTGTTGCTGTCGATGTCAATTCCGGAAAATACAGCAGCAAAAAACAACCGCAGGAAATTTATAAAAAGATCAATCTGGAAGCAGCGGATGCACTGGTACGGCAGCTGCGTCTCAGAAATCTGTCCGGAATGATTCTGGTGGATTTTATCAATATGAAAAACCAGAAAGATCAGGAAGAACTGCTTGCACATTTGCGCACCCTGGCAGCCAACGATCCAATTGAAACCGTGGTAATTGATATGACACCGCTGGGAATCGTGGAAATCACCCGCAAAAAGACCAGAAAACCGCTTGCAGAACAGATCGGGATTTTGTAAAATAAAAAAATGGTATAAAGTCAGGATCCACCAGATCATGTTTCTTTTATACCATGTGATGTCTAAGTATTTTTAAAAAGCTGTAAACGGCTTCCATAAAATTATACAGCAAGCCGTTCAGGCAGTGATCATATACAGGAGAATTATAATGGGAAATATTGCAATTATTACAGACAGTAATTCGGGAATTACGCAGACTGAAGCCAAAGAGCTTGGAATCACTGTCGTGCCGATGCCGTTTTTTATTGACGAAAAGGTGCATTATGAGGAAATTGACCTTTCCCAGGAGGATTTTTATCAGATTTTAAGCGAGGACGGCAATGTGTCCACTTCCCAGCCATCCCCGGGAGACCTGATCGACCTGTGGGAAGAACAGTTAAATACGCACGATGAGATTGTGTATATTCCGATGTCCAGTGGATTGAGCAACAGCTGTGCCACCGCAACGATGCTGTCTGCGGATTATGATGGAAAAGTACATGTGGTCGACAACCAACGTATTTCTGTTACCCAGAAAATGTCAGTCTATGATGCCATCGAGTTAGCAAAAGCCGGAAAGACTGGTGCCGAGATCAAGGAAATCCTTACTGAAGAAAAGCTGATCTCCAGCATTTATATTATGGTAGATACACTGAAATACCTGAAAAAGGGCGGCCGCGTCACGCCTGCAGCTGCGATGCTCGGTACGGTCTTAAAGATCAAACCGGTGCTGCAGATCCAGGGTGAAAAGCTTGATGCCTTTGCCAAGGTACGTGGGCAGAAGCAGGCGAAAAAGACCATGATTGAGGCAATGAAGAAAGATATGGAAAACCGCTTCGCCGAGGAGCGAAAAGCCGGGCTGATGGAACTGGCTGTAGCACATACACATAACGATGCCGAAGCAGAAAGCTTCAAGGCAGAACTGCTGGCCGCGTTTCCGGATGTACCGCTTCGTCATGTGGATCCGTTGTCCCTCAGCGTGTCCTGTCACATCGGACCCGGCGCACTGGCCTGTGCCTGCGCAAAACGTGTAAAAATCTGAAAGAGTATTTACTGAAAAAGAAGCCTGAACAGCCGGTGTCACAAAAGATATCGGCTGTTTTGAAAATTTAAAGTAAAATTATTAAAAATCTATTGACGGCAACACATTTATGTGCTAAGTTAATCGAGTATGCCGCACAGAGAGGTATAAGTTCTGGCAACGGACACCATATCTGGCGAGTAATGATCATAGGAGGTGCCATATGTACGCAATTATTGCAACAGGTGGTAAACAGTACAAAGTAGCTGAAGGCGATATTATCAAAGTTGAGAAACTGGGCGCTGAGGCTGGCGAGACAGTTACATTTGATCAGGTTCTGGCTGTAAGCAATGAAGGGCTTAAAGTCGGTAGCGACGTTGCAGATGCAACCGTAACTGCATCCGTACTTGGTAACGGTAAAGCTAAAAAAGTTATCGTGTATAAGTATAAGAGAAAAACCGGTTATCACAAGAAAAACGGACACAGACAGCAGTTTACTGCCGTTAAGATCGAAAAGATCAACGCTTAATCCGTTATATGATTCATATCCGGATAGCAACAAAAAATTCCCGATGCATACAGGTCGTTTCAAAAGGGCATGCTGAATATGCCGAAGAAGGGCAGGATATCATCTGTGCAGCTGTTTCAGTGCTGATGGTCAATACGGCCAACTCGATTGAGACACTGACAGAGGACGGTTTTACCTGTGAAGAGGACGATGGCTATGTGGCGATCGCGATCGAAGAGGAAGCGTCCGAAGGTGCATATCTTCTGATGGAGTCCTTACGACTCGGGCTGGAAAGTATACGGGAAACTTACGGAGATGCTTATTTAGACATTGTGACCAAGGAGGTATAAGATTATGATGAACATGAATCTTCAGATCTTCGCTCATAAAAAAGGTGTTGGTTCTACAAAGAACGGCCGTGATTCCGAGTCCAAGAGACTGGGTGCGAAGAGAGCAGACGGACAGTTTGTAAAAGCTGGTAATATTCTGTACAGACAGCGCGGAACAAAGATTCATCCGGGCGTAAATGTTGGTAAGGGTAAAGATGATACTTTATTCGCACTGACAGACGGAGTTGTAAGATTCCAGAGAAAAGGCAGAGATAAGAAACAGGTTTCTATCGAGCCGGTAACTGCAGAGTAATTCATGACAAGGCTTCAAATCATATCCTGGTTTGAAGCCTTTTTATCAAGTTATTTTTATGAAATGCGTTTCACATGAGCAGAAGATGCCATGAACCAGTGAATACATTTTTCATGTAAAGCATACGCATTTAGTAGCAAGGATACTATACTGCTTTTTAGCGGTTTTTTTATAAGTAAGAGGTAGTCTATGTTTGCAGACAGAGCAACGATTTTTATCAGATCCGGTAAGGGTGGTGACGGTCATGTCAGCTTCCGTCGTGAACTTTATGTACCGAACGGCGGGCCGGACGGCGGAGACGGCGGTCGTGGCGGTGATGTGATCTTTGTGGTGGACCGCGGTATGAACACCCTGTCGGAATACAGACACAAACACAAATTTGCAGCGCAGGACGGTCAGGAGGGTGGCAAGAGACGATGCCACGGTTCTGATGGTGCTGACTGTATCTTAAAGGTTCCGGAAGGAACGGTCATTTATGAAAAGAACACGGGCAAGGTCATCGCTGACATGTCCGGTGAGAATACAAAACAGATCATCCTGACTGGTGGCCGTGGCGGCAAGGGTAATATGCATTACGCTACAGCTACGATGCAGGTGCCAAAATATGCCCAGGCAGGACAGGCTGCGCAGGAGCTTGAAGTACGTCTTGAGCTGAAAGTGATCGCAGACGTAGGACTGGTTGGATTCCCGAATGTCGGTAAATCCACATTCCTGTCCCGTGTATCCAATGCAAAGCCAAAGATCGCCAACTACCATTTCACAACCCTGAATCCAAATCTCGGTGTTGTTGATCTGGACGGTGGTGGCTTTGTCATTGCAGATATCCCTGGTCTGATCGAGGGTGCTTCTGAGGGCCTTGGCCTTGGTCACGAGTTTCTGCGCCACATTGAGCGTACCCGTGTACTGGTGCATATCGTGGACGCAGCATCCGTCGAGGGACGTGATCCGGTGGATGATATTGAAAAGATCAATGCAGAGCTTCGCGCCTATAATCCGGAGATTGCTGCCCGTCCGCAGGTGATCGCCGCAAATAAGATTGATGCGATCTATGTAGAAGATGGACAGGAAAATCCGATCGATCGACTGAAACGTACCTTTGAGCCACAGGGTATCGAGGTATTTGCAATTTCCGCGGTCACAGGTGAAGGCATAAAGCCACTGTTATATAAGATCCGTGAGCTGTTAAACAACTGTGAGCAGGAACCGATCGTGTTCGAGCAGGAATTCTTCCCGGAGGATGCGCTTCTGACAGAGTCCCTGCCATATACGGTAGAGCGTACTGAGGAGAGCGATGGTTCTGTATTTATCGTTGAGGGACCGAAGATTGAAAAGATGCTTGGCTATACGAATCTGGATTCCGAGAAAGGCTTCGCTTTCTTCCAGCGTTTTCTGAAGGAAAGCGGCATCTTAAAAGACCTCGAAGCACAGGGGATTTCCGAGGGTGATACGGTCCGCATGTATGGCCTGGAATTTGATTATTTTAAATAATATCTTTCAAACAAAAAGAGGAATAAAACATGACAAGTAAACAGAGAGCATATTTAAAAGGTCTGGCTATGACAATGGATCCGATCTTCCAGATGGGCAAATCCAGTCTGACACCGGAAAATACAAAAGCTATTGATGAAGCTCTGGCAGCCAGAGAACTGATCAAAATCAGCGTGCTGCAGAACTGCCTGGATGATCCGAAAGAGATCGCCGCAGTTCTGGCTGAGCGTACACACTCCCAGGTCGTACAGGTTATCGGTAAAAAGATCGTGCTGTACCGCGAGGGTAAAGATAATAAAAAGAAGATCATTCTTCCGTAAATAGTATACAATGGCATATGATGACAGAGTGTTTCTTTGGTTATCTGATAGCAAAGAAAGCCATTCACCATATGCCGGAAGACAGATCATCTGTGAAGGAAACAGATATGGGTGTAAAACGAAAAGTAGGGATCATGGGTGGAACCTTCGATCCCATCCATATTGGTCACCTGCTGATCGCAGAACAGGCCTGCCAGCAGTTTGATCTCGAAAAAGTACTGTTCATGCCGGCCGGAAATCCACCACACAAGCAAAACAGAAAAGGCCGCGCCACGAATGAACAGCGTGTGACCATGACAGGCATGGCAATCGCAGATAATCCGCACTTTGAGCTGTCCATGCTGGAAATGCATGCCAAAGGCTACAGCTATACCTATCTGACATTGGAAAAGCTCAGGGAAAAGCACCCGGATACAGAGTATTATTTTATTATCGGTGCGGATTCACTGTATGATTTTAAGGGCTGGTGCATGCCGGAACGGATCTGTGCCTGTGCAACGATCCTGGTAGCTACCAGAAACCATACGGATGAAAATCTGCTGCGTTATGAGATGGAAATGAACAGCCAGTGGTTTCACGGCCGTTTTGAGGAACTTTGTATTGACAATATCGATATTTCCTCCCAACAGCTGCGCAAATGGATCAAAGAAGGGCGTTCCGTGCGGTATTATACACCGGACAGCGTGATCGCCTATATTGAAAAGGAAAATATCTATAAACTATGAGAAACCACAGAAATAATACCATAAGACAAAGGAGATGGATGCTTTGGCAGAATATGATTTTGTGGCCCTGCAGAAAAAGCTGAAAAAAGAGCTGGACAGTGCCCGTTTCCAGCATACCCTGGGCGTTATGTATACGTCGGCTGCCCTGGCCATGGCACATGACGGGGATCTTATGAAAGCACAGGCGGCAGGACTGTTGCATGACTGTGCAAAATGTATTCCGAGCAAGAAAAAATTAAAACTCTGTGAGCAGAAACATCTGGACGTCAGTGACTACGAAAAGAACAATCCGTTTATGCTGCATGCCCGTCTCGGAGCTGTGCTGGCCCGGGATATGTACGGTGTACATGATCCTGATGTTTTGAGTGCAATCGAATGGCATACCACAGGGAAGCCTGAAATGACGAAATTAGAGAAGATCATCTTTATTGCAGATTATATGGAGCCGGGACGATGCAAGGCTTCTGACCTGCCTGAGGTGCGCAGACTGGCATTCCGGGATCTTGACCGATGTATGTATGTGATTTGCCGGGACACATTGGTGTATCTGGAAGAAAGCGGTGCACAGATCGATCCGATGACACAGAGAGCATGCGACTACTACAAGTCGCTGTATGACGCAGAAAAGAAAGCAGGAGGTAATTCTGATGCAGAAAGCAAATGAAATGGCAAAACTGGCAGTAGAAGCACTGGAAGATAAGAAAGCAACAGATATCAAAATTCTGGATATTGCTGAGATTTCTACGCTGGCGGATTATTTTATCATTGCCGGTGGTTCGAACAGAAATCAGGTGCAGGCAATGTGCGACAATGTACAGGAGAAGCTTGGGCGTGCCGGATATACGGAATGCAAGACAGAAGGATATGAGGCTGCTAACTGGATTCTGCTGGATTTTGGAGATATTGTGGTTCATCTGTTTGATGAAGAGAACAGGCTGTTCTATGATCTGGAGAGAATATGGAGAGACGGAAAGGTTGTTGCAACGGATGAACTGTAAGCAGGACTTTTTCTGACTTATTGAGAAATAGGAAAACCGAATTATCTGAAAATGTAAAAGAGAGCTGAAAATGCAGGTGTTATGAAAAACACTTTGTTTTCGGGCTCTCTTTTTGTCTTAGCATATAAAAGAAAAGTCCAGCGGAGATTTCTTTTAGTATTATTGAGTATATCTAGCGCATGAAGCGGAATACTCCAATAACCTTACCGAGGATAGTTAACTCACCGTGGACGATGATGGGATCCATGTAATCGTTTTCTGGCTGAAGGCGGTAGTAGCCGTTTTCCTTGTAGTAGGTCTTAACGGTGACGCTGTCTTCGATCATAGCTACGACCATGTCACCGTTGCTGGCGTAAGAACGCTTTTCAACAAGGACCTGATCACCATCGAGAATACCGGCATTGACCATGCTGTCACCGTGTACAGTGAGCATATACGTCTCTGCATTGGGCATATACTCAGCGGGTATAGGAAAGTAGTTCTCAATATTCTGGACAGCTAAAATCGGCTCTCCGGCGGCCACACGGCCAACAATAGGGACATTGACAACTTCGCGTCGCACAAGATTGAAAGCATCGTCGATGATCTCAATCGCTCTGGGCTTGGTCGGATCACGGTGGATGTAGCCGTTACGTTCGAGCGTCTCGAGATGCGCATGTACTGAAGATGTTGATTTTAAATGGACAGCTTCACAGATGTCACGGACTGACGGAGGGAAGCCACGGTTTAAAATTTCGTTTTTGATGAAGTCGAGGATTTCCTGCTGTTTTTCTGTAATCTTTCCGTTTGGCATGATATGTTATTAACTCCTGTATGTAGGTTATTGTGTATTCTTTTAACAAATCGAACATGATGTTCGAGTAGCTTTATCGTAGCATATGAAGGGAGGTATTGCAAGTAGAAAATCGAACACTTTGTTTGGTTGAAATATCATTCTTTGATATTTCCATCTTACGCAGTCAGAAAAAACAGCAAGAAAGTCCGATTTATTACCCTTTGATTAAAGTTATTACAAAAATATAACAAAAATCAAAAATGGATGTTGACAAACATATGTTCGATATATATAATAGCAGCATAGAACAAATGTTCGGCATTGAAAGATGGAGGGACATATAAGATGAAGACAAGATCCATGAGAAAGATGAGAAAAGAAAGACGCGTACTGGTTCTGGCTGTGATAGTACTGATGGCTATCTGCCTGTTTATGGCATTCAGCGGACTTCATACTGTGACGGCGACATCGCCGGAAGCTTACAAGTATTATACCCATCTGACAGTTGAAGAGGGCGACAGCCTCTGGGATATTGCCGGACGTTATATGGGCCATGAATACAAAAGCAGAGCCGCCTATATTAAGGAAGTCAAGGAGATCAACCATCTGAATGGCAGCTGCATTTATGCCGGCACCGTACTTGTTGTACCGTATTTTGATACCATAAAAAAGTGATCCGGTATCAAAGTGACATAGATCGATTCCCCAGAAACCGCACAGAGCAGATGATGAACGCCACCGGATTTTGCTTTGTGCGGTTTTTACAGTTATGATTTTGCGACTTTGCAGAAGCGTTAAACGGAAAGATATAGTACAAAAGGAAGAGCAGAAGAAGGATTTCTTTAATGTATGCAAAACTATACGCTGCATAAAAACAGTTTGATTTGACAAAAGTGCAAAACACTGCTAAGATAACGAAAGCATGTATTAATACCGCAGGAAATTGCAGGAGAGTTATAAAATGACAAGCAAAGAAATCATAGTAAAGAATGTAACGTCAAAGGGAGACCATTTACCGTCACAGCTGGTGCAGCTGGCATGCCGTTTCGACAGCTCTATTGAGGTACAGACCGAGGGAAAACGTCTGAATGCCAAGAGCCTGATGGGTATTCTTTCTTTTCCGTTCTGTGATGATATGGTCATTACAGTCGTTGCCAATGGTGCTGATGAAGAGGCCGCCATCGAAGCAATCAATACATATTTACAGTAAAGCGTAAAGAGGATTCCGAAAAGGGGTTCTCTTTTTTGCTTTAGCATATAACATATGATAAGAAGTTTCTGTTGAGACTTATTATTGGTTCAAAAGACAAAGCTGCACCATCTGCAAGGTGATCCCAAGGACATTTTTGCAGATGGTTTTTTTGAAAAATGGTTGAAGAGCAATGTGTTTCTATGCTATAATCTATTCGCCAAACACGAGTTTTTCGAATAGATTATGGAGGTTTAATGTATCTTATGCCAGCAAGAAAATCCTATCATGACCAGACCGATGAAGAAAACATTTTAAAGCTTCGAGATGTTTTAGATACACTGCCACATTTTGCCCGCGATTATTTCCGTGCAGTAGATGCTACGACAACAACACGCACCCGTATTTCCTATGCCTATGATATTCGGATCTTTTTTCAATTCCTTGCAGCACAGAATCCCTCACTGGAAGGGGTTCGCATACAGGATCTTCCTGTAGAGATTCTTGATAATGTCAAGGCGCTGGATATAGAGGAATACATAGAGTATTTAAAACTATACGAGGATAAAGATGATAAACGTATTACGAATGGGGAACGTGGCCTAAAGCGCAAAATATCGGCGCTGAGAAGCTTCTATGCCTATTATTTCCGCCGGGAAATGATCAAAACCAATCCCACACTGTTGATCGATATGCCAAAGATCCATGAAAAAGCCATCATCCGTCTGGATCCGGATGAGGTGGCATCGCTCCTGGAATACGTAGAATCCTGTGGCGAAAATCTGACTGGCCAGAAAAAAGCCTATTATGAAAAGACAAAGGAACGAGATCTGGCACTGATTACTCTTTTTCTGGGCACAGGTATCCGTGTTTCCGAGTGCGTTGGACTGGACATCGAAGATGTTGACTTCAAAAATAATGCCATTAAAGTCACCAGAAAAGGTGGAAATGAGATGTTCGTATATTTTGGTGAAGAAGTCGAAAAAGCGTTGAAAACGTATCTGACGGTGCGTGAAGGCATCACGCCTGTGGCTGGTCATGAACACGCACTCTTCTATTCCACACAACGTAAACGTATCAGTGTAAAAGCAGTGGAGAACCTGGTCAAAAAATACACCAGTTCCATCACAACCTCAAAGAAAATTACGCCTCATAAGCTGCGCAGTACCTACGGTACAAATCTTTACCAGGAAACAGGCGATATTTATCTTGTAGCGGATGTTCTTGGGCATAAAGATGTCAATACGACCAGGAAACATTATGCGGCTATGGATGAGCAGCGCCGCCGTATGGCAGCCAGCGCAGTCAGACTGCGGGAGGAATAACAACGGATAAAGAGCCAGTACAGAGTTATAAATGCTTCTGTACCGGCTTTTTTATTTACGCAAGCAACGAGCCAAAATCCGTGCTTGCATGAGACCCTGGCGACTGTCGCGATAACTTGAGAAACACGCTACGCGAGCTTCTCATAGTTCGGAACATGTACAGTTTACATAATATAGTTATGTAAACTAGTGCAAAAGAACATATTTATGATCTTTCGTATTGACATTTTTTCATAATGCAGGTAATATAGCATTCGAATCGCATACCAAAATGAATGTGGATTTTTCTGGTATCATAATGAGACTATTTTTCGCCACATAGCAGGTCTGTAAAGATCGCTATGTGGCGTTTTTTATATCGAAGGAGGATGTGCATGGAACAAAACAACTATATGAAAGAAAAACCAATACTGCCATTGCTTTTGTCGATGTCACTGCCGATGGTGCTGTCGATGCTGGTAAATTCCCTTTACAATATTATTGACAGCTATTTTGTGGCAATGATCAGTGAGGAGGCGATGACTGCTCTCTCACTGGTATTTCCGGTTCAGAATTTCATCAATGCTGTTGCCGTAGGTTTTGGTATCGGCATCAATGCTTCTATTGCCTTTTTTCTCGGTGCCGGTAAACAGAAAAAAGCGGATATCTCCGCTTCTGTAGGTCTGTTATTATCAATTGTGCATGGTGTTGCCCTGACTGCGGCCAGTATCTGTACGATCCGTTTTTTCCTCTCGTGCTTCACAAAAGATTCTTCTATCGTACATATGGGTGTTTCCTATGCCCGTATTGCCTTTGCTTTTTCTGTGATCATCAGTGTGGAAATCACCTGGGAGAAAATTTTTCAGTCCGTTGGCCGCATGACAGTCTCCATGATCTGTATGATGAGCGGCTGTATTCTGAATATCGTGATGGATCCGCTGCTCATCTTCGGTGTCGGCCCGTTTCCGCGTATGGGAATTGAAGGTGCAGCATGGGCAACCGGTTTTGGACAGTTTCTGACACTGGCCTTATATCTTCTGTTTTATTCCATCCAATCGTTACCGGTAAAAATATCTATGAAAGCTCTGGAAAAAGACACGGCACTGATTGGCCGTCTGTATGCCGTTGGTATTCCGGCTACTTTAAATATGGCGTTGCCCTCTCTGCTGATTTCAGTTCTCAACGCGATTTTAAGTGTTTATGGCCAGATGTACATTGTCATTCTGGGTATTTATTATAAGCTGCAGACCTTCCTCTATCTGCCCGCCAACGGCATTATCCAGGGTATGCGTCCACTGATCGGCTATAACTATGGTGCCAGAGAACATGCTCGTGTACGCGCTCTCTATCGTTACACGCTGGCCCTGTGTGCCTCTATAATGGCATTTGGTACTTTGCTCTGCCAGATACTCCCTGGTCATCTGATTGGCCTGTTTACAGTCAATCCGGGCACCATAGCAGCCGGAAGCACTGCTCTGCGCCTGATTAGTCTCGGTTTTATCATCTCCGCTGTCTCCGTGGCCTCCAGCGGAGCTTTGGAAGGTCTCGGAAAAGGAGCTGCCTCTCTCGTAATTTCTCTCTGCCGGAACCTCCTTGTGATCCTCCCCTGTGCCTGGATTCTGTCAATCACCCTGGGCTCCATCGGCGTCTGGTGCGCCTTCCCCTGCGCCGAACTGATCACAGCCTTAATCGCATTAATCGTTTACAAAAAATCGGTAATACGGCAGGATTAAAAAAGATACAAGAAAGATAGACAAAAAACATATTGTCAAAATCCTCCGTCATCCTCCTCAAAGGCAGAAAAAGCCCCTGCATCCCAGGTCTATCTATTGTTTTCCAGCGACTTTGGCGAGTAAGAGTCCGAGACTCCAGGCTCGGACCGACGGAGCCGGAGCGCAGAAAACAATAGATAGCCCGGAGATGCAGGGGCTTTTTCGTCCGCCATATCTATTCAAACATCTTTTCATCCAATACAATCGTGAACGGTCCATCATTTACCAGACTCACCACCATATGAGCCCCAAAGCTGCCCGTCTGCACATCGCTGACCTCTTCTCTGCACTTCGCAATCATGTACGCATACAGATTTTCTGCCAGCACCGGATTCCCCGCTTCCACAAAACTCGGCCTGTTGCCTTTCCTGCAATTTGCATACAACGTAAACTGAGAAATCAGCAATAGCGACCCACCAACATCCTTCAGTGAAAGATTCGTCTTTCCGTTTTCATCCTCAAAGATACGCAATCCCAGCATCTTACGGATATATTTATCCGCCAGTTCTTTCGTATCGTCAGCCCCGACACCGATCAGAACCATATACCCTTTTCCAATCTGTCCGATTACAGCATCGTCTACAGATACAGAAGCCTGACTGACTCTCTGGATCACTAACTTCATCTTACTCTTCCTCCTGGGTATCTTTTGCGTTTCCGCTTATCTCTTCCTGTACATCATCGGCAGCCACATCCTGAATCTGTTCAAATTTATCTTCAGCAATGATGACCGGCTCTTCTTCAAACACATCTTCATCCGCAACGATCCTTGACTTTTTGATCGTATAGGCCGGTAAGACTTCATCATCTGTATCCGGATCTGCCAGACGACGGCCACGGATACCATAATGAAACAGTTCCGGATCCTGTCTACGGTCCCGGCCATGGCTTGGAGTTCTCGTATCCACGTCCATATGATTCATATCTTTATAATCATTCACATCCTGTGGCATATGATTCTTTTCCAGCAGATGATTCATCGCATTCGTAATCAGCTGACAGATCACGGCGAACATCGGAACTCCGATGATCAGGCCGACAAAGCCAAACAGACCTCCACCTACAAGGATTGCAACAACGACCATGAAGCTGGAAAGTCCGGTGGAATTACTTAAGATCTTCGGGCCGATCAGATTTCCATCCAGCTGCTGCAGAATGATGATGAAGATAATAAAATACAGACATTGTATAGGACTCACGAGAAAGATCAGCAATGCACTTGGTACAGCACCAATAAACGGTCCGAAAAACGGGATGATATTGGTGATTCCAACAATTACGCTGACCAACAGTGCGTAGGGCATCTTCAGGATCGAGGTGCAGATATAACAAATAGCACCGATGATGGCAGAATCAATAATCTTTCCAAGAAAAAAGCCACCAAATGTACGGTTGACATAGCGGAGATCCCGGAGAATATTGTTCGCAAATTCCGGATCACCGACAACAGCATAAAGAAATCTCTTGCCCCGTGCAATAAACTCTTCTTTCCCATTCAGGAAATACATGGAAATAATACTGCCGATCAGGAAATTTTTAATAACCGACAAAAAGTCCATGATCTGTGAGGAAAAAGAAGCCATAAATTCATTCAAACGAGGCATAAAAGAATTATTGATCCAATTTTGCAGATTGGCAGTCACTGTCTCCAGAGCGTCTACAGCGGAATTTTCAAGGTCCGGATTATTCTGAAACATTTTGACCAGATATTCCCGGATATTCGTTGCATACCGGGGGAAGCTGTTTGTCAGATTGATGATACTGTTGACCAGCTGCGGAACCAGCAATGCAATCAGACCGTAGATACAGGCCATCATAAAAAGCAGAGACAGGATAACGCTGCCCAGACGGATAAATCTTCGTACCTTTTCAGATGGATGAAAATCAAATTTTTTACAGATAAAACCCAACACCACGATATTTTCTATAAATTTCATGACTGGATTTAAAATGTAGGCAATAAATGCACCGTAGATGATCGGCATCAGGATGCCAATCATAGTTTTTATGGCACCAAAAATACTGCCGAGATGCGAAGCGAGGATAAAAACGCAAACGCTTGCTGCTATGACAAGAAAAGCAGTGATCCCCCACTGGATATGTGTCTTTTTAAGCTTGATTTTCATATAGAACCATCCTGTTTTTACATAATTTGTATTATCTTTCCTATTATAGCACAGACTGAAGGAAGCAAAACAGATTTTTGTGTAAAATTATTCTAAATCATTTTGCAATGTGTTATTCTGAATGAGTCAGACAACATGATGCATAGTCTGCGTGTGACAGCGAAGGCTTTTGGGAAGCTGACGGCAGTACATCTGTTATGCGAATGATATGAGGATACTATAATGAATACACAGAAATTACTGAGTTATACAAGAAAAGCGATTGATGATTACGGACTGATCAGAGAGGGTGACCATATTGCGGTTGGTATCTCCGGAGGAAAGGACAGTTTGACGCTCCTGACGGCATTATATGAGCTGCAGCGCTTCTATCCGGCGCATTTTACATTGGAGGCGATTACGGTGGATCTGGGCAATTCTGGATTCGTTACGGCTCCGTTGGAGGCATTCTGCAGGGAACGAGACATTCCGTATACATGTGTGGGGACACAGATTGCGCAGATTGTGTTTAAGGAGCGAAAGGAAAAGAATCCCTGCTCTCTCTGTGCGAAGATGCGAAAAGGAGCCTTGAACGAGACGGCACTGGCGCATGGATGCAATAAGATTGCGTATGCGCATCATAAGGACGATCTGATTGAAACACTTTTTATGTCGCTTCTGTTTGAGGGGCGGATCAGTACGTTTTCGCCACTGACGCATCTGGACCGGACGGGGCTGGATGTGATACGACCGTTGATGTATGCAAGTGAGAAGGAAATATGGGGGTATGCGCTGGGATGCCATCTGCCGGTGGTGAAGAGCTTCTGTCCGGCAGATGGATATACGAAACGGGAGTATGTGAAGGAGCTTTTGCAGCGGATTTATGAGGAGAATCCGAGGGCACGGGAACGGTTGTTTCATGCCTGTGTAACGGGAGAACTGAAGGACTGGCCGGTAAAAGTCAGGTAATGACAGATGGTCGAAAACTCCCTTCTTCATCGTCTACTTCATAATTTCCAGCAAATGCTCAAAATACTCCGGCAACGGCGCAGTACACTCGATGTACTCTCCTGTTCTCGGATGAATAAACCCAAGAGTCATAGCGTGCAGACATTGCCCCTCGAGGGTATACGGCGACTTGGCAGTGCTGTACACGGTGTCACCGAGTAAGGGATGTCCGAGGCTGGCCATGTGGACACGGATCTGGTGGGTACGGCCCGTTTCCAGCCGACATTCGATGTAGGTGAAGCGGGAAAAACGCTTAAGGACACGGTAATGAGTGACGGCACGTTTCCCGTTGGTGCGGTTGATTGCCATTTTTTTGCGGTCAATGGGATGTCGGCCGATGGGGGCATCTACGGTACCTTCATTTTCTTTGAGATTCCCCCATACAATTGCACGATAACGGCGGTTGATGGAATGCTCCTTTAACTGTTCGGCGAGACTGCGGTGGGCCATGTCGTTTTTGCAGACAACGAGGGAGCCTGTAGTGTCCCGGTCAATACGATGAACGATGCCAGGGCGCAAAACGCCATTGATGCCGGACAGCTGGCCTTCGCAGTGATATAAAAGTGCATTGACAAGAGTACCACTATAGTGACCAGCTGCAGGATGTACGACCATACCCTTTGGTTTATTGATCACAAGAAGATCCTGATCTTCGTACAGAATGTCAAGGGGAATTTTCTCCGGAGTGATATCCAGCTTGATCTCATCAGGAATTTCAATATGAATCTCGTCCTCTGCCCGCAGACGGTAATTTGGCTTTACAATCTGTCCCCGGACAGTGACATGCTGTCCTTTAATCAGTTTCTGCAGATAAGAACGGGAAAAATCAGGCAGCATTTCATCTAAAAATTTATCAAGACGTTCTCCGCTCTCCTGTGATGCAAAGATCATTTCTTTCATACGTGTTTCCCTTTCCCCGGAGTAAGGAACGTCAATTCATCATCTTTATAAAAGAAAATGACAAAAATCACAAGAAACACTGCACCCACGGTAATATAGATATCCGCAACATTGAATACCGGAAAATCAATCAGGGAGAACCAGAAAAAATCCACAACATAATGGCGGAAACCTCTGTCGATCATATTGCCGATCGCCCCTGCAGCTATGGCAAGAGTAATCAGCCGCAGTGGCATCATGCGCACGGTGAACGGCATACGGATATAAACAATGGTACAGAGAACCAGGAAAATCAGTCCAAGCAGCAGAAAAAACCACTGCTGATCCTGGAGAATACCAAAAGCAGCGCCATGATTTTCCAAATAATGCAGGGAAAAAACACCTGGAATCAGGGAAATATCGGCCTGGTTTTTCAGATGGGCAATGGCTAATATCTTTGTCCACTGATCAAGGAAAAGTAAAAGGATGATGCCTGCAATACCAACAAGCAGATGTTTCAGACTGGCTGTTTTTTTCAATGCGCTGTTTCCTCCTTCAGAATACTTTCAGCAGCGCCTTTCAACGAGGCGATGGGCAGAGTTTCAATGACGGCATGACCGATACGGTCGAGCAGGATAAATTTAGTATTACCATCAGAAGCTTTTTTATCAGAAGCCATGGCCTGTAAGATATCTTCTGTACGCAGACCTTCTACATGATCTGGCAGACCGTAATAACGGTTTAGTTCCAGAATAAGCTGGTATTCGTTGTCTTTCAAAAGACCTTTTCGGAAGGAAAGCCATGCTGCAGCCGCCATGCCAATACCTACACACTGACCATGTAACATAGTAAAGTGCATCAGTTTTTCTACAGCATGACCGATAGTGTGGCCAAAATTCAGGATTGCGCGGATACCCTGTTCCGTCGGATCGCTTTCCACGACTTCAGATTTGATGCGGCAACATTCACGTACCATATGTGCTAAAGCTTCATGATTTCTGGCCAATACTTCATGACGGTGTTCACCCAGCCATTGATAAAAGGCAGCATCATAGATCAGGGCCGATTTCAGGATCTCACCCATACCGCAGGTAAAAAGCTCATTATTTAAGGTGGAAAGTGTCTGCATATTCATATAAACCAGACGGGGTTGATGAAAGGCACCCACCATATTTTTGAACTGTTCGAAGTCTACGCCGGTCTTTCCGCCAACACTGCTGTCGACCTGGGCCAGGAGCGTTGTGGGCACCTGGATAAAATCGATACCACGCAGATATGTTGCCGCTGTAAAACCACACAGATCGCCGACAACACCGCCGCCAAGAGCCAGTAAAAGATCTTTGCGGGAATAATGCTTTTCAATAAGCATACGGTAAAAGTCGCGTACGGTATCCAGATTCTTGTGCTCCTCTCCTGCGGGGAAAACGAAACTGTCTACCTGGTACTCTGGCCGCAGAACAGAAACTACTTCCTGCAGATACAGTGCAGCTACTGTACTGTCACTGGCAATACAGATCTTTGTTGCCTTGCAGGAAAGCTCCCGGATGCGCTCCGGCAGCCCGGCAAAGCTTTCGGTCCAGACAATCGGATAATCAAAACAATTTTCTCTGGTAACTCTGAGCATATTTTCCATAATGTATCGACTCCTTTTCCTCATACAAAACGCTGTATATTGATCCAGTATTTGCCTTTTTTCGACTGACTTGTGGTATCCAGATAACGGAACTTTCCAAGACCTCGCACCGAAATCAGATCATTCGGATGCAGCGTATAACCGTTGGATGTGACAAGGCGGGCATTAACATAGACCTGGCCGCCTTCAATATACGGAATAGCTTTACTGCGGGAAAGTCCAAAGGCTACGGCCAGTACACTGTCCAGACGTACACTGCTGACTGTACCGGAAATTTCCTTATACTTTGGGTGGGGAATTTCGTTAAGTTCTTCTACAGTAGCCATAACACTTGTGTGGCGGATTCGTGTCAGTTCACGGCAGATGAGATCTGCCATTTTTGAAAGACAGAACACGTACGCTGTCTGATCCTGCAAAAGAATATCCCCAAGACAGCTTCTTTCGATGCCAAGATGCATTAATGCCCCCAGATAATCTCTGTGTGTCAAATCTTCACTGAAACGGGCATTTAATGGACGGATTGCAATGCATCGAATCGGGAAATCCAGATTCTCACATAAAACAAAAGCATCAGGTAGAAATGCTGCTATCTGACGCTCTGCTTCCTCATATCCTCCGGATAATCTCAGCGTGACACCGAGATCATCCATTTTCAGATACTGTAAACTATGTAGTTCATTGAGATTTAAAAAATCAGAATACACAACGATGTCGCGGTTGTAAGCCCTGTTAGCCATATCCACGAAATGACGTCTGATCAGTTCTTCATTTTCCATGGATTAGAACTCCGTACGGAAAGAAGGCATATTGAAATTGTTATTTAAAATCTCCTGAAAATCCCCGCTGATCTCCACGTTTGCCGGAGTCAGAACAAAGATATAACTGGAAACCTTCTGCAGGCTGCCACCCAGTGCATAGCATGTACCGGAAGAAAAGTCAATCACACGCTGTGCCACTTCAACATCGATACCCTCCAGATTCAGCAGTACAGTACAATCGTCAAGCAGTGTATCTGCAATTTCGCGCGTGTCTTCCATACTGTTTGGTTTGATTACACAAACTTCCATATTGGCCACAGAAGTACGTCCGCTTAACGGAGTAATTTTGGAAGAAGTCTTTGGTTTGGAAACAGTCTTCGGTTTGGCAGCAGTCTTCGGTGCTGTCGTTTTTGCAGCAGCTGTCTCTTTTGCCGGTTTTACCGTGCGTACCGGTGTCTTGGCCGGCTCATTATCGTCAAAGTCATCATCATTATCCAGTTTTTTAAAGAAACGTTTTTTCGGTTTTTCTACCTCTTCGGCATCGTCATCATCGAAAAAATCGTCATCATCATCGTAATCATCATTCAGTTTTACTGCATTTAAAATTTTGTCCAAGAAACCCATTATTAATCCCCTTTTCTCTATTTCGTATAATCGCGCTCGCCAAAGATCCCGGTACCGACACGTACCATAGTTGCTCCCTCTTCAATGGCGACCTCGTAGTCATTCGTCATTCCCATGCTGAGAACGCTCATAGTGACATTATTGATGTTTTTGGCGGCAATGTCAACACTTAATTGCTTTAATTTGCGGAATATTGGACGGTTTTCTTCCGGGTCTTCCACAAAAGGTGCAATTGTCATAAGTCCACGAATGGAAATATGTGGAAGCTTTGCAGCAGCTTCGATCAGAGCAATAGTTTCTTCGGTCGTCACACCAAATTTACTCTCTTCCTGTGCAACATTAACCTCAATCAGCACCGGTACGATACTATCCTGCTTCACGGCTTCCTGGCTGATTGCCTCTGCCAGACGCAGCGAATCCACAGAATGGATCATGCAGGCTTTTCCGACAACCTGACGGACTTTGTTGCGCTGCAGGTGACCAATCATATGCCAGCGGATATCCTGTGGCAGCACCTCAATTTTACGGCAGATCTCCTGCACTTTATTTTCACCGAAATCCCGCTGTCCCACACTATAGGCTTCTTCGACCATGCTCTCCGGCTTGGTTTTGCTGACAGCGATCAGTGTAACATCTTCACGGGCTCTGCCTGCACGCAGACAGGCAGCTGTAATCTTGTCTTCGACTTTCTTCAGATTTTCAATTACCATAGCGTCTCCTTTATGCTTCTTTAAAACAGAATCTCATCTTCACGGACAGTGCTGCTGTCCAATACAATCTTATCGTATAGCGACAGTCCGTAGGAAGTACCCGTCCTGACAATGCAGTATTCCTCGTTCTGGTCAATGATTTCAATACGACGGAAAACGGTATAACCACGGTTAATGCAGTATACACCGTTCAGCTGTCCGGTATCCTTCAGAGTGAAGGTCTGGGTGGAATTTTCACGAATAAGGATATCTCCTTCATTAAATTCAGTCATATCTACATAATAATTGTCATCGTCACTGGCATAGATTGTGGCGTCGACAAATTCTGTACCGGCAGTACCGTCCTTTTTGTCGATGCGGCGGATAAAGCCGAGTGCCTGACTGTCTTCGTCCTTGACAGCATAATCTTTTGGAACAAGGAAAAAGTCCTTGGAAACTACAGATGTCACAGGAATCTTAAGTCCCTTTTCAGCGTTGGTGATCAACTCTATTTCCAGATACCGGTCAGACACATAGCGAATCACACCGGAAGAAAAGGTAATCTCGGCATAGATGGCATCAGCACGCTTAAGCAGTTGCAAAGAACCGGTCATGGTTGTAGTATCCTTTTTAAAACGCACCTTAATCGTGGACTTGCCTTCCAGTTTTGCAGCCTGTGTGGAAGAGACCGGAACAATCAGAGACCAGTTTTCATCTGTTACCAGACGATATACAGGTGTACCGGCAGAAATTTTTTCTGTGGATCGTAAATTTTCTACTTTGTATGAGGCATAGGAAAAATCATCTGCAGTAAAAGTATCTGCAGTAAGTCCCTCCATGCCATCCTGGGAATATACAACGATACCGCTTTCCGGTGCCAGATAAACAGAGGAATCTCCCACTACTGCGGTAGAAGCACTACTGTTATCCAGCCCGGCATAGTCCAGAATACTTCCCGACAAAGAATACTTGAAAGAATAGACCTGACCGAAATTTGCCGGATTAAAGGATGATGCAAACTGCGCAGTAAGGGAACGGACATCAGAAAGTGCCGATTCGGAAAGCTCCGTACTGCCGGTCGATTCCGACGGAGACTGTGTCAGAGAATATACAGCACCGGACTTGCTGACCTTATGTCCGTTCTGGGCATAATAGCGAATATAACCGTCGTTATTGGCTGTTACTACGTTTTCACTGCGCAATGCCAATGCCGTGTAGGTCTGATTCTGTGCCAGCGGGCCGGAAATAACCTGATATGTAGAAATATGCTTCGTTGTCGCATAGATGACCAGACTGATCACAATATATAGGAGAATCACACCGAAGATAAATGTGCCGATGTTTAATGTAAACAAGGAGGCCGTTTTTTTTGTTTTATTTTGTTTTTCAGCCACCAGTAGTTCTCCTTCCTTATAAATTGCCCTAATATTCTATCATTTTTATATTCGGCATACAAGAGTTTTTACACGATCCATTGTATAAAAAACGATGAATATGTGTACACTACAAATATACTGAACAGGAGGAATCATGTATGAAAACTAAAGGACTTGATTATACGGCACTGGTGCTGACTATTGTAGGCGCTGTAAACTGGGGGCTGATTGGATTTTTTAAATTTGATCTGGTCGCATGGCTCTTTGGTACACTTACATTGCTGACCAGAATCATTTATGCCCTGGTAGGTATCTGTGGCTTGTACTGTATCAGTCTCTTCGGACGTGTAAAAGACATGGATGAATAAGAAAGCCAGAGTCTCGCACAGGCACGGACTTTGACTCGTTGCCTGCAAAAAAAGCATCGCATCCTTTGGGGATGCGATGCTTTCAGAGATCTGTCCTATCTGAATCGTCCGATGGATGTTTGCGATCTTCTGGTTATTAAAGTTCAATGAAGATATATTCAGCAAGGTCTGCCGGTACTTCTGTCTTATCCAGGGAAACACTGAGAACAAAGTTAACCTTGAAATTCTCGCTGATCATAGCCAGTTCTTTGATAGTGGCTGTAATATCGGCGCCTTCCAGCTTAGCTACATTCAAGAAGCTGTCCAGATACATTTCTTCCAGATCATGATCCTGAGAGATAATACCAAGAATAAATCCGATAAACTCGTCAGAATTTTTCAGGCCATATCCAGATGCGTCAATCAGACGAATCTTATTATTCAGCTCCAGCATGTGTTTTGAACTTTTGTCGATATATACGATATTTCCATTAGCTGTTTTAATGGAAGAGTTCACTTTGTCTAAAAGCTGCTTAGTTTTTCCTTTCCCTTTTTTACCGATAATCATTTGAACCATAGCAGTTTCCTCCTTAGATGCTTATATAACAGGCAGCCACGCCGTCTGTTGATTTAAGGAAATTATAGGCTATTTGTCACATAATTTCAATCATTTTTTCGCTGTTTTTTGAAATTTCACACAAATTTTAGGAATTAATCTGTGCTAACAGTGTGTTCATATCCTGATATAAGTAGATCTTGTTCAGAGCTTTCATTACAATAGAAATATAGGGTTCACCGTAACGGTTCTGGCTCAAAATAGCCAGACAGGAACCCGCTGCAGAGGTAGTACCGGTCTTTCCACCCAGTACAGTAACACCATTTGGCGCACTTTCCTCTCCCGTCAGATAGTGGTCTGTAGCATCAAGTCTTGTGGTCAGTGTTTCCTCACCACGCTGATAGGAAATCGTATAGTTGCCAAGCTGCATGGTCTCCACAAAATAGGGATACGTCAGAGCTTCATTCAGCATCAGGTATATGTCATAAACCGTTGTATAATGGTTTTCATTATGCAGACCATGCGGCGATATAAAATGTGTTCCGGTAGCACCAAGGCTTCGCGCTTCATTATTCATCATTTCGACAAATTGTTCCACAGTACCACCGATATGACGCGCGATCGCCATGGCACAGTCATTGCCGGAATAAACCAGAAGGCCATGGAAAAGCTCATCCATAGTAACGGTATCTCCAGCGGCAAAACCCACCATCTGGGATCCTTCTTCCAGTGTGATATCCTCTTCTGTGATCGTAACAGTATCGTCCATATTACCATATTTAACAGCCAGTATGGCTGTCATGATCTTTGTGATACTGGCCGGGTAGACCTTTTCAAACATCTGCTCCCCGAACATCACCTGCTTTTTCTCCACATTGAACAGAGCTCCTTTCTCACTGCCGTTCAGTGAGATGGCACTGTTGTCTACATCACCGTCAGGCACACACAGATCAGCGGCAAAGGGTTCTGCTTTCAAAAGAGCTGTAGAAGAAATATCTGTATCCTGCGGCTGTGTATCAGAAAAAGCACAGGTCAGATCCATATTTCGGCCGTTCTGAAATACAAGCACAGCCAGAACAATACATAAAACGATGATCACCGAGAGAAGACACGTGGCCATAATCCGGTTGCGGCGTTTCCTTTTGCGTCGAGCCGACATCTTTGGTTTTTCTTTATTCATACTGATCACCTCTGTACATTTCCCGCCATGCCAGATCACCTGCTGCCAGCGATTTGATCAACATCTCAGCGGTAGCCAGATTAGTGGCCAGTGGAATGGAAAATTTGTCACATGCTTTGTATACAGCATATAAATTCTGATCATCCTTCGGCATGAGGCTTGGTTCCTTAAAAACAATCAACATATCCAGACGGGACTGTTCCAGAAAAACTTCCATTTGCTGGGCACCGCCGATACTGCCGGCCAGGAATTTATAAACATAGAGATTGGCAGATTTCTCCATGATACGCCCCGTGGTACCTGTTGCATACAGATGATGTTCACTCAAAATACCTCGGTACGCGATACAGAAATCCTCCAGTAATCTTTTTTTTGCATTGTCAGCGATAAATCCTATATTCATCTCTTTAATCCTCCGGGATATATACGGCTTTGCAGTCCAACATTTAAGACACAGCCAATACCGATATACAGACTGACAAGTGATGTCAGACCATAACTGACAAAAGGCAGCGGCGTTCCGGTATTTGGAAACAGTCCTGTGGCCACACAGATATTGATAAAGCTCTGGATCATGATCAGTGCGCCCATGCCACAGCAGATCAGTGTGCCGGAAAGATCCTTGGCCTTTCGCCCGTTAAAGATACATTCCAGACTGATAAACAGCTCCAAAAGAATGATGGCGGCACTGCCGATAAAACCAAGCTCTTCTCCCGCTACAGCATAGATAAAGTCTGTCTGGATCTCCGAGATAAAGTTACCGTTATTGGCACTGACGCTGGTGGTATTGAGACCTTTTCCAGTCAGCTGTCCGGAACCTATCGCCATAATGGAGTTGTTCTGCTGTGTACGCGAATCCGAGTAAGTCTCGTCCTCCGAATAGAAAAAAGTCATGATACGGTTTCGCTGGTAATCGTTAATGATAGGCAGATTGGTCTGTGTAACAAGCACCAGATAAATCACAGCCAACGGTATACCAATCAGCAGTACACCTCCGATGATCTTGTAACTAAGTCCTGCAACGTACATCAGGATACAGAACAAAGCAGCAATTGTCAGCGTATTTTTCATATCCGGCTGACTATAGACCAGTGCCAGCGGAATGCTGATCAGTATAAGACTCTTTACAATCGTTTTTAGCTTATTCAGCTCATTTTCATGCACCATCAGATATTTAGCAAAGAAAAGAATCAGAAGTATCTTTGACAGCTCCGATGGCTGAAACTGGAAACCGAAAATATTGATCCAGCGCGTTGCACCACCAGTGGTTTTGGCCCACGGAGATACGATAACAAACAGAAGCATCAACAGATTGAAACCGTACATGATCCAGTAAAAATTCAGAAGCCAGCTGAAATCGATCAGGGAAACTATCAGCATTACAGCCAGCCCGAAGATCACACCAATCAGCTGACGCGTCTGTAAGGATTCCTTGGCACTTCCTACGAGAAGTACACCGATACCGCTTAAGGCCATAAGACAGATCACCAGACGGAAATTAAAGTTTTTTAAATGATATAGTCTAAACATATGTAACCCTTTATCTTGATTCGTATAGTACATCAGATGCGTTTTCCGGAGATTGCGGACAACGGAACACTCGCCGTAAAACAGGCTGGATCCCGCTGCAGGGAAAAAACAATACTCTCCTGTTCCACATCCATATAACGTGTCATGGCTGCGGCCATATCCTGCTGCAGCATATGAAGTATTTCCGGGGAGCATCCCATTCTGTCCGTAAGTACCAGCTGTTTGAGGCGGTCTTTTGCAATACCACAGGATTTTTTACCGGAAAACACCATATGACCTCCCGTTAAGATTTTTTGAACAGACGGCTCCAGAAGCCTTTTTTACCGGACAGTTCCATAAAGGCAACGTCCTCTCCCATGATGCGCCGACTGATATTGGCAAAGGCCTGTCCGCTGGTACAGTCTGCACCGATAACAGTCTCTCCTTTATTGGTGCAGACTACAATCTGTTCGTCATCAGGAACTACGCCTATCAAAGGTACAGCCAGAATCTCTTCGACATCCTCCACAGACATCATATCACCATTTCTGACCATATCCGGACGGATCTTATTGATCAGCAGATGGATCTTTTTCATTTCGGCTGCCTCAAGCAGTCCAATAATACGGTCTGCATCACGAATTGCAGAAACCTCCGGAGTTGTTACTACGATGGCACGGTCCGCACCGGATACGGCGTTTTTAAAGCCTTGTTCGATGCCGGCAGGACTGTCTAAAAGAACATAATCAAATTCTTTTCTGAGATCCTGACAGAGCTTGATCATCTGTTCCGGTTCCACGGCTGTCTTGTCCCTGGTCTGGGCGGCCGGAAGCAGGTAAAGATTTGGATAATGTTTGTCCCGGATCAGTGCCTGCCTCAAACGGCAGTTTCCTTCTATAACATCAACCAGATTGTAAACAATTCTGTTTTCCAGACCGACAACGACATCAAGGTTACGAAGCCCGATATCCGTATCAACCATAACTGTCTTTTTATCTGCAGCAGCAAGAGCTGTACCCAGATTGGCTGCTGCTGTTGTTTTTCCTACTCCGCCTTTACCGGATGTAATAACAATTACTTCACTCATATTTTTCCTCCCGCCAGCAAACAATATCCGATGTACGCTTATGTTTAATCCTGCTGTACATTCGAGCTTGCGCTCTTGGCTTTTCCGGTAATGATACTGTCCTCGCCAGCCAGGTTAAAGTAATAACTGAAAATATCTTTGGCTACCATGGCTGCATTTGTTGAGGAATAACCATGCGGGATACGAACGCAAAGCGCAATCTGCGGACTGTTATACGGCGCATAGCCGATAAACAGACCATGACTCGAACGCTTTCTGTTCTCCTGCGCGGTACCGGTCTTACCGGCAACCTCCACACCCAGATCATCGTAGTAATTCTTGTTGGTGATCACTTCACGCATACCGGTGTGTACCGTATTCCATACACTGTCACTGACGTCCAGTACGCTTTCCACATCAGCAGAATAATCCTGAAGCAGATTACCTTCAGAATCAGTAACCTTGCTAAGCAGTGTCATATTGTAACTGATACCATTATTTGCGATCGTAGAAACGTAACGGGCCAGCTGGGTCGTGGTATAGTTATGTGTACCCTGTCCGATAGCAGACGGGATCGGCATGCTGTCGGAAATCTGAGGATCACTTTCGGAAATTTCAATACCGGAATTCTTGTCCAGATTAAACAGACGACAGTATTTCTGCAGGGTTGACATCGCCTGGTCTTCACTGAAAACGTTGTTGCTGTTAATACCAAGCTGGTAAGCGGTCTCACTGAAAAATACGTTACAGGATTCAGAAATCGCATTAACAACATTAAGCAGACCGTGGCCCTGGGTTTTCCAGCATTTCAGTGGGGAACCCTGGATCTTGTCAAACACACCGGTACAGTCGATCTCCGTATCGGTATTGATCACGCCCTCTGTCAGTCCGGCAACGGCAGTAACCGGCTTAAAAATAGAACCTGGTGCCGTCTTCTGCTGCGTAGCCTTATTGTAGAAAGGCTGGGACAGATCGTTTAACAGTTGCTTATAGTAACTGGCATCCATCGTATTGGCCAGACGATTATTGTCATACCCAGGATAGGAAACAACAGCAAGAAAATCACCGGTATTCGGATCTGTCACAACAGCAGATCCTGAACACGGGTCAAGTGCCAGCTGTGCCGGTGTGATCTCGATATTTTCTATCTTATCACGGATAAACGCATAGGCGGATAAAGAACCATTTGCGAGCTTATTATATGTGTCATTGTCCTCTTTCAGAACTCCCTGATCGTATAAGGCCATACATAATCTTTCCGGAGAAATCTTATCATTTAACAACATATATTTGTAGATCAGCTTGGAAAATCCGGAATCTTCTTTCAAATAGTCTTCAATATATGCCCAGAGAGCATCCAGGATTTCTTCCGTGGAAAGGTATTCCTTATCACCGACAATCTTTGATACATCGATCCAGTTCATGGTTGCACAGTACCGCAGATAGTCGTGCAGGGAAATACTCTCGTCCGTTTTCCAGGCAATATAGGTCTCATCCTTTGTATCAATCTGCGAAGCGTCCAGAATACCTGTATCGTCAGTAAGCATATCGTTGACAACATAGCTCTGGTAAGCCTTCTGCTCGTCCGAAAGATCTTTGTAGGCTTTGTTATCCTCTCCGGAAAGCTGCTTGCTGAAATTGGAAAGTACCTTTTCCTGGCGGGATACGAATTTGTCGTTTAAGTATTTTTCATTTTCTGTCGCATCGGCATCAGCAAATTTACGGTAATCCACCATATTGTTATTAACAAAAGCATAATATACATCATACGCAGCAATCGGGATCGAAGAAGTATCGGTCGTTCCCGAGGAATCATATTCTTTGATATCGCGCAGATTGGCCAGCACAATACCTGCGATTCTCTGCTCGAGGATTTTATAGGTGGCAATCTGCAGATCCCTGTCAAGCGTCAGATAGACATCATTGCCCTGTTTTGGCTGCACCGTGGAATTTTTTCGGATTTCAAGAACCTTACCCAGGTTATCTACAAGTACGGTCTCAGAACCGTCTGTACCCTGCAATGTTGTTTCCATAACCTGCTCAATACCAGTCTTGCCGACAATGGAAGAACTGGAGTATTTGTTATCTTCTTTGCGCAGTGCATCAAGCTCTTCTGTGGACGCTTTACCTGTATACCCTAAAAGTGCCGCAAAGTATACGCTGTCATTGTAGACACGTTTATAATCATCGACAACATCCACACCCTGTAGCTCAGACTGATGTTCCATGACAAGTGCCATGGTCTCATCAGATACATCCGAAGCCACGGTCACAGGCAGATATCGACGATAACTTGTTGTATGCAGCTGGTAGCGTACCGTAACAATCTTTAAGATTTCTTCTTTGGTAAATTCCTCTGGAAGATCATATTCAGCCAGCTCTTCGGCTGTATAAATGCTGTCGGTTTTGCCTTTTGCAGTATTTTTCGGTGTCAACAGAAAGTATTTGCGGTCAGAAATCAGCATTTCCATCAGGTCCTCGGCAGAGGTTACTTTCTGCGTTTCGGAAAGCTGATCGACTTTGCTGTAACCATAAACGTCAGCAAGGAAACGCAACAGAGCGGTTCCTGTAACGTCATAAGCATACATATTATGTTCGTTTAAGACAATATGAAAATTGGTGTCCACACTGTCGCCCTTGCTCTCAATGAGCTGGATCAGATGATAGATCTCGCTGTTCATCGACAGATTTTTGACACGGGTACTGGCGTAACTGCCATTGTCCTCCAGAGTAACCGAATGGGTCAGCTCGTTATATGCCAGTACATTACCGTTGCGGTCATAAATGTTGCCTCGCGTACTTTTGATGGCACGCTCTTTAGTAGTGATAACGGAAAAATCGTTGGCATATTCTTCACCGTGGATAATCTGCAGATCATAGATCCTGGAAAGCAGGATAATTACCATGATGGCAAACATCAGGCCAAGGATTGTACTTCGTTTCAGTATGGTTTTTTTCAGTAATTGCTTTATCTTCCTAACCAAGGCAGGTCTCGCTCTCCTTCCCTGCTGTCAGAAAATCTGCGGTTTAAGGCATACAAAATCCTGTACAGCAAAAGTGTCATCAGTGTTGTCAGTACGACCTCCGGAATGATGATATGGTTGAGGTAATACAGAAAATGGATTCGACCACGCAGAAGAAACTGCGTGCCCCAGATCAGACAGCCATAAACCAGATCGCTTATGGCGACCAGTACCATAGGCACCTTGACATCATCATCATAATATACATTATACAACAGACCGGTCATATAGCCGATATACATATAGACCAGACTGTAAAAACCAAAGAGATTGCTGTAAAAAATATCGATCAGCAAACCGCAGAAAAACCCGGTAAAAAGACCGCTCTTCTTACCGTTGATAAATCCGTGGGTCACGGTAAGTATCAGCAAAAGGTTTGGTACGACAGACAAAAAAGTCAGTCGTGGAAAAAAGGTCGTCTGCAAAAGAAACAGCACAAACATCTCAAGAAGCGTTATCAGTTTTCGCATTGTCGTCCTTTCCGGTCTGTTTTACGGCTTTGATCACCAGTACCTCCTGCAGATGCGCAAAATCGACAACAGGGACCAGGTAACCGCTCTTTGTCAGGTTATTGGCATCGGTAGATATATCACTGATATAGCCGATCAGAATACCTTTTAAAAACTTATCACTGATATTGGATGTGACAATCTTCTCCCCTACGGAGACGGCATCATCTTTATCATTCAACTGGATGAACTGCAGCTTACCTTCATCCATCAGCGTCAGATCACCGGTTACCAGACAGGTATCCAGTGTGGAAGAACACATAGCGCTGACATTACTCGAATCATCGATGATAGAACGCACTGTTGCCCAATCCGGTCCAGTCTCAGTTATGATACCGACAAGGCCTCCGTCAGCAATGACATTCATATCTACAGTTATACCGTCTTTGGTACCGCGGTCGATCGTAAAGGTACTGTACCAGTTGCCAGGATCTTTGGAAATCACAGATGCCGCTACTTTATCATATTCGGAATATTCTGTGTCCAGTGCATACAGTTTCTGCAGCCGTTCCAGCTTGTCCTGATCCTGTAAGAGCAGATTGTTCTGTTCAGTCAGGGTATTAACCTTTTCTTTAAGAGCCTGATTTTCTTCACTGAGAGCCTTGGCATCACCAAAGTCCAGTGTTGTGCCATGTACGAGCTTACCCACAGTACTCATGCCCTTCTGAAAGGGTGCAACCAGATAGCCTGCTACCGAATGTACAGGCCCCAGACTGGAAAAACGGGAAAGTCCGAAAACGATCATACCAAGGCAGAGGACCGTCATAATGATCAGGATATGTTTACTTTTTAAAGATGTTTTTTTCTTCTTTCTTTTCATGCCATACTCCGCTTATATTACTGCTTGTGCTTGTCTTTGCCATCTGCCGGATAGGCCCATTGCCTTGTCAGCTCTTTGGATGCAATGATCTCCTGCAGTCCATGGATCGTTCCCTCATCTGTGAAACGGGAAACCAGAACCGGATATTCGAGCTGTTCTGCCAGATACTGGTCTATACCTGTCAGTGCCGATGTCCCGCCCAGCAGATAGAAACCATTTTGCCGGATTACACTGCGCACCTGTGGTGGTGTGCGCTCCAGTACACTGCGGATTGCATCGCAGATCTGATCTATGACATCGAGCGCTGCCTTGTTGATGACCTCACTGGCAATTGCCCCCTCTTTTGGCAAACCGGTGACAGAACTGATTCCCATGACTTTTCGGGCTTCCTTTTTCTCTGTTTCGATATTTCCCATCGAAAGCTTTAATCTGGCAGCAGTCCGCATACCAATAAAAAGCTGATGATACCGGCGGACACTGTTGACGATTGCACTGTCAATCGTAAAGCCTCCCAGCGGACATACACGTGTCAGAATCACACGGCTGTCAGCGATCACAGAAATTTCTGTACTCTGGGCACCGATATTGACGATCATATCCCCCTTGGTATTTCGAACAGAAATCCCAAGAGCAAGGGCATCGGCAATCGGACGATTCACCAGATATACCGTGGTATTACGGAAAGCAACATTTCTGGTCAGCATATAATAGGCTCTCTTTTCAATCTGGGTCATATCCGTCGGCACGGCAAAATAAAGAGCCGCCCGCTTGGACAGATATGGCGAGGATTTGCGCAACAGCGAATACAGGATGACCTCCAGACTGCTGATATCTGCAATCATCCCCTCAGTCATGGGAAGAATGACGTCCACGTTTTTCGGATTCTTTTCGTACATCTCGTAGGCATCATTTCCCACAGCCAGATAGTTGTCCTCATCCATGACGGCAACCATATTTTTTTCTTTGAGTAAGGTGTTTTTCCTGGCATTGTAGATCTTGATCAGATCACTGCCGGGATCAATACCAAAACGTTGTTTCTGAAACATAGATAACCCCTTATATATCGGTAAACTGCTATGCATCGGGCAATGCCTGTTCTGCAAAACTGTAGTAGGCTCTGTCACCGATCACAATGTGATCCAAAAGATGTATACCTACCATTTCTGCAGACTGCCGGATACGTTCTGTCAGATGAATATCTGCCTGACTCGGTGTCGGATCGCCGCTGGGATGATTATGCAGAAGGATCAGATGGACCGCCTGCTGCTGCAGGGCCGTGATCAGAATCTCTCTGGGCGTAATCACCGAGGTATCTACACTTCCCCGCGATATACATCGTTCCCCCAACAGGTGGTTTTTCTTGTCAAGCATCAGAAGATAGATCATCTCCTGCTTTTCGTGACGCAATCGTTCCATATACCGCCCGGCAATCACCCGTGGATGATTCAGCTCAACGCTGTCGGCCGCCGGAAGTGCGGACAGGCGTTTGCACAGCTCACTCAGACAGCGAAGCTGTGTGGCCTTGACTTTTCCTACACCGGGGATTTCTAAAAGTTCCTTTTCCGAAAGCTGGTGCAGTGCAAGAAGACCATTTGGTCCATGGGATCTTCGTAAGATCGCCTGTGCGGTATCCAGGACATTACAGCCTACAGTTCCGGTACGCAGGATTACAGCCAGAAGCTCATGATCCTGCAGCTTTTCAGGGCCATACAGACGGCATTTCTCGTAGGGTCTGTCGTATTCCGGTATACATTGCAGTGTCGATTTTGTTTTCATAATGACCTCCATCCACACCCTCTCTTCAGAAAAAGGCAGGAAAACAGATCAAAATTACCCTATATTTTAGCACAGAAAAAAATTAAAGTATACAACTTCACTTTATTTTCATATATTTTTTAGCAATGGCTTCCGCTACACGGATACCATCCATGGCAGCGGAGGTAATGCCACCGGCATAGCCTGCGCCCTCTCCGCAGGGGTAAATACCAGCAATATTGCTTTCGTACTGTTCGTCTCTGGGCATGCGCACCGGGGATGAGGTACGGCTTTCCAGACCATCAAGCAGACAGTCCGGACGGTCAAAGCCGTGGATTTTTTTGCCAAAGGCATGGATACCTTCTACCAGTGCTTCACGGACATACGACGGCAACACCGGCTGAAGGTCACTATAGGCAAAATCCCCTCTGGTACAGGGCAGGATCTCACCGGGACCGGTGCTTGCCCTGCCCTCACAGAAATCGCCAAACAGCTGTACCGGAATTTTTCCATCGCACTGGGCAAAAGCCTTTGCTTCCAGATGCCTCTGGAAATCGACACCCTTTAATGGAGCGGGAATTTCTTTAGAAGCCATCTGCCCGTAGTCCGAAGGCTGTACGGTAACAACCATGGCACTGTTGGCGTTTCTGGAATCTCTCGCATGATAACTCATACCGTTCACAGCCAGACGCCCCTCTTCAGAAGAAGCATTGACAACATAACCACCCGGACACATACAGAAGGAATAGATGCCGCGGCCGCTGGCTGTCGTATGGGTCAGCTTGTAGCTGGCCGGGCCGAAGTCCTTCACATCTGTCCGGCCATACTGTGACAGATCGATCATCTCCTGCGGATGCTCGATGCGCACACCGATGGCAAAAGCCTTGGCTTCCATGGTCACGCCCCGGTCATGAAGCATAAAGAAGGTGTCTCTGGCGCTGTGACCGATGGCCATGACAAGCACCTGCGTATCGATCCAGTGGCTGTGGTTGATCTCGATAGCAGCTAACGCTCCCTTTTCGATGCGCAGATCAGTCAGCTGGTTTGTAAAATAAAACTCAGCACCGAGGTGGATACATTCATCACGCATGGCAGTCACAACATCAATCAGGACGTCCGTACCGATATGCGGCTTCTGCTCATAAAGAATGGATTCCGGTGCGCCGAAGCGTACAAAGGTTTCCAGTACCAGACGGTTGCGGCCAAAGGGATCCTTGACAGAGGTATTGAGCTTTCCGTCGGAAAATGTTCCGGCGCCACCCTCCCCGAACTGTACGTTGGTCTGGTTCTTTAACCGTCCCGTTTCCCAGAACTCTTCGACCACCTTCTGGCGTTCTCTTGCCTCGGCACCGCGTTCCAGAACCACGGGGGCATATCCGGCTTTTGCCAGCATATATGCACAGAACAGACCCGCCGGGCCGCTTCCGGCGATCACCGGGCGGCTGTCAAGGGGACGACTGCCGGAGTCAGGGAAGCTGTATCTCTTTTTATCCACCTTCAGGATAGTGCGGCCATTGCAGCATTTCCGGGCAGTTTTCTCACTGTCCAGCTTGCAGTCGATCATATAGCTGTAGTACAGCTCCGGCTTTTTGCGGGCATCCAGCGACCGCCGGACGATATGCCAGGAAACCAGCTGCTGAGGCCGGATCTTTAAGGTGTGGTATATTTTTTTCAGAAGGTCTTCTGTACTGTGTCCTACCGGACATTTGATCTGTTGTATGCGAATCATTGGTTTTCCTCCTGTCTGGACGCGTAGATACCGGCCAGCGCGCCGCTGGACCAGGCCCACTGCAGGTTGTAGCCGCCACAGGTGCCACAGACGTCAAGCACCTCTCCGGCCAGATACAGACCGGGCAGCTTTTTCGATGCCATGGAAGGCACAGTAATTTCGGAAAGGGCGATACCGCCGTTTGCCACCTGGGCTCTTGCCATGGAATGGGCAGCTGTGACAGTCACTGTCAGCCCCTTCAGCATACTGGCATAAACTGTGGCGCTGCGGCTACTTTTACCGATAAGGGCACGGATCATACGGTCCGGCAGAAGTCCGGTAAACAGATCGGCTTCGCGGGAGACAGAAAGTGTATCCCGGCGGCTCTCCAGCAGATCTGTCAGCTCCTGCGCAGAGAAATCCGGCATAAGATCCAGACAGATCTGCACCTTTTTTCCCTCTTCTACAGCCAAAAGGGCGCGGATGCTCAGCTGGAATACAGCGATACCGGAGATCCCGTATTCGGTAAACTGGATCTCGCCACGTTCCCGGGCTGCGGGTACACCATCGATCAGCAGTACAGCCGTGGCATCCATGCGTGTACCGACCCAGACACCGTAGGCTTTCTCACGGATCTTTAAAGGAACAAGTGCCGGAATCGGAGGATACAGTGTGTGGCCAAGAGATCTTACCAGCTGCATACCGGTATCCGAGGAGCCTTCAATGGCTGAGGCCGGACCGCCGGTCGTTACGATCACGCGATTTGCGCTGTACTGCCAGGTTTCGGTCTTTACAAGAAAGCCATCCTGTGTTTTCTCGATCGCGGTAACCTTCTCTCTCGTCTTTATGGTCACTTTTTCCTGCTGTAACATACGTTCCAGCACCGCCAGTACGGCCTGGGCCTGTTCCGCATACGGATACAGCCAGCCGTTTCTTTCCTTGAAAACGATACCTGCATTTTCAAAAAAATGCCGGGTATCAGCAAAGGAAAGGGCCGAAAACACAGCCGGCAGACAGCCGGCATCATGGCTGTAATAATGTGCCAGATCCTCATCCCGGTTGGTCAGATTGCATTTGCCGTTTCCGGTGGCCAGAAGCTTTTTGCCGATCCGGTCATTGCCCTCTAAAAGGCGTACCTTTGCCCCGCCTCTTGCAGCATGGATCGCTGCCATCATACCGGCCGGGCCGCCGCCGATCACAAGAATGTCCAAGGTTTTATTCCTCCGTCAGTGTCACAAGTCCTTCTTCATAGAGCTTCTGCAGGCTCATCAGGATGCCGAATTTAGCATGCTGCCAGGTCAGGCCGCCCTGAAAATATACAGCATACGGCGGTTTGATCGGCCCATCGGCGCTCAGCTCGATGGAGGAGCCCTGTACAAAGGCTCCGGCTGCCATGATGACGTCGCTGTCGTAGCCCGGCATTGCCCACGGCTCCGGAGTGACAAAGCTGTCGACCGGTGCTGCAGCCTGGATACCTTTACAGAAGGCGATCACGCCTTCCGGGCTGCCAAACTCTACGGCCTGAATGATATCGTGGCGGCTTTCCGTACCGTTCGGTACGACCTTAAAGCCGAGTTTTTCATAGATATTGGCGGCAAAGACCGCGCCCTTTAATGCTCCGGCAACAACTGTCGGAGCCAGGAAAAATCCCTGATAAAAGTCCTTGTTGACCTGTAAGGAAGCACCAACCTCCTTACCGAGTCCCGGAGATAACAGACGGCAGGCACAGTTCTCGATCAGATCCTTTTTTCCTGCAATATAACCGCCGATCGGAGCGAGTCCGCCACCGGGATTTTTGATCAGAGAGCCTACAACCATATCAGCGCCCACATCGGACGGCTCAAGCTCTTCGACAAATTCGCCGTAGCAGTTGTCCACCATACAGATGATATCCGGCTTGATGGATTTTAAGAAAGCGATCAGCTCACCGATCTGTTTTACAGAAAATGTCTGCCGGGTCAGGTAGCCCTTGGAGCGCTGGATCTCTGCCATTTTGGTATGCTCGTTTATGGCATCACGGATCGCGTCATAGTCAAAGGAGCCGTCCTCCTTTAATTCCACCTGACGGTAGGTAACACCGTATTCCGCCAGAGAACCACGGGACGGACGGATGCCGATCACCTCTTCCAGCGTATCATACGGTTTTCCCACAGGAGATAAAAGCTCGTCACCCGGACGCAGGTTGGCAGCCAGTGCGACGGCCAGTGCATGTGTACCGCAGGCGATCTGCGGACGTACCAGCGCATCCTCGGTATGGAATGTGGAGGCATAGACCTTTTCCAGTGTATCCCGGCCGAGATCGTTGTAGCCATAGCCGGTTGTGCCCGACAGACAGGCCTCGCTGACATTGTTTTCCTGCATGGCCTTGATGACCTTGAGCTGATTGTACTCGGCTCTGTCGTCAATCTCGGCAAAACGTCCGGTCAGCTCCTTTTCCACGCGGCTGCCGAAAGCGTATACCTTCTCACTGATTCCCAGTGATGCGTACATTTCCTGTTTTAACATAATGGTAAAATTCCTTTCTCACAAAGCTTTTCCTCCATAAAATGCAGGATGGCTTCATCTTTATAGTCAAAATCCGGTTTATTGACCCAGATAACATCTTTTTCTCTTTTAAACCAGGTGATCTGGCGTTTGGCAAAATGCCTTGTGTCCCGCTTGATGGTATATACGGCATCGTCCAGCGTACATACACCCTGCAGATAATCTATCATTTCCTTGTAGCCAAGTCCCTGCATGGCGACCATATCCCGCGTACAGCCCATGGCAAGCAGCGAGCGCACTTCCGCTTCCAGTCCGTTTAAAAGCATCTGATCAACTCTTTTATCAATGCGTTCGTACAGACGCGCTCTGTCGTCGTTCAGGACAAAATAAGCGAAATTATAGGGGGACGTCCGTTTCTTCTGCTCTTCATTATGCGCGGAGATCTGCTGCCCGGTCTGGTGATGAAATTCCAGCGCCCGGATCACCCGTTTGATATTGTGGGGATGGATTTCTTCTGCAGCCTTCGGATCGAGGCGTACAAGCTCCTGATACAGAGCTTCGCCCTCTCCCGCAGTGGCACGGGCTTCACACGCTTTGCGGAAGCTGTTGTCGTCCTCCTGCTCGGTAAAATCGATGTCGTTGACGATCGCCTGAATATAAAAGCCCGTACCGCCGACTAAAACCGGCACATGCCCTCTTTCGTAGATTCCTTCCATAGCGGCCTTTGCCATCTGCTGGAAGGTGACAACATTGAAAGCCTCTTCTGGCTCAAGCACATCGACCAGATGATGCAAGACACCGTCCATTTCCTCCGGGCGGATCTTTGCCGAGCCAATATCCATATGTCGGTAGACCTGCATAGAATCCGCAGAAATGATCTCACCGTTTAAACGGTGCGCCAGCGCGATCGACAGAGCCGTCTTCCCTACTGCGGTGGGGCCTGTGAGTATGACAAGTGGTTTCTTTTCCATATTCAGACAATTCTCCTGAATTTCTTCTCTATTTCCGCCTTGGTCATGCGGATGATCGTCGGACGGCCATGGGGGCACTGATAGGGATTGTCCAGTGTCAGAAGCTCCTTTAACAGCTCTCTGACTTCTGGAAGGCTCATCCGGTTATTTCCCTTTACGGCTGCCTTACAGGCCATGGTCGCGATGCGGTGGCCGATCAGCTCTCGCGATTCCCTCTTACCGATACCGTCTGCGCAGTCGGATAACAGCTCTTCAAACAACGGACGGGTTTCGATGCCGTATAGATTGTGCGGTACGCTCCGCACGGCGATGGCGTCAGAGCCAAAGCTTTCCAGTTCAAAGCCGTACTCGGCAAAGACGTCCGTGTATTCCTTTAAAAGCTCCATCTCCTGCATGGATGGATGCAGGATCGTCGGCGGAGAGACCATCTGTGAGGTCACCGCACGTTTTTCATATTCCTTCATCAGCCGCTCAAACATGACCTTTTCATGGGCGGCATGCTGGTCCATGATAAACAGGGCATTATCCATCTCAAACAGCCAGTAGGTATCGAAAAGCTGTCCGATGATCGTATACTGCTTTTCATCCGCCAGCGGGAATGCGCCGTCTTCGGCAAACAGAGACAGCTGCCCGGGCTTCTCAGGCTGCATATTTTTCAGACTTTCTTCTGCCGCTGCGACAGACTTTGGCTCTGCCGTATGGCTGCCATACGGCGAAGACTCCTCCCGCGTACCGCTAAATGGCAGTGATGCTGCTGTGGTCTGCACTGGTCGGGTGACGGATACCGGGGACTTTACAGCTGCTTCTGGCTTCCCGGTCGGCTGTACCGGCAGCGGTCTGGTTACCGGACGTACAACTGGAGTTGCCGGGCGCAGGCTCTGCTCCCGCCGCCTTGTCTCAAAAGGCTCCGGCAGAGCTTTTTGTTTCGCTATACGCTGCGTTTCACGTGATTTTTTCTCGTCATCATCGCCATTAAATACAAGTACAGCATGATGCAGTGTGGAAAGCACTGCTTCCTTTGTCTGGAAATAAATCTTTTCCTGAGAAGAGAAACGAACCTCCCGCTTGGCCGGATGCACATTGATATCGACTTCCGTACCAGGCATTTCAAAGAAAAGACACGTAAAAGGATACTGATGCTGCATCATAAAGGTGCGATATCCCTCTTCAATACCCTTGGTGATGATCTTGTCCTTGACATAACGTCCGTTCACGTAATAATTCTCGAAGTTGCGGTTACCGCGGGAAATGATCGGTTTGCCGATAAAGCCCTGGATTGACAATGTATCATCCTTATAGGAAACCGGCAGAAGCTCTGCGGCGATATCCCGACCATAAATCTGGTAGATGATTTCTTTTAATTCACCACGTCCCGTTGTCTGAAAGCGGATCTGTCCGTTGACAATATATTTGAAAGAAACGGACGGATGGGAAAGTGCCAGCTGCTCCATGTGCGACGTAATATAGTTGGCTTCAGTAGTGGCTGTCTTTAAAAATTTTGCACGGGCCGGTACGTTAAAGAACAGATTGCGAACCAGAATAGTCGTCCCTTCCGGTGCCCCGATTTCTTCAAGTGCTTTTTCCGTTCCACCTTCGATCACATATCGGCTCCCTGTCAGACTCTCCTTTGTTTTCGAGATCAGCTCGACCTGTGCCACCGCAGAAATACTCGAAAGTGCCTCACCACGAAAGCCAAGGGAATGAATTGTTAAAAGATCCTTTACCGAAGTGATCTTGCTGGTCGCATGGCGTAAAAAAGCTGTGGCAATCTGCTCTTTCGGGATACCGCAGCCGTTGTCGGTAATACGGATAAAGGCGATACCGCCCTGTCTGATCTCAACAGTAATGGCTGTGGAACCGGCATCAATGGCGTTTTCTACCAGCTCCTTGACAACGGATGCCGGACGTTCTACGACCTCGCCTGCGGCAATCTGGTCGATGGTATGTTTATCTAGTACGGCGATCTGCCCCATAGCTTTCTCCTGCCTTTCCTACCAGCGGTTTTTTAACTTGTTCTGCAAACGATAAATCGTATTTAAGGCGTCAATGGGCGTCAGATTGCCAACATCGATTTCCTTAAGTTCTTTCAGAATATCGTCGTCCTTTACAGTGTCAAATAAAGACATCTGTTCCAGATCGACTTCATCGTAATGTACCGGCTTTTTGTGGTTTTTCGGCGCTGCGGCCATATCCCGCACACGCTCGGTGATATCGGCATCGAGAAGCTGATCCACCAGCTCTTTGGCACGCTCGATCACTGAATCCGGCACACCGGCCAGCTTGGCCACCTGGATACCATAGCTCTTGTCTGCTCCACCACGGATGATCTTTCGTAAAAATACGATATCATCACCGCGTTCCTTTACAGCAATACAGTAATTGCTGACTCCCGGAATCTTGCCCTCAAGCTCTGTCAGTTCATGGTAGTGGGTGGCAAAAAGCGTCTTTGCTCCCAAAAGCTTTGTATTGGCAATATGCTCAATCACAGCCCATGCAATACTTAACCCGTCAAAGGTACTCGTACCGCGGCCGATCTCATCAAGGATCAGAAGACTCCTGGACGTAGCGTTTCTTAAGATATTGGCAACCTCAGTCATTTCCACCATAAAGGTACTCTGTCCGCTGGCCAGATCGTCAGATGCACCCACACGGGTAAAGATACGGTCTACGATACCGATCTTTGCCTTATCCGCCGGGACAAAGGATCCGATCTGCGCCATCAGAACGATCAGGGCCACCTGCCGCATGTAGGTGGACTTGCCGGCCATGTTCGGTCCGGTAATGACAGCAATCCGATTATTCCCATTGTCGAGCCGGACATCATTGGCGATAAACATATCGTTGGAGATCATCTGCTCCACGACCGGATGGCGACCGTTCTGGATATCAATGATGCCCCGATTGTTGACGCTCGGACGGACATAATTATTCCGCGAGGCCACCAGAGAAAGCGACGCAAAAACGTCCAGTCTTGCCACAGCGCGGGCTGTTGTCTGGATGCGCTCTACCTGGGCGGCCACCGTATCACGGATCTGGGCAAACAGCACGTATTCCAGGGAATACAGCTTATCCTCCGCACCGAGGATCATATCCTCGAGCTCCTTGAGCTTCGGCGTGATATAGCGCTCTGCATTGGTCAGGGTCTGCTTGCGGGTATAGTAGTCCGGCACCATCTCCTTAAAGGAATTGGTGACCTCAAGATAATAGCCGAATACTTTATTATATTTGACTTTGAGGTTGCGGATGCCGGTTTTATCGCGCTCCGTTGCCTCCAGATCGGCCAGCCAGGTCTTGCCCTCGGTCTTGGCATGGCGGTAATTATCAACGTCTGTATTGTAGCCGTCGCGGATGATGCCGCCCTCCTTCATTGCCAGCGGCGGATCGTCGACAATCGCAGCTTCGATCAGGGAGCACAGATCTTCCAGAGGATCCATCTCATCCAGGATCTGTGCCAGCGCCTGACACGAAAAATCCTTCAGGATCCGACGGATATGCGGCAGCATTTCCAGTGAGGAACGGAAAGCCAGAAGATCTCTCGGATTGGCAGAATGGTAGCTGATCCGGGAAATCAGACGCTCCAGATCGTAGACTGGCTGCAGATACTCACGGATCTCATCACGAGCCATCGGATTGTTGTTTAATTCTTCGATGGCATCCTGGCGGATCTCGATCTCTTTAACGTCCACAAGCGGCTGCTCTACAAAGCTTCGCATCATACGTGCACCCATAGCAGTTTTTGTCTTGTCCAGTACCCATAAAAGGGAGCCTCTCTTCTGCTTTTCCCGCAAGGTTTCCACCAGCTCAAGATTTCGGCGACTGGAACTGTCGATCAGCATATAATGGTCGGTCACATACGGCGTGATCGTGCTCATATGCTCCAGATTGCTTTTCTGGGTTTCACGCAGATAAGTAAACAAAGCTCCTGCAGCGATGACCGATGTTTCGTAATCGCCAAGCCCCAGTCCCTCAATGCTCATCAAATGGAAATGTTCCATCAGTGTCTTATGACAGAGATCATCGTCAAAATACCAGGAATCCAGCGGATATACGGCAATCTGCAGCCGGTGCTTTAAATCCTCCACATCCAGTCCGCAGACCATCAGTGCCTGATTGCAGATGATCTCAGACGGCGTATATTTATTAATTTCATCGACCAGTTTTCGGATCTTATCGACCTCGGTAACATAGCATTCACCGGTGCTGATATCGGCGATACAGATGCCGAAATGGTTTTCCATATAGACGATGCTCATCAGATAATTGTTTTTTGCATCATCGATACCGGTGGCGTTTAAATTTGTACCCGGTGTAACGACCCGGACAACCTCTCGTTTGACCATTCCCTTGGCGGTCTTCGGATCCTCAACCTGCTCACAGATCGCTACTTTATAGCCTTTGGCGATCAGACGGTTAATGTAGGTGTCTGCGGCATGGAATGGCACACCGCACATGGGAGCTCTCTCTTCCAGACCACAGTCTTTGCCTGTCAGAGTCAGCTCCAGTTCTTTGGTTACAGTTAGTGCATCATCAAAAAACATTTCGTAAAAGTCGCCGAGACGGTAAAACAGAATACAGTCCTTGTACTCTTCCTTTGTTTTCATATAATGCTGCATCATTGGTGAAAGTGCCAAAATATCTACCTGCCTATTCTTCTACACGGCTGCCCATGTAGTAAAATCCTTTGCATATGTCCAGATGTACCGGAAGAATTTTTCCGATATCTGCCGGTGTGCCTGGAAAATGTACGAGTAAATTGTTTCCAAGACGGCCAGTGACCAGATGCTCATCCTGCTCATTGACGCCCTCGACAAGGACATCCATGGTGCGACCCTCAAACCGGGAACATTCCTCCCTGGAAATTTCCTGCACCAGCGTAAGAAGACGGTCAAATCGCTCTTTGACGACAGATTCATCGACCTGATTCTCCATAGCGGCAGCCGGTGTACCGGTACGCCTGGAATAAATAAAGGTAAATGCACTGTCGTAGCGGACGCGACGCACGACATCCAGTGTTTCTTTAAAATCTTCTTCCGTCTCTCCCGGGAAGCCAACGATAATGTCGGTGGTCAGGGAAATATCCGGGATTGCCTGGCGGATTTTTTCTGTCAGTGCCAGATACTGTTCCTTGGTATAGCGACGGTTCATCACCTTTAAGACACGGCTGCTGCCGGACTGCAAAGGCAGATGGATGTGGCGACAGATTTTCGGGTATCTCGCCATCACGTCGATCAGCTCGTCCGAGAGATCCTTCGGATGGGAGGTCATAAAGCGGATCCGTTTAAGACCATCGATCTGGGCTACCTGCTCAAGCAATGCAGCAAAGCTTACCGGTGTTTCCAGATTTTTGCCGTAGGAATTGACATTTTGCCCCAGCAACATGACCTCGACTACACCGTCAGCTACCAGATGCCGGATTTCCTTGATGATATCCTCAGGCTGACGGCTCTTTTCACGGCCGCGTACATACGGTACAATACAGTAGCTGCAGAAATTGTTGCAGCCAAACATAATATTGACACCGGATTTAAAGCTGTATTTGCGGTCTACGGGCAACTCTTCCACGATCTCCTTCGTATCTTTCCACGTATCCACGATCATGCGGTCGGCACAGAGCATACCGTATAACAGCTCGGCAAACTTGTACAGATTGTGGGTACCAAAGATCAAATTGACGAAACGGTAGCTCTTTTTGATCTTGGCCACGACCTCTTCCTCCTGCATCATGCAGCCACACAGGGCAATCTTTAATTCCGGATTCTTCTTTCTGAGGCTGTGCAGATAACCAAGGCGGCCGTATACGCGTAAATTGGCGTTTTCACGGACGGTACATGTATTGTAGATGACAAAGTCGGCCTGTTCCTCTTCTTCTGTCTTATGATAGCCGGCCTGTTCCAGAATACCTTCGAGCTTTTCTGAATCTCTGGCATTCATCTGACAGCCAAAGGTAACAACGCAGAAATATAAGGGGCGGCCAAGCTCCTTTTCTTTTTCTTCAATCAGCTGCCTTGCCATGCGCATAAAAGCATACTGGCGCAAAGTCTCATTTTCGGCTTTTTCCGGTGTAACGGGTGTTGTATTTTCCATAATTTTATTTCCTGCCTGTATATTCTGTAGTTTCTGTCAGGACCATTTGCGGACAGATATCGGTCTCTTCAAAAGGCACAGCATCGTAGATCTGAAAATCAAAGGCCAGTGCGATGGTGGTATGTTCGGACCATGTGGCCAGATAACGGTCATAAAAGCCCTGTCCGTAGCCGATTCGGTGGCATTTGGTATCAAAAGCAACGCCCGGCACCAGCATCAGTGCTTTTGGCCATGTGACTATTTCCCCACGGGCCGGTTCCAGGATACCGAAATACCCCGGTTCTAACTGGTCGAGCGTTTCCAGCCAGTAAAAATCCATCTCCTTGCCACGGACTTTCGGGGCGGCAACCTTTTTACCATCAACCATGCATTGACGAATCAGATCCATGGTCTCCACTTCATGCTTGGCATCAACATAGACAAAGATCTCACTGCTGTTTTTGTAGGCATCCATAGCGGTCAGGCGACGTAAAATCTGCATACTGCGCTCATGTACTTCACTGTCTGTGATGGCTTTGCGTCTGGCAAAGATTTCTTTTCTAATGCGTGTTTTTTCTTCCATACTTTTCTCCCAGATTGACAACGGAGCCGTCCATTTCAATCATGTCAATATTATTCATCTGTGTGCGGATATTGTGTTTGATTGCCTCAATGTATTCCCGGCGCAAAAGTGCCTGTTCTTCCTTTTCTGCAGGAGTAAGTCCTCCGGCGGTCTTGGATTTCTTTGCAAGGGCATTGATTCTCTGGATTTTCTTCTGATCCATAGTTCCTCCTGTATAGTGTACGTTGTACGCTGTCTCTTTCATACATTGCACAGCGCTACGAAAAATAAGCATAACCTGTCAAATATCATATTTTACTATATTTTCTCCGGTTTGTCTACCGGCGGAAAATTCAAAAAGATACGAAAAAGCTGCTGCCGGATGGTAGTTTCCGGCAGCAGCTTTCCCTGCTTATTCTGTGATCTGTACGCGTTCAGCATTCGGATTGAGAATGATACCTACATAGGTCTTGCCTGTATTTAATTTAACTTCAGAACCGTCAGCCATATAATAATGGGTAATACCCGTGGTAGAATCTCTGTTCCAGGTCATCTCTGTGCATACACCATTGGAAATATACTGTGCCTTTCCGCCGGAATTGATGTCGATATTTAAAGATTTCTCATCATCGAACATCTCGTAATTGCAGTACTGCAGGATCAGATTCTTGAAGGTCAGCTGGTTGCCGGTCTGATCGTCGATCTGCTTGGCATCAAACTGGAAACGGTAATACAGCTGGTCGTCGCTGTTGTAAGTAAAGTACGGATCGTTATGGAAGTAGCCGGTGCGTACAGTATTGGCCGGTGTGCCTTCATAGGAAGCTGTCTCGCCGCTGTTTACAAACTGGAAATAGCCATGATACCCGGCATCATAATTCGTATCAAAGCCCTGCTTTTCGATACCGGCTTTGATACCGTCTGCGCTGGCATAGCAGTTGTGCGGCGCTTTTCTGTCCTCGGTACGGTAATATACTCCGGCGCCGGTGCTGGTAACGCCGTCCATGCTGTCCGTTGTCGGGGAATCGAGAAGGTCTACGGCATATTTGGAATGACCGACGCTGCAGTAGATCGCATCCCAGCCAAGGGCAAAGCGGACGAAATAGATACGGGCGCTTCGTACGGAACCGATCTTTGTCAGACCATCGTAATTTTCAAAAATACCCATCAGACGGGTGATACCGCCCTCTACCGGTGCTTCATAAAGAACGTCGGCATTTTCAATACCGGACTGCGGGCAGGCAGCCTGAATGTTGTTAAACATCATGGCGACCGGACGCTGACGGCTGATGGCTTCATCCACGTATTCGCCGGTCAGATAGCTTTTTGCCATGCCCTCCGGGGCGTTCGGATCGATCTCCTCCGCTGCAATAGCCGAAGGCTCGGCTAGTTCGGAAGTCTCGCTGACCACCGAGGAGGAAATTTCTGCCGGTGGTGTGACAGAAGAAACTACGGAAGAAGCCGTACCCTTGCCACATCCTGTCAGTGCCAGTGCCAGTGTAAGTCCCATTGCTGCGATCTGTTTAGTTTTCATTTGCATCACCTCTCGTTATCTTCAGTTCATTCAGAACCTGATTTTGCTTTGCTTCCATTACAGCTGCTTCCCCGGGCGTCATATGATCATAGCCCAGAAGATGCAGCATACTGTGGGCGATTAAAAAGGCATACTCTCTCTTTACGCCGTGCCCGAATTCCTCTGCCTGTTCCAGCATCCGGGGAATGCAGATCAGGATATCGCCAAGTAAAAGCTCTCCTGTTTCCGGATGAAAGGCATCATCTGCTTCCTCCAGGAAATCATATCTGGCCGGTGCCGGAAACGGCTGCATCGGGAAGGACAGCACATCCGTTACCCGGTCGATCTGCCGGAAATTGCGGTTGGCCTCCTGGATCTCGGCTTCACCGCTTAAAACAAGGCTGACCTCACATTCGTACGGACACTCTTCCTGGTCCAGTACGGCATCGATCACCTGACGGGCCAGCATCTCCTCATCAAACGGAAACGTATAGTCGTATTCTTTTTCAAATTCTAGCGTCATCTTCTGCCCTTTCTGCCATCCGTTCTCTTTCTGGCTTTCTCTGTTTTCTTTTCGTAGGCATCGTAAGCCTGGACAATTTTCTGTACCAGCGGATGACGGACGACATCAGCACCGGTAAGTTCACAAAAAGCAATATCTTCGATTCCCTGAAGAACCTCCTTTGCCACTTCCAGCCCGGACTTCTGATCAGCCGGCAGATCTTTCTGGGTGGAATCGCCCGTGACGATCACCTTGGAATCAAAACCAATACGTGTCAGAAACATCTTCATCTGTGCCGGTGTTGTATTCTGGGCTTCGTCCAGGATAATAAAGGCGTTGTCCAGTGTACGGCCACGCATGTAGGCCAAAGGTGCGACCTCGATCAGCCCCTTTTCCATATTGCGCTGGAAATTCTCCGGACCCATGATCTGGTACAGGGCGTCGTAGAGCGGCCTGAGGTACGGGTCGATCTTGCTCTGCAGGTCACCGGGAAGGAAACCGAGCTTCTCCCCGGCCTCGATTGCCGGGCGGGTCAGGATAATCCGGCTCACTTCATCATTTCGAAACGCTGTGATTGCCATGGCCATCGCCAGATATGTCTTACCTGTACCTGCGGGTCCGATACCGAATACAATCTTGTTATTCTGGATTGCTTCCACATATTTTTTCTGACCGAAAGTCTTTGGCTTGACTGGCTTGCCCTGGATCGTATGGCAGATGCAGGATTTGTCCATCTCCACGTATTTTTCTGTTTTTTCCGGTTCAGAAAGGGACAACAGGTAGTTGACATTCTGCTCATGGATCACATTTTTGCGGCGGGAAAGCTCCAGAAGCTGATTTAAAATCAGCACGGCTCTCTCCACATGGGTTTTCTGGCCGGTGATCCTTAACTCACCATCCCTCTCCACAGTCTCTACCTGCAATGTTTTTTCTATTTTTTTGAGATAACTGTCAAGCTCACCGAAAACATTTCTGGCATGCTCGGCAGGTATCTCCATGATTTCTTCGTACATCAATCGTCTAAAGTCTGATCCTTTCTGCTGGTTTTTGGCGTAGCCTGCGAAACACCTGTATATTCTTTTGCCGACAGACGACCATAGGCTACCGCATACTCTTGATATAGTGCTATTTTAACATTATTTTCCGTTATACGCATCACCTTTTTTGCTAATTGCACAAAAAATTCAGAAAAATGTTTCTGTAAAAGTACCGCAGCCTCTGCCTGTGTATATCTGACCGTTACGTATCGGCAGGGACGAACGCTGTAAACGGTCAGGGTAACAGGTAATGGACAATCGCGGGAAAATGCCAATGGATATATATCAGCTGTAAGTTCTCCTGTTGTCGGCTTTTGCCACAACCTCAGCTGTGTATCAGCTATACCGGCCTGTATACCGCAAAATCTGGATTTTTCATAAACAGGCTGAAGATGCGCATACATTATACGGTCATAATATACATATTCCGTGGCCAACAGGATATCCGCATCCGCACCGCAATAGGTATAACCTGTAATATTCATGCCGTCATCATATAAAGGGATCTCACCACTGACCAAAAGATCGCCGGGATACACATGATCACCCGGTGCTTTCCGAGAAATACCATTTCTGGTAACAAGGGCAAGAATATCCCCTTCTTTGTCGGCATACAGACTGCTGTCGTCGGTGGGTGTTTCCTTTTCCTGTACTTTTCTGGCTTCTTCAATACGGATGTACAGAACCGTACCGGAAATTTCCGCTGCCACCCAGACAAAGTCCGGAAAGGCACTGCGCAATCCGGAGGCAATTGCCTGTGTATCTGCGTCCTTCTTTTTCATACCGCTTTGCACATGCTCTGTGCGCAGATAGCGAAGCAATGTTTCGTTTGTTATCCGCAAATTTCCGGTAAAGCGGATTTCCCAGATATGTCCGGACAAAAAGCACCACAAAAGCATACAGAAAATACCGCCACACAGAAAAATTTTCCGCTGAAGCAACGAACGCAGGGCATAGGGAAACCCTCTTTTCTTAAGGATCTCAATATGTACTCCGGTCAGATACCGCAGGTGTCTGGCCCGTACATAACTGTCCAGGCGAATAGTACAGGTATACCCTTCCTCTGTTCTTGTCAGATGATATAAAACAATGGATTGCCGACCGCACAGCTGCAGAAAGTGAAGCACATCTTCTCCGGATATCCGGCAGTCCAGATAGGCAAAGCGGCGCAGTATATGTTTCTTTCTCATTGCGCATCCTCCCTGACATAGCGTAAGCCCCTGATCTGACCGCTGATAGAAATTTCCTCGGATGAAAAGCACAGAATCGTCAGACGACTGCCCCAGACAACCAGTGGACCAAGTGCGGTGGACAGCCGGATCTCATCGCAGGAAACAGCCAGAAGCCGCCGATAATTCTCAATGCAGACATGGCTGCTGCCATGCATGGTAATAACAGGATGCCCTTTTTTGAAATAAGAAAAGGATGCATCGCATGCGGCCTTTTGCTTTTTGCTTTTTAAAGCCATACGATCCATCCTGATCCTTTACTCATACCCAATATATGCGGGTACTAAAATTCATATACATTTTTCAGAAAAATCATGGTAAACCACAGTACAGTGTTCTCGCCGAGATAGAAATCCATGCTGCATTTCTCGATAGCATTCATAACCACAATGCCATGGCTTTCGATGCAGGGAAGCACAGCCTCCGGATGGCGGCAGGCCTTTGGATAGGCACATTTATCACAGATGGAACAGGAATCTGAGCTTAAAGCATAGCATATGACATCATGTTCCTTTAAATAGCGCAGGATCTGCCGTGTGATCAGCTCATGCTCCTCCTTGCTTTCAAGAAGCTTGTCCATGTTGGAATAATCCTCAACTTCGGCTACTGTGGAAAACAAAAGAGCTTTAGGATACTTTTTACAAATGGCTTCGCAGCTTCTGACACTGCCAACTGCCGGTGGGCAGGACCAGGAATGGCCGTATCTGGTACATTCCTTTTTACAGATCGTACGAACTCTGTCGGAAAATTCGACCTCAGCCGAGTCCATAAAGGCATACTGGTAGATCGGATATCCGGCAATGTACTCTTCTATCTCGTCATAAATCATGCTGCGCTATGTACCTCCTGTTTTGATCAGCCCTGTAAACCTCTGGACTGTCTGTCCATGTCTTCAATTACGATATCGTAAATCTCGCCAAGTCCGGCGGCATATTCCAGAAGCTGCCACGGCTCATTGGTATGAAAATGAATCTTGATCAGATCTTCATCACCAACAGCCAGAAGGCAATCCCCTTTGAAATGTTCTGTAATGTAGTCATTAATCTCGTCCTCATCAAGGTTTTCGCCCTCGATCAGGAGCTGTGTGTCATACTTGAATTCGAGCATGTAAATGTCTCCTCCGTTTGTTATTTGTGATAGGGTTCGTGGTTCATAATCCGATAACTGCGATAAATCTGTTCGAGAAGGATCATCCGCATCAGCTGGTGTGGAAAGGTCAGCTTTGAAAAACTCAGCGCATAATCCCCGCGCTGCAATACAGCATCGGAAAGGCCAAGGGAACCGCCGATCACAAAGACCAGGTGGCTTTTGCCCTGCACTCCCCAGGTTTCGATCTGTTGTGACAGCTCTACCGAATCCAGCATCTTGCCACCTATTGCCATAGTCACAACAAAATCGTCAGGCCGGACATGCTTTAAGAGCCGTTCCCCTTCAATATCCCGGATCTGGGCTTCCTGTGCCACAGAAGCCCTGTCCGGTGTTTTTTCGTCCGATACCTCGAGAATATCCAGTTTGATGTATCTGCCCAGGCGTTTGCTGTATTCGGCAATGCCCTGCTGTAGATATTTTTCTTTGATCTTTCCCACACAGAGAACAGTTATTCTCATGATACCCTCATTTCATCCCGGGCCGAAACCCGCTTTATATTACTTGTTTGAAAGATACTCGTGGATACCTTTGGCAGCTGCTTTACCTGCACCCATGGCCAGGATAACGGTAGCTGCACCTGTAACGGCATCACCACCGGCATATACGCCGTCTTTGGTGGTCTTTCCTGTTTCTTCGTCTGCGATGATACATTTTCTCTTGTTGACATCCAGTCCATATGTCGTAGAAGAGATCAGCGGGTTCGGGCTTGTACCCAGAGACATGATGACAGTATCCACATCAATGTCAAATACGGATCCCGGAACCTCGATCGGGCGTCTTCTTCCGGAAGCATCCGGCTCACCCAGCTCCATACGGATGCAGCGGATACCTTTGACCCAGCCGTTATCATCCACAAGGATTTCTTTCGGATTGGTCAGAAGTTCGAAATTGATCCCCTCTTCTTTTGCGTGATGTACTTCCTCTTTACGAGCCGGAAGTTCTGCTTCACTACGTCTGTAAATGATATGTACGTCAGCGCCGAGACGCAGTGCTGTACGGGCAGCATCCATGGCCACGTTACCACCACCGACAACCGCTACTTTCTTACCCTTGCGGATCGGTGTATCGTACTCTTCCAGATAAGCCTTCATCAGATTGTTTCTGGTCAGGAACTCATTGGCAGACATAACGCCATTGGCTGTCTCACCCGGAATGCCCATAAACATCGGCAGACCGGCACCGGAACCGATAAATACGGCATCGTATCCCTCATCCTGCAGAAGCTCATCTACTGTGATGGATTTACCGATGATCACGTTGGTCTCAATCTCAACACCGAGAGATTTTACGTTCTCGACCTCAGCATCTACAACTTTGCTCTTCGGCAGACGGAACTCCGGAATACCATAGGCCAGTACACCGCCGGCTTTATGCAGAGCCTCGAAGATCTTTACTTCATAGCCAAGCTTTGCCAGATCACCTGCACAGGTAAGACCTGCAGGGCCCGCGCCGATAACAGCAACTTTCTTTCCGTTTTTCTCTTTTGCGGTCTCCGGCTTGATACCGTTTTCTTTTGCCCAGTCGGCCACGAAACGTTCCAGTTTACCGATGGAAACCGGCTCACCCTTAATACCGCGGATACACTTACCCTCACACTGGCTCTCCTGCGGGCATACACGGCCACAGACTGCCGGAAGGGCACTGGACTGTCCGATCACCTGATAAGCTTTTTCAAACTCACCCTCTTTGACTGCTGCGATGAAATCCGGAATATTGATGGATACCGGACATCCCTGTATACATTTTGCGTTTTTACAGTGCAGACAGCGGGTAGCCTCATCCATGGCTTCTTCTTTATTGTAACCTAAACATACTTCTTCAAAATTATGTGCTCTGACTGCCGGGTCCTGTTCTCTGACCGGTACTCTCTTTAATGCATCTGCCATTATTTGTCACCTCCGCAATGTCCACATCCGCCGTGATGGGTGTCACCCTCGATGGCTTTTAATTTTGCACGGCCTTCTTCTGTTTTATACATGGTCTGTCTCTGCATAGCCTGATCGAAATCAATCTTATGTCCGTCAAACTCCGGTCCGTCTACACAGGCGAATTTGACCTCGTCACCTACCATGACACGGCAGGCTCCACACATACCGGTTCCGTCTACCATGATCGGGTTCATGCTGACTACGGTCGGGATACCAAGCTCCTTGGTCAGTTTGCAGACAAATTTCATCATGATCATCGGACCGATGGCCACACAGTGATCATAATGTTTACCTTCTTTTACAAGATCCTCAAGACATTTGGTAACCATACCTGTGCGTCCGTAAGAACCATCATCTGTCGTTACATACAGATTACATACATCTTTAAACTCTTCCTCAAGAATGACAAGATCTTTTGTCTTTGCACCAATGATGGCATCGGCTGTGATACCATGCTCATGCAACCATTTTACCTGCGGATATACCGGAGCTGTACCGACACCGCCGGCGATAAACAGGATATTTTTCTTTTTGAGTTCTTCAATCGGCTCATCGATCAGATCAGACGGTCTTCCCAGCGGTCCGACGAAATCTTCGAAAGCATCTCCCGCTTTTAACTCGCTCATTTTCATTGTGGAATATCCGATCGGCATGAAAACAATGCGGACAGTGCCAGCTTCACGATCGTAGTCACAGATTGTCAACGGGATACGCTCTCCTGTCTCATCTGTCTTTGCGATGATGAACTGTCCTGGTTCGCAGTGTTTTGCAACACGCGGAGCTTCCACGATCATGGAATAGATGTTTTCCGCAAGTTTTTCTGCTTTTAAAATCTTGTACATAACTTCCTCCTGTTTTGTATTTTTGTATGTTAATTAGAATAATAACACATCATATAAACATAATGCCATAAAAAAGTAGATATTTTCTGAAAATTGTTAAATCATTATCAATTCTAACCGAAAAATTGTGTAATTAGCCTACTCTACTATTCACAGGGAAACTACAAACTGCAGCATCTATCTTTCTGTTTCGGACTCTTCTGTACTGCTTTCAGCAGCAGAAGACTCGTTGATATAGACAGCACTGGCCGCATAGCTGGATTTTCCATAGGCATTAATAAGAATCGCATAGAACGTATGCTCCCCATCCGGCATCTCTACCGGACCTGTGTATTTCTTTCCTGTCTTTTCCGTCGGTTTTTTGTCAAATGCATAGTAAGCTGTACAGCCATCCGGGACGATCACCTGGATCGTCGTATCCATACCGTCAGTAAATTTGCCGGAACTTGGTGCAATCTTAGGTGTATCCGGTACCGGATACAACACAGAGTACGACAATGTGACCAGATCACTGGTAATATTCTTGGCATTAATGGCAACCGCCTTCAGTGTCGTAGAGCCTTCCTCCAGCGCAACCGGTTCACTGTATAAAGAACCATTTTCCCGGGAAGGCAGTGTACCGTCTGTGGTATAGTAAATCTTGGCATCCTCGTCTGCTGTCAGTGTAACATTGACATAGTCGCTGTAGCTGCCACTTTCCGGGTCAGCCGTTGGAGCGTTACAGATATAAGCCGAGAATTTATCACGAATCGTCAGGTCAGTGCAGGAAGCAAACAGGTCTGCAATCTTGTCCTGTTGCTGATTTGTTTCGTATATACGAATCAGTGTACTGTATGCCGTAGTATTTTCAGGATACAGACTGATCAACTTTTTCAGAACAGATTCCGCCTTATCATATTCCTTCTGGGCATACAAAATATCTGCTTTTAACAGCCAGGCATCAGCTGAAGTATCGTCCAGATCAATCGCTTTCTGTACAGCATCATATGCCTCATCATATTTACCATTGGAAAAAGCAGATTCAGCCGCGGACAGCTGATATTCCAGCGAATGCTCCTCTATGTATGTCCGATGCATACGCCATCCGATACCTGCAGCGGCAATAACGATAACCACCGTCACAATAATGGCAATCCGCTGCTTTTGTTTCTTTTTACGTTTTTTTTCTTCCCGCTCATGCCGGATCGCGCGGGCGATCTCGTCCTGGCTGACAGTTATCTTTTTTTTCCGAGAATCCTTTTCCGCGGGTTTTTCCGATGTCAGACTGTCACCAAAAACCTGATAGTCTGCCACCAGCCGTACTTCTCTGCCACAGCTCGGACAGTAAGCTGCATCATCACCGAGTTTATGGCCACAATATTTACAATTCATATGATTACCTAACCTTTATCACAGCTGCGAAAGCAGCTCGTCAAATTCTTCCATGGACAGCAGTATCTTACGGGGTTTTGTGCCCTCTTCGCCACTTACAACACCGGCTTCACAGAGCTGATCCATAATGCGGGCAGCACGGTTAAAACCGATCTTGAACATGCGCTGCAGCATACCTATGGAAGCCTTATCCTTTTCAATAATAAAACGCCCGGCCTCTTCAAAGAGTACATCTCTCTCGCTTTTATTGGAGTTGATCTCCGTTGCCGAAGAGGAAGCACTGATCTGTTCCGTGATCGTAGCGTCATACTGCACCGGCTCACTCTGTCCGTCTTTCAGGAAATCAACGACAGCGCTGACCTCTTTGTCCGAAACAAAGCTGCCCTGCAGTCTGGCGGGTTTTGGATACCCCTGTGGATAAAAGAGCATATCACCTTTACCAAGAAGCTTTTCGGCACCGTTCATATCCAGAATTGTACGGGAATCCACCCCGGAGCTTACAGCAAAAGCCACACGTGACGGCATATTGGCCTTGATCAGACCTGTGATGACATTGACAGAAGGACGCTGCGTAGCGATGATCAGATGGATACCAGCAGCTCTGGCCAGCTGCGCCAGACGGCAGATCGCATCCTCCACTTCACTGGAAGCCACCATCATAAGATCGGCCAGCTCGTCCACGATCACAACGATCTGCGGCATCTTTGACGGTTTCTTTTCGTCTTCAACATCCTCAAGTGCTTCGATTTTCTTATTATACCCTTTCATGTCACGCACACCGTACTGGGCAAACTTGTTGTAACGGTCGGTCATTTCTGTTACTGCCCAGTTAAGCGCACCGGCTGCTTTTTTCGGATCCGTCACAACCGGGATCAGAAGATGCGGGATACCGTTATAAACGCTCAGCTCAACCACCTTCGGGTCGATCATGATGAGTTTGACCTCATCAGGTCTGGCCTTATAGAGGATACTCATGATCAGTGTATTGATACATACAGACTTACCGGAACCTGTGGCACCGGCAATCAGAAGATGTGGCATCTTGGCAATATCGGCAACCACCGGCTGACCGGCAATGTCCTTACCGACAGCAAAGGAAAGCTTGGACTCTGCCTTTTCAAACTGCGGGGAGGATAAAAGATCGCCCAGATATACAGCACTGTTGGTCGGATTTGGCACCTCGATACCGACGGCAGCCTTGCCGGGGATCGGTGCTTCGATACGGATATCGGCCACGGCCAGATTCAGCTTGATATCGTCTGTCAGATTGACGATCCGGCTGACCTTGACGCCCTGCTCCGGCTGCAATTCGTAGCGTGTGACTGTAGGACCACAGCTGGCATTGGTTACGGTAACCTTTACACCGAAGCTGTTTAAGGTATCTTCCAGTTTTTTTGCCGTTTCGTATAATACCTTGTCGCTGGTGCCGCTGCTTTTTCCGGAGCCTTTCTGTAAAAGACTGACCGGTGGAAAAGCATATTCCTTTTTGTCTGCCTCAGACTTTGCGATCTCAGAGAGAATCTGTTGCTCCTGCTGCAGTTTTTCTTTTGGTGTCAGTTTTTTTGCTTTCTCCGACGGGGTATTCTTTTCCTGTTCTTCAGCCATCAGTTCAGCACCGGAAGTCGGTGCTGTGTTTTCCTCAGCAACAGGTGTTTTCTCGGTTTCCGCACGGAAAATATGGAAATCAGAAGCCGGTGCCGTGACAGAAGTTTCTTTACCACAGGACGGTTTCTTTGTTTCCGGAGAAGCTGCCCTTTCGGGAGCCGGCATTGTAGCAGCTTTACTGCGAGAGCCTGAGCGACTGGTTTTTTCTTCCGGATCAGGCATCATGGCTTCAAGATCCAACGTCTGCTGCACAGGTTCTCCCTCCAGAGTATCCGCTGCCTGGGATGTTGTCTGGTGTTTCAGGTCGGTAGCTTCAAAATTAATACCCGGCATATATTCAGCCGCACTGCGATGCCCGTTGCTGGTCTGAAATTTTCTGGCAGCATGCTGCTGTCTCGCCTGCTGTGCCATACGACGTGTCCCCTCCTGCAACGGATAAAGCAGAGATTTTCTGGACAGTAAAACCATGCAGATAATCAGTACCAGCAAAAAGACGATGAAAGTACCGGTCTCTCCCAGCAGATAAGATAATCCGCGGACAAGCAAAAGGCCACAGATACCGCCACACAGCGGATCTTTGGCAGCCGCCTTGTAAGCAACGGTGATCTTTGACGGATCGTCCCCTGCAAACAGCATCTGGCTCAGTCCGCACAGACAGATAAACAGAAAGACATAGCAGATCAGCACATATCCTTTTTGCGCCCTGTGGTTGTATTCGAGTGCAAAACGGATCAGCATGTACAAAAGCAGCGGAAATACATAAGCCATAAGTCCAAAGCAGCCAAGAAGTGTCCGGGAAAGGAAATCCCCGATAACACCACAGATGCCAAACAGGCTTAAAAAAAGGATCAGACAGAATGCAATACAGATCCAGTGGATGATCTCGCGGATAAAGCGTTCCTTCGCAGATACTCTGCTGTGAGATGTATGTACGGCACCGGAACGGGTCTTTGCCTTTTTCGCTGTGCTTTTATCCGGTGCTTTCGTTGCTTTTTTCTTTGATGTTGTCAATTTTTTCTTTGTGTTAGATTTGGTTGCCACAAATACCTCCTGTACAGCACAACGGTACTGTATTTATTTTGCCAGATACAGATGACAGGCAATACAGATCAGGGCCAGAAGTACACAGTACAGTGAAAAGCCCAGAAAACTTCGTTTATGTATACGTTTTAACATAGTCCGGATCAGAAAACAGCTCGTCAGGGCAGAAAGCAGAATACAAAGCAGCATGGCGACGGCTGTCACAGCGATATTTCCATCGGAAAACAGATCCCGTACCGTGTACACAAAAGCGCCAAGGAGTACCGGCACCTGCATCAGTACAGCACACCGTATGGAAGACTTCTGCGTCTGTCCGAAAAGGATCAACAGACACAGCACCAGCGCAAATCGGGAAACTCCCGGGAAAACAGCACATCCCTGACAGATACCAAGAAGCAGGATCTGCCACCATGTAAGATCCTGTGGTGTCTTTGTACCCTGCTGGATCACTCCTGCCACCAGAAGAAAGATGGCAGTGATCAGAAAGCCCAAGCCGACCGCCAGAATATTGGTAGCCAGCTTCTCAGCCAGATGCCTGAAAAATATGCCAAGGATAACCGTAGGTATATTACCAACTGTACAAAGCATTGCGAGCCTTCCATAATTCGATGTGAACAGCGGATGATATGGCTCACGAACACCGTTTTTTAACTGTTCGATATAATTTTTTGTATTGGCCTTCAGTTTTCCGGGAATCTGCAAAAGTTCCGCAACACTATGAAGAAGCTCCTTCTGAAACAGAAAACAGACTGCCACCAGACTGCCCAGATGCGCTGCACTTAAGAAAGCAACCGGCGAAGCAGTCTTCATATGAAGCAGTGTATAAAATAACATCAGATGGCCGGCACTGCTCACCGGCAGGAATTCAAAAATCCCCTGTAATATTCCAAGTAAACCTGCTTTTAACAGCATAAATCTATCGTATCCTTTATATAAACTCTTGTGTATTTTCTTACTGTATAAAACCGAATAAAAATTATAGCATAGATTTGCTGTCGCGACAATCTTTTTTCTGTGAGCGGATGAGCGCATAGAGTTTTTCCAGAGCCTGCCGGATACCGCCCACCTCATTGATCAGCCCTTCCTGCACGGCTTCCTCTCCTTCCAGCATCGTGCCGACATCCTTGACAAGCGTGGAAGTATCCAGCATCAGCTCTTCAAGTCGCGCCACACTGATATCCGCATGCTGGGAAATAAAGGCGGTAATCCGATCCTGGGTTTTGACCAGATTCTGGTACGACTGCATGACGCCGATAAACATACCATTGGAGCGCACCGGATGGATCACCATGGTGGCACTTGGTACGATAAAGGAATAATCGGCAGATACGGCCAATGGTACGCCGATGGAGTGACCGCCGCCAAGCACAAGGGATACCGTCGGCTTACTTAACGAAGCGATCATCTCCGCAATCGCCAGACCGGCCTCCACGTCGCCTCCCACCGTATTCAAAAGGATCAGAAGCCCCTCCACTTCACTGTCATCCTCCACCATTGCAAGTTTTGGAAGAATGTGCTCGTATTTGGTCGTCTTTGCCCGCTCCCCGAGAGATTCATGTCCTTCCACTTCTCCCGTGATGGACAGCAGGAAAATCCTTTCCTGTAAGGTTTCGATATTTTCACTTTGCTTTGTTTCTGCCATGTTTTTCCTCCTTTTTAGAGATACTGCATTGTCTTATCCAGTATCTGCAAAAAGGAAGTGTCTTATGCAAAGACAACAAAAAGCAGTTACCAGACCGCATGGTCACAGCAACTGCCCTTTTGTATATTAGTTATTATTCATCCCAGTTATGGTATACATCCTGTACATCATCATCATCTTCCAGCAGATCCAGAATTCGCTGCAGACATTTGATATTCTCTTCGTCGGTAACCTCGACATAATTCTGCGGGATCTGGGTGATATCAGCTTCTGCCATCTCAATGCCCTCTTTTTCCAGGGCTTCCCGTACAGCAGAGAAATCTTCCGGAGCTGTCACGATCTCGTAGCAGTCTTCCTCGTCGGAGAAATCCTCGGCACCGGCATCCAGAGCCAGCATCATGAAATCATCAGGATCCATCTCGAAATCTTCTTTATCTACAATGATACGTCCCTTCTCATCAAACATAAAGGAAACGCTTCCCGGTGTACCCATAGAGCCCTTGCCCTTGGAGAAAGCACTTCTGACATTGGCAGCTGTACGGTTTTTGTTATCTGTCAGTGTCTTTACGATGATGGCAACTCCACCCGGGCCGTAGCCTTCGTAGATGTTGGTCTCGTAATTGTTGGCATCACTGTCACCGGCAGCTTTTTTGATACCGCGCTCGATCGTATCGTTTGGTACGTTGTTGGCTTTGGCTTTAGCGATAACGTCACGCAGCTTGCTGTTGCTGGCCGGATCTGCGCCGCCTTCTTTGACAGCAACAACGATCTCACGGCCGATCATGGTAAAAATCTTACCCTTTTTGGCGTCGTTTTTTTCTTTTTTATGTTTGATATTGGCAAACTTTGAATGTCCTGACATATGGTCACTCCTCTTCCTTCATAGTATATATGATCCGCGCATGGCGGACAGCTTTAGTAATCACGTAGACGGCCTTTTTGCCCAATACGCACGTGACATTATACCATCATCATTTCCCATCGTCAAGAACTGAGTTATGTAGGCAGTTCCAGACTGATACACAGGGCCTTGTTTACCTGCTTTAATACGTCCGCATCCAGATGACAGACTTTGTCTTTCAAACGCTGCTTGTCAATGGTCCGCAGCTGCTCCAGCAAAATCACAGAATCCCGAATGATTGCATAGCTGGAAGCATCTATTTCAATATGCGTAGGAAGTTTCGCTTTGTTCATCTTTGACGTAATGGCGGCGCAGATCACGGTAGGACTGTGCTTGTTACCGACATCGTTTTGAATGATCAGCACTGGCCGCACACCACCCTGTTCGCTGCCTACCACAGGTCTTAAATCCGCGTAAAATATATCACCTCGTTTAATTACCACACTGTCACACTCCGATTTTTAGAAAATTACTGCTGCCAGAAGTTTTATGGACAGTATTTCCAGTTTTTTCGGGTGTATGCAAGCAAAGTGTGTCTTGCTGCCGCAGGTTTATAAGACACGGCGGATTCTCTTTATTATTTTACATAGATACGGGGCACTCGCTTGGAAATATTGCAGACCAGCTCATAATTAAAGCGGCCGGAAAGATTACCAAGCATTTCAGCAGTGATCCGCTCATCACCATCCGTACCCAAAAGTGTCACATCGTCAAATACATGTACCTGTGGCAAATCAGTAACATCTACCATAAACTGATCCATGCAGATGCGGCCAAGGATCGGACATCTCCTGCCATGGATCAGAACGTAGCCTTTATTGGAAAGACTGCGGGGATATCCATCGGCATATCCTACGGGTATCGTAGCCACCCGCATGGGATGATCAGCCACAAAGGTACCACCATAACTGATCGACGTCCCTGGTGCGACGTCTTTGACATAGGAGACGCGGCTTTTTAACTCCATCAGCGGATGTAAGAATACCGGATCTTCCCGGACCTCATCAGAGGGGAACAGGCCATATAGTGTGATACCGGCTCGTACCAGATCCAGATTTGCCTCAGAAAACTGCATGATACAGGCACTGTTGCTCACATGATGCAGCGAAATGGCAAGACCGGCCTTTTCCAGTTCTCCGGCAAAATGAAGGTAACGGTCCAACTGGAACTTTGCCGGTTCAATACTGCTCTCATCCGCCCGTGCAAAGTGAGTAAACAGTCCCTCAATCTGAAGCCCTTTAAGTTTTGCAATTGCACAGGCTGTCTTTACACCACGGGCATCGTCATACAGACCGATCCGTCCCATACCGGTGTCTACCGCCAGATGGATATGCATCGTCTCACCAACACGCTGTGCTGCTTCAGCCATCTGCTCAGCCATTTCCAGTGTAAAAACTGCCGGGCGGATTCCCAGCTTTGCCATCTGTTCATAATGCTCTGGAAATGTAAAACCAAGGATCAGGATCGGTTTCGTAATACCGGCCCGGCGAAGCTCTACGGCCTCCTCTTCTGTTGCTGTGGCAAAGCCCCAGACATAATCCTTTGGCTCCATATACTGTGCAACGGGTACGGCACCGTGTCCGTAGGCATCCGCCTTGATCACGCCGATCATCTGTGTACCTTCCTTCAGGTTGGCTTTCATCGAGGAAAGGTTTTGTTCCAGCGCATCCATATGGATGTTTGCGTATATCCTGTTATGCATTGTTTTGCTATCTCCTCTGTTATTTTATATGCGTTTTGCAGAAAAAAGTTTCAGTACATCCGGCAGTTTCCTGCAGATATCCATGGCTGTCATCGACTCTTCGCCATGCCTGTCAGCTGCTTTATCTCCGGCAAGGCCATGCAACAGTACACCAAGATACGCTGCCTGAGCCAACGATGTACAGCTGCTGTACAAACCAAGTATCGCGCCGGTCAGTACATCGCCGCTGCCTGCTGTTGCCATGCCGCTATTACCAAAGCAATGCAGATAAACTGTCTGATCCGGCAATGCGATACAGGTTCTGGCATCTTTCAGGACACAGACCGCCTGGTAATCTGCCGCTGCCTGCATGGCAAATCTGCAGGGATCCTCTTTTAAGCGGGAAATGGACTGTCCGGTCAGGCGGCTCATCTCTCCCATATGCGGTGTAAGAACATGGCATCCTCTGTGCCGGGCAAGCCAGTCCGGATATTTGCTTAAAATATTGAGAGCATCAGCGTCAAGTACAAGTGGCTTATCCGTGTAAGTCAGGAGTTTTTCAACAAACGCCTGCGCCTGCTTATTTGTACCGATACCCGGACCGATGCCAATCACATCAGCCCAGTCAATGGCATTCTCCAGCTTTACCTCCCAGTCCGCACCATCAGAAACAGTTGTCATGGCCTCCGGCAACAGCTGGTGTAAACTCTGACAATTGACAGCCGGTGTATAAATCCGGACCATACCGGCACCGCACAGAAATGCGCTTCTGGCACTCATATATGCCGCACCGCAGATTTCTTCACTGCCGGCAATCAAAAGCACCTTGCCAAACGTCCCCTTATTACCGTCCGGGTGTCTTTTTTTCCTCTCACAGAGATCTGTCTTTTCCAGAAAACGGATATCCGGCTGATACGGCGTGTCCATAGGATAGATGCCGGCATCTGCCAGAACAAGTTTACCGCAGCAGGCGGCACCAGGATACAGAAGCGTCCCCAGCTTGTAAAAAGAAAAAGTGACTGTGCAGTCTGCCTGTACGGCGGTCTGCATGATCTGCCCGGTCGTGGCATTAACCCCGGAGGGAATATCCATAGCATAGACACGGGCCTTTGTCGTATTGATCTGTCTGATCAGCGTAGCATACGTACCGGTAACCGCCCTGGAAAGGCCTGTACCAAAAAGCGCATCCACAAGGACAGTATATTCATCCAGCTGCGGATTATTAATCACCGGCACACCATAATTTCGGGCAATTTGCCACTGTTTGGAAGCTTCTTTGGTAAAATGGCTCTTCTGTCCCGCCAGATACAGCGCAACATGACGTCCCTTCAGATACAACATACGGGCGGCTGCCATACCGTCAGCACCATTATTCCCGCTGCCGCAAACTACCAGGATTGCCGCATCCTCGGAGGTGTCGGAAAGTATCTGTGCCACCATGGCTTCGGCAGCCTTTTCCATCAAAACCATGGACGGTACCTGCATCTGTTCTATTGTATAACAATCTGTTGCCTGCATCTGGGCGGCATTCAAAACTCTTAACATATTCTTTACCCTTTTCACAAAAAGAATGCCGCAAAACAGACTTCTCTGTTCTGCGGCAGGGGTCTTTTTTACTGCTGTTTGAGATTCTGCAGATTACAGGAGAGCTTCATCAGGCTCTCGGACAGGTGTACATTCTCAACAACAACATCATCCGGAAGATGAAGATTCAAATCCACCGGAGTAAAATTCCAGATTGCATGTACACCATGCTCTACGACAAGATGTGCCACCTCCGGCGCGTTCTTTCGTGGAATCGCCAGCGTTACGATATCTACATGATGGCTGTCCAGAAAATCTGCCAGTTCACTGGAAGGCTGTATCGTACACTGCCTTACCGTCTTGCCGACCAGCGCAGGATCGCTGTCAAATACACCGATCACACAGAAGCCTCTCTTTTCAAAACGGACATAATTGGCCAGTGCCTGCCCGAGACGACCTGCACCGACAATGATCATGGTCTGAGCCTTGTCAAGCCCGAGAATCTTACCAATCTCCTCGTACAGTGTGCGGACATTATAGCCATAGCCCTGCTGGCCAAAGCCACCAAAATGGTTGAGATCCTGACGGATCTGGGAGGCAGTCACTTTCATAATCTTACTTAACTCAGATGAAGAAATACGCTCCACCCCCTCCTCTGAAAGATCATTCAGATAACGATAATATCGGGGCAGACGTTTGATAACGGCTTCGGAAATCCCTTTGTTTGACATATGCTCTCCTTATAACGGTTATTCGGCATAATCATACCTAGATATTTCGATTATAATATTGTGTTATCTTATTGTCAAATAAGACTTGCAGAAAATCTACAGTTTTTGTCATAAATCCGTCTGGTCAGCTCTTGACCTTTTTGTATGTTTTACGTTACACTATAGCAATGAATTTTTATAAGAAAGGTCAGGATTAGAGATGATACTTTCATGTCATCATATAAATAAAAGTTTCGGCACCACACAGATACTTCATGATGTCTGTTTCCATATCGAAGAACGCCAGAAAATGGCACTGATCGGTATCAACGGTGCCGGAAAATCTACACTTTTAAAAATTATTACCGGGGAATACACACCGGATTCCGGCGAGGTTGTACTTGCAAAAGGAAAAACGCTGGGATATCTTGCCCAGCATCAGGATCTGCAGGTGGACAACAGCATCTACGATGAACTGATCGGTGCCCGTGCAGATGTCCTGGATCTGGAAAGAAAACTCCGCCAGCTCGAACACGATATGAAAACTGCAACCGGCGAGGCGCTGGAAACACTGCTCTCCACTTATACCCGTGTCAATCAGGACTTTGAACAGCAAAACGGTTATGCCGTGCGAAGCGAGGTCACGGGGGTATTAAAAGGTCTTGGATTTAGCGAAGAGGATTTTTCTCATCCAATCAATACCCTCTCCGGCGGTCAGAAGACCCGCGTGGCACTTGGCAAGCTCTTACTTCTGGCTCCGGATGTTCTTCTTCTGGATGAGCCGACCAACCATCTGGATATGGCATCCATCGCCTGGTTGGAAACATATCTGCTCAATTATAAAGGGGCTGTGATCCTGGTCTCCCATGACCGGTATTTTCTGGACAAGGTAGTTTCGAAGGTCGTTGAGCTGGAGCATGGCTGTTCGATGTCGTTTGAAGGTAATTACACTGCATTTTCAGCGAAAAAAGCCATCGTACGTGATGCAGAGCTGAAAGCTTACATGAACCAGCAAAGAGAACTGGCCCATCAGGAGGCCGTTATCGCCAAGCTGAAATCCTTTAACCGTGAGAAATCCATCAAACGTGCAGAAAGCCGCGAAAAAATGCTTGACAAGATCGAGATCATCGACAAGCCGATGGAAGTCGATGCTGCCATGCAGCTGCAACTTGAGCCGGATATCGTCAGCGGTAACGATGTATTACATGTTGAGGGGCTGACCAAAGCTTTTCCGGGACAGCCGCTGTTTGAAAATATCTCCTTTGATATTTTCCGGGGTGAACGTGTGGCCATCATCGGAAAAAACGGTACGGGAAAGACAACGATCCTCAAGATCTTAAATCATCTTCTCGAGGCTGACAGTGGCAGCTTTTCACTGGGTTCCAAGGTACATATCGGTTACTATGATCAGGAACACCATGTATTGCATCCGGAAAAGACAATCTTTGAGGAAATCTCCGATGATTATCCCCAGCTGACCAACACAAGGATCCGTAATGTACTGGCAGCTTTTTTGTTCAAAAACGATGAAGTGTTTCAGAAAATCTCCACCCTCTCCGGTGGGGAACGGGGCCGTGTATCGCTGGCAAAGCTGATGCTGTCCGAGGCAAACTTTCTGATTCTCGATGAGCCGACCAACCATCTGGACATTATTTCCAAGGAAATTCTGGAATCTGCCCTGAAAACATATACCGGCACAGTGCTGTATGTATCTCATGACCGCTATTTTATCAACCAGACAGCCACAAGGATTCTGGATCTGACAAACCGACAGCTGGTCAATTATATTGGTAACTATGACTATTATCTGGAAAAGCACGAGGAAATGACTGAAATCTATGCACCAAAGCAGGAAACATCTTCTACTATACCGGATAGCTCTGCCACAGACTCCCGTCTCTCCTGGCAGCAGCAGAAAGAACTGCAGGCAGCAAAGCGTAAAAAGGAAAATGCACTGAAAAAGGTGGAGGAAGAGATTGAAACACTGGAGACCAGAGACAGCGAGATCGACGAAATGATGGCACTTCCTGAAAATGCTGTGAATGTTGCCAAATGTGTGGAATTTTCCAAGGAAAAGGCTTCGATCGCCGAACGGCTCGAGGAACTGTATGCCCAGTGGGAAACGCTGAGTGAGGAAATGTAATAAAAGGGAACCTCCACTGGAGCTTTCTTTTATATGCTAAGGCAATGAAAAACGCCAGAAAAAGTTTTAAAGCTTTTTCTGACGTTTTTTAGTTATGCATTTTCAAAGGTATCACGGATTGCCCGAATGAAATCCTTACTATTAAGCACCTGCACATCTTCAAGGGATGTGATCAGGGCCAGATCCTTGGTCATCTTTCCGGCGGCAATGGTATCCAGTGTGGCTTTTTCAAGCTTGTCTGCAAACGTTTCCAGCTCTTTGATGCCGTCCAGCTCACCACGTTTTCTGAGTGCACCTGTCCAGGCAAAGATCGTAGCAACGGAGTTGGTAGAGGTCTCTTCGCCCTTCAGATGTCTGTAATAATGTCTCTGGACTGTACCGTGAGCTGCTTCGTATTCAAAGTAACCGTGTGGGGATACAAGAACAGAAGTCATCATGGCCAAAGAACCAAAAGCGGAGGAAACCATATCACTCATGACATCACCGTCGTAGTTTTTGCAGGCCCAGATAAATCCGCCTTCTGCTTTCATGACACGGGCCACCGCATCATCGATCAGGGTATAGAAATAAGTAATACCCTCTTTCTCAAATTTCTCTTTAAATTCTTTTTCAAAGATCTCTGCAAATATATCCTTGAAGGTATGGTCATATTTCTTGGAAATCGTATCCTTTGTGGCAAACCACAGATCCTGCTTTGTATCCAACGCATAAGTAAAACAGCTTCTGGCAAAATTCTCAATGGAATCGTTCAGATTGTGCATACCCTGGGCAACACCCGGCCCTTTGTATTCGTGTACAAGCTCTCTTGTCTCTGTGCCGTCCGCAGCGGTATAAACAAGCTCTACCTTACCCGGACCCGGAATGATCATTTCTGCATTTTTGTAAACGTCGCCGTAGGCATGACGGGCCAGCGTGATCGGCTTTTTCCAGTTCTTTACGCAGGGCTCAATACCTTTGACAACGATAGGAGCACGGAATACCGTACCATCCAGGATCGCGCGGATCGTACCGTTGGGACTTTTCCACATTTCCTTTAGATCGTACTCTTTTACACGGGCTGCATTTGGCGTGATCGTTGCACATTTGACGGCAACACCGTACTTTTTCGTAGCGTTTGCAGCATCGACCGTGACCTGGTCATCTGTCTCGTTTCTGTGGACAAGGCCAAGATCATAGTACTCTGTCTTTAAATCGATAAACGGAAGCAGCAACTCATCCTTGATCATCTGCCACAGAATACGAGTCATCTCGTCGCCGTCCATCTCCACCAGCGGTGTCTTCATTTGGATCTTTTCCATAATAGCTCCTCCATTACAGTATGTATGCTTTTCTTATAGTATCGTATTTGGTTGAAATTTGCAAGTTCAAAGAAAAATAATTGCAAAAACAGCCCGGAGATCGCATAAATCTCCGGGCTGTGCCTCTGTATTGGCAATGTATCACAATTTGTACTTTCATAAAATATAAACATACTATCCCAGAAAAATCAACGGAAACTGTCAACAGCTGCCCGTTCAATAGCCAGACCTCTGCGATAATTTTCAATAAATTTCTCATAGGAAGCCACATCTTCCGGAATCGGATCAACGCAGCTGCCCTTTGCACAGTCAAATACGCGGGTATCCAGATAGGTATGCAAAGCCTCACCATCGGCTTTGCGGATCAGGTAAGCTGCCAGAATCGCAATACCCCAAGCTCCGCCCTCTCCGGCAGTTTCCATAATGGCCACGGGTGTATTCAATGCCGCAGCCAGAATTCTCTGACCGACGCCCTCAGTCTTAAAGAAACCGCCATGACCAAGAATACGGTCTACCTTTACCCCCTCATCCTTCATCAGAATATCCATACCGGTCTTTAATGCTCCCAGTGCGGTATACAGATGTACTTTCATAAAATTGGCCAGTGAGAAATCGGCATCCGGTTTACGCACAAACAGCGGTCGTCCCTCTTCCATATCAGTCACGTGCTCGCCGGACAGATAATTGTAAGCCAAAAGACCTCCGCAGTCTGCATCGCCCTTCAGGGACTCTTTAAACAGAGCTTCGTAGATCTGTCCCATATCCGGCTCGCAGCCAAACATTTTGCCAAAGGAAGCAAACAGGCTGACCCAGCCGTTGAGATCGGAGGTACAGTTGTTGCAGTGGGCCATGGCAACCGGATCACCTGCAGGAGTTGTAACCATATCAAGCTCTGTATAGACCTTTGAAAGACCTTTTTCCAAAACCAGCATACCAAAAATGGATGTACCGGCAGAAACATTGCCCGTGCGAACAGCAACACTGTTTGTTGCCACCATACCTGTACCGGCATCACCCTCCGGAGGGCAAAGCGGGATACCGGCTTTCAGGTCGCCGGAAGGATCCAGAAGACGTGCTCCTACTTCTGTGAGCGTACCAGCCGGTTCGCCTGCCAAAAGAATCTTTGGCAGAATATCGCTGATCTTAAGGGAAATGCCTTTTTCTGCCAGCAGTTCATCAAACTGTGCCTGCATCTTTTTGTTGTAATCCTTTGTCTTTGGATCTACCGGCATCATACCGACGGCATCACCGATACCCAGTACCTTTTCACCGGTCATTTTCCAGTGTACATAACCGGAAAGTGTGGTCATAAAGTCGATATTCTTTACATGCTCCTCACCGTTTAAAACAGCCTGATACAGATGGGCAATACTCCAACGCTGCGGGATATTATAGTTAAAAAGCTCTGTCAGCTGTGCTGCCGCATCCGCTGTGATCGTGTTTCTCCAGGTACGAAACTCAGCCAGCTGGCGATTATCTTTATCAAATACAAGATAGCCATGCATCATGGCAGAAAAACCGATAGCGGCAAAAGATGTCAGCGTCACACCGTACTTTTTCTGTACATCCTTTTTCAGATCGCCGTAGCAGCTTTGCAGTCCGTGCCACACCAGATCCAGATCATACGTCCAGATTCCATCTTTTAACTGATTTTCCCAGCCAAAGCCACCCTGGGCGATCGGATGGTGTTTCTCATCAATCAGTACAGCTTTGATTCTGGTAGAACCGAATTCGATACCAAGAACAGCTCTTCCCTCTTTAATACATTGTATTGTTTTTTCCATATCTGATACCATAAAAGCCTCCTTACCCTTTTTATCTATAGTATCAATTCAAAAATTCATTTACAAGGTATTAATTTGGGAATTTTTGTAATTTTTTTACTTTTACAGCGAAGGATTTCTTTCCAGAAAAAGAGCAGGTTCCAGTTTTCCCCAGCCCTGGGCATTCTGGTCCATATGCAGAGTGCTGCAACAATAACGCATGGAATTTTTAATTTCCCGGTGTGTAGCTTTCGGATATCGTTTTAAAAGTTCTGCCGTAAGTCCAGCTACAGCGGCACTTGACATGGATGTGCCGCTTTTTGTGCAATACAGTCCCCTATTTTCACATCTGGCACAACAAGACATAATATTGCTGCCGGGAAAGACAACATCCGGTTTACAGACACATTCTTTTGTGGGTCCGCGCCCGGAATACACCATTGTGTACTTTAACATGTCACTGGCGCCTACTGTAATCACTTTTTTGCTGCTTCCAGGAGCTGTTACAGAGCCACGTCCTGGGCCTAAGTTTCCGGCGGCGGCGATTACGATCATCCCCTGTTCAACCATAGGATCGACCATCTCCAGTATTTTTTGCTGATTGGCAGTATCGCCGGGGCCAGAGCCCAGAGAAAAGTTCAAGATTCTGAGATCATATTGTTCTTTATGCGTCTGAATCCATTCCAGTGCTCTTCTGACATACTCCCGGCGTCCTTCACCATGTTCATCGAGGATTTTTAGAACATACAGCGGGCAGCCCGGTGAATAGCCTTTTCGCTTTCCATTGGACATTTTCCCTGTTCCTGCAATAATCCCTGCAATATGTGTTCCATGTCCGTAATCATCATAGGGCTTTTTTCTCTGATGCAAAAAATCTATAAATACCCGAACGCAGTCGGTAAGATCCGGGTGTGGGTCCACACCAGAATCCAGAAGGACAACACCTGGTTGTTTCTTTGTCGGCATAACGCAATGTCTACCTCACCGTCTTTTACCATATAGTATGAAAAAACGAAAAGAGAGCGCCATGCCCTATGCCACAGACCCGCAATACGTGGATCTTCTGTTATCCAATACGCAGAGTGAGGCATTAAGTGAATATCTTACAGCCAAAAACATCCCGTTTCAGGATATCAATCCGCTCTATAAACAGATCTGGTATCCCCGGAATCAGTTGCCTTCCCATTTACTGGACGATATTCTGTATACTGCACTGCCTAAACTTTATCTGCCACAGACACTGACCGCACTGGAAAATACCGGCATTCTGTCTGTGCAAAACCTGAGCGCACTGCAATTGAAGGGAGAACATGTACTGATCGGCTGTATCGACAGTGGAATCGCCTATACACATCCGGCCTTTCAAACCCCGGACGGCCATACACGGATCGTAGCACTGTGGGATCAGACCAGAAATGATCCTATCTCTTCTGCTTCCCCTTTTGGATACGGCACACTGTACCGGGATGCGGCTATCAATGCCGCCCTTCAAAGTCCCGATCCCTATGCGATCGTACCAAGCCAGGATACCACCGGTCATGGCACTGCACTGGCCGCAATAGCAGCAGGTAGTGAAAACAGTGCCGCTGCTTTTTCCGGAGCTGCACCACTGGCACAGCTCGCCATTGTAAAACTGCAAACAGCCAGACCATGGCTGCTGGAACAAGCCTGCCTGTCTCCCGAAACGCCCCTGTATGCGGAATCAGATATTCTTACCGGTATTTCGTGGCTCCTGATGCTTTCCCGCGAGGAAAAAAAGCCTCTGATCCTCTGTCTGGGATTACAGACCTGGCAGGGATCACATAACGGAGACAGTGCACTGGAACGTACCATTGCCTACCTGGCAGATTCTCCGGGAGTCTGCTTTGTCACAGGCACAGGTAACGAAGCAGATCAGCAGCACCATCATACCTTTCATACAGACAGTACAAAAGCCGAGGCACGCGCAGAACTTCTGGTTTCCGATCAAACACAGGCTTTTTCCATGGAATTATGGGCACCACCTGTCTTTTCTTTTCGTCTTTCCCTTACCAGTCCCTCCGGAGACGGGCTGACCGGACTTGTACCCCGGCTTGGCGGACAGCGGCTGTCCTTTCCTCTGGATCGGAGTATTGTAGATATCCGGTATGAAACATTTCGCAGCGAAAGCGGTAATCAGCTTGTATATCTGCGGTTTTTTACACCCGCTCCCGGAATATGGACTATTGGCTGTGCCTTGACTTCACCAATTGATGCTTATGTACATCTGTGGCTTCCCCCCACAGTAACTATAAAAGGAGATGTACATTTTTTGCAGCCCGATCCTTTCACCACAGCTATGGGACCGGCAAATACCGCGTCTGTTCTCTCCGTCTCTGCAGCTCTGACCGGCAACACATCAACACTGAGTGCCTCCGGCAGAGGCTATACTTTTTCCGGCGGACAGATACCTACACTGGCAGCACCTGGAGAAAATCTGCTCACAGCATCCTATATACAGGGATATCAGACGGTTACCGGTTCCAGTGCTGCCACTGCTCTGACCGCCGGTGCTGCTGCACTTGTTGCCGACTGGGGACGAACGCTTGATCCACCACATAATCTTTCCACGCAGGATATAGGTACTTTTCTGCTTAAGGGATGCCAGCAGCCACCACAGGCCAGCTATCCTAACCCACAGTCCGGCTATGGTTTTCTGGATCTTTCCGAAAGTTTTTTCAGATTTCTTACTTAAGACAAGGTACTCTTATCCGTATCATTCATACTATGAAGTGTATAGAAAATGGGAGGTTTTACCATGAGTGATTTAGCTGCTACAAACTGTGGATGCGGATGTGAGAATTCCGGAGGCATCTCCAATATATTCGGCGGCAATTCCTGCTCTACACTGATTCTTCTGCTGGTACTGCTCAGCTGCTGTGGAAACAACAATAGCGGCTGTGGATGCGGATTTGATCAGAACAACAGCTGTCTGTGGATCATCCTTCTGCTGTGTTGCTGCGGCAATGGATGCGGCTTCTGATACTCCTGAAAATTTTCACCTGACAAATCAACAAACAGGTGCAGACCGTAACGGCTGCACCCGCTTGTTGTTATCATATACATAAAAACTGGTCCGGTGGACCAGTTTTTAAATCACCTGCATATATGCTGAAAATTCGTTGGAATATTTTTGGATTGTCATTTTTGTATAGAGCAGCTGTAAAACTTACTTCACCCTTCACGAGAGTTTTCTCTGCTTTTCTTTCCCGGCATTTGTTCAGACATCTTTTCGGTTTTTTTCTTTTGCCTCATGCAGTTTTCATCAATTTCGTAGACCGTGTTTTTTTCCTTTACCAGACGGATGTGTTGTTTCGGCATAAATTATCCTCTTTTTTCCAGTGTATGTAAAAACATACAGATTTGCTACTAATAAACCGGCCTCCAGCTACATAGAGTAATAAAAAAGGTCTTTATGGATAAGACAGACCATATTCCCATGACCCCCTTAGACTGTATTGTCTCTGACGATCAAATGCAGATGCTCAAAACCATACTGCCCTATCTGCCTCCTGCACAGGCAAAGCTCCTGGCAATACTGACCAAATGGCAGGAACTGACCCGCGTACTTGAGATGTATCCAGACCAGACAGATACCCTGCAGGCCATGAGCACGTCCTTTAAGCCCCCCGACGAGACACAGCTTCTGGATGAGCTGAAACTCTATGGTGGGAAAAAAGGAAAACAGCTGGCAGATGGCGTTACACAGATGCTGGATATGTTTCAACTGATCTCACTGATGCAGGTCATGGACAGTGAAAAGAAGGAGGAAGATAATGAAACAGGGATGGATTGATGACAAAAGACTGACAGATATTCCGCACAAAAAGCTGGAACAGCTGAAGGCACTGGCAGATGCCACTGACCGCGCAGACAGGAATAAACAGATGCAGACGCTGACAGATCTGATCCGACATCCGCAAAGGCTGCAGTTTCATTTTACACCGAAGGAACTGGATACTCTCTTTTTTGTATTAAAAGAATACGCATCACCTGCGGAGCTTGCGCTTCTCTCTCAGGCAATGCGTAAATTTCAAAAAAAAGAATAACAATAAAAATTTCAGCCGATCAGAATCTCAAATCAGTTTGCCAGAATACAGTGTTCCGCAAGTACCAGTGCTTCCTGCACCGACTGCGCACGGATCTCACTTCGGTCACCTTCAAACTGACATCGAATGACCTTTGTCTTGCCCTGAAAGCAGCAGCCGATATAGACAAGACCGACCGGTTTTTCCTCTGTACCGCCATCCGGTCCGGCAATGCCGGTCACAGAGAGTGCCACATCGGCTTTGGCCGCTTTCAGGCAACCACAGCACATTTCCTTAGCCGTCTGTTTACTGACAGCGCCATATTCTTTCAGCGTTGTTTTCTTTACACCGAGATTTTTTCTCTTGGCTTTATTGGAGTAAGTGACATATCCTTCTTCGAACACTTCTGAAGCCCCCGGTACATTGACCAGTGTGGCTGCGACCAGACCGCCGGTACAGGATTCTGCTGTGGAAATTTTTAATCCACGTTCCAGCAAAAGTGAAATCACACGCTCCTCCGGACGTTTTTCGATTTTTGTTTTTTCCGTTGTCTCACCCATACGAAAACCTCCTTAGTCCTGCATGGAAAGTACCTGTCTGTTGGTATACAGGTAATCTACAAGAGAAATAATCGTCAAAATCAGTGACAGCCAGATCAAAACTGTACCGATCATATCAAATATGCCTCCAAAATCAGCAATCAGCACAATGATCATGATCATCTGGCAGACAGTCTTTAACTTGCCCCAGATACCTGCAGCGATCACAATCCCATTATCAGAAGCTACCAGACGGAAACCACTGATGATAAATTCACGGGCAATGATGATCATGACGATCCATGTCGGAATCATGTCCATATCAACAAATGCGATCAATGCGGAACATACCAGCAGTTTGTCTGCCAGCGGATCCATAAATTTACCAAAATTAGTGACCAGGTTATATTTTCGGGCAATCTTTCCATCCAGCATATCCGTCAGGGACGCAATGATAAAAATAGCCAGCGCGATCCATTTTGTACCCGGTATATGGAACGCATCCATCAGAAAAGCTACAAAAAACGGGATCAGAATGACCCTGAGTATCGTCAGTTTATTCGGCAGATTCATCGTCTTCATCGTACAATTCTCCTATCAGATCATATTCCATGGCAGCTTTGATATACACCTTCACAAACGTTCCGGACATCAGATCCGCTGTCACATTCTGTATAAACACATAGCCGTCCACCCCCGGTGCATCCGCATAAGAACGGGCAATGTAAGCATCCTCATCCGCCACTTTGCCTTCGATCACAACATCCATCACAGTGCCGACACGGTTTTCTCCCTTATCCAGAGAAATGTCCTGCTGCAGCTCCATAATGCGGTCGCGGCGGGCGGCTTTCACCTCTTCATTGATCTGGTCCGGCATGGAGGCAGCCGGTGTACCGTCTTCACGGGAATATGTAAATACACCCAACCGGTCAAATTCCATCTCATCAACAAAATCCAGGACTTCATTGTGGTCTTCTTCTGTTTCTCCCGGAAAACCGGTGATCAGCGTGGTGCGAAGTACAATATCCGGAATCTCTTTCCTGAGCTTTTGGATCAGTTCGACAAGTCCGGCTTTTGTCATGCGGCGGCCCATGCGTTTTAAAATCGTATCGCTCGCATGCTGGATCGGCAGATCCAGATAATGACAGATCTTTGACTCTGTTTTCATCGTCTCGATCAGTTCAGGATAGATCTCTTCCGGATAGCAGTAGAGTACACGGATCCATACGAGATCTTCCAGCTTACAGAGCTCTTTCAGCAACTTATGCAATGATTTTTCCCCATAGAGGTCCACGCCGTAGATCGTCGTCTCCTGTGCCACAAGGATCAGCTCCTGTACACCCTGATCAACCAGGTCCTTTGCTTCCGCCAGCAGCTGTTCCATCGGTACACTGCGGTAGGGACCACGAAGGGACGGGATCACACAGTAGGTACAGTGCTTGTCGCAGCCCTCTGCTATTTTCAGGTAGGCATAATGACCACCTGTCGTCAGCATACGTTTGCTTTTTTGCTCCGGCAGTCCGGTCAGCGGCGCATATTCTGACACCCGGGAACCTTCGAGTACTTTATCAAGGATCGGAATCAGCTGATCGGTACTGTTCGTACCAAATACAGCATCCACTTCCGGCAGTTCTTTTAAAATATCGTCTTTAAACCTCTGGGCCAGACATCCGGTCACCAGAAGTGCCTTACAGGTACCCTGCTTTTTATATTCGGACATTTCCAGAAGCATCTGGACACTTTCATCCATCGCATCATGAATGAAGCTGCAGGTATTGACCACGATCACATCTGCCTTTGACTCATCATCAGTGACCGTAAAGCCTCTGTCTGCCAGTGCTCCCAGCATCTGTTCAGAATCCACCAGGTTTTTATCGCACCCCAGTGAAACAAATAATACGTTCATATCTTTCTCCTGTACTTGTGTGGCTTTATAACACAAAACGAGTCCACCGGACCAGTTTTTTATATGCATGACAACAAAAAAGGGATACTTCAGACCGTCTCTGTCATAAGGATATGACAAAACACAGCCTGAAGCAGCCCTGTTTTTCTTACTCTTCTTCAGCTGTTGCAGTTGTCTCTTCTGTTGTCTCAGCAGTCTCTGCAGATCCGGCTTCGTCTGTGATCTCTTCCGTTCTGTCCTCAAATTCTTCCTCTGTATATGGAAGAATTTTTACCTTTCCTGTATACAGCTCTTTAACAGCGGTAGACAGCGGTTTGTCAACAACATACTCATTGTCATCGAGAAGGGACTCTTCACCGGCAATCAGCTGGCGTGCTCTTTTACTGGTGGCCAGCACGATAGAGTAACGGCTGTTTACGATCGGCTCCTCATCCGGCTCCGCATTGCTGTTTACGACCTGCATTAATTCTGAATAAGATGGATGGATCATAGTTTAACTCTCCTTTATTTGTTGATTTCCTGTAATTCCTGTTTGATAGTTTCGGTAAAGGCCTTATGCAGCCCCATTTTTTTATGAGACTGTACGATCAGCTCATGAAGTTCTCTGGTGCTTTCTTCAAGATCATCATTGATCAGCAGATAATCATAAAAATCCATCAGATCAGCTTCTTCCTGGGCACGTTTCATACGGCCTGCGATCACTTCCTGTGTCTCTGTACCACGTCCTTCAAGACGTTTTTTTAATTCTGCAGCACTTGGTGGTGCTACAAAAATGGTCACAGCATCCGGAAACAGCTTTTTCACATTCATCGCGCCCTGTACTTCAATTTCCAGGATCACATCTTTTCCGGCAGACAGGCAGTCTTCTACGTACTTTTTCGGGGTTCCGTAGTAATTGCCTACATACTGTGCATATTCGATAAACGCATCTTCTGCGATCATCTGCTCAAATTTTTCTCTGGTAAGAAAGAAATACTCTCTGCCGTCAACTTCCCCTTCTCTTGGCTGTCTTGTAGTAGCCGAGATACTTAAGGCATAGGACTCGTGGTCTCTCAAAAGAGCCTTCATCAATGTGCCTTTTCCTGCACCGGAAAATCCGGACACAACAGCAAGTACACCTTTTTGCATCATTTCTTCTCTCCCTTGTCATTGATGTTTATATCATTGCAACGCTTGGTGATCGTATCCGGCTGCAAGGCCGAAAGAACCAGACGGGCCTCCTCGCATACGATCACAGACTTTGTTTTTCGCCCCTGCGTTGCATCTACAACACGGTCTTCTTCACGGGCATGCTGTACCATACGTTTGATCGGTGCGGCATCTGGATTGACGACGCACTGGATCTTATCTGCATTGACAGCATTGCCAAATCCTATATTGATCAGTTTTGCCACATTCAGACCTCTTATTCGATATTCTGGATCTGTTCACGGATTTTTTCGATCTCGGTCTTCAGATCTATGCCAAGATCTGTCGTTGTCAGATCATTGGCTTTTGAAAGGATCGTATTGGCCTCACGGTTCATTTCCTGTGCCATAAAGTCAAGTTTACGTCCAATACCGTTGCCCTCGGCCAGTACCTGTTTCATATGCGATACATGGCTTTTTAAACGGACAGTCTCTTCGTCAGTACAGATCTTATCCGCATACAGAACGACCTCTGCAGCGATACGGCCTTCATCAAGCTGCGTATCCTGCAACACTTCCCTGACTTTTGTCTCTATGCGTTCTCTGTAGGCTTTTAGAAGCTCCGGTCCACGCTCTTCAACCTGTGTTACCAGAGCCAGCATACCATCAAGTTTCTGCTCCAGATCTGCGGCAAGATTGGCTCCTTCACGCTCTCTGGATGCTCTGAAAGCTTCACCTGCTTTTCTGAGAGCGGCCTCCATACCTTTCCAGATTTCTTCTTCATCGAGTTCCGGATCTTCCATGGTCAGGACATCCGGCATACGGCCGAGAACAGATACCGTCACATCATTTGGGATGGAATAACGCTCAGCCATCTGGGCAAAGTACCCCATGTAGGCATCAGCGGCCTTGCCATTGAACTGCAGAATACTGCAATCCTCTGTCAGTTCTTCATAAGTAATAAATACATCCACTTTTCCGCGGCTCATGTACTCTTTTAACAGCGTACGGATCTGTGCCTCGTAAAAGCTGAATTTCTTTGGTGTCTTAATATTGAAGTCCAGATAACGGTGATTAACGGATTTGATCTCCACCGTGATCTTTCTGGTAGCATCCTGATATTCGGCTCTGCCGAATCCTGTCATACTTTTGATCATCGTCATAACTTCTTTCTTTCGCTGTCTGTCTGCTTTTGCTGCATATTTTATGTGTTTTATGTGCTGCGCCGACAGTTACTGCTTATATACATACTGTTTTATTATATGTCAAGTTGAAAAGTTCGTCAATGCCCGGTTGCCCTTTTTCCGGTTTCGGGTTAAAATAAATTGATATGGTATTACTGTTCATTCAGCAGTGAAAGCATATAAAGCTGTACCACTGTTTTTATGCTAAAAAACTATACCACAGGAGATGATATATATGGCATTTGATGGCATTACTGTAGCCAGTCTGCAGTTTGAATTAAAACAGGCTTTAGAGGGCGGACGTATTTCCAAGATCGCCCAGCCGGAAGCCGATGAGCTCTTGCTCACTGTTAAAGGAAAAGACGCAAACTACCGTCTGTTTATTTCTGCAAGTGCTTCTCTTCCTTTATTATATCTGACACAGGCAAATAAACCAAGTCCATTAACAGCACCGGGCTTTTGCATGCTGCTTAGAAAGCATATCGGCGGTGGCCGTATCACTGCGATCACGCAGCCGGGGCTTGAACGTATTCTCTGTTTTCATATCGAGCATCTGGATGAGATGGGCGATCTCTGTCACAAAAAGCTGATCGTCGAACTGATGGGAAAACACAGCAATATTATTTTCTGCGACGAAAATGACCGCATCATTGACAGTATCAAGCACGTTTCCGCAAACATGAGTTCTGTCCGTGAAGTTCTCCCCGGCCGCACCTGGTTTATTCCGGATACCCAGAGCAAGGAAGACCCCTACACGATCACCCAGGAGGCTTTTATCCATCATATCCAGTCAAAGCCGGTTCCCCTGTCAAAGGCAGTTTACCAGTCTCTGACGGGTATCTCACCCATTCTTGCGGAGGAGCTCTGTTACCGTGCCGGTCTGGACAGCTTCCGCCCGTCCGGCGCATATACTGAGGATGAACTGGCAGGTCTGTATATGCAGCTGTCTGCTTTTATGTTAGCTGTGCAAAAAGGTGTTTTTGCCCCCCAGATCATCTATGAAAAACATGAACCGAAAGACTACACCTGCTTCCCCTACCAGATCTTTCTCGGATACGAAGCAAAGACATTTACAACCGTTTCCGAAGTTCTCGAACAATATTATGCCGAGAAAAATATCGTCACCCGTATGCGTCAGAAATCTGCGGATCTCAGGAAAACCGTCCAGAGTACCCTGGAGCGCAACCAGCGCAAACTGATCCTGCAACAGAAACAGATGAAGGATACGGATAAAATGGAAAAATACCGGATCTACGGCGAACTGATCCATACCTACGGCTACACTGTACCGGAAGGAGCGCGTTCTTTCGAAGCACTCAACTATTACACCAATGAAAACGTCACCGTACCGCTTGACCCACAGCTGACACCGGCTGAAAATGCAAAAAAATATTTTGACCGGTATGGTAAATTAAAGCGTACCCGTGAAGCACTGACAACCCTCCTGAAAGAAACAAAAGACGAGATTGAACATCTCGACACTATCCTGATGAGCATGGATTTTGCTATGACAGAGGCCGATCTGTCGCAGATCCGCCAGGAATTATACACCAGTGGGTATATCAAAAAACATGGTGGTAAACACAAAAAAGAACGCTTTACCAGCCGTCCATTCCACTATGTATCTTCCGATGGATATGATATCTACGTTGGCAAGAACAATATCCAGAATGAAGAACTCACCTTTAAGGTCGCGACAGGAAACGACTGGTGGTTTCATGCCAAAGGGCAGCCGGGTTCCCATGTGATCGTAAAGAGCAGAAATGAAGAATTGCCGGACCGTACCTTTGAGGAAGCAGCGATGCTTGCCGCCTGGTATTCCAAAGGCCGTACAGCCCCCAAGGTCGATGTCGATTACATCCAGAAAAAGCATGTGAAAAAGGTCAACGGTGCCAATCCGGGGTTTGTGATCTATCACACCAACTACTCCATGACCATTGCACCGGATATCTCTTCTCTCCGGCTGGTCAGCGAATGATACTGCCAGTTGCATTTTCTTATGTGACTGTGAAATTTATAATATTAGGTTAATATTTTATAAAGAATAGGTGAAATTGCTGATTTTTTGCGCATAATCCCTTATAGTAGTCCTAATGCAACACAATATCCTGTCAGGATATAAAATATGATATTGGAGATATTGTCACATGAGTACACAGACAGACCAGAGATACTATCCGGACACACAGACCGGATTAACCACAGAACAGGTAAAAAAAAGGCAGCTTGAAGGGCTTGTCAATACCCCTGTAGACCCGCCTTCAAAAACTGTACAGGAAATCATCAAGACAAATGTTTTTACCTATTTTAACCTTGTCTTTGCCGTAATTGCCCTGTTATTGATCATAGCCGGTTCCTTCCGTGACCTTACCTTTTTACCGGTCATCATTGCCAATACAGTGATCGGCATCGTCCAGGAAATCCGCTCTAAAGATATACTTGACAAGCTGACCATGTTAAATGCGCCGAAAGCCACCGTTGTCCGTCAGGGCAAACAAAGTACGATCCCCTCTGCTGACCTGGTACTTGACGATATCGTGATCTTTGGTGCCGGAAATCAAATTCCGGCTGATGCCGTCGTAACAGATGGGCAGATTCAGGTCAATGAATCCCTGATCACCGGTGAATCCGATGAGATCACTAAAACAGCCGGTGATACACTGCTCTCCGGCAGCTTTGTCGTCAGTGGAAAATGCCACGCCAGACTGGAAAAAGTCGGTGAGGATTCCTACATTTCCAAGCTGACACTGGAAGCCAAAAGAAACAAGCCAAAAGAACCGACAGAAATGATCCGTGCATTAAATAAGATTGTATTAATTGCCGGTATTCTGATCATTCCGATCGGCATCACCCTGTTCTCCCAGCAGTTTTTCTTTGAAAAAGCAGGATTCAGAAGCAGTGTGACTTCCATGGTCGCAGCCGTGATCGGTATGATCCCAGAAGGACTCTATCTTCTTGCCAGCGTAGCACTGGTCGTCAGCGTCATGCGTCTGGCGCAGAAAAAAGTACTTGTCCACGATATGAAATGCATCGAGATGCTGGCCCGGGTTGATGTACTCTGCGTCGATAAAACAGGTACGATCACAGAAAACGAAATGACTGTCGATGATATAGTTCCACTTGGAGATTCTGTGGATGAAGGCATGTGTCATGAACGTATCGCTGATTTTGTTGCCTGCATGGAAGCCGACAACAGCACTACGAAAACACTGAAGCGGTATTTCAAAGGCAGCAAAGCCATGCGGGCCGCTGCGACAGTCCCGTTCTCTTCTGCTTACAAATACAGTGCCGTCAGCTTTTCCTCCGGTGAAACCTATGTCCTTGGTGCTCCGGAATTTGTCCTGCGGGAAAATTATGAGAATTATGAAGAAAAAGTCAGCACCTACAGCAGCAAAGGATACCGTGTCCTGATCTTCGGTACCTACCCCCAAAATCCTGCGGGGGAGGCACTGACCGAGACCTTTACGCCACTCTGCCTGATTCTTTTGTCTAACCAGATCCGTGCTGAAGCACCGGAGACTTTCCAGTACTTTGCCAAACAGGGTGTAGCGATCAAAGTCATCTCCGGTGACAACCCAATCACTGTATCTGAGGTTGCCACAAAAGCCGGTATTGCAAACGCTGATCGCTATGTGGATGCCCGTACACTGACAGATGATGCCGCCATTGCAGCTGCCGTCAACACCTACACCGTTTTTGGACGTGTCACACCGGATCAGAAACGTAAATTTGTCAAAGCTCTGCAGGCCTCCGGACACACCGTAGCCATGACCGGTGACGGTGTCAACGATGTACTGGCCTTAAAGGATGCTGACTGCAGTATCGCCATGGCCTCCGGCTCCGATGCCGCCGCCCAGACCTCTGATCTGGTCCTTTTGGATTCCAAATTTTCCAGTATGCCAAGCGTCGTAGCTGAGGGACGGAGAGTTGTCAACAACATCACAAGATCCGCCAGCCTGTTTCTGGTAAAAAATATCTTCTCACTGTTGTTGTCAATCTTTTCCATCTGCTTCATGCTCGACTACCCGATGGAACCATCCCAGATCTCCCTGATCAGCATGTTTACGATCGGTATTCCGGGATTTTTCCTCGCCATGCAGCCAAACACCAACCGAATTGAAGGTCGCTTCATTACCAATGTAGTCATAGCCGCCCTCCCCGCCGGCATCACTGATGCCGTCATGGTCGGCGCACTGGTCATCTTCGGTCAGGTATTCGGCGTAAGCTCTACCGATATATCAACCGCCTCCACCCTGTTACTGGCCATCGTCGGACTGATGATCCTGTACCGTATCTGCAAGCCACTGAATCTGTTGCGTGGCGCGGTTATGATCTTATGTACCCTCGGCATGTTAATCTGCATCTTCTTCGTCAGTGACCTTTTCGCAATCACCAGCATATCCCTGAAATGCGGTATGCTCCTGGCCATCTTCGCCATCGCCACAGAACCAGTGATGCGCTATGGCACCCTGATCATCGAATGGATCAGCAATATATGCAGTAACATCTACCGCAAACTGAAAAGAAGTCCCAAAAACGCATAAGCAAAAAACAGCCAGACCAGATATATTTTATCCAGCCTGGCTGTTCATCATTTACATCCTGCCCTTTCTATTCGATATCCTGAATCTTAGAAGCTCTGGCCTCAATCTCCTTATCCTGAATATCCTTCGGAGCCTGCTCATACCGTGCAAACTCATACTCAAAATCACCACTGCCGCCCGTCATAGACCGAAGCACAGTAGAATATCCAAAGATTTCCAGCTGCGGCACATCCGCTTCAATGATCGTATTCCCCTTGTGATCCGGTGTCATACCAAGCACACGGCCACGTCTCTTATTCAGATCGCCCATAACATCACCGGTATATTTGTCAGCCACCTTGACCTTCATATTTACGATCGGCTCTAAGAGAACCGGAGAAGCTTCCATAAATCCCTTCTTGAACGCCATCTTCGTTGCCTGTTTGAAGGCCATCTCAGAAGAATCTACCGGATGATAAGAACCATCATACAGTACAGCCGCAACACCAACAACCGGATAAGCAGCCAGCGGACCAGACTCTACAGATTCCTGCAGACCCTTTTCAACAGCCGGGAAGTAGTTCTTCGGTACAGCACCGCCGACAACCTCCTGTGTGAATGTAAAAGCAGTATCCAGATCACCAGACGGTGCAAAGCGCATCTTAACGTGACCATACTGACCATGACCACCGGACTGTTTCTTATATTTGGCATCCACATCAGAATTCTTGCGGATTGTTTCGCGGAAAGCCACTTTTGGCTTCACCATCTCGATTTCCACTTTATAACGCTCTTTTAATTTACTGAGCACTATATCCAGCTGCTGATCACCGATACCATAGATCAGCGTCTGACGATTAGCAGAATCATTGACAAGGCGAATCGTCTGGTCTTCCATGGCGATCTTGGTCAGAGCCTGGGCAGCTTTATCCACTTCGTTCTTATTCGGTACTTTATACCGCATGCAGGTATACGGCACAGACAGCATCGGTTTTGCATACAGCACCTGTTTTGCTTTGGTACACAGGGTATCACCTGTTCTTGCTTCGAGTTTTGCAAGAGCACCGATATCGCCGGCAAACAGCTCCGGTACTTCGATAGGCTTACCTCCCTCAAGAACATAAAGTTTACCGATACGTTCTTCTTTTTCCTGCAGGGAATTGTACAGTGTATCATTTGTCTTTAAAACACCGGAGCAGACCTTGATCATGGAGTATTTACCGATAAACGGATCTACGATGGTCTTGAATACCAGTGCAGATTTTGCTTTTGCGAAATCATAATCTGCATGGAACAGCTCGCCTGTATCTTTGAGCATACCGGCACGCTCTTTCTTTGTCGGATCCGGCAGGAAATCCACGATATCATCCAACAGATTTGTCACACCATACAGAATATTCGGTGCACCCATGCAGACCGGAACGATGGAACCGTCGGCAATATTCATAGAAGCCGCCATCATGATCTCTCCCTCGGAGAACTCTTCACCGCCAAAGTAACGATCCATAAACTCTTCACTCGTCTCAGCTACAGACTCCATCAGGATTTCTTTGTATTTTTCATAATATTCTTCACAGTAATCCGGGATCGGGCATTCCTCGTGAACGTCCTTGGCCAGGAACTTGCGGCCTTTGCCCTTAACTACATTTACATAGCCGATAAATTCTTCATTGCCACGGATCGGCATATGGAACGGAGCGATCTTTTTGCCATACATCTCTGTCAGATCCTCTACCGTCTTACGGAAGCTGACATTGTCGATATCCATACCTGTCACAAAGATCATGCGGGGCAGATTGTATTTTTCACAAAGTTCCCAGGCTTTCTGTGTACCAACCTGTACGCCGGCTTTACCATTGACAACAATGATCGCTGCGTCTGCTGCTGCGACAGCTTCTTCTGCCTCACCGACAAAATCGAAAAATCCAGGGGTATCCAGAATATTGATCTTACATCCGTGCCATTCGATCGGCACTAAGGATGTAGAAATTGAAAAACCACGCTTGATCTCTTCTTTATCAAAATCGCTGACGGTGTTTCCCTCGCTGACCTTACCAAGGCGGCTGGTGATACCGGAGATATAAGCCATTGCCTCTGTCAGAGTCGTCTTACCGGCTCCGCCGTGTCCAAGAAGAACTACGTTTCTGATTCGGTCTGATCTGTAAATGTCCATTGTGTAACCCTCCCAAAATTCAGTATAGTCATATAGTACTATTTTTTTTATAACTTTTCAATCTTTTTATTCAATTTCACCAATTTTTTATTTGATTTTTTCAGATAGTCGTGAAATAAAGGCTATTTTTCTTCTGTTTTTTTAAATTATATATACAAGTCACACAATTCATCCCGGTTATATCAAAAAATTGTCGTCTTTTATACTTTAACGTATAAAATAATTGACTTTTAAATGTTGCTGCTTTACAATACATATCGTGTCTGTATGGTACACAAACGAAAGCTGCATACAACCTGCAGCCATGCACAACCGTTTATCTGCCTGCACAGTCACGTTTATAAACTTAAAGATATGAAAGGATCTACCCAATGGAAAACTTAACAGTAGGCTTTATCGGCTTTGGTCTGATTGGCGGTTCGATTGCCAAAGCCCTTCGAAAATTTCATCCGGACTGCAGGATCATGACCTATTCCCGCACCAGAGATGCCCTGGAGCAGGCAAAGCAGGATGGTGTTGTGGATATCATCTGCACCAAAGATGACCCGTTTTTCGGAGCCTGTGATTATATATTTATGTGTGCTCCTGTTGAGAGCAACATCCAGTACCTCGATTTTTTAAAGACTGTCATGCGTCCGAACTGCATCCTGACAGACGTTGGCAGCGTAAAAATGCCGATCCATGAAGCTATTACCGAAAAAGGTATGGATGCCTGCTTTATCGGCGGACATCCGATGGCAGGTTCCGAAAAAACCGGTTATGCCAATGCCACTGACCTTCTTTTGGAAAATTCCTATTATATTCTTACACCGTGTGAAGATGTGCCCAAAGAACGCATCGAAGCCTTCACAGAGCTTATCCGCTCCATCGGTGGCATTCCGCTGACCATGTCGGCCAGAGACCATGATTACACAACGGCTGTGATTTCCCATCTTCCACATGTGATCGCAGCTACCCTTGTCAACGCTGTCAAAAAGCTTGATGATCCGGAACAGCATATGAAGATGATCGCTGCTGGTGGATTCAAAGATATCACCCGTATCGCTTCCTCTTCTCCCGAAATGTGGCAGAGCATCTGTCAGGAAAATTCTGCCAATATCGTGGAAGTTATTGATGACTACATTGCTATGCTGCAGGATGCCCGGGACAAAGTCATGGAAGCCGGATGCCCCGGTGTGTATGATATGTTTGAGGAATCCAGAGAATACAGAAATTCCTTTGGTGATCTGTCTGCAGGCCCGATCAAGAAGAAATTTGCCTTTACCTGTGATCTCTATGATGAGCCGGGCGGCATCGCCACGATTACGATCATGCTCGGTATGCGCGGCTTAAGTATCAAAAATATCGGCATCATCCACAACCGTTCTTTTGCAGAGGGTGCGCTGGAGATTGAATTCTATACCGAGGATTCCATGAAACAGGCTATTGACCTTTTACGTTCCAGAAATTACACTATCTATGTCAGAGATTAAACGCATATAGCGAAAAACCACGCAGTTTAAAACTGCCGGACTTGCTGTAATTATCTGCAAAAAATCTCATAAAACAGAGACCGAAAGAACAGTATAATACTTCTTTTCGGACGCAAAGCAACCATAAGAAAGAAACGTAACAAAAAGGACTGCTTTTACTACAGTCCTTTTTTCTACAGGAGGATTATTTCATGGATTTCACAAAAACAACGAAACCTCTGCACGGTGAACTGACCGTGCCGGGCGATAAATCCATCTCTCACCGTTCCGTTATGTTCGGTGCTATTTCTGAGGGAATCACAGAGGTTACGCACTTCTTAAAAAGTGCCGACTGCCTCTCCACGATATCCTGTTTCCGCAAAATGGGCATTACTATTGAAGAGGAAGCCCAGACGCTTTTGATCCACGGCAAGGGTCTGCACGGTCTCTCAGCACCCGCAGAGGTACTGGACACCGGCAACAGTGGCACTACAACACGCCTGATCTCCGGCATTCTTGCCGGGCAGTCTTTTGAGAGCCATCTGATCGGGGATGCTTCCATCTGTAAGCGTCCGATGGGGCGTATCATGAAGCCGTTACTGGCCATGGGTGCGGATATTACAAGCGACAGGGGCAACGACTGTGCACCGCTGACGATCAAAGGACATCCGTTAAAAGCGATCCACTACGATTCACCGGTAGCATCTGCGCAGGTCAAATCCTGTGTCCTGCTGGCCGGTCTGTATGCCGATGGCCCGGTGTCTGTGACCGAACCGGCATTGTCCCGGAATCATACGGAGCTTATGCTCTCTTCTTTTGGAGCCAGTGTGACTTCTTTTGGTACGACAGCAACGATCCTGCCTGATCCACATCTGGCAGGCCAGAAAGTCAGTGTGCCGGGAGATATTTCCTCGGCTGCCTATTTTATCTGCGCTGCCCTTATGGTTCCCGGTTCGGAAGTGTTGATCCGCAATGTCGGTATCAATCCAACCCGAGACGGTATTCTTCGTGTCGTCAGAGCCATGGGTGCTGATATTGAATACCGGAATATCCGTGAACAGGCTGGTGAAAAGACGGCAGATCTTCTGGTTCGTTATACAAAAGATCTGCATGGTACAGTGATTGAGGGAGATCTGATTCCTACACTGATTGATGAGATTCCGGTTATTGCGGTTCTTGCTGCTACGGCTGACGGTGAGACTGTGATCCGTGATGCCAAGGAGCTTCGTGTCAAGGAATCCGACCGACTGACGATCATGGTGGATTCTTTAAGTGCCATGGGCTGTGATATTGAGGGTACGCCGGACGGTATGATCATCCGTGGCGGACGTCCGATGCAGGGGGCACAGATCGACAGTCATCTGGATCACCGGATCGCGATGTCGTTTGCGGTGGCTTCGCTGGTGGCTGAGGGAACGACAACGATACAAAATGCGGAGTGTGTGAATATTTCGTATCCGGAATTTTACAGGGATCTGGCTTCGCTTTTATAATGATTAACGGACATAAAAGAAAGAGTTCGGGCCTGCGGGGCACCGGCTCCCGCAGGCCCGAACTCTTTCTTTTACTGTTTTTGAAGAAATCAGATTATTTTAATTATCTATTGCAGAGCCAAAAAGTTTTAGGCATTTCTATTATACCGTGATCTTGCTTACAAAATGCACATGGCATCGCCAAAGGAGAAAAATCTGTATCTCTCCTGCACGGCTGCTTCATATGCCCGGAAGATATTCTCTTTTCCGGCAAATGCAGAAACGAGCATCATCAGTGTAGATTCCGGCAGATGGAAATTCGTGATCAGGCCATCCATCACTTTAAAAGTATAGCCTGGATAAATAAAGATATCTGTCCATCCGCTTCCGGTCTTTACCACACCATTCTCATCCGCAGCAGACTCCAGTGTACGACAGCTCGTCGTTCCGACAGCAATGATCCGACCGCCTTTTGCATGGGTTTCGTTGATCAGCTTTGCCTGATCCTCTTCGATGCAATAGAACTCGGAATGCATATGGTGTTCTTTGACATTATCGACCTTGACCGGACGGAATGTACCGAGTCCCACGTGCAGTGTTACGTGGGCGATATTCACACCCATCTCTTTGATCTCTTCCAGCAATTCTTTTGTAAAATGCAGACCGGCAGTAGGCGCTGCGGCAGAACCGTTATTTTTGGCATATACGGTCTGGTAGCGGTTCTTGTCCTTAAGTTTATGCGTGATATACGGAGGCAGCGGCATCTCACCCAGCTGATCCAGGATTTCTTCAAAAATACCATCGTAGTCAAAGCGGATCAGACGGTTACCGTCCTCTACCACTTCCAGTACCTCGGCATTCAACAGGCCGTCACCAAAAGTCACTTTGGCGCCAGGTTTCATCTTTTTACCCGGCTTTACCAGAGTTTCCCAGACATTATCACTCTTTCTGGTCAGAAGAAGCACCTCGATTGCTGCGCCGGTATCCGGTTTGTGGCCGATCAGACGGGCCGGGATGACACGGGTATCGTTGATGACCAGTGTATCGTTCGGCTTCAGATATTTCTTGATATCCCTGAAATGTTCATGGGTAAATTCTCCTGTCTGCCTGTCCAGATGCAGCAGACGGGAAGACGCTCTGTCCACGAGCGGATCCTGGGCGATCAGCTCCTTTGGCAGATCATAATAAAAATCCGATGTTTTCATTACTTTATCTTCTTGCATAGGTATCCTTCCATTCCTTTCTGTCGTAATACAGATGATCTAATTCTGTCAGTGTAAATACACCATTTTCATAATATACCGTAGACACGCTTAAATTCGGCGGAATACAGCCTCTCCAGAAATTTTCCGGTGCCCGCTCGCCCTCCATCACACGCAGCAGAGCCCGGGATGAACAGCCATGGCAGGACAGTAAAACCGTCTTATCCTGCAACTCATCCTGATGTACCAGCCAGTCGATAAAATCTTTTACCCGGTCACACAGCTGTCCAAAGGTTTCTCCGCCCTTTGGCGCTTCATACTGCATGGGATGGTTATAAAACGCATCCATAAACTCTGGAGACACTTCCGGATTCTTTTTGGAACAGCAAAGTCCCTCATATGCGCCAAAACTGATTTCCATCAAACGTGCATCATCCAGGATTGGTACGTGACGGCCCTTCAGAACGAGTTCAGCGGTCTTTCTGGCACGTTTCAGCGGGCTGGTGTAACAGATATCCACATGGACGTCTTTCATGTTTTCTGCGGTCATCTGAGCCAGACGGATACCGTGTTCATTCAGTTCCATGTCCTTCTGGCCCTGCAGTCTGGCCTCGGTATTCCATGCTGTCTCGCCGTGGCGCAGGATCAATATCTTCATTTTTCACATCACCTTCGTATTTTTCAATGCATCTTATCTATAAGACATACAATAACACATACAGGCTGCGATCCCCTGACAGATCGCAGCCTGTGAAAAAACTGTTTTGTTCAGAAAACCTGTGTTTCACAAGCTTTCCTATTATAGCGTATTTACTGGCGCAGTACAATACCCATGGATTCAAGACCTTTGAGAATTTTCTGCATAACGCCATTGATATCCTCTTCGGACAGCGTTCTGTCAGAAGCACGGAAGGTTACGGAATATGCGACAGACTTAAAGCCTCTGTCAATCTGGTTGCCTTCATATACATCAAACAGTGTCACTTTCTCCAGAAGCTTGCCACCACACTCTTCAATCATCTTCTCGATGGAGCCAACCATAACTTCTTTCGGAACAACCATACTCAGGTCACGGGTCACAGCTGGGAATTTGGCAACACCTTTGTATTTATAATCGAAGGAACACATCGGTGTCAGTGCCGGCATATCCAGTACAGCGATATAGGCTCTGGTGCCGATCTCATAATTTTTGGCAGCCTGTGGATGCAGCTCACCGAGGAAACCTACCTCTACACCATCATAGATGATCTTTGCCTGACGACCCGGATGCAGATACGGCACACCGGCTTTCGGATCGTACTCCGGTTTCTTCTTCATGCCGACTCTCTCGAAGAAGTTTTCGATCGTACCTTTCATAGTGAAGAAATCTCCGGCATCGTACATACCCAGTGTGAGTTTTTTTCTTTCCTCCGGCAGCTCTGTCAGCGGCAGGCTCTTTGGCAGGTAAACATTACCAAGCTCGTAGAGTTTTACGCTCTTATTTCTGTGGTTGTAGTTTGTACCCAGAGATGTCAGAAGGCCATGTACGGAAACAGTACGCATGATACTGAAATCCTCACCCAGCGGATTTAAGATCTGGATAGCCTGTCTTTCCGGTGCATCCGGAGCAAATAACAGCTTGTCATAAACCTTCGGACTTTCAAAGGAATAGCAGTATCCCTGGGAGAATCCATCCATCTCTGCCACATCACGGGCAATCTGCTCGATACGCTCTGCGAAGGATACACCACCTGCTGTAGATGCATGCGGCAGCGTAGTCGGAATATTGTCATAACCGAAGAATCTGGCCACTTCCTCTGCGATATCTGCTGTACGGAACACATCCTGACGGAATGTTGGTACGACGATCTCGTCTGTTGCCGAATCCAGATCCAGCTCTACACGATGCAGATAAGACAGCATCGCTTCTCTGGAAAGCTCTGTACCTAACAAAGCATTGATTCTGTCCGGCTCAAATTTGACTCTTCTTTCGCTAACCGGGTTCGGATATACATCCACATAACCACCAACAACCTCACCTGCACCAAACTCTTCCATCAGCTGGCATGCACGGTCGATCGCTGACTGGGCATTTTCCGGATCCAGACCTTTTTCAAATTTGGCAGAAGCATCTGTACGCATACCGATACGTTTGGAAGACAGACGGATATTTGTGCCGTCAAAGCAGGCTGCCTCAAACAACACATCCTTCACCTGATCTGTGATCATGGAATTCTGACCACCCATGATACCGGCGATACCAACCGGGCCGTTCTCATCATTGATCATCAAAACATCATGATCCAGCTTACGGGTCTGTCCGTCCAGTGTGACGAACTCGTCACCATCGTTGGCACGTTTTACGATGATATGCTTGCCATGGATCGTATCCAGATCGTAGGCATGCATCGGCTGACCGTATTCTTCCATAACATAGTTTGTAATATCGACCAGATTATTGATCGGACGGATGCCGACAGAGGCCAGACATTCCTGCATCCACTTCGGGGACGGACCGATCTTGACATTCTTTACAACTCTGGCTACATAACGCGGGCAGAGATCATCTGCCTCTACGGTAACTTTCACATAGTCTTCTGCTTTTTCATCGTTTCCTGTTACTTTGACTTCCGGTGCGTAAAACGGCACATCGAAAGTAGCCGCTGCCTCACGGGCCACACCAAGTACGCTGTAGCAGTCCACACGATTGGACGTGATCTCATATTCTACGACCGTATCATGAAGTCCCAGAAGCTCGATGGCATCTGCGCCAACTTCCGCATCGTCACCGAACACATAAATACCGTACTCCGGTGCTTCCGGATGCAGATGTCTGTCAGAACCCAGCTCCTCAATGGAACACATCATACCGCAGGATTCCACACCGCGGAGTTTGCCTTTTTTGATCTTGATACCGCCCTCTGTGCGGCTGCCATCATGACCACCGGCAACACGGCCACCATCTAAAACAACCGGAACTTTCTGTCCGACTTCGACGTTTGGCGCACCAGTCACGATCTGTACAGTCTCTGTTCCGATATTTACCTGGCAGATCACCAGCTTGTCAGCGTCCGGATGACGCTCGATTTTTTCGATCTGGCCTACTACGATCTTGTCCAGATCGGCATCCAGTCTCTCATAACCCTCGGCCTTTGTACCGGACAGGGTCATGGCATCTACATATTCCTGATCTGTTGCTTTCAGATCCGGTACATATTTTTTAATCCATGAAAGTGAAGTTTGCATTCTTTCTCTCCTCCTAGAACTGTCTTAAGAAACGATCATCGTTTTCGTACAGAAGACGCATATCGTCGATCTCGTATTTCAACAGTGCAATACGCTCCAGGCCTACGCCGAACGCAAATCCTGTATATTTGTCCGGATCAATACCGCACATCTCAAATACATGCGGATGTACCATACCACAGCCAAGAATCTCGATCCATCCCTCGCCTTTACAGAAACGGCAGCCTTTACCGCCACATTTAAAGCAGGACACATCCATCTCGGCACTCGGCTCTGTGAACGGGAAATGATGCGGACGGAATTTTGTCTTTGTATCCGGTCCGAACAGCTCCTTGGCAAACTGCTCCAGGGTACCCTTCAGGTCAGCAAAGGTGATATGCTCATCAACAACCAGACCCTCGATCTGATGGAAGGACGGGCTGTGGGTCGCATCGACCTCATCAGAACGGAACACTCGTCCAGGACAGATCATACGGATCGGCAGCTTGCCTTTTTCCATGACACGGGCCTGCATCGGGGAAGTCTGGGTACGCAGCACGATATCCTTACTGATATAGAAGGTATCCTGCTCGTCCTTTGCCGGATGGTTGGCCGGGATATTTAACAGTTCGAAATTGTATTTGTCATACTCGATCTCCGGTCCTTCCAGAACTTCATAGCCCATGCCGGTAAAGATACGCTCTACCTCTTCGAGGGCGATGGTATTCGGATGACGGTGACCCAGCGTCTGTTTCTTTGCCGGAAGGGTCACGTCAATGACTTCCTCTTCCAGTTTTGCTTCGAGGATCTTTGCCTCCAGCTCTTTCTTTGTCTCTTCGAGATGCTTCTCGATCTTGGCTCTGGTCTCATTGACCATCTGACCGATCAGCGGACGTTCTTCCTGGGCTACGTCCTTCATACTCTTTAATACGCTGGTCAGCACACCCTTTTTACCAAGGAAGCTGACTCTGACATCATTCAGTTTATCCAGCGCATCCGATTCCTGAATCTTGGCTGTGGCATCGTTTAAGATCTGCTCCAGCCGTTCTTTCATCACATCACTCATGGCGTTACTCCTTTTTATCCTAAAATAGCTATGCTTTGCGGCTTCTTTTCTCTTTCTTTACAGAAAATAAAAAAGCTCCGTCCGCAACAGGGACGAAGCATAGAATCCGTGGTACCACCCATATTCCCGGAAAACCGGGCACTCAAAACTGCTTAACGCGCACATACGGCATACCTTACTGAACGTTCGGGTATGCAGCTCCGGTGGGAAATTCGCTTCTCTGATCTGAACCTGTGGCAGCTTACAGCCGATGACCGCCACTCTCTGCAGGAAGATCAGGTGCTACTGACACCTTCACAGCCTTTTCACTTGTTTCATTCTACTCATAAAGATATCGGATGTCAAGCTAATTTTGCAATGAACCGCCTTTTAACCACCCTTTCCGACATCTTCCACTGGAATTTTTACGAACCTGCTTTCGCATTCCGCTCTTTTTCCATTTCTTTTTCCTGTAAGCGAAGTTCCCGCTCTTCCCGCTTCTGTCTCTTATAATTTTCCTTTTCCAGCAGAAGCTTCAGCCGCATCCGGCGGAACCGGTCTTCAAAATAGGCGTTGATCTCCGCTCCGATCAGCAGGATACCCATACAACAGTACAGCCACAGCATCAGAAACATGATCGTCGTCATATTACCGTACATCCGGTTGTAGCCGCGGCTGTACCGGATATAGATGGAGAATACCCACGAAAAGATCAGCCATGCCGCAGAGGATACCGCCGCCCCCGGCAGCTGACTTTTAAACGATGCCCGCCGGTTTGGCAATACAACATACATGATCAAAAAGGTCAGCATCAGAAAGGCCAGCGTAATCAAAAAGCGGAAATGAACGAAAAACGCTGTAAACTGTGCCACGACCGGGAAATGTTTGATCAGATTTTCCTGAATCCCCGTACCAAAGACCATCAGCACCAGTGTAAGAAGCACTGCAAGGATAAACAGCAGCGTATAAAGAGCCGATAGTAATCTTGCGATCACATAATTCGGCACAATCGGTACATGATAGATCGTATTCAGGCCACCGTACAGTGACAGAATTCCCTTGGAAGCTGCCCATGCCGCAAATACGATCGTCACAGGCACCATCGCCGCTGAAGTTGTAAATACGCCATCTACGATCATCATAAACAGACCTTTAAATTCTTCCGGCACGATCGCAAAAAACAGATCCACGATATCTGTCTGCGTTATCGGCAGATACCGCATCATATACAGCATCAGAAGAAGGATCGGGATAATGGACATCAAAATAAAGTAGGCACTCTGCGCTGCAAAAGCACTGACATGATCGTCAGTGATCCGGCGGATAAAGCCGCGGATGTTCTGGACGATATGAATAAACTTTTTCATGTCTCTTTTCCCTCCTTTCTCACGAATCTGCCATCCTGCGTATGCCCATAGTACACGAAAACTCACTGTATGTCAAAAAATTCCGACAAAATCTGCGTATAGGACATCCCGGATTCCGCCATAGCCTTCGCTGCATTCTGGCTCATCCCGGCACCATGGCCGTAACCGCCGCCATATAATGTAATGGATGTCAACATGCCCTCCGCCTTTGTCGGCTCTATCACAAAGTAACCGCTCGGCAGTATTTTTTTATCTGTTATAGTCTCCTTCTTATTCGTTAAGGGCAGGCCATCGGGAGATAAAAACTCACGAATCGCATACTCTCCCTCGATCACCACCGTCTGCCCACCGCAGGTGATTGTCAGTTCCTTTGCCGCAAAGCCGGAAGCCCGCTTTGTAACCTGAATATCTGTCACAGCTCCTGCTGTCGGTTCTTTTGCCCTGCAATATGCCTGCAACGTCTGTGCCGGGATCGTCAGCTGCCAACGGAACCATGGTGCATCGTCTTCCCAAGCCGCCGTATCTTCTTTGCGGATATAGGAAGAAAAGTCTTTTTCAGAGGCCAGCTGATGCTCCGCCTGCCCAAGATATTTTTGCCGCAAAAGCTGCGTCACCGGTTTTTTATTCCAGATATCATCCTTTGAACAGAACCCATAGGATGTCGAATAAAAATAAAGCTGCGCAGCCTTTCCTGTCGTATCTGCCAGAATTTCCCCCTCGGTATCCGCCGTTGCCTGATCCGTTTTTTCTTTTCGGCCAACATTATTATAAACCTGACTGGCTATCGTATCGTCCACATCTGCATGGTATGCCTTTCGTCCATTCAAATGAAACAGCGCATACGTTCTGGCACAGACCGCCTGCGCCTTTAAGGCTTCCTCCGGATAATACGCTGGCATTTCGCCCGGAACGACGTTCGCCGTATATTCTTCCAGATCCACTTCATGAACAGCATAGATACTATTGCCCTCCGCATACAGATACAGTATACCCGAAAAATACCGGGAATCCTCCGTTTCGCCAAAGGTCAGCCGAAATCTCCCTTCCGTCTGCAGACAGCAGCCTGTTTCCGGAATATCGGCCGATGTATAGACAGTGGAATTACCCTCCACCGCCTGACCATCTATGGTGTAGCCTTTATCTGCTGTAACCACAATCTTCGGCTGCAGATATGTGCCGGTATGTTCTGCACTTAAAAGCACCCGAATCTTCTGTGATGTTTCTGTATGTAATATCTGAAAATCCTGCGGATGCCAGTCAGTCTTTTCTTCGGATGTGATTGCCTCTGTGGCTGTCTGCTGCGCGGTACTGTCTTCCACCGGAACTTCGGAATTTTCTGCCAGAGAATCATCATCTGTCACAGCTTCTATCCGATCCGACGCTTTATTTTCCAGACGGACAAGCCGCTCCAGCAAAGGCAGCGGAGTTTCCTCTTCGCTGACCTTCACACTGATACATAGTATGCCAAAAATCACCAGAAGGATCAGCATGCCACGATCTTTCATACAATTTGCTCCTTATTTCATGTTGGCTTGAAAGCAAAAAAAGAGCCCTCACAGAGGCTCCATTTAAAAAATTCCCAGAGTGCCGTTTCCTGAATTTTGACTCCTAGCTGATGCTAGGTGGGTAACCGCAACTGTACTTTTGCCATCCACTGCAATCGGTGGCCCGACAGCCATACAGCAATATAGGAATCCCGTTTAAAGTAAATGTAGGTTCAAAACATCAGGAGTATCGAACACCCCAGGAATCTTTTTTTATTATACCCTATTGTATGTCGGTTGACAATGATTAATGCGCCGGGAGTGAAAAAAATGTCGTACCACGTGACTGTTCACACAAAGCTTTTACATATCTGACGTATAGCTTTATCTTCCCGCTCTCTCAGACTTCCTCTGCCATCCCCGGGTGTGATACACCAGTCATAGACAACACTTCGAAACATTAAAAAAAGATACAAAGTAATCTCAGAAGCACTATATCCACTGTCAAACGCTCCTGTTTTCAGGATTTCCGTTACCAGGTGCATAACACCCTGATACAGTCTGCTGCTTTCCGTGCTTTTTTTCTGCATCAGGAACATACGGTGCATCGTAAAATCAATTCCATCCTGTTCAACGGTTACCGCCAGCTCATCCCTGAAAAAACCGGCCAGCGCATCTACGGTCGGATCCGTCACGGCCAGACAGTCGAGCAATTCCCCAAACTCCGCATCACGGTTCAGATATACTCTGTCCAGAATATCATCCTTGCTCTTAAAATGATAATAAAAAGTCCCTGTCGTCACATGGGCAGCTGTAGCAATCTCCCTTACTCCGACCTCTGCTATCTTTTTTTCACGAAACAGCCGGGCAGCCGCAGTAATCAGTCGCTGACGCGAAGCCTCTGCTTTTTCTTTTTGCTTTGTGCGCTTAACTGCATGTTCTTCCATAAAAACACATCCTGTTCTTTGCTATATCTGCGATTATAGCATGGTTTTTCAGGGAACGCCATATGCCCATATACAGAATCTCTGAAAATCATTCCCTGCCCAACGCACCCATTATTTCTGTGCATGGCAGCAAAAAAGCCGGCATCATTGCTTTCGGCAAAAGCAACGAATACCGGCTCTGTATGTACTTTTTAGCGCATTTTATCTTTTGAAAACAGATTTTTTCAGGCGATCAGTGTAAAGCCGGAAAGTGTAACCATGCCCGCAAAGATGGATGCCGGGATTACGCCTACCCAGATATTACCATACTTACGATACAGATATGTCAGAACACCTGTTGTTCCGCCCATCATATAGCAGTAACCAAAAGCAAAATCGAGAGCACCACAGCTGGTATTTTTTCCTGTGCCATAAACATCAATCTGCGGAATCAGTGTTGTACCGTCTCCGATCAGCATACTTCCACCATACTGAATCAGTAAAAGGACAAACAATGCACTGGCTGTCATGCAGGTATTTACTGCAACAGCAATCCACATATCTTTTTTCTCATTACCTGTAGACGGTAACACACGCTGGCTCATATTGCCGACAAACATAACAAAGAAAATGATCAGCACATACGGTATAGCACGAACAATACGCATCGGTGATATTTTAAGGTAAGTTGACAGATTCCATACCTGGTAATTGATACCGGCAAAGCCTTCGATCAGCCACAGCCAGACAAAAACAAATGTAACAGCGATCAGACCGAGCAGCAGACCTTTCGCCGGTTTGCTCCAGTCAATCCTTACTTCATCCTCTCCACCGAGAGCAAAATCAGAAATACGAACCGGCTGTCCTGCCTTTTTCTTCTTTCTGACGCCAATCACCATACGGACAATACCGATAAGAGCAAGTACAATCAGCCATCCCATAATACCATTCAGATTTGTAGATGTCAGGAATTTGCTCCATACTGTTCCCGCACCTGTCCATTTCATAATATAAGCTGACACATGAACAAAGATCACTGCCGGGATAATAAGAGAAAACAGGAAATCCAAAATCCATGCCTTAGCACCTTTACGTGGCTCTTTTGCCGGAACTGCATTGGCTGCACTGTTGAAGAACTCTATCTGCATCAGCAGGTTGATGATAGATGCCAGCCAAAACAGCATAGTTATGCAGGCAATACCGGAAAACAGCTGCTGCGGCAGCCATGCTGTGTCTGTAACAGCCCTCTGGATTGGGTCAGTATTTACCGTACCCTCATAGGAAAGAATCTGTTCGATCGTAGCACCACTGATGTTTCCTGTCTGATGGAGTGTTCCGTCAATTACCGCATAACGGAAAATACCGCCTCTCCACTCATAGTCTGTACCCGGCTGCAGATCGGCAATACCGGAAATTTCGCTCATATACTGGCGACAGGCTTCGATGTCACCAACTAAAAAGCCATCATACTGATCTGCCGTTGATTTGATCATGCAGTAATTTGTCTGGATCTGATCAATCCCTCCGGCAAGCTTCATCATAAACGGTCCGAAAACCTCACAAATACTGTTGATACTTTCCGGCATAGCCTCATAAGTCTGCAAAGTCGTCTGTGTACCGGCAGAATATCCGATCAGATTCACTTTATCCTTTTCTACATAAGAAAGACTGTTTGCATATTCCGCTACTGTAATCGCCTGGAGGCTTCTGTCAACAGAAGGATCTGACTCTCCGCCACCCTGCAGATCCGGTGACAAAACAACATATCCTCTTCTGGCCAGTTCCATACTCCATGTGTCATTAGAGTGTGCATGGTTGGAACGGCCGTGATAAATGACAGCTACCGGTGCCGGTGTATCATCCGTAGCATTTTGGGGAATGTAAATCAGTGTGCTGATCGTACTGCCATCTTTTCCTGTCAGATACAGTCTTTCGATCTTTACTTTTCCCCAGTTTGTCTGAAATCCCCAGATCAGCACAGAGCAGATAAGCAGGATTGCCATGCAGCCCGCAAAGAAACGGACAGCACCCTTTGCATTGTTTTGTTTCATATTCCCTCTCCTTTTTTATACGTCTGTTCTCCTTTTTTAAAAAAACGTAACGTGTTATGCTATTCAAAAGATAACACGTTATGTTTTTTTTCGCAACCTGAGTTTTGTTAATTTCATCACAAACTTTTCTGTAAAATATTGTGCACTTTGCCATCTTCTCTGCACAAAATATAATTCCATACGAAAAGAGCCGGGCATGATCTCTCATACCCGGCTCTTTTACCAAGCTTTATTATTAACTGATTATCTCTGCGGACCAGCAGCAACCAGTGCTTTACCAGCCTCGTTACCTTCGTATTTCTTGAAGTTCTTGATGAATCTGTCAGCCAGATCCTCAGCTTTCTTCTGCCATTCGGAAGCATCAGCATATGTGTCACGCGGATCCAGGATACCTGTATCTACGCCAGTCAGCTCTGTCGGAACTTCCAGATTGAACATCGGGATCTTCTTTGTCGGAGCTTTGTTGATGTCACCGCTCAGGATAGCATCGATGATACCACGTGTATCTTTGATGGAGATACGTTTTCCGGTACCGTTCCAGCCTGTGTTAACCAGGTAAGCCTTGGCACCGTTAGCTTCCATCTTCTTAACCAGCTCCTCAGCATATTTTGTCGGATGCAGCTCCAGGAAAGCCTGTCCGAAGCATGCGGAGAAGGTCGGTGTCGGCTCTGTGATACCGCGCTCTGTACCAGCCAGCTTAGCTGTGAAACCGCTCAGGAAGTAATACTGTGTCTGCTCCGGAGTCAGGATAGATACCGGCGGCAGTACACCGAATGCATCTGCAGAAAGGAAGATAACCTCCTTAGCAGCCGGTGCAGCGGAAATCGGGCGAACGATATTCTGAATGTGATCGATCGGGTAAGAAACACGTGTGTTATCTGTAACGCTCTTATCGTTGAAATCGATCTTGCCGTCTTTGTCCAGAGTTACGTTCTCTAACAGAGCGTTTCTCTTGATAGCATTGTAGATATCCGGCTCGGACTCTTTGTCCAGGTTGATAACTTTAGCGTAGCATCCACCTTCGAAGTTGAATACGCCGTTGTCATCCCAACCGTGCTCATCATCACCGATCAGGAGACGCTTCGGATCTGTAGACAGAGTAGTCTTACCTGTACCGGACAGACCGAAGAAGATAGCTGTGTTTTCGCCGTTTAAGTCTGTGTTAGCGGAGCAGTGCATGGAAGCAATACCCTTCAGCGGCAGGTAGTAGTTCATCATAGAGAACATACCTTTCTTCATCTCACCGCCGTACCATGTGTTAACGATAACCTGCTCACGGCTTGTGATGTTGAACATAACAGCTGTCTCAGAGTTCAGACCCAGCTCTTTATAATTCTCAACTTTAGCTTTGGAAGCATTGTAAACGATGAAATCCGGCTCGAAGTTTGCCAGTTCTTCCTCAGTAGGTTTGATGAACATGTTTGTTACAAAGTGTGCCTGCCAAGCTACCTCAACGATGAAACGGATAGCCATACGTGTATCTTTGTTGGCACCACAGAAAGCATCGACAACGAACAGTCTCTTATTGGACAGCTCTTTCTTTGCCAGATCCTTTACAGCGTCCCATGCTTCCTGAGAAGCCGGATGGTTATCGTTTTTGTATTCATCGGATGTCCACCATACAGTATCTTTGGAGTTCTCATCCATAACGATATATTTATCTTTCGGGGAACGTCCTGTATAGATACCTGTCATTACGTTAACTGCACCCAGTTCGCTCTCCTGACCAACCTCAAAGCCTTCCAGACCTGCTTTGGTCTCTTCCTCGAACAGCATCTCGTAAGATGGATTGTGTACAATCTCAGTAGTTCCGGTAATGCCATACTGTGTTAAATTGATTTCTGCCATTTTACATGAACCTCCATTATAAAATTTAATAACTGACCTATTCAGCCATATCCACAGCAGTCCGCAAAACTGCTTTTGATATGCAGTGCGGCAAATGACACCGCATACGCAGGTCAATTCATCCGCATAGATGAACCCTAACTTGTTCACCCGTTGTCATTATACAGGAAACCGGAAAAAAATCAACAAATTCAGCGCATTTTTTTCGGCAATTTTAAAGATTTTACATTCTGTTTATGTTTATTCTGACATATCCTTGCAAGAATTTTTGTTTAAACCTGCAAAAATATTGCTGTTTACCATATTTTGCCGCTGTTTTCCGACTACCTTACATTTCATCTCAGTCTCTCACAGCAGAATTTCATACAAACCGTCGGTAACTCCATGCGTTTTGTCACAAAATGCCATTCACTTCCTGATACAGATCCCGGGCAAAGCTGTCCGTCATGCCACTGATATAATCCGTCACCAGATGCAGCCGCAGATACAGCTTTTCCTGCTCCGTTTTTCCGGCGGCATATTTATGGTAGACCTGCTTATAATTTTCCGAAACAAGCTGTGTGATCTTATGCTCGATCATGCCCATCTTTTCGTCCGTATCATAGACCAGAAATGCCGGTACGAACCGTTCCAGAATATCATCCATCATTTTCCCCGCACCCAGCTCGATGCGAAGAATTGGCATGGACTCAAATGCATTACGAAAAGCAATATTGTGCAACGCCGCATGGATACCCTCGGCTCCAGTTCCGGTGAAAATATCCTGCTTCCACTCTCCGGCCATGATCTCATGGTAATGTCCAAGAAAGCCCCTGGTCGCACAGGACATCAGAAAGCTCTGCACCTTCACGAGCCAGTTTTGCACAGCATACAGTTTTGGTTCCTTGACACTGCGCCGCAAAGCCTTTTCATATTGCGCATCCAGTAACGCTGTGGCATCAAATACCTCCGTTGCCGGGAAAGCCGCCAGTTCCTCCGGAAGTTCCCGTTTCAGGATATCAAAGCTGATACAGCCTTTTTTATACGCATCCTCAATATCTGCCGTCAGATAGGCAATATCATCCGCTGCTTCCAGAATAAACGAAAGCGGATGGCGGCTGTCTCCCATCCCTGTCGCACCGGCAATCTCATGAAACAATTCTTCCTCACTGGCAAAGACACCGACCTTTTTTCTGGCAATATCCGCGCTGTTCACATCCACATGTTTCGCTGTTGTCGGATATTTCAGAATGGATGCCAGCAGGCCATACGTCAGATTCATGCCGTATTCACCCGTAAGAAAATGCAGCTTTGATACGACACGAAGTGCCTGGGCATTACCCTCAAACAGGTAAAAATCTGTCAGCATCTGTTCGTTTAAGATTTCTGTTACTGGTTGCCCTTTAAAACTATAATCTTTCAGATGCAGCTGAAACCATTCCCGGATCGAATCCTCGCCAAAATGACCAAACGGCGGATTTCCAATATCATGGATCAGCCCGGCACATAACAGAATGTTGCAGAGATCATCCTTCATAGGATATGTAAAATCAGGATCCATATTCTCCCGCAGGATATATTCCGCGATATTCTGTCCCAGTGACTTGGCCAGTGAAGATACTTCCAGAGAATGTGTCAGTCTCGTGCGGATAAAATCGCTCTTATCCAGTGGAAATACCTGCGTCTTATCCTGCAGGCGGCGAAAGGATGCACTGCCGATGATCCGGTGATAATCCTTTTCAAATTCACTGCGCAGATCGATATTTCCCTCTAACGGGCAAAAGCTGCCAGAGGCAGCTTCCTTTTTGACATACGGATCCTGCATGGTTTTTGCAGCCCCATGCGGTTTAAATCCAGATATTTCATGATGCACCGGATACACACCGGCACGTTTGGATGATAATAATGTTTTCCAGTTCATATCGTATACCTGTACTTGTATAAAATGACAGTTTCCCATGTTTCACACACAGGAAACTGTCGGACGATAGCTTATGTAGTTTATACCTGCAGAAATGCCTTGACTGCAGCTTCCATACCATCGACTTCGCAAACCGTCTTGTGCAGTACTTCTGCACTGCGGATATCCTCGATAGCCTGCGGAATCTTTGTCTTGGAAATCTCTGACAGCTCATCGATCAGCTCGAAATCTGTCATGCTGTCATACTTTTTATCAATGGCATCCATAACGCTTCTTGCAAATTTATACGGACTTGCGGTGGAAGCGATCAGCGTCTTAACGCCGTCGTTATGCTTCTCGTTATATGCCTTGCATACGGTAGCGGCTACTGCCGTATGCGTATCGATCACATAGCCGGTATTCTTGTACAGATCATGGATCGTCTCAGCCACCTCAGCCTCTGTCGCAAAACCACCGACAAAATCCTTGAGCTTTTCTTTCATCTCGTCTGTGATCGTATAAGCGCCCTCTGTGGACAGCTCGCCCATCAGCTTGCGGTTTAAGGCTTCATCAGAACCGCCGATCAGATAGATCAGACGCTCCAGATTGCTGGAGATCAGGATATCCATGGACGGAGACGTTGTCAGGATAAAGTCACGCTTTCTGTCATATGTACCCGTCTCAAAGAAATCGTACAGTACCTTATTCTCATTAGATGCACAGATCAGCTTCTCGATCGGTGTACCCATCTGCTTTGCATAGTATGCAGCAAGGATATTACCGAAGTTACCTGTCGGGACAACGACACGCATTGGATCACCAGCCTTTAACACACCTTTCTTAACCAGCTGTGCATAGGCATATACATAATAGGCAACCTGCGGGAACAGACGACCGATGTTGATGGAGTTTGCAGAAGAAAACTGGTATCCGGCAGCAGAAAGCTCCTCGGCCAGAGCCTTGTCGTTAAACATCTTCTTCACACCCGTCTGGGCATCGTCAAAATTACCCTTGATTGCTACAACATGCGTATTGGCTCCACGCTGTGTCACCATCTGTGCTTTCTGTACCGGGCTGACACCATCCTTCGGATAGAATACGATGATCTTTGTTCCCGGAACATCCGCAAAACCTGCCAGAGCAGCCTTACCGGTATCGCCAGAAGTCGCTGTCAGGATGACAATATCGTTCTTAATGTGATTTTTTCTTGCAGAAGTTGTCATCAGATGCGGCAGAATGGAAAGCGCCATATCCTTAAAAGCGATCGTAGCACCATGGAACAGCTCCAAGTAATATACTCCTTCTGCCTCACGGATCGGTGCGATCTCCTCAGTATCAAACTTGGCATCATAAGCAGATGTAATACAATGCTTTAATTCTTCCTCTGTAAAATCGGTAAAGAAACGGCCCATCACTTCATAAGCCACTTCCTGATAACTCATCCTGGCCAGTTTTTCCATCGGCACGTCAAGCTGCGGCACCTGCACCGGCACAAACAGACCACCATCATCTGCCAGTCCCTTCAAGATCGCCTGGGAAGCTGTCACTGTCTCACCGTTACCTCTGGTACTCTTGTATAAAATCTCCATAACAAAGTCTCCTCTTTTTTGCTTTAGCATCGTAAACTCGCATTTGCGTATTATTGTAAATGTTTTAGTTAGAGAATGCAATTATTTTTTATATGCAGAAGGATAATATTCCTGAAAATTATAAGAAACATGCTTTGCAGGTTCGAAACTTTTTTAGTTCATATGAAGATATACGAAGAGACCGATATGCCCTTTCGACATACCGGTCCCACTCTCATCTCATTATTCAGCCAGCAAAGCATTATTGATTGCATTCACCAATGCATCTACAGAAGCTCTGATAATATCGGCATCGACACCGCTACCCCAGTGCAGCTTCTTTGCCTCATCTTCAATACCCACATAAGCGATAGCTCTCGAAGAAGAACTTCTCTCCAAAGCATGCTCCTGATAGGTCACAAGATTATATTTCAGGCCATATGCCTCTTTCAGTGCATTGCTGACGGCATTCAGACGACCGTTACCGGCACATTCTGTATGCTTCTTCTCGCCATTGAACATAGAATCTACCATAGCCGTCATGCCGCCGTTGGCTTCCTGGCGATAGTGAATCTCTTCGATCTTAAGCGGACCAGCAATGTGCTCGAAAGTCTTTTTGTAGATCTCGAAGATTTCCTCCGGCTGCAGTTCCTTGTGGCTGACATCGGAAACACCCTTGGCGGCGTAGCCCATGGCCTCGCGCATCTTTGCCGGCAGACAGAGACCGAATTTTGTCTCCAGAATGTAGCCGACACCGCCCTTACCGGACTGGCTGTTGATACGGATGACGTCGGCATCGTAGTTACGGCCAACATCATGCGGATCGATCGGCAGATACGGTACAGTCCAGTGCTCTGGATTCTTCTCCTCGATCCACTTCATACCCTTGGCGATGGCATCCTGATGGGAACCGGAGAAAGCAGCAAAGACAAGTTCGCCGCTGTACGGGGAACGCTCGTTGACCTTCATGCCTGTATATTTCTCATATTCTTCTACGATGGACGGCATATCGGAGAAGTCAAGCTCCGGATCTACGCCCTGCATATACATATTCATGGCAACAGTGATGATATCCACGTTACCTGTACGCTCACCGTTTCCAAACAGTGTACCCTCGACACGGTCAGCACCGGCCAGCATACCCATCTCCGTATCTGCCACGCCACAGCCACGGTCATTGTGCGGATGCTGGGAAATTTCTACGCTGTCACGGTAATGCATGTTTTTGCTCATGTATTCGATCTGGCTTGCATAGACATGCGGCATGGAAAGCTCAACGGTTACCGGCAGATTGATGATGGCCTTGCGGTCCGGTGTCGGCTGCCATACATCAAGAACAGCATTGCAGACCTCCAGAGCGTATTCCGGCTCTGTTCCGGTGAAGCTCTCCGGAGAATATTCAAAGCGGTAGTTGGCTCCCTCTTCCTCAGTCAGCTTTTTCAGAAGCCTTGCACCCTCTACAGCGATCTCCAGGATATGCTGTTTATCCTTTTTAAATACCTGCTCACGCTGTGCCAGAGAGGTGGAATTGTATACATGTACAATAGCGTTCTTGCAGCCCTTCAGACCTTCAAATGTTCTCTTAATGATATGTTCACGAGCCTGGGTCAGTACCTGGATCGTTACATCGTCCGGGATCAGGTTCTGCTCGATCAGTGTACGGAGGAAGATAAACTCGGTATCGGAAGCTGCCGGGAAACCAACCTCGATCTCTTTGAAGCCAACCTTGCAAAGGAGCTTGAAGAAAGCTACCTTCTGGTCAAGACTCATCGGAATTACCAGTGCCTGGTTCCCGTCTCGAAGATCAACACTGCACCACTTCGGTGCTTTTTCTACATATTCTTTCTTAGCCCAGTCCATGCACTCGACCGGCGGCATAAAATACTGTCTCTTATACTTTTTGTGATTCATCATAACTCGTGTCCTCCTGATTTTTCTTAAATTACTATGGCTATTGTATTCGTTACGGTAAATACTGTGACGCTGCCATTTCTCCCGGCAAAAGTTTTCATCTCTGGTTTCGATACAAAAGAAACTGAAAAAGGATCCTCTGAACCATTTTTCGTATGTATGGCAACTAAAAACATTTCAGCTTTACTATCGAATACATATTGAACAAAAAGAAAAAGCCCTCCGTCTGCGCCAGGTCAAACCTGCAGAGACGAAAGACTAAGGATGTCCTCGCGGTACCACTCTGTTTTATGATCGAAATCATACTCTCTATGAAATACGGATTTAAAATCGATATCTCCCCCGCTATAACGGTCGGGCTCCGTCTGCGTCTACTTTTCTGTTAGAATTTCGGGCAGCCACTCCAAGGTCAGTTCCCAGTTCTCCATCCGCTGTTTCTCATCAGCCAACAGCTTTCTGTATGCCGGATGAACAGGTACTACTCCTCTTCAACGCTTTTTCTTTTTATCTTTGTCAAAAATAGCATGAACGGGGAAAAATGTCAACCGATTCCCCTCGTTTTTCTGAAAAAAATATGCTCAGGGCTCTCTTGCAAAATTAAATTCCACCCCTCTGTGGAATTTAATTTTGCAAAAGGCTCCCCTTATTTATCCACGATCTCCACCTGTTTCCGGAATCGTATGTAATAGATGAGGCATAAAAGAATACCAAACACCGTAGCCGTCGGTGCTGCCAGACCTACACCGGTCAGGGATGCATTCGGCCGGATGCTCATCAGATATGACATCGGCAAACGCACCAGAAACGACTGGGCCAGCCCCTGCGCCATGACAAAGAAGGAACGGGAATGTCCGTTATAATAGCCCATGAAGCTGAAAAGGATACTCGTCACGACTGCCTCTGGTGCAAACCCCCGTAAAAACTCAAATGCTCTCGCAATAACTGCAGCATCGCTGGTAAACAGTGTCGACAACATATCTCCATGGAAAAATACCGCATAGGCGATAAAAATACCGATGCCAGAGCCAAAGGCGATACCGACAAACATGGCTTTCTGCGCTCTTTTTTCTTTACATGCGCCGACATTCTGGGCAACAAAGGCCGCCATCGACTGCATGATGGAAGATGGAATCAGCATGACAAAAGACTGGATCTTCTGCGCCACGCCATACCCTGAAGAAGCATCCAGCCCCAGACGATTGACAAACGCACACAGGGCAAGAAAAGTCATATTCGTCAGAAATTCCTGGATGGCCAGTGGCAGCCCCACCTGTAAGAAACGCAGGATTTCATGATTGAACCGGATATCCTTTAACGTAAAGGTAAACCCGAGGTCTTTCTTTCTCACTATGATCACAATAGACATCACTACACTGACCGCCTGGGCCGTCACAGTAGCAATTGCCGCACCGGCCACGTTCAAGCCAAATCCGGCTACGAGGAACAGATCACCGACGATATTGACCACACAGGCAATCGCCACAAAGATCAGTGGCAGCCTGGAATCGCCGAGTCCACGGAAAATACTGCTGATAAAGTTATAAAATACAATAAATACATAACCGGCACCACAGATCCGGATATACAGGATCGTCAGATCCAGTGCCTCCGCCGGAGCCTGCATCAGCACAGCGATCGGCCGGGCAAAGAGAAGCAAGAGCACAGTAAGAACCAGGGCCACTGTGAAGAAAAAGCAGATCGCACCACCGATCAGGCGACCGATGCGGTTGTTTTTGCGTTCCCCCAGATACCGTCCCATAATGACCGTAACACCCGTTGTCAGGGAACTCACCGTAAAGGTCACCATATTCATGATACTGCTGCCGGTAGCGACACCGGAAATACCCTCTGTTGTACCAAAACGTCCCACAATGATCAGATCCACCGCACTGTACATCGCCTGCAGGATCAGAGCGCCAAGGATTGGCACCATAAAATTCAGCATCTTACCGGTAATGCTTCCGGTCGTAAAATCCTGTTTATTCTCCATTCGTTTTCCTCCTCTGTTATATCGTTTTTTTCTGCCTTCTGTATAAAATCATCAGTACTGCCAGCGTCACGATTTCCGAAGCCAGCAGTGAACACCAGATACCCGTCATGCCAAACAGCACAGCCAGAACTACCGCACAAATAGAAATTGCAATCACGCCACGCAGCAGCGATCCGATCAGCGTCTGCACCGGACGGTTTGTCGCTGCAAAAAATGTGATCAGCATAACGTTGATACCCACTATCAGAAAGCCAAGAAAATACAGGCGCAGACCATCAAACGCATACTCGTGCAATTCAAAACTCTGTTCGGTATTAAATACATCAATCAACCCATCCGTTCCAAGCCAGATCACACCTACGATCAAAACCTCCGCCACAAGCATAGCCACAAGCCCGTGTTTCAGCAGAGAGGCCAGCTGTTTCTTATCACTCTTTCCAAAGCATTCACTGAGCAGCGGCTGTGTTCCCTGGGCAATACCGTTCATGATCGCCATCGCCACCAGAGATACATTCGCAACAATACCATAAGCGGCCACACCGATATTTCCGGCAAAATGCAGGATCAGCATGTTAAAAACCACCGTTGTCACAGCGGAAGACATTTCTCCGACAAAGGCTGATACACCAAGGCCACAGCTTTTCCGTAAGAACCGGAACTTCGGCATCACCCACCGAAATCCGACACCATTTTTCTTTCCCAGATAATGCATACCGCACACCGCCATCGTCACCAGCGGACTGCAGGCCGTCGCCATAGCCGCACCGGCCAGTCCGAGATTCAGCACAAACATCAGAACATAGTCAAATACAATATTAAACAGACTGCCGCTGATCGAGCCGATCATGGCGATGGTTGGTGCATTGTCATTTCTTGCAAAGGCCGTAAAAGTATAATTCACCATAAAAAACGGTGCAAATATAAGGAAAATCCGTGTATAGGCACATCCCAGTTCTGTCAGCACCTGATCTGCTCCCATCAGATGCAGGACACTGTCCGGTGAAAAAATACCCAGCAGTATAAACGGAATACTGGCGATCAGGCTCCAGAATACTGACTGCAGAAAATAAAAATCACTGTCAGCGCCCGCCGCTCTTTTGATCGTAAATCTTGTTGCCGACCCCACACCGATCATGGCACCAATAGCAAAGATCAGGCCATACACCGGCAGTACCAGATTCAGAAAGGCAATACCGTTCGCACCACCATACAGCGAAATAAAAAAAGTATCTGCCAGAATGTACACGGATACACCGATCATAGCCGCCACATTTTGAAACACATAGCGTAAAAATCTTGTATTCATTTTTTATTTTTCTCCTTCAACGTTCCTGACATGACTTCTGTTTTGCCAGAGATCTGTCCGTTTTTTCAGAACTTCCTCATGTTTTCTTTCTTACCAAAATAAGGAAGTACAAAAAAACTGCTCATCAATAGCTGCTTTTTTGTACTCCCTCACAGTGACTGTTCTTTATTGTAAAACACCGCCCGAGCATACACTGCCATTTTTCATGTATATGACAATGTAGTGATATTCTCAGCGGATCCCTTTCAGCAGAAATCCAGGTGTTGCTGCATAATTTACCTTTTCTTCCTCATCCAGCGTTTCCTGCCAGATCTCGGTATCTACATAAAACTTTGTGAAACCGGCATTCATAAGCATCTGCAGATCTGCCTGTGGGCGCTGGCAGCGACTGAGGATCAGGTTGCGGCTGATTTCCTCCATCTTGTCAGACTCTGCGTAGCCATTATAATCAAAATATCCGGCATCGGCAACGTTTTCACGGTCCTTACGGAACAGCTCTGCCTTTTTATCATCAAACAGATACTCATACCATCCCGCATCAAAGTTCAGCATTACACCACCCATTTTCAGGACACGATGCCATTCCTTGTATGCCTTCTGTGGATTTTCCAGATTCCATGTCAGGTTACGGCTCACAACAACGTCAAACGTTCCATCCGGGAAAGCCAGATTCTGCGCATCCATCTGCTGAAAACAGATCTTATCCCGATACTCTCCGGCATTCCTCTTCGCCTCTTCCAGCATCGCCGGCGTATAATCTACGGCTGTGACATCATACCCTCTCTTCGCCAGATTAATCGCAAAAAATCCGGGGCCTGTACCGATGTCCAGAATCTTTAAGTTATCCTTATCCGGAAACTCCCTGGTGATCACACCCATCCAACGTTTTTCGTTATCATCCGTAAACTGTCCATAGGCAAACGAATCCGCCCGTCTGGTCCAGTAGCTTTCGATTTCATTCATCAGTGCTGTCATAGTACCTGTCCGTCCTTTTTTATATTGAAGCTATGATACCATGCCTGACAAACCTTTCACAAGCTCCCTGGGGGGATAAACATTTTAGTGCTCACTTTCTGCCAGAGTCTTCTGATTCTTTTCCAACTGTTTCAGATGCTTCATTTCACGAAGCAGAAGAATCGTTGCCAGCGTGATAGAGAAGCAGTCTGCCAGCGGATAGGCATACATGATACCCACAACACCCAGAAACAGTGGCAGAATCACCATCAGCGGCATCGTAAACAGAATCTGTCTCGACAGAGACAGTACAACGGCCTGCATCGGCTTTCCGACGGCCTGAAAATACACACCAGCCATCATCGGAATACCCATAACAAAGATCATCAGCGTCATATTCTTGCAACACATCACAGCAAACTCATTGTACAGTGCACTCTCCTGACCAAAGATACTGATAATCTGTGACGGGAATGTCTGTAAAACGATCCAGCCCACGCAACCCACAACGAAGGTGGTAATAGCCGTCTTTTTCACCAGTTCACGCACGCGGTCGTAACGACAGGCACCGAAATTGAATGAAAAAATCGGCTGTGTTGCATTGGTGATACCGATGATCACCGACATCATAATCTGGTTGACCTTCATAATAATACCAAAGCAGGTCACGGGAATATCGGCACCATAGGAAGACTGCGCACCATATTTGGCTGCCTGATTATTCAGAAGGATTGTCGCAAACAGCATCGAAATCTGTGTCAGGAAAGCAGACATACCGATAGCCATGATACGGCGCAAGCGCTGCGCCTGCGGCTTCAGATCCGCATAGATAAACTTTACAGTCTTTAACCGGTGCATCTTCCAGAAACTTAAAGCAAAGGTAGCAATCTGACCGATGATCGTGGCCAGAGCCGCTCCCTTAACGCCCCAGTGGAATACAAAAATAAAGATTGGGTCAAAGATAATATTTAAAATCGCACCCACCAGCATTGACATCATCGAAAACTGCGGTGCACCATCCGCACGGATGATATCGTTCATCATGATACCTGTAGCTGTAAATGGAAAACCAATCAGCACGATGCGGCTGTAATCTATGGCATAGCTTAAATTGGCCTCTGTTGCTCCGAAAATATGTAACAGTGGCAGTAAAAAAACCTGTCCGATCACCAGAAGTCCCACACCAAACATCACTGCCAGTGCAAAACCATTTCCCACAAAATGACAGGCTTCATCCTCATCCTTACGCCCCAGATTCAGACTGGTATTGGCTGCTGTACCTGCAGAAACCATCAAAGACAGTGCCAGCATCAGCTGTGTAAATGGGAACGCTACATTTGTCGCACCATTGCCCAGATAACCGACGCCCTGCCCGATAAAAATCTGGTCAACCAGATTGTAGATGGAATTGACCAGCATCGAAATAATGCCCGGAATTGAATAGGTCAGCAGAAGCTTCCCGATCTTTTCCGTACCAAGGATATTCTCTTTTCTCTCCATATGTTGTCCTTTCTTACCTCTTTGTGTTCAGTATCTTTTAGTATACTATGTAATACAGTGAATCACAACTCGGCAATCTTACAAAAATATCATTCATTCGACATACTTTGTTATACAGCATGATCTATAATATTCCTGCAAATAGCTTTCCCTGCCGCCTGACCGTGATACCCTGTTTTCTGCTTTCGTTTTTCTTTGCTTCCTTCCTATTTGACAAAGCCCTGCAGATAGAGTAAAATGCTCTTATATACCGATTGGTATACAAGATTAAAAAGGAGATACTGCAATCGCAGTTTGTGTAATAACTATGACATGGTATGACAGCGTTGTTTTCTATCACATATATCCTCTTGGCCTCTGTGGATGCCCCCACGAAAATCACGGTGAAGAAGGCCATCATTTTAAAAAGCTGGAAGCCTGGGCTGATCACGCAAAAGAGATTGGCTGCACCGCCATCTATATCGGCCCCCTCTTCCAGTCTGAGGGACACGGCTACGAAACAACCGACTACCGCAAAGTGGATAACCGCCTTGGAACCAATGCTGAATTCAAAGACTATGTAGCCCACTGCCATGCTATCGGCCTGAAGGTTATCGTAGACGGCGTATTTAACCATACCGGACGCAGTTTTTTCGCATTTCAGAATCTTTTAACTCACCGGGAAAACAGTGCTTACCGCGACTGGTACTGCAATGTCAATTTCTGGAACAATAATGAATACGATGACCACTTTTCCTACGACAACTGGGGCGGCTACAATCTGCTGGCCAAGCTAAATCTGTGGAATCCTGCTGTCCGGGAATATCATTTTGACACTGTACGCTTCTGGGTATCCGAATTTGATATCGACGGCATCCGTCTGGACGCTGCAGATGTGCTCGAACACGAATTCATGCATCAGCTACGAGGTGTATGCGACAGTCTGAAACCCGACTTCTGGCTGATGGGCGAGGTCATCCACGGTGACTACAGCCGCTGGGCCAACGGCCAGATGCTGCATTCCGTTACCAACTACGAGCTTCACAAAGGACTGTTCTCCGGGCACAACGACCACAATTATTTCGAAATTGCCCATTCCGTACGCCGTCTTCTCGGTATCTGTGGCAATGTGAAGCTGTATACTTTTGTTGACAACCATGATGTAGCGCGCATCATCTCCAAATTAAATAACAGGGAACATATTTACAACGTCATGATGCTCGATTACAATCTGCCCGGCGTGCCCTCGATCTACTATGGCTCTGAATTCGGTATCGAAGGTGAAAAGCAGCACGGTTCCGACTGGAATTTACGTCCCTGTCTGGAGCTCTCCGACTATCCGGAGGCTGTACTGACCAATCCTCTGACCCATCTGATCCGGGAGCTTGGCCAGATCCATGCTGCATACCCGGAGCTTTCCTGTGGGGAATACAAGGAGCTGACCCTTACGAACCGCCAGTACAGCTTCGCCCGGATTCTGGATGGCAAGGCTGTGATCACCGTTTTGAACAACGATGAACAGCCTGCTGATATCTGGATCCCGCTTCCGGTACAGGCCGATTCTGCCAAAGCGCTGCTCACCGGTATGGGTGATGTAACCGGCAGCATCGAAAACGGACAGCTGATCGTACATCTTCCGGCATGCCGCGGTATGGTTTTTGCGGTTCGCTGATACAAAACACATCCTTAAAAGCCTGCGCATGCCAGCTGATCTGGCTGTGCAGGTTTTTCGTTGCAAGGCATATGAATAAATGGTCCGGTGGATCATTTTTGAGTTTCTTATTCGTCCTTCGACGTTTCTACGTCTCTGTGCCTTATAATATTTTCCCTGACCGGGCAGACTATATCATATACCACAGCAAAGGAGATTATTTTATGTTTTGTTATCAATGCGAGCAAACCGCTCACCATACCGGCTGTACCAAAACCGCCGGTGTCTGCGGAAAAAAAGCAGCTACCGCTGACCTGCAGGATCAACTGACCGGAGCCCTGATCGGTCTTGCAAAAACAATGGAAACCAGCACCCGGCCAGCCACAGACGCGGCATCTGCTCTGGTTGTAAAGAGTCTGTTTGCCACCCTGACGAATGTAAATTTTGATGATGCGGCACTGCAGGAGCTTCTGGAGCAGGTGCATCGAGAGAAGAAAAATCTCATTCTTTCCTGTCCCGACTGCGAGCCTCCCTGTAACGAGATTGAGGACTATAACATGCTTACCCTCTGGACTGCCGACGAGGACAGCCGCAGTCTGCGCTCCCTGATCCTGTTTGGCATCAGGGGCATGGCCGCTTACGCCTACCACGCCGGTGTGATGGGCTACACCGACGAAACCATACACCGCTTTCTATTTGAAGCACTCACTGCGGTCGGCCAGGATGACTGGGGCATGGACAAACTGCTGCCCATCGTACTGAAGGTCGGAGAAGTCAATCTGAAATGTATGGCGCTGCTTGACAAAGCCAATACAGAAACCTTCGGCCAGCCAAAGCCTACTAAGGTCAGCCTGACGATAGAAAAAGGACCTTTTATCGTTATTAGCGGCCACGATCTGTACGATCTGAAGCTTTTACTGGAACAGACAAAGGGAAAAGGAATCAATATCTACACCCATGGAGAAATGCTGCCCGCCCACGGTTACCCCGAACTCAAAAAATACAGTCATCTGAAAGGAAATTTCGGTACAGCATGGCAGAGCCAGCAAAAGGAATTTATTGATATACCCGGACCTGTTCTTTTCACGACAAACTGCCTGATGCCCCCGCGAAAGAGCTATGCAGACCGCATCTTTACCACAGAGGTCGTTGGCTATCCGGATATGCAGCATATCGGAAATGATAAAGATTTTACGCCGGTTATTGAAAAAGCACTGGAGCTTGGCGGTTACCCGGAGGATACCCACTTCACCGGTATCAACGGCGGCGATACCGTCACCACAGGCTTTGCGCGAAACACCGTCCTTTCAGTTGCTGATACCGTCGTCGAGACCGTAAAGTCCGGGGCGATCCGTCACTTCTTCCTTGTCGGCGGCTGTGACGGTGCGCATCCGGGGCGCAACTATTATACAGAGTTTGTCAAACTGACTCCTGAAGATACCGTCATCCTGACCCTCGCCTGCGGTAAATACCGTTTCAACGATATCGATCTCGGCACGATCGGCGGCCTGCCCCGTCTGATGGATGTCGGCCAGTGCAACGACGCCTACTCTGCCATCCAGATTGCCCTGGCTCTGGCCGATGCCTTCGGCTGCAGCGTCAACGAACTGCCCCTGAGTATGGTCCTCAGCTGGTACGAACAGAAAGCTGTCTGTATCCTGCTGACCCTCCTGTATCTGGGTATCAGAAACATTAAGCTCGGCCCCTCACTTCCCGCCTTTTTATCCCGGAACGTCCTGCAGTATCTCGTGGAGAATTATCATCTCTCACCGATCACTACACCGGAGAAGGATCTGACAGAACTTTTGAACCGTTAATATTTCAACAGGGACATTTTCAAAAAGTAAGTTGAAAATGTCCCCGTTGAGTTAAATATGTTATTTTTATACGCAGATTGATATATTAATTCGATACTCGTTGAGTAACCTATGATCATAGGACTCCTCTACTTTTACAGATACTGCGTATACTCCAGCCTCTCCTTGTTCGGTCCTTCCGTCAGGAAATACTTGATACCCTTCTCCTTTTCCCTTTCAGACCGCCCTGGCGATCCTGCCTGTAGTTATCTGAAGCATACCATATTTTTCACTAAAATAACAGCCGCATATTTCACCATGGACCACCAGATCCCCTTATGCCGCAAGAGCTTTCTGTCCTCTGCCAGATACCCGTCTTTTGTTTTCATATAGCAGTACTTTAAAAGCTTCTCGTACCGTTCCTTCAGATTCATTTCAAAACCGGGCTTTCCCCTGTCTAATCTATTATTTTTGACGTTGCGATTCTTTATAATAACCAATTTTTCAGATATACTTTGCCATAAATGCAAACAATTCCCGGTTAGTTTCACTGTTAACTTCCTCTGCCTCAAAGTATTCCGGCAGGGGAATCCCCGGCTGACATTCTCCACAGATATCTATTCCCAGAATTTCAGCCTGTTCAAGAAGTGGCAGCAACAGATGTTCCAGCATAGGGAGGGACATATCTCCCTGATTCCAGTTTGTTTCTGCATAGTTTTCCCCCAGCACATCCTTATCAATGGAAATGTACACTGGCAAATCTCTTTTTATTTTTTCGAGTTTTTCTCTCCCGGCACCGATCTGCAGTTCCTCCGATGAAAAGGTGAGCAGTCTGTCCTTTCTTGTACAGCTAATCTCCCCGATATCACTGCCCTGTGATCCGATCAGCACCAGCTGCCGCAGCCATTCGTTCGTATCCAGTACCTGTCCTGCCCAGTCCCCACAGCTCATCATTCCATCAATCAACGGCTTTTGCATATCCGTATGATGATCAAACAGAACCAGTGAGAAATCCTGCCGGATATGGTCTGTGATGATCCCTGTGACATAATGATAATTTCCCGAGTCCAGAAAATGTATGCCCCGGATCCCATATGGCTGTATGCGGTTCCATATCTGCTCTCTGGCTTCTGCAGAGCAATACAGGTCACATCCTGTAATGTCCGCACAGTCCAGCCAGTGCAGCGTGTTTTTCTCCGGTATATTTTCATCCTCATATACATGGGAAAAATCCAAGATCAAATGATTCGTTGCCCAGGAATTGTTGTAATTATTTCTCATTTAATCAATATTTTTCTTCGCCCAGTCAGCGACTGCCGATGCAGATTTTGCTGCGTCCGCACCATGTATTGCAATACCTGTACCAAATGTTGCGCCTTTGCAGATTTTTCTGAGGTCACTCTCACTGTTACCCAGTCCGCTTCCTTCGTGTGTCATGAGTGCCATCACTTTTTTTCCTGTAAAATCAAGTCTCTCAAGCTGGGTAAATACTGCTACCGGGTAAGTTCCGCACCAGCAGGGCCCACATACGAAAATATTGTCATAACCGGAAATATCCTCCAGATATTTTTTCAATTCCGGTCTTGCATTTTCCTTTAGCTCCTTACTCGCTTCCTCTGCACATTTGCGGTATTCCTTTGCATACTCATGTACAGTCTCAACCTCAAAAAGATCCCCGCCTACCGCTTTCTGAATAAACTCCGCGCAAATTTTTGTATTGCCTTTTTTCAGATCCACAATACTTCCATTCACATAGTTCTCACCTTTTCTTGAATAATAGATGATCAAATTTTTAGCCATTCTGTTGCCTCCTTGCATATATTCCAGTGTTTTTGATGGATATATTATAGCTCATTGACAATCCTTAATCAAATTTTTCTAAGACTATATCCACAGCCCTGCCAGATAGTTTGCAACTATGCCAATTCCCATACCCACGGCCGTACTCATGCCTATTCTCGCTGCACAGACCTGCGGTGGCTGCGGCCCTTCCTGATATTTGCTCCGCAGTGTTGAAAGGACAAGACAGGACACATATCCTGCCAGAGCCAGAAGCCCCATAAGAATATCGTATGTCTGTCGTATGCTTTGTTCTCTCCACTGCATGACCTGGTTTTCATCTACACTGGTGACTATGCCAAGGCTGTTCATCTGTTCCTGAACATTCAATAACGCATGCAGATTTGAAATTCTGATCCAGTACCTGCCTGGCTTTACCGTGTCTGTTACCGAATTTTCTTCTGCGCCATCTCCTGCTGTTTCCTGCTGTTGCATATAGGCTTTTGCTGCTGGAATACTGATATAGACCGCCGGTGTTTCCGATGTATCCACGACGATACCGCAGATTTTCGCACTGCTGCTGCCCATGATCAGTGTATGACCGACCAGGGAAACCGTTTTGCTGTCACCTTTATCGTCCGTACCCGCCAGTTCAGCCAGGGCCGCCTGATTGATGACTATAGCCGGCATACTGCTGTCATCTGTATAATACCTCCCCTCGGTCAGCGTTCCCGGAATCATCTCAGCTTCTATACCAGTAACGCTGTACTCCTTTTGCACATGCGAATTCTGCAATATGACCTGCAGATCATATACACAGGAACCGTCATACTGTAAAAACAGTGCCTGTGCCATTTCACTATCCGTTGTATCATCCAATGTGCACATAATTTTCCCATAGGCTGCCATTTCTTTATGGACAGAATGATGAATCTGCCAGGCAGAAACCCCCAAAAAAACAGCCAGTCCCAGGAATAGAACCGCCGGCAGCGCAATCCTTTTCCATGTCTTTATCCCGTATCTGATCATCTCTTTTTTCGCCCCAGCCAGTAAGCGGCGCCTGTACATCCCATCAGCAACAAAAAACCTGCAACCACAGCCACGGATATCCACCACTGTGAAGCACTCTTTGGTTCCTGCGACTGTATAGCTTCCGTATTGTCCGGCATTTTTACAATGGAAGTTTCAAAATCATACTCCTTTGTGTATGCATTGCCAAAACTGTCTTCATAGGTCAGTGTCACGACCCCCTTTGTATCCCCGTATGCGTTTTCACCGTCCATCATGGAAACAAAGATATTCGTTACGCCCTCTCCGGCCGTTCCACTCTCCATATTTCCGACAAAAGCTGTTTTCGTCTGGGTCAGTCCATTACAGTTCACATCGCACCGGACATTGTACACGGTGCTTCTGGACAGGTTCATCACCTGAAAACTGAACGGAACCGTATCACCTGCCGTCATTTCTTTATCGATCACGGGCATGGTCAGCTCCACATCCAGTGGCTGTTCTACAGTCACAACAATATTTCCGGTGGATGTACAGGTTGTGGCTTTCGCATCATCATAGCTCATGGCAATCTCGATGGCATAATTACCATCAGCTATACTTTTGCTGGCATGAAACTGCAGAGCCAGCTCCACAGATTTTCCCTTGCCAATCTTACTGATAAAAAACGTATTGGTCCCGTTTCTCAGTTCAAAATCCGCCGAAGGGACATTGACCGTGGCGACCATGTTCTGCACGCTTTTCTTCTTATTGGTATTTTCAAACGTCACGGTTGCGGTAAAATCGTCTCCAGCTTTCACTGTGTCCGGCTCTATGACGCATTTACTGATCAGAACGATAGGATTGGATGTCGGTGTTTCACTTCCCGTACCGCCTCCGGAAGCTCCACCGCCCATATCTCCACCGGCTCCGGCATCCGTTGTGCTGCTGCCATCCTTGATTGTCACATAGTTGGTAAATGTCTTTTGCACTTCCTGCCCGCTTTCGTCTGTGGCGGATACATTGACAATGATCGGATATACGCCATTGGTCCTCTTTTTATTCAGCTCCAGTGAAAACGCTACCAGAAAAACCTCTTTTGTCTCCTGTGTGCCATTGACAGTCTCCGGTTTGCACGTAAAATCCTTTTCATAGGTTTTGAAGATAAATGGTGAATTCTCTGTAACTCCCAGATCCACCGCTGCTGTGAGACGGTTATTTTTCAGCTTTCCATCACTGACCAGCGGAAGGACGATGTTTACTTTCCCATTTTCGCATACCGGCTGATAACCGTTTTTGTATGGTTTTGTCATGCCCTCGTATACATTCTGGTTGTCGATGTGAAGTGCCGCTTCGGCTGCCTGCTCTGTCGGCTGCGAATCGTCTGCCTTGCCCGGTTTGTCAGACAAAGTAGTATCTTTTTCCCCGGAGGAGGTATCTTCTTTTGTCTGTGGTTTTATAGTATCTGCTGTATCTGTATTCTCCGTATTCTTCTTTGTGTCTGCATCTTTTGTCGTTTCTGTCCCGTTGCTGTCTGTTGTAGTATCTTTTTTCTCCTGCGCCGTCTGCGTCATCGTATCCAGACTGTCTGTTTCCGGCTGTGCGGCATATACCGGCAGAACCAATTGCATACATAACAGACATATCATCATCAAGCTGTATATTTTCTTCATCTCATTCTCTCCACATCGTCATATTTCCCGCATCCATCTCACACACGGTATCGCACAGTTCATCAATATCCGTCTGGTTATGACTGGCCAGCAGAATGGTTTTCCCCTCGGTGCGAAGTTCCCGGATCAGCTGCCGGATTTCAGCCACACCATGCTTGTCCAGGCCGTTAAACGGCTCATCCAGGATCAGCAGGGACGGATCTTCCATGATAGCCTGGGCAATGCCAAGCCGCTGGCGCATTCCGAGACTGTACTTGCTGACCGGCTTTTTTAAATCCGGATCAAGCCCGACCCGCTCTATCGTCTGGCGGATTTTTTTCTCATCTGCCAGCCCCCGAAGGGAAGCCAGAAGTTTCAGATTTTTGAATCCTGTCACCCCCGGAAGAAATCCCGGAGTCTCAATAATAATGCCCATGTCCTTTGGAAAATCAATATCTTTGCCAACCTCTTTTCCATTTACCCGGACATATCCCTCATCCGGGATCAGAAAACCACAGATGCATTTCATCAGCACCGTCTTTCCACTGCCGTTATTTCCGACAATCCCGTGGATTTTTCCTGCTTCAAAGGTCCGGTCAATGCCATGCAGAATTTCCTCACTTCCAAAGGATTTGTGCAGATGTTCAATGCATATCGCTGTCTCCATCCTATTTTCCTCCTGTTCCGGTAAATACAAAGCTGTAGGTGCGGATACATTTTAAAGAAGCCATAAAGCAGACCAGGATCAGTGCCGCACACAACAGATAACTCTGTCCGAGTGTTGGCAACAGATCGTACCCAAAATTATGCATATGAAATGTGGCATGATTCAGCGGAGACGCCCAGCCGACAAATACATTGGCCTTATATGCCTCGTAGTCCTGCATATGAAAAACCAGCTTAATCGTCTTCGGATCGAGCAAAAATCCATAAACACTGAATCCAAATGCTGCCACGACACCGCCGATCTGGCCAAATTTCAGATTACATAAAAGCATCAGAAAAACCAGAAGCAGTGCATAGCCAAGCATCAAGAGGAAAATAACGGCTGCACAATGATATGGTGTGGACATTCCCATCGTTTTCATCGAAGACGGTACATCCAGCACCTCCCCTGCAGATGAAAAGCCAAGAACGACCGCCGTCGGGCTCCACATATTGCCGACAAACGCCTGTTTCATACTCACCAGTGCCGTGGCCAGCATGACAAAGACCATATAGATTGTCGTAGCCAGTACAATATAGATGCCCTGCCCCAGCAGCCACTTTTTCCGGGTCGTCCGCATCAGAAAAAACGGTGTGGCATTCGTAACAAAGGGCATATCCGCAAACAATACAATCAGTAACAGAGAAGCCAGTAAGATCGACCTGCTGTCCTCAAATGTCCAGATAAATGGTTCCAGAAACTGCATGGACGTACCGTATTTATCCGCAAACTGTACAACTTTATTGGATAAGAGAAAACAAAATACCAGGGCAATCGAAAAGCTGATAAACACCCGTGGATTCTTTTTCCATGTCCGGAAGTTGTAACCGACCACCATACATACCTGTTTCATATCGTCTCTAGCCTCCGCAACATTGTCATGGTAAGTAACATCGCTACCATGCACACCAGAAGTGTCATAAAGATCACCGCTCCGAGTTCACCAAAGACCCACTGTTCCTTTACAGGATGCAGCCATGCTTTCGGATCAAGGATAAACAGCTGTTTCAGATAGCGTTCATGCAGCATGATCAGCACATATTCCAGCACAAAAGGGAACGCATAGGCCATATATTTGCTCGATGTCACGATGGAACACAGCATACCCACAAGGGCAAACAGCGCTCCGGCGCAAAAAAATAAGACACAGGCTTTTCCCACATCTTTTCCATATGTCTGGCTCATATCCACAGTCGCCTTTTCCATCGGCAGAAGGAACAGTCGAAGTCCTTGATAATACAGTACCATACTCAGCACTGCCGTACTGCCACCGGATACACCAGTTGCGAGAATTTTTCCCGCAATATAGGATCGTCTGCCTGCCCTCGGAAGATAGCTTTTGATAAAGCCACAGTTAAATTCTTCCAGAAAAGATGCGGCGAAAGGAAATGTACAGCAGATAGGCAATACCAGACAGACAGCCTCCGACTGCATGGCTGTATCAAACACTGTGTAGTGCAGACCATAGTCCAGAAGACCTTTTTTATATGTTCCCAAGGCTGACCATACCGAGGTAAAACCGCCGATCATGCAGGCCAGAAGCAGACCGGCAATGGCCAGAAAAAACGGTGCTCCTGTACAAGCCTGTACCATACAGGACCAGACTGTGTGATTTATCTCTGTTTTTTCCTGCACAGGAAACACCTCCTTATTATTGTTCTTTATCTTTATGTTTCAGCCATCTTCCCTCTTTATCTTGTTTCGTTTACGTTTTGTCTCTCTGCCAATTTTTCCTGCAAACTTCATGCAAAGCAATCGTTTTTCACACCTTGCATGCGCACACCTTTCAGCATTGTATGACCTTTCTGAAATCTGCCATTTTTTTAATATCCTTCTGTAATATCGATCACACTGCCATCCACTGCATTGACAGCCAGCAGAATCCAGGGCTGTGCTTCTGTAAAGGAATTATCCCCGGTATCATAGCCAGCATCTTTGCCTGCCTGTGTATACTCTGTATTTCGTGTGTAATCGCCATAAAACAGCCATACCGGCGTCATCAGCCCTTTTAATTCATTGCCACTGTTTCTCACACGCATCAGTCCCAGTCTCACATCTGTAACCTTTATATCCACGGTGGATTCCATATATTCATCTGTAAACTGTTCCAGATCGCCCCTGGCCGTCAACGGCATCATCTGTTCAAAAATATCCTTTGCCTGATCAAAGGAAATGATGCCCACATTGTCGGATACAGTATCTTCCACAGATATCGGATACTGCCAGCTGAAGCTTACAATGCCATCCTTTTCCACGATCACATTGATTGACTCATACAGCCAGGAAGCCACCGCAGCATCCTCCGACACCTCGTAGGAACTGGTGATGGCACTCTGGATGCCGTCGATCGTCTGGGTCAGGTAAAAGCTGTAGGCTGTAGGGGGATCCGACTGGATTATTTCTGTATCCTCCTCCTTAGATTCTGATGTATTCACCTGATTGGATGTCCATCCCCCCATTGCAGTAACTGTATGAATTTCCCATGGCATACCGATCTTTTGTATAAAGTCTTCCACAATTTTTCGGGCATCCTCTTCTGTAATGCCGATATTCGCCAGATCTTCGGCCGACATACTATCAAGGCTCTGCCCCTCCGCACCGGAATAAGAACACGTCGTACCGTCCTCGTAGACTGCTGATGATGTGACAACTGCATCCGTACTTGAGGTAACGACCAGAAATTTTTTCTCGTCTTTTGAACTAACCGACAAACCTTTGCAGATTTTTGAGCCATTTATTGTCTGCCATTCCTGATCGGTGTAGGTAGAATCTTTCGGCACAACCTGTAACGTCGATGTTTCCGGTGCATCCTTTCTTGACTCTTCCAGAGAAGCCAGGATCTCCTCCTGCGTTTTGATCATATCCTGCTTTTCTTCATCAGACAGCGTATCGTCATCCTTGTATTTTGCAATTTCCTGCTTTGTCTCCAGAATCGACTGATCTACCTTTGCTTTTGTAAAATCCGTTCCCGTTGTCGTGTAACCACCCTCTGGCAGAAAATAGTTATAAAGCTTTGTTGCCACATCCTGTGAAATTTCTCCACAGTATACGTGATACATCGGAATCGTGTCTTTCTCCGGAAGCGTCACCGGAGCCTGATCTGCCTTGATCGTAACTTTTCCATCGTCACTTTTATAATCCAGATCGTACGTTGAAGCTGTCGCCTTTGCCACGTCCTTTAACTCCGTGCCCTCCTTCGGCTCTGCTTTTGCTGTCTCCTCCAGCCGTTCATTATTCTTCTGTGCCACCAGCGCCTGGCTCGGTGTTCTGGCACATGCGGTCAGAGACACGCACAGCATACCGGCCAGAAGCAGACTGCTATATTTTTTCTTTCTCATCATACACTCCCCTTTTGTCTTATTTTGCAATGCTGTGGCTGTACACAGATAACTTATGTCTGTTTCAACCTTCTTTTGCACCCGGCATATCTGCTTTTCATCACAGCCTTTTCTCCTTGCATACCCAGAGTCTATCTCTTTTCCTGTTTTCAAGTCATCAGAGAGTTGTAAGAGAATTGTAAAGATAAAATGTCGTACCGGTCCCCGGCTGACTTTCTACAGCCAGTTTCATATGATGCAGCTGTGCAATTTTCTGACAGAGGGCCAGTCCCAGACCGAAGCCCTCCTGCTTCCGGGACGAATCCCCCTGATAAAAAGCCTCGAAAATATGCTCCTGTTCCGCTTTTTCTATACCCTTTCCATTATCCTTTACCCGGATTTCTTCCGGTGACAGGGTGACTTCGATGTGAGTTGCGCCCGCTTTTCGGGCATTGTCGCAGAGATTCGTGATCAGCATCAGCAAAAGATCCGGATTGCCCTGCATCGTCCCCGCCTGTGCGCGCACAGTGATTTCCTCTTTCCCGACCAGAATTTTTTTCAGCTGCTTTTCCAGCTCCACGAGATCTACATCCACCAGCTCAATGTTTTTGGAAGTCAGACCAACCAGCTGTGTCAATTTGCCTGAAAGACGTTCCAGCCGTCTGGCCTCCAGATCAATAAATTCCAGTGCCTCATCTTTTTGATCTTCATTCATTTTCACCGAACGGAGCGCATACGCATAGCCGCAGATCGCCGTCACCGGCGTTTTCATCTCATGGGAAAGCGCATGGATCAGCCGGTTTCTGGCCTCGGAGGTCTCCTCCACCGCCGTAATATGCTGCTCCACGGATGCCGCCATCGTATTGAAGCTGTGCGACAGGGATGCCAGCTCGTCCTTCCCCCGGACTGTCGTTCTCCGCTTATAATCGCCCTCGGAAATAGCATCCGCTTCCTCTTTTAACCGTTCCAATGGCTGAAACGCAAACTTCAGAAATACGATGATACAGACACCTGCAACGGCCAGCACCAGCATGCCAATGACTGTACAAAGGAATACCAGCCGACGGATCTGTTCAAAAATGCCGGTAATATTCCGCACCACACAGATCTGGCAGTCACTTCCAAGCAGTATTATATTTTCTCCGGCCACAATATAATCCCCGTCTGCCAGATGCAGCAGTTCACTCTTTATATCATTATCATTTTTCTTCAGATTCAATATCTGTATGGCATTTACACCGGAATTGTTATAAAGCATCTCATCATTTCGCATAAGTACATATTCTGTATCTGCAGCCGCATACCGGGTCTGTTTAAACAGCAGATACTTCAGTACTGCATTTTCTGTCAGACCGTTTTTCACGCTTGCTATGTTTTTTTCACTGGATTTCAGACTTTTTTCCAGCTTCGTCACATCGACCCGGGTATCGTACAGCATACTGTCAAGAATATTCCTTTTGCTGACCGAGATCATCAGCGCACAGCATACGGTAAGGGCTGCCAGAAGCACAGCCAGCACACCGGCCGTTATCTTACTTTTTAACTTCATTCTCCAACCTCCAGCCGGTAGCCGATTTTCGGCACTGAAACGATATGCAGTCCCGTTTTTCTGCGCAGTGCCGCCACATGCACATCCACCGTCCGGGTCTCTCCCTCAAAATCAACGCCCCATATCTCCCGCAGAATCTTTTCTCTGTTCAGGGCAATATTTCTGTTTTTTGCCAGAATACAGAGCAGATCATATTCCATGGGTGTAAGTGAAATTACCTCACCATTTTTCTGTACGATCCGCTTCTCCATGTCCAGTGTCACATCATCCAGTGCAAAAATCTCATTGCTTTTTCCTGTCCGTTTCAGCACCATATCGATCCGCACCAGAAGCTCCAGCATTTCAAAAGGCTTTACCATATAATCCTCAGCACCGCCGGTCAATCCCTTCAGCTTGGATTCCAGATCGCCCCTTGCGGTCAGATAGATCACCGGAATCTTGTTCTCCTTCAGCACCGGAAGAAGTGCAAATCCATCCACCTTCGGCATCATAACATCCACCACCGCCAGATCAGCACTGCCGCCCTCTGCCAGATAATCAAGCACCGCCTGCCCGTCCGGCATGGATACGGTCTCATAACCAGTGATATTCAAATTCATACAGATCAGTTTATTTATTGCAGTTTCATCCTCTGCTACCAGAATTTTGCTCATACTTTTCATTCTCCATTGTCCTTGGTGTGTATTCTTCTATTATACCTTTAAATTGTAAGAGGAAGTTGTAAAAGAGTTGTAAAGATTCATGGGATTCATCAGGAACATTTCTCCTGTCACGATACTTCGCTTACAAACCTTCATAACAAAAGAATTTTCTCAAGTTATCACGGCAGTCGCCAAGGTCTCGTGCAAGCACGGACTTTGGCTCGTTGCTCGCGTAAAAAAGGCAGTGCATATATGCCTGCACTGCCCTCCGCTTTTTTATTCCTGTATCTGATACATTTCACGACAGATCTTCTTTCCGGTCTCTGTCTTAAATATGGAATCATAAGCATGACATATCCCCACTTCGCTGACATGATCCTCAAACAGATTCACCAGGAAATCCGCTTCCACCAAAATCTGATAATCCATACCATCTATATTTTTGTAGGTATGATGATGTCCCACCAGATAGGAAACTCTGCTGATCACATCCTCCGCAAAACCAAGCTCACCAAGCATGGCTTCTGCCACCGCCGGCCCCTCCTTCTCCTGATACGGACCGGCACTGCTGCCGTATTTCTCCTCCGCCGGTTTGATACCGATATCATGGACATACGCAGCTGCTTCCAGTATCAGCTGCTCCTTCCCGGAAAGCCCTTCCTTAATACCAATGATCCTTGAAAAGCTGTGCACCTTGACAAAATGCTGGAGTCTCGCAGGATCTCCGCCGTAGTATTCCATCATTTTCATATACAAATCGTCTAATAACATTTTATATTTCCTCCTGATTTATGCCATTTTATCTAACACAATCTTATCACTTTTTCAACCCCATAAATATTATATTTTACCAGAAACAACGCTTACACCCGCAACGCAAAATGATTTTTCCGAAACTCCAATAACCCTTCTTTTTGCATTTTCCCCAGCTCCAGTGACAGACCACTGCGTTCAACGACCAGATAATCCGCCAGCTGCTGCCTCGAAAACGGAATATCAAATTCGTATGTGCCAAGTCGCTGCGCTTCCGCCGATAAATACGACATGAGTTTTTCTCTCGTAGTGCGTTGTCCCATATGTGTCAGTTTTTCACCCAGACGCAGATTTTTATCCGCAAGCTCGCCCAGCAGGTTACGAATGAGCCGACTGTGATGTGCACAGGCAGACGGGCATACCTGCAGGATATGTTTCACATTTACATGCAGTACCGTAACTGTCGTCTCAGCCACCACGCTTACATTCAGCACAGAGCCAGGAGCACAGGCATAGGCTGCAGCAAAGGCCTGTCCCGGCCCCGCCTTGGAAAGGATATTACGATTTCCCCAGATATCTTCCTGAATGATCAGAACCCTTCCCTCCAGTACCAGCCCTATAGATTCGACCCTGTCACCGGCACGCAATAAAAAGGCACTCTTAGGAAAACGCTCTTCTCTCGTCTCCAGACAGGACAGCATGGCAATAAGCTCCTGCTCCGAAATACCGGAAAAAAGCTGAGAAGATCGAATCACAGATAAAAATTCATTCATAAATTCCTTCTTTCGTTGAAAATTCAACCGATTTGTTGCATCTATCATAGTATACTCAGGCCACAAAAGCAAGGAAGTTGATAAATCTTTCAAACTACACACACATCCAAAATTTCATTTAAAGGATACGAAAACGTAAGGAGACCAGCTATGAAAAGAAGAATTATCGAGATTGATCCAGATAGATGCAACGGCTGTGGTGCCTGTGCTGCCGCCTGTCATGAGGGTGCCATCGCTATGGTAGATGGCAAGGCAAAGCTGATGCGAGATGACTATTGCGATGGTCTTGGTGACTGTCTGCCCACCTGCCCCACAGGTGCCATCACTTTTGTAGAACGTGAGGCAGCTGCGTATGACGAAAAAGCGGTGAAGGAACACCAGCAGAAAAAGATGCAGGAAAAAATGAAAAAAGAAGGTATGACATTGCCCTGCGGATGCCCGGGAAGTCAGTCAAGAAAGATAACACATGAAGGAATCGACGAAATAAATATTTCCCGCACAAAACCGGTCAGCTGCCTGTCGCAATGGCCGGTACAGATCAAACTTGTTCCGGCGCATGCACCGTATTTTGACGGTGCAAAGCTGCTGATCGCTGCGGACTGTACGGCGTATGCCTATGCAGCTTTCCATGAAGAGTTTATAAAAGGGCATCTCACCCTGATCGGCTGTCCAAAATTAGACAGTGTTGATTACTCTGAAAAACTGACAGACATTATCCGCAACAACGATATCCAAAGCGTAACCATTGTCCGTATGGAAGTTCCCTGCTGTGGCGGACTGGAACACGCGACAAAAAACGCCCTGCAGCAAAGCGGAAAATTTATTCCATGGCAGGTTGTCACGATCTCTACAGACGGAAAAATATTACATTGACAACTCAGAAAATGTGTCAAATTATCTTGTGGAGAACTTTGGTATTTCACCGATCACCACACCCAAGGAGGAGCTGGAGCAATTTTGGAAATAGTTGCGGATAAGGAATTTCTATCCAGTCTTTTAACAAAATATGCATAATTTACGGCGGGCAAGTTGCCCACCGTAAATCTTTAAAAATTATGCTTTGATTTTTCCGGAAAATATTTTGCTTTTTCACGAGTATGAATACAATTTTTACTTATTTCCGTATCTGCGAAAACTCTTATAAATAAAAGGCAGTAAGGCTATTGCCA
>CAKRQV010000009.1 GCA_934394565.1 uncultured Lachnospiraceae bacterium
ATATACCTCGCAAAGTGCCTGAAATTCAGCACTTCTACGAATTCACCCGATGTAGACAACACACGACTTCGACATGACTCGAATGACAAAACTGATCCACAGCCACGGCCCTGTCCAGATGATAGCCGCCCTCTGTCAGGATCTTTACATCCCGGGCAAGTGTGGCGCTGTCGCAACTGACGTAGACAATACGCTTTGGCTGCATTTTTAACATGGTATCAAGCACGGCTCTGTCGCAGCCCTTTCTTGGCGGATCGACAACGATCACATCGGCTTTGATCTGGTGTTTTTCATACTGCTCTGGAAGCACATCTTCGGATTTTCCCACGAAAAACTCGGCGTTTTCTATACCATTCAGCTTTGCATTTCGTCTGGCATCCTCGATCGCATCCGGTATGATCTCCACGCCGTAGACCTTTTTCGCCTTTTTTGCCAGGAACAGGGAAATCGTACCGATACCACAGTACATATCCCATACGGTTTCCTCGCCGGTCAGACCGGCGTATTCGAGGGTCTTGCTGTACAACTTCTCGGTCTGTACGGGATTCACTTGGTAGAAGGACAGCGGAGAGATCTGGAAAGCTACATCCCCGATGCTGTCGGTGATATAGCTCTGTCCGCGGACTGTGCGCACCTGATCGCCCAGGATTACGTTGGTGTTCTCCATATTCACATTGACCATGATGCTCGTCATGCCCGGGATTTCCATCAGCCGGTCGGCCAGCGCCTCTTCTCCCGGAAACTTTCTTCCGTTTAATACAAGACAGACCATAATCTGCCTGCTCGTAAAGCCGCAGCGGATCAGCACATGGCGCACCAGACCTGTACCTGTCGCCTCATCGTACGGTTCAATGTCGTATTGTTCCATATGCGAGAGCACGGTATTCAGAATCTGCGCATTGACTTCCCTGCCCAGCAGACAGTCGTTATGCTCCACCGGAATGATCGCATGGGTACGGCCGGCATAAAATCCGGCAATGATCCTTCCCTCTTTATTCCGTCCAACCGGAAACTGTGCTTTATTGCGGTAGCGCCAGGGATCCTCCATGCCGATGATCGGCTCCATGGGCGGATTCTCTATACCTCCGATACGGATCAGATTGTTTCTGACCTTATCCTCTTTAAAGGCCAGCTGTTTTTCATAGGAAAGCTCCTGGATCTGACAGCCGCCGCAGACTCTGGCCTTTTTGCAGCGCGGTTCTACACGGTCAGCAGACGGGGATACAATCTCCATCAACCGTCCAAAGGCATACTGCTTCTTGCATTTCATCAGCTTTGTACGGATCTGATCGCCCGGCAGGGCATCTTTGACAAAGACAGTATAGCCGTCCTCGGTATGACCGATGCCCTCACCCTCATTGCCAAGCGCTGTAATCGCCAGCTCAAGCTCCTGATTTTTCTGATACTCTGCCATCTTTATCCACTCCTTTTCTCCTGCACAAAGCTGTTCTTCGCAGCCTTCTATCGCTTTCTTCTGTACATGATCTGCCGTACAGTTTACTGTAAACTCGTCTTCCGGATATTGGATTCAAAGATCCGGTTATATCCCAGCCATCCGGCCTCTTCCCCGGCATTGTTTAAAAGCTCTTTCATCGTCTCCATTCTGGCATCCGTATTGTCTGCCAGATTTAATGCCATGGCCTCTGCCAGCGCCGGTTTTTTCGGAGAACCGTACTCGTACTCTCCGTGATGCGCCAGAATGCAGTGTTTCAGTTCGCTTTCCAGTTTCTTCGGGAAGCCCTCGATACGGATTGCCGCATCGTGCACCATCTCCGCACCGATCATGATATGTCCGAGCAGCTGCCCATCGTCCGTATAATCATTCATCGGAAAAGCCGAAATCTCTCTTGTCTTACCCATATCGTGCATAATAGATGCCGTGATCAACAGATCGTAATTCAGCATCGTATAGGCTTTTGTGTAATACTCACACAGCTTTGTCACACTCAAGGTATGCTCCAGCAGGCCACCGACAAAGCCATGATGTACCGTCTTTGCCGCAGAGCTGAACTTAAAGGCTTTTGCAAAATTTTCATTATCAAAATACATATGCAACATCTTGTGCAGATACGGATTCTGTACGGAATTAATGTACTGCATCAGTTCCGTATACATTTCCTCAATATCCCGGGAAGATACCGGCAGATAATCCGATGGATCGTACTCGCCCTCGGATACCCGGCGCACACGCTTGATATTCAACTGCAGCGCCCCGGCAAATGTCACGATATCGCCGACTACCTCCACATAGTCCAGATCGTCAAAATCATCGATCCCGCCTGAATTCGGATCCCAGATCTTGCCGTCCAGGATACCTGTCTTATCCTGCAGGGTTACATTATCGTATGGCTTTCCGTTTTTTGTCATTGCCGACTGCCTGTGCTTGCACAGATAGATACAGGCTACTCTTTCTCCGTCTCTCAATTCATTGATATATTTCACAGATTTATCCTCTTTCCTACAGCTGTGCTGTTATACTTGCGTTTTGAAAACACTGAGCCACTGGTTCTTTTTCACAAAAAGGCTCTGACTTCTGGCCTTTTTCTTCAATGTACGCTCACATGTTTTCCCACTTCCTACCATGATACAAAAAGACCGGCTCTTCTGCAAGCAGAAAAACCGGTCTGATGAAGAAAGTATAGTATAGGAAGGTTTTATATATCTTTTAGGTACAAGTATCCCACTGTCCGTGCTATTACATGAAAAATTTCTGCAGATCTGCCTCTGTCGTATCATCCCCGATCGTGATCAGTTCTGTACCTGTCAGTCTGGCAAACATGGCAATATCCTGTCTGGTCAGTGCCGTGGAAACTACGGAATGATGGGCGCCTCCGGCATAACACCATGCCGCCGTACCGATTCGGAAATCCGGTTTATGCCTGTACATGATCCGAGCCACCGGAAGCTTCGGCATAGGCTCTGGCTGTTTTACCAGCTCGATATCCGCACAGATGATTCGGAAATGGTCGCCCATATCCACCAGCGTCACCTGAATACCGTCACCGGTCACACCGTCAAACACCAGACGGGCCGGATCTGCCTTGCCGCCGATGCCCAGCGGATGTACCTGGATCTCCGGCTTGTTGGCTGCAAAGGACGCCGGTACTTCAAGCATATGGGAAGCCAGCTCCAGCTCCCTGCCCTCGGTCAGATCGTAGGTGTAGTCCTCGATAAAACCGGTCGCACCGTTGCGTCCCTCTGCCATCTTCATCAGTACGGCAGAAAAGGCGCTGATCTTATAATCGCCTTCCGGACCAAAGCCAATGCCCTTTTCCATCAGATTCTGGGCGGCGATGCCCGGCAGCTGTGCCAGTCCGTGCAGATCCTGGAAAGTATCGGTAAAGGCATTTACACCATTTGCAGCAATAAATTTCTCGATCGCCACCTCATAACGGGCCTGTTCTCTGACAGCGGTCACATTGTCCGTAGCCATCGTATATTTTTCCGTATATTCTGCCATCTTGGCATCAACTTCCGCCTCAGTTGCCTCTGCAGCCAGTTCTGCCAGCTCACCGATACCGTAATATTTGACTTCCCAACCATATTTGATCTCACATTCCAGACGGTTGCCATCGGTCACGGCAACATCACGCATATTGTTGCCAAAGGTGGCAATACGGGTATTCTTTGAAACAGCAATGGCTTTTGCCACCTGAGCAAACTGGCGGATCTTTTCTACCACATGTGTATGCTTATAATATCCGGCCACGACTTCATGCGGAATGTTCAGTCTTGCCAGAATATAGCCATATTCCCGGTCACCATGTGCCGACTGGTTCAGGTTCATAAAATCCATATCGATTGCATCGTAGGGCAGCTTTTCGTTGGCCTGAGTGTGCAGGTGCAGCAGCGGTTTGTGAAGCTCCTGCAGACCCTTGATCCACATCTTCGCCGGAGAAAATGTATGCATCCATGTGATCACGCCGACACAGCTGTCATCCGTCTGAACTTTTCGCATATCCTCCAGACAGCTTTTCGATGTCTGTACCACCGGCAAAAGCTCGATCTCGATCGTACTTTTCAGCTGTTCATTCAAAAATCTGACCATTTCGGCAGCATCCACAGCCACCTGTTTTAAGCACTCCTCGCCATACAGATCCTGGGAGCCTACGATAAAATACAGTTTTTCCATAATATCACCTCATTATTTTGCATTTTGTTTCTTCTTACGGGCAATGACGATACTCTGTACGATCAGGAATACGCACAGCATAGCGGCTGTCGTGATGCCGGTCCACCAGGCCTGATCCAGACCTGCGGAGGATACGATATTCTGGATGGTGCTTAAAGAAAGTACGCCAAACAGTGTACCGATAATATTACCGACACCGCCTGTCAGCATCGTACCGCCGATGATCGAAGATGCGATCGCATTCATCTCCATACCGGAGGCATGGGAGGCGGAGCCGGAGCCTACATGCATAAAATAGATGAAGCCGCCAAGTCCTGCCAGAAAGCTGCACAGCAGATGGGAATAAAATTTGGTCCGTTTGACATTGATGCCCAGCATCAGGGCACTCTGGCTGTTGCCGCCAACGGCGTACAGATTGCGTCCAAATTTTGCATAGCGCAACAGCAGGAACATGATCAAAACAACAAGCAGAGCTACGATCACACCGATCTCCACATAGGCATTGACATACACCCCTTTTTTGTTGATCGTTCCCAGTCCCGGGACGATGATACGGGTATTTTTCAGAGCCACAAAGGCTTCGTTGGCTACATTAAAGGGCTCTGTATTTACGATTGTTGTCATACCTCTGGCAAAGAACATACCTGCCAGAGAAACGATAAACGGCTGGATATCAAAGTATGCCACCAGAATACCCTGTACGATACCGAAAGCCAGACCGATCGCCAGTGCCAGAAGCAGCGCCATCGGCACATTGCCGTTCATACGGTCCAGATAGACTGCGCAGCTCATGCTGACGAGGGCTACAACGCCACCGATGGAGATATCGATACCTCCGGTGATCATGACGATACTCATACCGCAGGAGGTGATGATCAGCGCCGCATTGGCATTTAAGATGTTAAAAAACGTCTGTGGTTTTAAAAATCCTGCTCCCTGAAATACGATGGCACCGATATACATACCAAAGAATACAACGATGGTGATCAAAAGAAGCAGCTGTGTATCTGTTAAATTACGGAACAATCCGGTTTTCTTTTTCATGATCAGGCAGCCTCCTTTTTCACTGTGGCTTTTTTCTTGCCCAGTTTACTTAACCGTGCGCGCACGCTCGGTGCACTCATGACAACCAGAAGGATAACGACCACCGCCTTGTATGCCGGCAGTGCATCGGACTGGATATTCATCTTGTACAGTGTTGTGGTCAGATACTGGATAACATACGCACCCAGAATTGAAGCCCACATATTGAACTTACCACCGGAAAGGGCATTGCCGCCCAGCGCCACCGCCAGAATGGCATCCATCTCTATATCCTTTGCGATAACGGAATAGTTGATGGAGGACAGACGGCTGACCTTGATCAGTCCAGCTACGGCTACGCACAGGCCGAGGATCACGAAGGACAGGAATTTGATAAATTCCGGGTTCAGACCGTTTAATCTGGCCGAATTTTCATTGATACCTACGGTCTGGGTGTACAGGCCAAGATTCGTAAATTTCAGTACCAAAGCGGCAACGATCACACAGGCCATGGCGATAAAAAACGGTGTCGGGATCGGCACGCCCGGAATAAATCCGCCAAAGTAGGTAAAGGTCTTGTCGCTGAGTACCGGAAGCTCATTATTATTGATCCATGCGGCAATGGAACGGCCTGCCGTATACAGAATCAGCGTCGCAACCATCGGCTGGATCCGGAAATAAGCCACCAGCACACCGTTAAATGCACCAAACGCCATAGATGCCAGACATGCGATCAGAAAAGCCACGATGATCGGTGCCTGCAGCTGATCCGGACGGGAATTGCCGCCACAGAGCACACGGAGGATCACACTGCCTGCGATCGCAATACCGGCGCCAACGGAGATATCCTGTCCACCGGAAGCTGCGGTAACCAGCGTCATACCGATCGCCAGAATCGCCAGCTCTGAACCGTAATCCAGAATCGTGATCAGATAGCCGGAAAGTACCGGATCTCCTGCGCTGTTATAGCCCAGCGTGATCTTGAAAAAGCTTGGGTCTACGATCAGGTTGAACAGTGTCAGCAGAACCAGTGCAGCAACAGGGATAAAGATCTGCTGACCAAAAATTTTTGATTTCAGAAAAGATTTCTTAGCACCCATTACTTTGCTTCACCTCCTGCAATCGTATTCATGATGCCTGCCTGCGTCAGCTCCTCACCGTTTAACTCACCGACCACCTTGCGGTCGCGCATGACGATCAGACGGGAACAGGTACGCAGCATCTCATCTGTCTCTGAGGAAATAAAGGTAATACTCATACCTTCACTGGCCAGCTTCAGCACCAGCTTCTGGATATCGACCTTGGTACCGATGTCGATACCACGGGTCGGCTCATCCAGGATCAGATATTCCGGATGCATTAAAAGCCAGCGGGCCAGGATAACCTTCTGCTGATTACCACCGGACAGTGATTTGATCGGTGTATCCGCAGATGCGGTCTTGATATCGAGAAGCTTGATATATTCTTCTGCAAATTTATAGGTTTCTGCCTTGGACAGTGGATGGAAAAATCCACGCAACACCTGATGCGCCAGAATGATATTTTCCCTTACGGAAAGATCGCCGACGATACCATCGCCTTTTCTGTCCTCCGGCAGGTAGGCGATACCGTGTTTCATGGCATCCAGCGGTTTTGTGATCTTTACCTCTTTGCCGTGCATCTTTACCTTACCGGAAAGGATGCGGTCAGCACCGAAGATAGCCCGGACGCACTCGCTTCGACCGGATCCCAGGAGTCCGGTAAAACCGTTGACCTCACCTTTATGGATCGCAAAATCAAAGGATTTGATACCTGCATTGCTCTGCAGCCCTTCGGCTTCGTACACCGGTGTGCCGTCCGTATCGTGATACACCTCCTGCTCGCCCTTGATATCGGACATGTCGTCCAGATTTTTACCGAGCATCTTGGCTACCAGCTGTACACGGGGCAGATCTTTGATCTCGTACTGTCCTACGAGACAGCCGTCACGCAGAACCGTGATCTTGTCACAGATCTCATACACCTGATCAAGGAAATGCGTAACAAAGATGATACCTACACCTCTGCCTTTAAGTTCCCGCATCATCTTAAACAGCTTTTCGACTTCCTGCTCATCCAGAGAGGAGGTCGGCTCGTCCAGGATCAGAACTTTACAGTCCATGTCCACTGCCCGGGCAATCGCCACCATCTGCTGTACAGCCAGTGAACAACTGCCCAGCTGCTGTGTCGGCTTAGCCGGAATGTCCAGATTTTCAAGGATTTTTGCGGCATCGGCATTCATCTTTTTCCAGTTACGTAAGTGTTCTTTGCCACGGCCTATGTAGATATTTTCTGCCACCGAAAGGTTCGGGCAGAGGGTGATTTCCTGATATACCGTACTGATACCGACATTCTGGGCATCCTGCGGCGAACGGATCTGTACGCTGCCCTCATGTCCTTTTAAAAAGATGTCGCCCTCATCCTTTGTATATACACCGGTCAGCACCTTGATCAATGTGGATTTTCCGGCACCGTTTTCTCCCATCAGCGCATGGACTTCACCCTCACACAGGGTAAAATCAACGCTGTCTAAAGCTTTCACACCCGGAAAGCTCTTGTGAATATTTCGCATGGTTAATACAACGTTGTCCTGCATCTTAGATATTCACTCCTTTTCTTTCAATTTCCGGCTGTGCCGGAGCGTAAAACATGAGCGCGGTACAGCCAGCTGTATCGCGCTCATATGGCTCAATCAGTTTGTGCTGCCTTTATCTCCCGGATCAGATACCGTAGTTGTCAACATCTTCCTGAGTGATCGTTGTGGCATCGAAGCCTTTTTCTTCCATGATGATGGTCTTTTCTGCCGGTTCCTGTCCGCTTTCCAGAGTCTTTATAACGTCTGCGATGTAGGAAGCCTGGAACGGGTTGCACTGTCCATCGTAGTTCCAATTCTGGTTCAGCAGCTCTTCGAGTGCCCATTTATTGCAGTCAAAGCCCATAACGATGACATCTTTTCCAACACCGTGGGAGATATTTGCCTTGTCCAGAGCGGCTACAGCACCTTTTGCCATATCGTCATTCTCAGCGTAGATAACGTTAAACTTTGTACCGGAGTCGATAACGGACTGTACGATCTGTGTTGCTTTCTCAGCGTTCCACTCTGCGGTCTGCTGTGTTACCAGATTCCAGTTATCGTTGGCATCTACCTTGGCCTGCAGTGCACCGGTACGTCCCTGCTGTGCTGCGGAACCCATAACACCCTGGATATGAATCACATTGTATTCGTCAAGTCCCTGGCTCTCCAGCCAGTTAACAGCTGTTTCACCTTCTTTATCCATGTCGGATACGATAGATGCGGAGTAAAGGCTCGGATCAGCATCGATGGTACGGTCAAAGAGGATAACCTCGATACCGGCATCTTTGGCATCCTGCAGTACGCTGTCCCAACCGGAAGTATCGGCTGCGGATAACAGCAGGTAATCTACACCATCCTGGATGAATTTCTGTGCTGCAGTGATCTGCTCATCATTCTTTAAGCTGTAAGCGAAGGATGCATCATAGCCGTTTTCTTCGTTAAACATAGCTTTCAGATCTGCATCGTTGGCTGTACGGTAACCGGATTCGTTCGGGTCGTTGTTGATGATGCCGACCTTGATCAGCTCACCGGAAGCTGCCGGGGCATCGGCTGTCTCGCTGCCTGCGCTCTCTGCAGGTGCACTGCTCTCCGGTGCTGCGCTTTCTGCGCCGCTGGAAGCCGGTGCTGCACTCTGTGCTGTACTGGATGAAGTACCGCATCCTGCAAAAGAGGCTACGACCATAGCTGCTGTTAACATGGTTACGACTACTTTTTTCTTCATTTGGTTTTTCCTCCCTTATATCCTGTGCTTTTGTTCGCTCTCACAGGTTCTTTTTGATGATACGATTGTATCTCGTAAGGGAAAAAGTTTATACGGAGGATTTTCCGGAGAAGTTTCAAAATCTGCGGAAGGAAAGAATATGCGTGTGATTTTTTACGCAAAGAGTTGGAAATTTTTAAAGGAAATTCTTCTTCAGAACATAGAAAAAGGAGGCTGAAACGCCTCCTCATCTTCGCCGTTTTAATACTGCCGTTCCTCCAGCAGCGCATCTGTGACCTCTGTCACATCATATGTACGGTCACCGACCTGCACGCTCGGTATCGTCAGATCCGTGCAGAAAAGCTGTTCCTCAACGTATGTCTGCTTTTCAACAGACTGGTTATTTTGCAGCTTCTGTATGATATCCTCAACCTTGTCGGCCTGCAATGGATTACATTCCGTATCCAGTGCTATCTTTCCATCCCTGACATACTGTAATCCCATATGGGTGGAATCAAACGACAGAATCATGACTTCTCCGTTTTTCAGATCCCTGCCAACAGTATATCCGGCTTCTTCCAGAGCTTCTATCGCACCAAAAGCCTCGTTATCGTTTTCACAGTAGACCACATTTGTCTCCGGATGTTCTCCGATCAGTCGCTGCATGACTTCGTGGCTCTTTGCCTGTGTATAATCGCCCTCTTCCATGGTGATCAGATCCCAGCCATTTTCTGCCACAGCCTCTGTCAGGGCATCGGAACGACCGATCTGCGCTGAAGCTCCCAGCGTGCCCTGAATACCGATAATATGGATATCTGCCGGGGCAATCTGCTGTTCTTCTATATAAGAAGAAAGCCACGCACAGGCTTTTTTACCCTCCTGCTCAAAATCAGAGCCGACCCAGGCCGTATACAGGCTGTCGTCCTCCACCTTTACCATACGATCCACCACGATCACCGGAATACCTGCTTCCTTTGCCTCCTGCAGAACCGTATCCCAGCCGGTCTCCATCACCGGAGCCACCACAATATAATCGACCTCCTGCTGGATATAATTGCGGATCGCCGTGATCTGCTTTTCCTGCTTCTGCTGGGCATCATCCAGCAACATATCATAGCCGTTTTCAATCGAAAATATGGTTTTCATATGTTCTGTATTGGCCACCCTCCAGTCCGACTCGGAACCCAGCTGGGAAAACCCGATGGTGATCAGCTGCCGATCTGTTTCCACAGCACTTTCACCTGACTGTGCACTGCCACAGCCAGCAAGAAGAACTGCCATACCTACAGCCAGCAGACCTTTCCCTGTACCTTTTCTCTTTTTTTCTTCCATGAACATTCCCTTATCTTTTATTATCATTCACAGCTTTCCCGTAAACGGTAATTATCTTTCCTTTTCTGCATCCGGGCATTGCGCCGGAATACGGACTTCGATCACAGTGCCATCGCCGTAGCTGCTGGCTGCCGTGAGACCATAGCCTGTCCCATACTGCATCTGTATACGTTTCTGCACATTGGCCATGCCAAAGCCGTTTTTGGACTCGGGCTCCTGCTTTCCGCTGATCAACTCCTGCAGATGACAAAGCTCCGGCTCAGTCATACCGATACCGTTATCCTCCACGGTGAACACAAGGACATCGCCCTCCTGCAGTCCGCTGACTGTGATCATACCTTTGCCCCGCTTGTTTTTGATGCCGTGATACAGTGCATTTTCCACGATCGGCTGCAACGTCAGTTTCTGGATCTGATAGTCCAGAATCTCCGGTGCAAAGTCAGTCCGGTAATCCAGAATATCCTGATAGCGAAATCTCTGGATCTCCAGATAGCTCTCGATATGCTCCTGCTCCTCCCTCACTGAGATCATGTCCCGCCCCTTACTCAGGGTCGTGCGGAAAAAGCGGGACAGATACTGAATCATCTGCACGGCCTGGGCACTGTCCCCGGCCTCGGTCAGCCAGATGATCGCATCCAGCGTATTGTACAGAAAATGCGGATTGATCTGCTCCTGCAGCAGACGAAGCTCGGTATCCCGGGCATTTTTCTGCTCCGTATGGATATCGTCTACCAGATGGGCAATCTCCCCGACCATGCTGTTAAAGCTTTCTGTCAGCTGCTCCATTTCCAGATTATCCTGCGCATGGCAGGATACGCTGAAATCGCCGCCGGCAAACTTCTCCGTCATCTCACAAAGCTCCGTGACCGGTCGTGTAACACGTCCCGCAATGTTCTTTGAGATCAGATAAATACAGCAAAGCAGAATCAGAAGCATCGCCAACAGGATCTTCATCGACAGATGCAGGTTTTCTGCCACTGACTGCCGTACCAGCTCCATGTTGGCTACCTCATCATTAATATAGACATGGATATCGTTCTGGATCAAATCCGTTAGCGTACGGATGTTCATATCCAGCATCTCTATATTCTCATCATAATGACCACCCTCATCCACATTGCGCAGAATGTCATCCACACGGTTATCCAGTATCCCCAGAAGCTTGATCAGCGCATCCAGATCCGCCCGGACTCTCTTTCCCTGTGTCTGTTCCCGGAGACGGTAAAAATGCTGTTTTGCTTCGGCGATCACCCCTTTCGGATCATCCCCTTCCAGCTTTTCCTCCGGGTTGGACCAGTTGGCCGAACCGATGATGATCCGGTACATCATCTCGTCCATCTCTTCTTTAAAGGTAATATTATATTCGTTGGCACTGGTGATATTGGACACCAGCTGATCATACTGCCGGTAATAGCGGTAAAAGCTGACCATCGTGATCCCGATCAGAAGCACAAAGGGCACGATGCAGAGCCAGATATACTTGATCAGCTGTGCCCGGATGCTTGTTTTTCTCTGTAGAAAGTGTGTTTTCATACGGTATCTGCTTTCCTGTCACCGGTTTTCTGCTGCTGTCGGTACTCCTTCGGTGACATACCCTGCGCTTTTTTGAATTTATAGCTGAAATAATGCGGATCCCGGTAGCCTACGGCATATCCGATATCTGACGTCCGCATCGATGTACAGGTCAGAAGCTCCTTTGCCTTTGCGATCCGGATATCCGTCAGATAATCCACAAAATTCTGTCCCGTCTCCTGCTTGAACACGGCGCTGAAATGACTCGGACTCACATTGACACTTGAAGCCACCATCTGCAACGACATATCTTCTTTATCAAAATTCTCCTGCATATAGGCAATCGCATCATTGATCAGCGAAATATACCGCTTGCTGGATACGTTGTTGCGGATCGTCAGTGACTGCACCAGAAGCTCTGTAATATAGGCCTTTGTCTCCTCCTGCGTGCCGATATGCTTCATGCCCTCCTGCATATCTCCAAAGCTGTCATAGATTTCTTCCTTGGAAATAGCCAGAGATTCCAGAAAAGAAAGCATACAGAAAATAGCCCCCATCACTACATACTGCCGTAACATGTAGGACGCCACCGCCTCATTGCCCATACTGGCAAAATAATCCTCTACAAAGTCCTCCACCTCTGCCAGAGATCCATTGCGCAGGTAATTGGACAGATACTTCTGGGACATCTTGGTAATGTCCATCTTGCGGTAATCAATGCTGGCCTCCTGCTGCATCTGGATCTCCATGTCATCCGGATCCTTATAACTGAAAATATGGCTTTCCTCCCACATATACCGCATGGCAAACTTCTTATTTGCAGACTCATAGGACTTGTGCAGATCCCGCACCCGCTCCACAGGTCTGCCTATGGACATATAATACAGCATATCCGGATAAGCACCCAAAAGCGCCTCCATCTCCTGTACGCAGCCCTTTTCCAACGCCGCCAGCGTTTCCTGACTCTCAGCCTTTAACAGAAAACACAGCGTATTTCCGCTCTGTACATAAATATAAATCTGTTCATTTGTCGCATACTGCTGCTGGATCTTCTCGAAAATCTCTTCACGCACCGCCGAATAACTCTCCAGAGCTTCCTCCTGCTCCCGGCAGCGGATCTCCAGAAGCAATGCCGCATAACACACCCCCGTCATATCGATTCCCAGTCCACGTCCCCGATTTACTACATCCATCACGGAAATCCGTCCGTCCAGCATATCCTTCAGAAACTTCTGTCTCTCCAGCTCCCTTGCCTCTTCCAGCTCTCGCTGGTAATACAAAAGCGTCTCCTGCTCACTCTGCTTCGCCCGGATTGAAGAAGCCACCTCATGCAGCTTCTTAAGCAGCGTATCCGCTGTCAGCGGTTTCAAAAGGTAGTCCTCCACCCCGATCCTGATCGCATCCTGCGCATAACTAAAATCATCATACCCACTCAAAATCAGGATTTTGATCTCTGGCAGCTCTTTCTTCACCAGCTTCGAAAGCTCCAGCCCATCCATAAACGGCATCCGTATATCCGTCAGCAGAATATCCGGCTGACTCGCCAGAATCATAGGATAAGCCAGCTCCCCGTCACCGGCCTCACCTACCAGCTCAAACCCCTCACTCTCCCAGTGAACCGTCTTCTTAATACTCTCCCGTATCGTAAATTCGTCCTCCACCAGAAACACCTTAATCATCTCAACCCCTCCAAAACCATCCAACACACCACCGTCAGACAGACATCTAATCATTAGTATACCGTACTCGAGATACGTTTACAACTAACACCATCCTATCAGACAAGCCTGCTTCCGTAAAAGAAACAGCCTTTGAAAGTCGTTGAATATTTCATGTATTTTATGTTTTTCTTCTCAAAGGTTAGATTTTTTACGATTTTCGTTGAAAATTTTATGATTCATTTCAAAAAAACAGGCTCTGCCTTATAAGGCAGAGCCGTCCGTTTCCTATCATACTACCGTCCTTTAATCTCTACTTTAAAGGATACATCCACATACCCTTCCACGCTCCTGCGCATCACATGGATGTCCACTACATCTCCGATCTTTTTCTGATTGATCAATACGTGGAATGTTTTCAGACTTCCGATCTCCGTATCATCCAGCTGATAGATCACATCCCCCGGCTGGATTCCTGTCTCCATCGCCGGTGAATCCGTATCCACGCTGTCAATCCAGATTCCCTTCGGGATACCCGTACGCTCAGAGATCGCACTGCTGACCTCCTGTCCTGTGATACCCACGTAAGCCAGCTGCTTATTGTTGCACAATGTCTCAATCGTCTCCAGAATCTCCGACAACGGCAAACACGTCATCAGTCCCAACTCCTTCGTATCCAGAAGCTGCTGCGCCATGATGCCGACCACATTGCCATCCATATCCACCAGAATACCACTGCCGTCCTCACTGACCGGAATATCCGTGCAGACAATATGGTACGCATTATCCGTAATACTTAAAATATTGGTCGTCGATGTCACAAGTCCTGTTGTCACCGCATCACTGTACCCCATCGGGCTTCCCAGGGCCACCACAGCCTCACCCTGCCGTACAGATGTATATCGTTTCAGCTCCACCGGTTCGATCACGTCCCGTGTACTCCTTGGCACATCGTCCATATTCACTCGGATGATTGCCAGAGACGTCGCATCATCGCACTTTACAAACCGCGCATCCGCCGTCTGTCCGTCGGCAAACGTCACCATGATCCGGTTGACATCCTTTACCACCCTGTATTCTGTCAGAATATAGTAAGCCTTATCCTCATTGGCCACGATCAGACCGCTCAGCTGCCCCTGGTTCTCATATGTCTCATTGAACCAGTCCTTATCCTCCGTGACACCGATCACCGTCACCATGGAACGGCTCAGACTGCTGCTGAGCGCCATAATATCCTCGGAAACCTTTGTCAGCGACTCCGCCGTTGTCTTTTCCTGCGGCTGTACAGCCACTGTCGGCTCTTTTTCTTCTTCTGACGGCTGCTCCGGTACATTGTCTGACTCCACTGCTGAAGAAACCACGGATACTTCCTGATCCGATACTTTCACGTCCGAAACCGTGGATACCGCATCCTGTGTATCCTGTGCTTCACGGTCTGCGTTCTTTCCCAGATCCACCTGCGCTGCGGGCTTCGGATTAACCGCCCTGTCCAGTCTCGGGTAGATAAACACCATGATCAGCAGCACGACCACACCGATGATCACACCGGAAAACGCTGCCGCCCCTGCACGGCGCAGCCATTTCATATAAGGTTTTTGTTTTTTGACCTGTTCTTTCAGGAAATCGTACTTGTCATTCATGGCAAAAGTATATCAGACAGCTATGAACTTTTTATGAACGAATCACGAACTTTACCTTTTCAATACCGTCGTCATAGGGTAAAATGAAGGATATGCGGGAGACTTCCCGCGGGAGGAATTACATGAACAAAAAAGCGATCCATACACTGGAATTTGATAAGATTCTGGAGCAGCTGACGACCGAGGCCGGTTCTGCTCTGGGGAAACAATACTGTAAACGTCTTCGTCCGTCTGACGACCTGTCCCAGATCCGCCAGTGGCAGACCCAGACCAAGGATGCCCTGACACGTCTGTTCAGGAAAGGGAATCTTTCTTTCTCCGGCGTTGTCGATATCCGGGCATCTTTAAAACGTCTTGAGATTGGCAGCGTGCTCGGCACAGGCGAACTTTTAAGCGTTGCCAAGCTGCTTAGAAATACCGCCTACGTCAAAGCCTTTGGCCGCCACGATACTGCGGATACACCGAAGGATTCCCTCGACGATTTCTTTGATCAGCTCGAACCGCTGACTTTACTGTCCGGCGAGATTGACCGCTGTATTATTTCCGAGGAAGAAATCAGCGACGATGCTTCTTCAGCCTTAAAAGATGTCCGCCGCCAGATGAAGCTGACCAATGAAAAGGTACACAGCCATCTAAATACGCTGGTCAATTCCGGCCTGCGCACCTATCTGCAGGATGCCGTTGTCACGATGCGAAACGGCCGCTACTGTGTGCCTGTCAAGGCAGAATACAAAAGTCAGGTACCCGGCATGATCCACGATCAGTCCGCCACCGGTTCCACTCTGTTTGTCGAGCCGTCCGCTGTTGTCAAGCTCAATAATGAGCTGCGTGAGCTGGAATTAAAGGAGCAGGCCGAGATTGAAGCCATCCTTGCCCGTCTTTCCAATGAAACGGCGCAGCACCTTGAAGAAATTCTGACCGACCTTACCGTGATGGCTGAGCTGGATTTTATCTTTGCCCGTGCATCTTTGGCCATGAAGCAGAATGCCTCCGAACCGGTCTTTAATACCGAAGGCCGTATCCGTCTGCGCAGTGCCCGCCATCCATTGATTGATAAAAAGAAGGTTGTTCCCATTGACATCGAACTCGGCGACAAATTTGATCTGCTGATCGTCACCGGTCCGAATACCGGTGGTAAGACGGTTTCCCTGAAAACAGTCGGTCTTCTGACCCTGATGGGTCAGTCCGGCTTACATATCCCTGCCCTTGACCGCAGTGAACTGTCCGTATTTGAAGAGGTTTATGCCGATATTGGGGATGAACAGAGTATCGAGCAGTCTTTGAGTACCTTTTCATCCCACATGACCAATATTGTCACGTTTCTGGAAAAGGCCGACCAAAAATCCCTTGTCCTGTTCGATGAGCTGGGCGCCGGTACGGACCCGACCGAAGGTGCGGCACTGGCGATCGCGATCCTGTCCTTTTTACATGAAAAGGGCATCCGCTCCATGGCCACGACCCATTACAGTGAACTGAAGGTTTATGCCCTGCAGACACCGGGCGTGGAAAATGCCAGCTGTGAGTTCAGCGTAGAGACACTGCAGCCGACCTACCGCCTGCTGATCGGTGTCCCGGGCAAGAGTAATGCTTTTGCGATTTCTTCGAAACTCGGAGTTCCGGATTACATCATTGATAAAGCAAAAGAACAGATCAGTGCCGAAGCTGAATCCTTTGAGGATGTGATCTCCGCACTGGAAACCAGGCGGATCGCTGTAGAAAAGGAAAAACAGGAACTGGAGCAGACCCGCCGCGAGGTAACCGAATTAAAAGAAAAACTGGAAAACCGTCAGGATCGTCTGGATGCCCAGAAAGACCGGATCATCCGGGAAGCCAACGAACAGGCCCACACAATCCTGCGGGAAGCCAAAGAATATGCCGACCAGACGATGAAGGACTTCCAGAAATTCGGCAAGGAAGCCATTTCTACAAGGGAAATGGAGCAGAAACGTACCGCTCTTCGCCAGAAAATGAACAAGACAGAAAAAGGCATGAGCATGAAACAATCCGCGCCTGCCCCGGGACAGGCTCCCGATCCGAAAAAGCTGCACCTTGGCGATATGGTCAAGGTACTCAGCATGAATCTGAAAGGTACGGTCAGCTCTCTGCCAGACCAGAAAGGTAACCTGTTTGTCCAGATGGGTATCATCCGCTCCAAGGTCAATATTTCTGACCTGCGCCTGATCGATGAGCCGGTCATCCAGTCCGAAAAGCTGTCCCGCACCAGCCACGGAAAAATCAAGATGAACAAATCCGCTTCCGTTGGCATCGAGATCAATCTGCTGGGTAAAACTGTAGATGAGGCCATCGCAGAGCTGGACAAATATCTGGATGATGCCTATATCGCCCACCTGCCGAGTGTCCGTATCGTACATGGCAAGGGCACGGGTGCTCTCCGAAAGGGAGTGCACAATTACCTGCGCCGACTGAAAATCGTTGACAATTTCCATCTGGCCGCCTTCGGTGAGGGTGATGCCGGTGTGACCATCGTAGAGTTTAAGAAATAGGAGGACGCCGCTATGACAAGCAAACCAAAGATTCTGATCGTAGATGATGACAACAATATTGCGGAACTGATTTCTCTCTATTTAATGAAAGAATGCTACGACACCCGCATCGAAAACGACGGCGAATCCGCCTTAAAGGCCTTTGAAAGCTGGCAGCCGAACCTGATCCTTCTGGATCTGATGCTGCCGGGCATTGATGGGTATCAGGTATGTCGGGAAATCCGTCATACCTCCGATGTGCCGATCATCATGCTCTCTGCAAAAGGCGAGATCTTTGACAAAGTACTCGGTCTGGAACTTGGTGCCGATGACTATATAATCAAACCATTTGACTCCAAAGAGCTCGTGGCCCGGGTCAAAGCTGTACTGCGCCGGTTCAAGCCGAACAAACCGGCCGTGGATGCCAATGCCAAATATGTGGAATATCCGGATCTGATCATCAACCAGACCAATTATTCCGTGACCTACAAGGGGCATTCCGTCGATATGCCGCCAAAGGAGCTGGAGCTTTTGTATTTCCTCGCTTCCTCACCGAATCAGGTATTTACAAGAGAACAGCTGCTGGATCATATCTGGGGCTATGAATATATCGGAGATACCCGCACGGTGGATGTGCATATCAAACGTCTGCGTGAAAAGATCAAGGACAACGACAGCTGGTCGATCGCCACGGTCTGGGGTATCGGATATAAATTTGAGGTTAAACGCTGATGAAACTTTCTCTTTCTCTGAAATTTATCATAACCTATATCCTGCTCGGCATCACAGGTTTTATCCTGTTAAATACCGCCGGGGCACAGCTTGTGGAAGATCATATTATCAGCCGGGAAAGTTCCCGGCTGTATACATCTGCAACTTCACTGGCTTCCACAAAAGCCATCCGCTCCTACCGGGATGCCGAAACATTGCAGGCCACTCAGGAGATGCTGGAAGCCGTGGCCCAGACTGACAAGATTGATATTCTGATCCTCGATACGCAGGGAACGCTGGTCATGGACACCTCTTCCGATGCTGAAAATACTACTGCCCAATTGAAAAATTTCAACCCTGCTGCATCAAGCAACAGTTTTTATACGATTGACAACTTTTTCGGACATTACGCTGCCAATCAGCTTAACGTCACTGTACCGATCACGATCAATATGTCCACCCGTGGTTATGTATCTCTGCATGAACCCATGACCCAGGTGCTGGCGGACCGGGAAAAGCTGCTGTTTCTGATACTGCAGTTTTATGCAGTCTGTATCGTTCTGTTTTTCCTGTTAATTGTCATGCTTTTGATCACAGTACACCGCCCGTTAAAAAAGATCACCTGCGGTGCCCGGGAATTCGCCGCCGGCAATCTGGAATACCAGATCCCGATCCACTCCAAGGATGAACTGGGATATCTCTCCAATACACTGAACTACATGGCCGACGAAATGCGCCAGAGCGACCAGTTCCAGAAAAACTTTATCTCCAACGTCTCCCACGATTTCCGCTCGCCGCTGACTTCCATCAAGGGATATGTAGAAGCGATTCTGGACGGTACGATCCCGCATGAAATGCAGGACAAATACTTAAATATCATTCTCTTTGAAACCTCACGTCTGACGAAGCTTACACAGGGTATGCTGCAGTTAAACGATCTGGATGCCAAAACCTATATGCTCAATATCCGGAATTTTGACCTGAATCCCCTGATCAAAAATACAGCTGCTTCGTTTGAGGGCACATGCCGTGAAAAGCATATTTCTATTGAACTGTTGCTTTCTTCACCGAAAGAATATGTTTCGGCTGATATGGAAAAGATCCAGCAGGTTATGTACAACCTGATCGACAATGCAATTAAGTTCAGTGGAAAAAATTCGACGATCACCATAGAGACAACCTCCAAAAATGAGCTCGTCTTCGTCTCCGTCAAAGATCAGGGAAGCGGCATCCCGCAGAAAGATCTCGGCAAAATCTGGACCCGCTTCTACAAGCAGGATCTTTCACGCGGAAAAGACAGGACAGGTACGGGGCTGGGACTCAGTATTGTAAAAGAGATCATCAACTCACATAAACAAAACATCAACGTCATCAGTACCGAAGGTGTCGGCACAGAATTTATCTTCACCCTGGCCCGTGCCAACACCCCCGAAAATTAACTCTTGCCAATACACAGGCCCGCCGCTGCCGCCGCCCGGCGCAGTGGTGCATATATCTTACGGCAAACGATTCAAAGTGCGCCCTTAGCCTGCATGAGATCCAGCGTCTACGGAGACTTATGCGCGAGCTCGCTTATGCGAGCGCATTAGTCGCAGTTGACGATTAGCTCAGGCAGGCGTTGCACTTGTTTGCCGGAAGATATATGCACCACTGCGCCGGGTGGCGGCAGCGGCGGGCCGTCCCTATCCTACAAACTATTCAATTTACACTGGTCGAATCCCTCTCCGAATACATCCTGCGCATCACAAACAATCACAAATGCATCGGGATCGTATTTGATAACCGAGCTCTTGATCATAGCAATCTTTCCCGGCTTAAATGCACAGATCAACACTTTTTTCTCATGCTGACTGAAACCACCCCGTCCGGTAAGCTCTGTCACACCGAGGTCCAGTAACAGAAGCTCCTGCATCAGATCTTCACCCTTATCCGTAATAATGCAGGCCACCTTCGAATTCTTCCGTCCGTAAATCACAAAATCCATCGCATAACTCAGAATAAACAACGCTATGATCGCATAAATCGCCTCATTAAATGCCCGCATTACCAGCGCATAAAACGCAATGATCATAAAATCAATGACCAGACATATCTTTCCGATGGAAATATGATGAAACTTTCGCTTCAAAAGGCTGGCTGCCAGTTCTGTACCACCCGTTGTGGCGCCGACCCAGAGCATCATACCGAGGGCCGCCCCGGCAAGTACACCGCCGAAAATACAGGCAGCCAGTTTATCCTCCATCGGCGTAAATGTAATAAAGCCCGGCAATATATCAATAAACACTGAACTCGTCGCCATGGCAAACACAGAAGAAATCAGCAGTCCGATCCCCTGATAATAAATACCCAGAAGGAACAGCGGTATATTTAACGCCGCCACCATCGCACCGATCGGAATCGCCGGTACCAGCAGATTGACCGTCTGGGACAGACCTGTAAAGCCGCCCATGGCAATATTGTTCGGTACAAACAACCAGTCAAAGGCCAGCGCATATAAAAAGCTACCCACCAGTATCAGACTGTAATCCCGTAACACATGCAATAGTTTTTCTCTCATTCTCTTGTCCTCCTGTCGTATATTCTGTTCGGTTTCTCTTTGTTTTATCCTGTTTTCATTTCATCAACGCATCATTTCTCTTCTGCATCGTTCTTTTACCTTGATAAAGTGAAAAAAGAACTTCGGAAACAACCAGCCGCAATACTGCTCGTTTTCCGAAGTTCTTTTTTATGTCCATTTGTATTTTGTCAGCTCTCCGCTGGTCTTAAAGCCCTCGAAGTTATGCTGTCTAAGTGCCTCATAGAGGATCACCGCTACGGAATTGCCAAGATTCAGGCATCTTGTCTCTCCGATCATCGGGATGCGGACCGCATCCTCCTGATGCTTTAGCAGAATCTCTTCCGGGATGCCGCCGCTTTCTTTCCCAAACATGATAAAGCAGCCATCCTCATACTCTGCATCCGTATACATTTTCTGTGCTTTGGAAGATGCCATGTAGATATGGGCACCTGGGTTTTTCTGCAGGAAATCTTCAAAATTATCATATCTGGTCACATCCAGATACTGCCAGTAGTCCATACCGGCCCGTTTTAACTGTTTTTCAGTCAGCTGGAAACCCAGCGGTTCGATCAGATGCAGCCTCGTATCGGTGGCTACACAGGTACGTCCGATATTCCCGGTATTGGCCGGTATTTCCGGTTCAAACAGTACAATATTAAACTTTGCCATTATCCCATCACCTTGTATAATTCATCTGTCTGTGGTCTGTCCAGATACCGGACATCCTCACCATTTCGCAGCACACGGTCATTACCGTCTGTCGCCCTGCCCACTACGGCAGCATGGATGCCTGCTTTTTCAAGCGCCATCACCAGTCCATGGCCATCGTCTGCAGCGATCATCATAGAACCGCTGGACATGATCTGGTATGGATTTAACCCAAAATATTCACAGACCTCCACCGTCTCCTGACGGATCGGAATTGCTTTCAGATCAGCGTCAAGCCCCACGCCGGAACCTTCTGCCATCTCCCACAGGGCGCCGAATACACCGCCTTCTGTAATATCATGCATGGCACTGACACCGAATGCCTGCGCTATTTTCGCATCCTGCACAACGGACAGATACTGGTCAAACTGCTGTGCCGTATGCACCAGATCCTGATTAAAACGTTGTAAAAGTTCTTCTTCTTTTTCTTTTGCCAGAATGGACGTTCCCTCCAGACCGATCCATTTTGTCACAACGATATCCTGTCCCGGATGTACCTGCATCGTGGTCAGCAGGTCCTTTTTCTTTGTCTTTCCCACACCGGTCACCGTCAGAAGCGGCTGCTGCACCACATTGGTGATCTCTGTATGGCCACCCATGATCTCCATGTTCAGCTCTTTACAGGTGCGCTCTGCATCCTGCATCATTTTACGTATCTGCTCTTCTTCGATATTCTCCGGTAAGAGTACGGTCAGGATCACACCCACCGGTTCTGCGCCGGAAGCTGCCAGATCATTGGCCGTCACATGGATGCCGTGACTGCCGATATCCTTGACTGTCCCTGTGATCGGATCAGAGGACATGACAAAAACCTCATCCGGTCCAAGTTCCATAACAGCACAGTCCTGACCAACGGCCGGACCTACCAGTACCTCATCTCTTCTGTGTTTTGCCTGTTTTAATACGGAGCGGACAAGCATCTGCTCCGGCAATTTCCCGATTTTCATATAGTCTCCTCGTCTGTCAGGTTCTTTTATCCCGTACGGTCTTCCTGTTTTACAGACCGCATTTTTTATTTTCCGATAGAAGCCAGAACTGCTTTTACTTTGCTCAGATCGTTTGTAGCCGCCGCCTGGGCCAGTGCCGAGGCAACCGCCGAGCTGGCGCCCGCCGTTCCGACCTCAATCAGACCATCGGATTTTGCATAATGACTCGTATTGACTCTTTCACGGCTTTCTTCTTTACCATTTACAGTAACGACTTTGTACAGCTCAGCAGAACAACCCTGATGTGCCGCCTGGGTACGATTGATCACACCTACATTATAGGCAGAACTTGTCTTGATCGTTGTCGTAGATTCTTCTGTACTTAAAGTCACACTTTCATAGCTGACTTTGCGGTTGCTGTCACGATATTCAGCACCGTATACACGGGCTACCAGCGTACCATTATACGCCACCATATAAATATAGACCGGATGATCTGTATTGTTTTTAAATTTAAAGTCCTTGCCGCTTGATTCTGCGATTGCAGCATCCATGGACGGCTTCACGTAGTTGACCAGCATCGAATGATTTTTTCGCTCTGTAACTTTAAGCTCTGCCCGTAAAACTGCCAAGTATAAGGTCGTGGATACCTGGCAGATACCGCCGCCAAAGGTCTCTGTCGTCGTACCATTTGCATAGGAACCGGCCAGCGCATAGCCGTTCTCTTCAGAAAACGGTGTGATCGTATCCAGTGTGGAGAAAGTATCTCCCGGATACAGCACCGTACCGTTGATCAGCTTGGCAGCTGTGGAAATATTGGTGGAACGGGACTTGCTGGACTTGGAATAGTCTGTACTGGCCTTGCCCAGGATATCCTTTACAGACGACAGTTCATCCGTTGAATGGCTTGGCTCCGTCACATCATAAACCATCGTGATCGTCCCGGCACCGCCGTCCCAGCTATCCGTCAGATAGCTGCGGATCGCCTCGACCGACTCATCCACCTTCAGTGTGCAGCCATTCTGGCCGCCCACTACGTTCAGTGAACCGCCGGACATATCAAAAGTCGGCTCCTGCGGATCTTTATCACATTCCGGCACACAACGCTCCTCCAAAAAGCCCTTTGCTGCTTCGTCTGCCACTGCATAGTCAAGATCAAAGGTATAACTGCCCTTGTCCAGCTGCTTCCTGACCTTAAATCGCTGTACGGCATTGCCCTCTCTTCCCAGAGAAACCGCCTGCTCCACAACATCCGTATTTCCCCAGTACAGACCTATGTCACCAGTCGTCGCTGTGATCTTTGTATCGCCGATATCCAGCGTCATCAGATAACTCTTTTTTTCGTCTACATACTGTTCCACCGCATCACTGGCCTCTGTCGCCGTCATACCGGAAACATCTACCTCACCGATATGCACACCGGAAAGAATCTGTCCATCCGAAACTGCAGTGGCTGCCTGTGTATCTGCACTCTGCGCCTCATCTGTCGCAGATGCTGTATCTGTCGTACTTTCCTGTGCCGTCTCCCCAGTCTGCGATACGGCAGAAGCCTCCTGTGCCGCACTTTCCGTAGCGGTATCCGGCATCTGCAACGCGGATGCCGATGTCAGCTGGACACCTCCTGCGATTCCACAGGCCAGCACAAAAGCGGCAAGTATACGCCCCTTTTTTCTGTCTGTTCTCATTTTTATACCCCTGTAACTTAAACCAGATACTGTAAAACCATCGGCACGATCATAGCAGCGATCAGAAGAATAGCAATAGCACCGGCGATGATTCGTCTTGTCTGTTCTCTTTTTTTCATAATATATATCTCCCGGACATGCTCCTAATGCATAATGCGTCCATATTGAAGAATAATCCCGTCAATCAGGCGGGATGCCTCACTCTTTGTCAGACTGTCAATCTGCACATTACATTTTATTGTATGATATTTCAGCAAATCATTCAAGTATCCTTTTTGTGCATTTGTAATCGGCTGTTGTTTTTTTACTTTACATACCATGGGTACCGGCGCAAACAGGGGCGGATTTTCCTCTGCAAACTGTTCTTTCAGTTTTTCATATAAAAGAGCAGTCACATACGCATCCTCATCCGCCCGATGCGCCCGCTCCTGCGAAATGCCATAGTAGGTACACAGATCCCCCAGGCGGCGACTTGGCAGATCAGCCAGTACTTTGCGACTGATCTTTAGCGTATCTGTCCCACTTCTGGCAAAAGACAGCCCTTCATTGACTGCGGCATGTACCAGAAAAGCATAATCAAACTGCAGATTATGTCCCAGAAGCGGCCAGTCCCCTGCAAAGTCAAGGAACTGCCGGATCGCTTCGCCAATCTTTGGCTGTCCTTCCACCATGGCATCTGTAATCCCTGTCAGAGTCGTAATCCGCTCCGGGATCTGCATACATGGGTCGACCATACAGTGAAACTGTGCCGCAAACTCTCCTTTTTCCACTTTCCATGCACCGATCTCCAGGATTCGGTCCCGCTTCGGCGTCAGACCTGTCGTTTCCAGATCGACCACAACATAGTTTTCCATCTCATGCTTCTCCTGTCCTGTCTATACATTGCCAGCGTGCACTGTGGCTTAAAGGATCTCTGTTCTCGTAAGAAAACAGAACCTTCGTCTCTTCATCAAATATCTCTTTGAATACCTCGATATGCGTCATTTTTGCCAGTTGCCTGGAATCCCGTCCCAAAAGCTCCGGCAGATACCGCTTTATTTTCTCTTCCTCCTGATAAAACAGGCGAAACTGCGACTTATACGGTGTCAGATCCCTGCCCCAGGCCGGCCTGGTCTTCATATTTTCCCGAAGATACAGATCAAAAAGCATCCATTCCCGATAGGCATCCATCGTACAGGTGTGTCCCGGCTGTTCCTCCATAAATTCCAGCAGAATTTCATATCTGCGGATCCGGGTATGCGCAATGCCAAAATACCCTTTTTCCTCATAAAATTTCCCCAGACAGTCAAAAAAGCTAAAAGCATCCGGAAAGCTTTCCAGACATACCGGCAGCGTATGGACAAACTGTGCGGAATTGTAGTAGACCTCCACCATCTCCTCGACCCGCTTCAGACGCAGCACATCTGAAAAATTCAGCCAGCGGGTATACAGCACTTCGTATGGTTCCCGGTCTGTATAAACACAGCCGTAGTCTGCTGCCCTGTGATACATATAGGATCCTTTCAGCACCTTTAGAAAGCCAAGCTGCAGCTGATCCGGCTGCAGGGCATAGACCATATTAAAGGAGCGCTGAAAGCTCTGGATATCCTCGTAGGGTAATCCGGCGATCAGATCGAGATGCTGATGAATATTGCGGACGCTGCGGATACGGGTTACAACATCACTGACCCTGGCGAAATCCATCTTGCGATGGATCTCTTCGATTGTCTGCGGGTTTGTCGACTGCACACCAATCTCCAGCTGAATAAGTCCCGGCCGCATCGTGCCGATCAAAGCAATCTCCTCTTCATCAAGCAAATCCGCCGCCACCTCAAAATGAAAATTTGTTACTCCGTTGTCATGGGCAATCAGATATTTCCAGATAGCTTTGGCATGGGCATGGCTGCAGTTAAAGGTGCGATCCACAAATTTCACCTGTGGCACCTTTTTGTCCAGGAAAAACTGCAGCTCCTGCAGTACCAGTGACAAGTCACGAAATCTGAGCCGCTTATCTATAGAAGACAGACAGTAGCTGCAGGAAAACGGACAGCCACGGCTCGACTCATAATAAATGATCCGGTTTTCAAATACCGTCATATCCTCATACGGGAATGGCACCTTAGACAGATCCATGGTCGGACGGTCCGGATTATGGCAGATTTCTCCGTCTGTTTTGCGAAAACTGATACCGAGGATCTCTTCCCGGGACTTTTTCCCCTGCATCATCTGCAAAAGCTCTGTAAATGTCTGCTCTCCCTCTCCACGCATCACGCCACTCGCCCAGGTATTCTCCATAAGAAAACGGCCGGCGTCGTAAGATACCTCCGGTCCACCGACCCAGATAGGGAGCTCCGGCAAAATTTTATGCAGTTCTACAGCGATTTCCTTTACCATGGAAATATTCCAGATATAACACGACAATGCCAGAAAATCCGGTTGTTCCAGATACAGACCTTTCAGTATCTCCTCCGGATTCTGATTAATCGTATATTCCCGCAGAGTAACCTCTTCCCCCTGCTGTTTTGCATAAGCTTTCAGACAGTAGACTGCCAGATTGGAATGGATATATTTGGCATTGACTGCCGCCAGTACAGCTTTCATAGGTATTCTCCTTTGCCGGGAGTTTTCTCCCTCTCCTGTAAAAAGCCGGCCGCCGGGCATACTGCTCGGACAGCCGGCTGCATCTGCTTTTTGCATCTTCACCGGACGAAGCCCGAAATCCCGGACTTATGCTTCCTTCAGGAAAGCCACATAGCCCTTCTTTGCCTCGTAAATATCCGCCTTGCTGGCGATCTCCTGCGGTGCATGCATATTCAGAAGAGCCACACCACTGTCAATCACATTCATACCATACAGTGCAGAAATATAGGCGATCGTTCCACCGCCACCGATATCTACCTTACCAAGCTCTGCCGTCTGGAAAGCCACACCATTTTCATCAAAAATACGGCGGATTTCGGCCACATATTCTGCATTGGCATCGTTGGAGCCGGACTTACCGCGTGCACCGGTGTACTTGTTGATGACAAGACCTCTGCCAAAATATGCTGCATTTTTCTTTTCAAAGAAGCTGGCAAAATTCGGATCAAAAGCTGCGCTGACATCACTGGAAAGCATCACACAGTTTCTCAGGCAACGACGTACAGCCAGTTCACTGTACACACCCATGCAGTTCATAACTTCTGCTGTGGCATTCTCAAAGAAAGCAGACTGCATACCGGTAGCACCCACACTGCCAATCTCTTCTTTGTCTACCAGCAGGCAGCACATTGTCTTTTCCTGGGTCTCAGCCTCCAGCATAGCTACAAGGGAGGTATAGGCGCAGATACGGTCATCCTGTCCATAAGCCAGCACCATGCTGCGGTCCAGACCACAGTCTCTGGCCTTGTTTGCCGGTACAACCTCGATTTCTGCGGAGAGGAAATCTTCCTCTTCCATGTTATATTCCTTTTTCAGAAGTTCCAGTACATATGCGCTGACTGCATCCTTAATCTCTTTATCATCTTCACTCTTTAACGGACGGCTGCCCACAAGAACATCCAGATTTTCACCCTCGATGACTTCTGTGGCCTTTTTATCCATCTGTTTGCCGGCCAGATGAATCAACAGATCACTGATACACATTACCGGATCATCCTCTTTTTCACCGATGGCAAGCTCGATCACGGAACCGTCTTTCTTTACCACAACGCCATGCAGAGCCAGCGGGATCGTTACCCACTGATATTTCTTGATACCACCATAATAATGTGTATCCAGAAGCGCCATTTCCGTATCTTCAAACAGCGGATTCTGCTTCAGATCCAGTCGTGGCGAATCAATATGGGCACCCAGAATGCGCATACCCTGCTCCATGCTGCCCGTACCGATATGATACAAAGCCAGTCCCTTTTTCATATTGATGGCATAAACTTTGTCACCGGCCTTTAAGCTTTCACCTGCGGCGATCACCTCTTCCAGATCACGGTATCCGGCTTTTTTTGCCAGTGCTACAGATTCGGTAACACACTCCCGCTCTGTTTTACCATGATCCAGATATTTTCTGTAATCCTTTGCAAGAGCCTCCAGCTCGGCCAGCTGTGTCTCATTGTATCCGGTCCATGCATTTTTTCTTTCCATATACGTTATCCTCGTTTCTTTTTATTTAAAAAGGCTGCCACAGATCTGCGGCAGCCCCAATCGCAACATATCTGTCACGAACCATCATAATCTTTCTCTTATCAATCGTCAAGCTCTGCGGACGACTTCTCCTTTTCTACGACAGAATAGGCAATATTCTCGGCATGATCTCCGATACGTTCCAGACCGATCAAAAGGTCGGTAAAGATCAGTCCCGCTTCGATCGAACATTTGCCCATCGACATACGACGTACATGACCTTCCTGGTATTCGATCTGCTTGTCATCGATCATATTTTCCAGATAATCGATTTCTTCCAGCAAAGACTCATCCTCTGTAGTAAACATCTTGATCGCTGCATCGTAAATATTGGTAACATATGCAAAGATATCGATCATCTCATCACGGCCCTCGTCCGTAAATTTGATACGACTGTCACGTTTTTTCTCTGCAGATTCCAGAATATTGACTGCATGATCTCCGATTCGCTCGATATCAATCACCACATGAAACAGTCCGCCGATACGGGCCGCATCTGACAATGGCAGCTGGTATTTATTGGTATCCACCAGAAACTCCGTAATCGCATGGCTCAGATAGTCGATATAGCTTTCTCTCTTACGGATCACTTCGCTGTTATCCAGCTCATCATACAAAAGGGCATCTCTGGACAATTCCAGATTTTCCTGTACCATATGGGCCATACGCTCGATCTCCTGGATCGTGTCGATCAGCGCTGTGGATTCCACAAACTTTTTATTACGGCCAATGTAGAGAAGCTTCTTCTCATCCAGGCTGTCACCAGCAGCAGTTCCATCCGGAATCAGCTTACGAACAAGCGCCAACAGCTGATTGGATACCGGCAGAAGGATGATACACTGGAAGATCTTGAAAATTGTATCGGCATTGGCTACGAAACGCTTGTAGTTGTCCGCACCGTTGATGGCTGCAATACCACCGATCACCTGTTCCTTGGCAAAAATCATAATAATCGAAATAACGATCATACCGACAACATTGAACAATACATGTACCAGTGCCGTTCTTTTGGCATCTTTGTTGGCATTCATCGCTGCCATAACAGCCGGTGTACAGGAACCGATATTGGCGCCCAGGATAAAATAAATACAGGCAGCCAGTCCCACCAGACCAGAATCGGCCAGCAGTACCAGCACACTGACCGTAACAGAGGAACTCTGTACGATCACCGTCAGGATAAAGCCAACCAGCACGGCAATGACTGGATTTTCCAGACTGGCAAACACACCCATGATCGTCGGAAAATCCTGTAAGGTTCCCAGTGCACCGGTCATGAAATTGATACCTAAAAACAGTGCACCAAAACCGAAAATAACCTCCGCCACTTTACGCAGGATCGGTTTTTTGCCAAACATAATAATAGCAGCACCGATAAAAATGATAAAAGGCGCTACTGCCGTCAGCTTCAGAGACACCAGCTGGGATGTGATCGTCGTACCGATATTGGCACCGAAGGTAATACCGACCGACTTCTCCAGCGTCATGATACCGGCATTGACAAAGCTGACCTCCATAACGGTCGTCGCACCGGACGACTGGATGACTGCGGTAAACAATGCACCAAACAAAACAGCTGTGATCTTATTCTTCGTAACAGAATTCAGGATACCTCTGAGTTTTTCACCTGCTGCTTTTTGCAGACTCTCGCTCATGAATTTCATACCGAACAGGAACAGAGCCAGTCCGCTGAGCAATTCTGTAATCATCGCATACATATGTTTTTTCTCCTTAGTCTTTTGTGACTTTCCACCTTATATAATAAGTAAAATATACGTGTATGTCATGTATATTTTTTGTAAAATCCGGTAAATTTCAACCAAAAAAAAGCAGGAGAGTTGGGCAAATTTTCTCTACTCCTGTTTTTTTTCATGGTTTTTACGGATTTTACACAAAAATTTATTTTTTTTTTGTGGATTTATGCATTTTGTGTGGCTAACCACTGCAGCAAAGAACGCAGATTCTTAACATCTACCTTATCGCCGCCATTTTTATAAAATGACAGCCTCTCTTCTTCCTGCGGTGTGCGCTCCTTTTTCTTTTCCAGCTTTGGTAATTGCATTTTGATCATGCTGCGCATAAGAAAACGATCCATGCCGTGAAGTTTGTTAAGATCAAAACCGCCCTGCAGATAAAATACCGGAACATTTAAGCGATATGTCCGCTGTACTCCTGCTGCCTGCGCACTGTTCTGCGCTCCAAGACCAACAGCACAGACCGCAGCCAGGTGATAAGCTTTTGCGGCTTTGTCCAGACCCATCAGACGTCCGGCCTTTAACCAGCCCATATAGATCACCGGGTCTTCTTTTGAAATCTTTCCCGGTACCTTTCCCAGTTCGAAAGCCTCCAGCCCGGTCTCCAATGCCAGAAGTTTCGCATATTTTCTGGTAAAGCCAGTATTCGATGTATAGATAATCGCCTTGATATTCATGTTGCTTTCCTTCCTGTAAATCGTATATGAACGTCATTATATCTTATTTTTTTTATAAAAACCACTGTTTTTCATTTTCTGCACGGGAAATCTAAAAGCCCCTGATTTTTCAAAGCTGAAAAATCAGGGGCTTTTTTAAGCGGGGTACGGGAGTCGAACCCGCCTCCGAGCCTTGGGAAGGCCCTGTACTACCGATGTACTAACCCCGCAGAAGTCTGCACAAATACCAGCCCGACTCTGCAATACGCTCACCATCCTGGATACCGCTGCGAACGGGCTTCTATATAACAAAAAAGCGCGAGACGGGATTCGAACCCGCGACCCTCGCCTTGGCAAGGCGATACTCCACCACTGAGCCACTCGCGCACAAAGAGCAGGTGATGAGAATCGAACTCACGTTCTCAGCTTGGAAGGCTGATGTTCTACCATTGAACCACACCTGCAATATTCATTTTTGAGACGTTTGTTATTATATCAGTGCGTCCCGCTGGTGTCAATCTTTTTTTTCATTTTTTTTTGCATTCGCTGCAGGTAACATTTTTTTTGCATATCCCGTGGATACACGCAACACACAAAAATGATCCACTGGATCATTTTTCATATGCATGGCAACACAGAAAGCACCGGACAGATGCTCCGATGCTTTGCATGCCATTTACATATTTCGACAGATTCGGTACTCTGTGTCCTGACAGTATGTCAACCTTCAAAACGCAGCGCGTCGATCGGCAGCATAGTTGCCGCCTTATTGGCCGGATACAGCCCGAAAAGGACACCGATACACATCGAAAACAGGATAGAGATCATTACTACAGTACTGTTCAGGCCATACGATACACCGCCAAAGACATTGACAACAGCAAGGAGCGCCCCCGACAGCCCGATACCGATCAGACAGCCAAGGAGGCTGATCGTCAGCGCCTCGATCAGAAACTGCAGCATGATCGTTCCACGGCCCGCACCGATAGCCTTGCGGATACCGATCTCTCTGGTACGCTCTGTCACAGACACCAGCATAATATTCATGATACCGATACCACCAACCAGCAGAGAAATCGCCGCAATACCGCCCAGCAGCAGACTTAAGGTGCCGGTCACAGAGCTCAATGCATCCATGATCTCTGACTGGTTTGTGATGGAAAAGGCATCCTCATCCTCGTTGAACCTGTCCATCATAAGCCGGGTCACGGTCTCTTCCGTAGCATCCATGCTATCCTCGCTGGTGGATGTCACATAAAAAGAAGTCACCTTTGTACTCACACTGTTCGATACACGGATAGCCGTTGTATATGGGATATAGGCGATCAGCTGATCCCCCATCATAGATGTCAGCGAGGAGCTGTCGTCATCGTCCAGCACACCAACGATCGTAAAATGCATACCATTCAGGGAAATCGTCTTTCCGACACAGGAGGTATAGCCGACCAGCTCCTCTGCCAGCGTCGAATTGACCACAGCCACATAATTGGCCTGCTCCACATCCGTTGTCTTCAGAAAACGACCATATTTCAGCTGCAGTCCCTGAATCATACTGTACGCAGCCGTCGTCCCCGTTACCATGACAGAATCACTCTCGCTGCCATACTTGCCGGTAACATTCAACGACGCGCCCGGCGCAGTCAGCGCAATATCTTCCTCATCCATCAGGGCGTTGACATCTGCCAGCGTCATGGGCTTTCCCTTATCATCGGAAATCGTGACCGTTAAAAGATTGCTGCCAAGACTGTTGATTTCATCCGTAACCGATGTTGTTGCTCCACTGACCAGGGAAACCAGCACGACCAGCGATACCACGCCGATGATAATGCCAAGCATCGTCAGAAATGAGCGCATTTTATTGGAAGCGATGGACTTCCATGCCATTTTCACAGACTGAAATACCATCTACTCTACCTCCCTTACATGACCGTCACGGATCTGGATCCTCCGGGCTGCCTGCACTGCCACCTCATTGTCATGGGTAATCAGCACGATCGTATTTCCCTGCGCATGCAGCTCATGAAAAATCCGCATAATATCCTCCCCCGTCCGGGAGTCCAGATTTCCCGTCGGCTCATCCGCAAGAAACAGTGATGGCCGTGTAACCAGCGCCCGGGCGATCGCCACACGCTGCTGCTGACCGCCGGACAGCTGTACTGGACGGTGCTTCGCCCGTTTCCACAGATCCACGCGCTCCAGAGCCTCCCGGACACGCTCCATGCGTTCCTCACGCTTTACCCCCTGATAGATCAGTGGCAGCTCTACGTTTTCCTCTGCAGTCAGCTTACCGATCAGGTTAAAGCTCTGGAAAATAAAACCGATCTTTTTATTCCGCACAGCCGTCAGCTCCTTTTCCGTATACTTTTCGATCGCCACGCCGTCCAGCAGGTATTCTCCGCTGTCCGGTCGGTCCAGACAGCCGATAATATTCATCAACGTGGATTTTCCGCTGCCGGACGGACCGATGATACCGACAAATTCACCTTTTTTCACATGCAATGAGGCGTGATCCAGCGCATGTACTTCTTCTCCGCCGATTGTATAGACCTTGGAGATATCTGTTAATCTGATCATACTGCCTCCTTACTGTCTGTTACCGCCGCCAGGTCCACCCTGCGGACCGTTACCGCTGCCATTGCCACCGGATCTGTCCTGTCCGTCCGGCGCACCACCGCCCGGCATCTGCATGTTGCCCATATCCATACCAAACCCCATCGTATCCGAGCTGCTTTCCGTATAGCTGTAATATACCGTATCACCTTCAGACAGTCCGCTTACAATCTCCACACTCGTACCGTCCGAAACGCCGGTCGTGACCTCTGTTTCTCCACCATATGTTCCCGTAGACGCATCGTAAGTCGTATAGACGGTCGTTTTATTGCCGTCTTCCTGCAGCGCCGCCTCCGGAACGATCAGACAGTTTTCAGCAGAAGATACCGTTACAACGACTGAGGCATTCATACCGGCCAGCATCTGATCCGTCTTGTCCAGTGTCACTTCTGCCGTATACTTCGTTACGCCATTGGACGCTTCACTCGAAACCGTATTGACCGACGTCACCGTACCTTCAAAGGTCTCGCCATCCACAGCATCCAGCGTCACTTCTGCTGTCTGTCCCACGGACAGATTCAGGATATCCTGCTCATCCACACTCACGCTGACACACATTTTTTCATCCCTGGAGATCGTAAACGCTGTCGTAGTCGCTGTGTAGGTGTCCAGATTTTCTGTTTCTGTCTCGCTGTCCGCCGTACTACTGTCCGAAGAAGCACTGACAGACGATACGCGGTAGCCGCCGGATGCGCTGCCGGACATACCGCCGCTCATCTGACTGCCCTTTGCCTGGGCGGTAAGCCCTGCCGCCCCACTCTGTGCCGCCTGTGTATCCTGCGCGGTCGCGGCAAAAGCTGCCGTGATCGTCAGTGTTTTTCCATCTGCAGATACCTCCGCTTTTGTCTCCGCACTGTCCGCAGTCACGCTCTTTCGGTAACTTTCTGCAAGATTTCCGTCAAAATAATATCCATCTGACGCCTTATACGTCAAAGTTGCCGTGTATGCCGTACCTGCAGCATATGTTCCGGATACAGCGGGATTCCAGCTGATCGATGCACTGTAGCCTGTTCCGGAAGAAATCTCCGATTGCACGGCGTTTCCGGTGACCGGAGCTGTTACTGTCACATCCTGCAGAGTGGATACGACGGTGTCCTCTGTGGCATCTGCAGAACTGCCGGTGTTGTCTCCATTATTCTCTGTACTGCTGCCACTGCCGGTATTGTCCGCATTGCTTTCTGTACTGCTGCCACTGCCGGTCTCTCCTGCATCGCTCTCCGCTGTTTTCTCTGTTGTCTGTGTCTGACCGCTGTTTTCCGCAGCCGTCTGCGTCTCTACATCACTCTGCGCAGCACTATCCTGCTGTGTACTCTGTACCGATGTATCCGCACTCACCTGCACAAAGCCACCGGAAACCGTCGAACAGCCCAGACTGACAAAACCTCCTGCACTGCCCTGTATCGCGTTCTGTGCCGCCGTACCTTTCATACCACTGCCAGTCGTTGTCGTATCAAATGTTGCGGCAGTACTGTCTGTGCCTGTCTGTGTACCGGTTGACTCACTCTTGTCCGTTGCCGCTTCTGTAACTGCCTGTGCGCTACTGTCCTGCGCCTTTTCCGCACTTGTTGTTTCCGTTTTCGTATCATCAGATGACGCACCTGTATCCTGTGCTGTTTCTGTATCTGTTGTTGAAGCATCCTCCGTCACCAGCTCGGCATCCTCACAGTTTACACTCTGCACCGTACCGGAAAACTCTGCATACAGGTTTGGATCCTTATACAGCGCCACTACCTGACTCAGCGCATCCGCCACCTCAGCCCGCTGGGCTACCAGCTTTTCATATGTCGCCGTCTTTCCGGTATCCTTCAACTTAAAAAGCACCGTGCCGTCACTAACCTTCTGATTTTCCTTTACAGAAACCGAAGATACCGTCCCTGTATAACCGTTCACCGTCAGCTCACTGTGGATATACAGCGCACCCATGCCCAGTACCGTGCCATCCTGACTTACCGTGACCTTCTCACCGTATTCCGGCCCATTATCCGTCATCGTGACGATTACCTTTGTGCCGCTGACCGATTCCACCGTACCGTCCACTGCAGAGCCATCCGATAAGGTCACCGTCACATCATCCCCAACAGATACCTCTGATGCTGCCGTAATCTCCACAGCCATCTTTCCATCCAGTGAAATCAGCGCCAGCGCGCCATCCTCCTGCATCACATCCGTTACACCATCACCCTTTGCGGCATTGATCTTTTTCACACGGCCGGATACGCTGGATTTAATCTTTGTACTCACCGTATCATCCTTCGCATCCTCGATCTGACTGTCAAGGGAAGACAGCTCATTCTGTAACGTCTGCAGCGCCGTTTTCACAGAAACTGTATCCACCGTAGCCAGCAGATTCCCCGCTTTCACCGTATCCCCGGCATCCACATAGACCTTATCCACCGTCAAAAGCGATAAAACATCGATATTCTGCACATCATCTGCCGCCAGCGTTCCCGTCCCGGACACCGTCGTACTGATCGTCCCCGTCTTCACCTCATAGCTCCGGTTCGTATCTGCCACACTCTCCGTAGCCGTCCGGTTCTTCACCTTACCCGCGATCACCGTACCTCCCCCGGCCAGCACGATCACCACCACACCCGCGATCACAGCAATCTTTATGATTTTCTTCTTATTAAATTTGCCCTGCATCTTAACCTCCTGCACATCATTTTCCTGTATTTTCTGCATCCCAGTATCTGGGAAAACTGTGAACATCCGATGAAAAAGATGTGAGAATGGTGTGAGATTTATCCAACTAAAGTAAATGGACAAAAAATCTCCCCGAAAAAGCCACCGGCTGGGGATGTGTACTCTCTTCGCAAACGATTCAAAGTGCGCCCTTAGCTGGCAGAAGATCCATCGTTTACGTAAACTTATGCGCGAGCCCGCTTTAGCGAGCGCATTAGTTGAAGTTAACGATTAGCTTCTGACAGCGTTGCACTTGTTTGCGAAGAGAGTACACATCCCCAGCCGGTGGCTTTTTCGGGGAGATTTTTTGTCCCTCACAACCTACATTTTATTTCACAAAAACCTTGCGGAAATTCTTTTTACCACGTTTCACGATCAGCCCATCTTTAAAAGCTTCCATCGGAAAAGTCTTAGCAATATCCTTCACCGGCTCGCCATCCACAGAAACACCGCCCTGCTGGATATTTCTGCGCGCCTCGGAACGAGTCGCACACAGACCAGACAAATGTACCAGTGTAATCATATCAATCTGACCATCTTTGAAATCTGTCTCAGCAATCTCTGCTGTCGGCATATGCTCGGAATCTCCGGCTGCGGAGAACAGTGCTTTCGCAGCTGCCTGTGCCTTCTCAGCCTCTTCCTCGCCGTGAACCAGCTTGGTCAGCTCATATGCCAGGATCTCCTTGGCCACATTCAGCTGGCTGCCTTCCCAGTCGTTCATCTTGTCGATCTCCTCCAGAGGCAGGAATGTCAGCATACGGATACATTTCAGTACGTCCGCATCAGCCACATTTCTCCAGTACTGGTAGAACTCGAACGGAGACGTCTTCTCCGGATCCAGCCATACTGCGCCGTTTTCGGTCTTACCCATCTTCTTACCCTCAGAGTTCAGAAGCAGGTTGATCGTCATTGCAGAAGCGTCCTTGCCCAGCTTACGGCGGATCAGCTCCGTACCGCCCAGCATATTGCTCCACTGGTCATCACCGCCAAACTGCAGATTGCAGCCATAGCGCTGGAACAGCTCATAAAAATCGTAGCTCTGCATGATCATGTAGTTAAACTCCAGGAAGCTAAGTCCTCTTTCCATACGCTGCTTGTAGCACTCCGCTGTCAGCATACGGTTTACAGAGAAATGCGGTCCCACCTCACGCAGCAGCTCGACATAATTCAGCTTTAACAGCCAGTCCGCATTATTGATCATCAGCGCCTTACCCTCGGAAAAATCAATAAATTTGGACATCTGCTTTTTAAAGCACTCGATATTGTGGTCGATCTGCTCCTTTGTCAGCATCTTACGCATATCTGTCTTACCGGACGGATCGCCAACCATACCTGTACCGCCACCAAGCAGTGCGATCGGACGGTTACCTGCCATCTGCAGTCTCTTCATCAGGCACAGTGCCATGAAATGACCGACATGCAGACTGTCTGCTGTCGGATCAAAACCGATGTAAAAGGTTGCCTTGCCATTGTTGACCAGATCGCGTACCACCTCTTCGTCGGTTACCTGTGCGATCAGGCCTCTTGCCTTGAGTTCTTCGTAAATCTGCATCTTTGTTTCCTCCTTATTTCGTGTTCCCTGCAGCGGGGTCTCTACCGGAGACGGTCTTTTTAGCTTTAGTTATACATAAAAAAGCCCTGTCCTCCGTTTTTTCAAACTAAAGGACGGGGCTTTAAATCCCGTGTTACCACCTTTATTCACAGGTTTCTCGCGATCCCTGCCTCATAGAGTACATACGATCTATACTCTGGCCCGTATAACGGAGGCGCTTCCGTCGCAGCCTACTCATCTCTTTTCGGTGCGAAGCTCCGGAATGTATTCGCCATAGGCCTCTGCCCGCGCCTCTCATCAACCGGCTGCTTTCTGTGGGTTTGTCCTGTGGGTACTTGTTTCCTTCATTGCTTTTCTTTGCTCATTATAGGAGACGGCCGGGGTGGTGTCAAGAGGGGAAACTATTATTTTTCGTAAGCAAACTCGGTCGTCATCTCGTCATAGATCCGAAGCATGGCCTCCAGCGCACAGACCATAGCGTCCTCGTCGATGCAGAATTTCGGATTGTGCGGTGCGTAGGCTGTCTCCGGACGGGCCGGATCATGTACGCCGCTGTTGAAGTACACGCCCGGCACTTCCATGGTATAAAAGGCGAAGTCCTCGGCACCCATGATCGGGGGCGTCTTTTTTGCATTCATACCGGCCTCTTGCAGCTTTTCGCGTAAGAATACGGCTGCCTTTTCGTCGTTGATCAGCGCCGGATAGCCATGCTCCACCTCAAATTCGCAGGTACAGCCACGAGCTTCGCAGATGCCCTCAGCCAGCTTCCGGATCCTTTCAAGCAGGCGTTTGGCCACATCGTTATTGAGGCTTCTCAGATGACCCTCGAGTACGGCATCTGCCGGAATGACATTATAGATGCCCTCCGTACCGGCCGCAAAACGGCTGACTGTCAGTGTGGCCGAATCAAACGGGCTGACCGTCCAGTTGATCAGCTGGTTGATGGCAGATACGATTTCTGCTCCTGTAGCTATGGGATCAACCGCCATAAACGGGAAGCCACCGTGGCCGCCAACGCCGTGTATACGGATACGATAACATTCCACGGCTGCAGTACGGGGGCCTTCGCTGACCGAAAGTGTACCGGTTTCCAGCTCCGGCGCACAGTGCCAGGCAAAAGCATAATCCACATCCTTTAAAACGCCATCGGCCACGATAAATTTACCACCGCCCGGTGTCTGGTCCTCGCCCTGCTGGAATACCAGCTTGACTGTACCTTTGATCCGGTCTCTGTGCTTTGCCATCCAGTCCGCAAAGGCCAGAAGTGTTGAGGTATGGGCGTCGTGTCCACACGCATGCATAACGCCCGGTGTTTCCGAAGCGAAATCCAGCCCTGTATCCTCTGTGATCGGCAGTGCGTCGATATCGGCGCGGAACAGCAGCGTCGGTCCCGGCTCGCTGCCCTTTAAGATACCTACTGTGGAATTTCCGCTGACACCCTCCATCATCGGGATATCAAGAGCCTTTAAACGCTCGCGGATCAGCTTTGCTGTATTGACCTCTTTAAAAGAAAGCTCCGGATGTCTGTGGATATACCGTCTCGTCTCCACCAGCTGCTTGCGATAATCCAGCGCTGTCTGTTTAAAATCCATAGTTTCGCTCATAATTTTTTTGTATTCTCCGTTTTCTTTATGTTTCTTAAAATACAGTTATACAGCACCCGAACCCAACGGTTCAGATGCTGTATCTGTCATACTCTCTTTATACCATCCATCCGCTCATCAGACTGGCAGCAATACCGGAGACGATGGATACGGAAACGATACCTGCGATGATCATTTTCGGCATCAGATAGCTCATAACGACCTCGACCTCCTCCTCGGTCTCGCCGCAGGCAGCGGATACTTCACGGCTGACCAGATAGGTTCCCGGGAAACCAAAGAGGGCTGTAACGGCCATACAGATGGACATTGTCCAGCTGAAGTGCAGGAATTTACCAACGATCACGGCAACAACAGCCATGATCACGATACCAACGATGATCAGAAGGGCCAGACTACCCAGCATACCCAGGATCATCTGCGGTGTTGTATTGGCCAGACCACTGAATACACTGCAGAGTGCACCGGCCATAACAAAGGAGAAGCCGTTGGCCTTGGTCAGGGCTGCTTCATCAAGAATACCAATCTCATGGAAGAGCACGCCAAGGATCAGGGCGAAGATCAGCTGGTTGACACCGGTTACCTGTGCCAGCTCATAAGCGATCAGCGCGATAGCTGCTACCTTAAACAGGATAAGGTTGGCGCTGTTGTATTTTTCGGGTACGGACGGGAAAATCTTGAAGCCGCCAAAGGTGTTCTCTTCTTTTTCCTGACTTTCCGGCACATATGTACCGTTTTTCCACTCGCCAAGGATACGCATACCCTCTTTTTTGGCCAGGTTGGAAGCGATTGGTACACCGGCAAAGGCCTGCAGACACAGGATCATCAGGGCAAATACGGTAACATCGGTACGTCCGATGGCTTCTGCGGCCTGCTGCATGACAAGGTAGGCAACCATAGCACCTGCCAGTACCGGAGAACCGGCTACAGCGTAATCATTATCCATGAACATACGACAGATAAAATATGTACCGAAGGCGATCGCCAGTGTGGTGATCAGTACCAGAAGTACCGTTTTCCATTCTTTGATAAAGTCTTTGATCTTGATCGTACTGCCGACATGAACAAGGAACATACAGATCGTTACGCTGGCAAAGGCCTGCAGACCGGAATCCTGAAAGATCGTTGCCGGAAGGCCGCACCAGAATGCGATCAGAAATATCACTGAGCTGACCAGCATCATGGAGATGATGGCTTTGGTTTTGGTGGCCACGAGATCACCCACGGCATACACCAGAAATACAATGGCAAGTGCAAGTAAAGGTACCATTTTCTCTTTCCTCCTGTGGTAAAAACATAATTGTCTGCCGAAGCTGCCGCGGACAGCTTCCACAGGCTGTTCGGATACAAAAAGGGCGAAGAAATCTCAACTCCAGACTTCTTCGTCCTTTATTTATTTAAAGTATAATAGCAATCGGACTTTTTGTATATTTTGTCGTATTTACTACAGTGCTATAAGTTTTTCTTATACCCTTTCCAGTTCTTCCTGCCACAGCTGCAGAAAGTGCCGGGCGGCTTCTCTGGGTTCATGCTGTTTGCGTCTGACCCAGCCGATCGTGACTACGGTGTTTGCCTGCGCCACGGGAATAATATGCACGCCGTATCTTTTGGCCATGGCATGATTTTCCACGGAGGAGAAGGTGTACATATCGGTCGTCCGCAGCAGATATCTGGTCAGCTCGCTGCTGTTGATGTAGCAGCGGGGCAGATTATCCATGCGGATATCCTTTTCTCTTACTTCGCCGGTGATATAGGAGTATAAGTCATCCTGATAACGGATATGGCGGTACTGCTGCAGATCCTTAAAGGTGACTTCTTTCTTATGATAGAGTGGGCTGTTTTCGCCTACGGCAACGGACAGGGTGTGGGTGGCCTGCGAGATAAACAGAAGTTCCATCTGTTCGCACTGTTTGAGGATGGTCTTTTCCTGCCTTGTATTGTACTGGACGATGGCGATCTCGGAAAAGCCGTTTTCAACATTTTTCAGGGCCTGCTGGGTACGGCAGACTTCGAAATCGATCCGCATGTCCTTATATTCCGGCTCTTTCAGCATCCGGCCGATGGCTTCGGGCGGGCACAAGTCCGGGAAGGCGGAAATGCACAGTCGTTCTTCTTTTTTCCGCTGGCTTAAGGATTCGATCTGTGCCAGCTGTTTCATCAGGACTTCGCAGTGCTGGTACAGTTCTTCGCCGTCCTGGGTGATCTCGATGCCGCGGTTGCTGCGGTTCATCAGGGTCATGTGCAGATCCTGTTCAAGGTTTTTCATGGCCAGGGACAGAGCGGGCTGGGTCACGTAGAGTTCGGCGGCGGCTTTGTTCAGGCTTCGCTTTTCGTATACTTTCATGAAATATTGCAGAGATTGTACAGATACCATATATTCACTCCCATACTTTTATCTACTAACTTTGTCCGAAAACTTTCTGATTTTGCTACTGATTTTTTATACAACACAGTTTATCACACTTCACATATCCTTCATATACAACAACGTAAATTAACGTCCGTCGATGGCTCCGGCTGTGCGCTGCCTGCAAGGGATGTGATATGTTTTCTCAAACAATGCAAAGCACGCCCTTAGCCTGTATGAGATCCAACGCTTACTAAGACTTGGCGCACGAGCTCGCTTATGCGAGTGTGCCTAGTCGCAGTTAGCGTTTAGCTCAGACAGGCGTTGTGCTTGTTTGAGAAAACATATCACATCCCTTGCAGGCAGCGCACAGCCGGAGCCATCGGCGGACGTTTCACTGCTTTCCTGCTTTCGCATTTACTTTGTTGCTTTTATATGGGCAAATAATGCGGCTCCGTAAGCACCCATCAGCTGGGAAAACTCACTGTAGTGAATGGGAACACCCAGTTCTCGTTCCAAAGCCAGGCGTACACCACCATTCTGGGCTACACCGCCGCTCATGAATACCTCTTCTTTGATACCGATACGTTTGGCAAGAGCGGCCACACGGGCAGCTACGGAATTACAGATACCTGCCACAACATCTTCTCTGGCTGCACCGTTGGCAAGCTGGGATATGACTTCGGATTCGGCAAATACGGTACAGGTGCTGGAAATCTTGGCGGCTGTTTCAGACTTTGCAGCCTCTTTTTCCAATTCTCCAATGTCCAGCTGTAAGATACCTGCCATGACATCGAGGAAGCGACCAGTTCCTGCAGCGCATTTATCGTTCATGACAAAATTCATCATCTGACCGTTGCTGCCGAGGCTGATGACCTTGGCGTCCTGTCCGCCGATATCGATGATCGTGCGGATATTCGGATACATGACCGAGATACCTTTGGCATGGCAGGACAGCTCGCTCATCTCTCCGTCGGCTGTCTTTAACGTTTTACGGCCATAACCGGTCGCCATGACGTAAGTTACATCTTCAGCAGTCAACCCGGTTTTTTCAAGAACCTCCTGCTGCGCCCGGGTGGGGCCGTCTGTGCCCGTCCCTGCACGGAGCAAGGACGTGGCAACGATTTCTTTTCCATCTTTCAGTAAAACACATTTCGATGTGGTCGATCCCACATCCACTCCAAGTGTATACATAAATGCTCTTATCCTATTCTCTTGACATCAGCGGCTTCACCAGCAGCAAGCATAGCCTCTACCTGCTCATCGCTGTAGCCCAGATTTTTCAGTACTTCTTTGGTATGCTCACCGAGGAAAGCACCTCTCTCATACGGCGGCAGCTCAGTATCGGCAAACAGAACAGGGGTACGCACCATTGTACGCTCCTCACCGTTCGGAAAGCTGACCTTTGTCAGGGCATCGGAGCCCCAAGCCTGCTCATCGACAAGCAGCTGATCCCATGTCTGGCATACAGCATACGGCAGATCGGCCTTATTCATCAGATCTACCATCTCGTCCAGTGTTCTCTTAGCAACCTCATCTGCTACGATCTGGCTGAATTCTTCCAGATGCGCCTGTACAGCGGTCTGCGGGAAGTATCTCTCATCACCGATCAGATCCTGACGGCCAAGGGCTTCCATAAAGATCGGATAGTAATAGTCATAACGCGGCATAGCAATCTGGATCCACTTATTATCCTTTGTCTTACGGGCTACCTGCAGCTGGTTGGCGATCTGGGTGGAGCGGACCGGGTACTGTGTGGACGGATCCCCATACTGGTTGGACTGCAGATACAGAGCCACATCCCAGATAGCAGTATGGAACAGACTGACGGTAACCTGATCACCCTTGCCTGTCTCTCTTGCACGGTACAGGGCAGCTAAAATACCACTGGCCAGATACATGCCGACCTGATGGTCGCCAAATCCGGCGATTGGGAGCATCGGTGCAGAATCTGCGTCATGCATCGGTCCCATAACACCGCCACGGGCAAAATATGCGGTAAAGTCAAAGCCCGGCAGATCCTTGTCCGGACCCTTTTCGCCGTAACCGCTGACATACCCCATAACCAGCTTCGGATATTTGACTTTCAGTGTGTCGTAGTCCAGAGCGGCTCTTTTCAGTGCCGGCTGACGCCAGTTGGTGATAAAGATATCGCTCTCGGAGATCAGCTTTTCCAGCGCCGCACGCCCGGCCTCAGATTTTGTATTTAAGATCACACATTTCTTACCTGTATTTTCCAGTGTAAAGCTGGTATCCTCCTTGTCGCCAAACGGACGGCCTTCGTTGACTGCGGTATAACGCAGCGGATCGCCATTCGGAGCCTCTACTTTGATAACCTCGGCACCGAGGTCAGCTAAAAATCTTGCACAGCACGGTCCGGCAATAAAGGTAGCCAGCTCCAGTACTTTTACACCCTCCAGGGGTCTTTTCATTTCGCTCATGTCTTTTACCTCTTCTATAATAAATAAAATAAAATAATTTGTCTGCAGCCAGATTGCAAAAAGTTATTCCACATACTTTCACAGCACCGTATTGCGTACACTCTCATACGTAAAGTATACATAGCCTGATATATCTGGTTTCTTATTTTATCTGTCACTGTGTATTCTTTTTTCGATGCTGCTTTAAGCCAGCATATCCTTGAAGCCCTCAAGCATCGTGCGGGCCTGTTCATAATTCGTCATCTGGCGGTCTACCTCGATCAACAGGCAGGGAAGCTCAGCTGCATCGCAGGCTTTTTTGATCAGCGGATAGTCAAATTCTTCCGGATCACAGAACTTTGTCAGTACAACGACAACACCTTTTGCACCACAGGCTTTGGCTTCATCCATGATCATATGGACACGCTTCTTCTCGATATCGTACAGCACGGAGCAGTTGTCCATCGCACAGAATTTTGCAGCCAGGCTGTCAAGTCCTTTCTCCATGGCCGGTGCATCGGTACGGTACTGACGGCTCTCGGCTGCCACATCGTCTCCGGCGATCGTAAAGCCGTTCTCGTCAAAGATTTCGAGAAGCGACGGACTGTCAGCCAGAATACCGGACACATAGATGCGAATCTTTTCTTCCCCTGCCGGAGCACTCTCAAGACAGGCGATCAGTTCTTCTACCAGAGCGGTATGCTCTTCTTTCAGCATGAAGCCTGCGCTCTTATAAACAGCACTTCTCTGCATGGCGGTAACTTCCGGATGGTCAGCCAGCACTTTTGCCAGTTTTCTCATTACTTTATTGTGCGCATTGTATACTTCAATCGAATTTTTCAGTGCGGCATCGTCAAAGGAACCTCCCGTAGCCTTGGTAAGATCTGCGATCACCCTCTCGTAGCCGGCCTTTGTAAAAGCGGCGCCGTAGGACGGCTTTCTGTTCTGCGGATAGGTCATCGGAATAAACGGGATCGACGGTACACCGTATTTCCAGTTCTCGCCAAGAACCTTTAAACTGTCGCACAGGCTCGGGATCACGATCGCACTCACACCATCGTATGTACCGTTCATGCCCAGTTCCAGAATAGACTGCATAATAGAGCAGATGAATGCCGGGAAATATTTCTTTGCTTCATTGATCTCCATATCAGCGCCCCATGCGGCCATCGGCACAAGACCCATAGAATGTATGATTTCCTCCGGTGTATAGACCGGTGCGGTCAGTACGACCTTTTTGCCGGCTGCCAGATATTTTTCCTTCTGTCCCTTCGGATCAGCGGCAACTGCTTCAAATTTCTTTAAAATTTCTGTCAGACTCATGCCTTTGCCTCCTTTTTCATCTCCATGATCTCGGTCAGACCCTGCACACGTGTATCGTACTGGGCTTCGGAGAAGTTACGCGGATCCGCCTGGTCGCCGTCAAAGCTGACCACCGGGATATCACAGGCTTCGCCGATCTGACGGCTCATCTCTGCCATGAAACCACTCCACAGCTTGCAGGAACGGTTGGTGTGCACGAGCAGACCTTCGACATGATTGTCCTTGCACAGCTTAATACGTTTGTCGCGGGCATATTCCAGATTGATGGCATTCGGTACCTTGGCATAGGCACGGCACATATCATCAAAATCTTTATAAATAAAGCCAAAGGCATCGGCATAAATCGTCGTTACCATATTGATACCACGGCTCTTCATACCGGTGGAGGTCACTCTCAGCCACGGCCAGCAGGCAATACCCTCGAACATGATACGATGCTTCTCTTCTGCACGGAAAGTGGATTCCCCTTTCTCATGGTTGGCTTCGTATTCCTTCAGCAGAAGTTCCATTGCCTCTGCAGCTTCGATCTTACCACGGGCCGTAACCATAACAGCCATATGGTTTAACAGGTCAAAACCGTTAAACGGAGACGGTGTATAACGGGCACAGGCTGTAGCTGCAAGCCATGCACGGCTTGTACGGCCGGAAATTTCCATAACCTGTTTATATTTCTCATCGTCCCATTTCTTGCCGGTCAGCTTCTCCAGCTGATGAATGGCATCCCAGAACTGCTCACGGATATAAACCACTTCTGCATCAGATACCTCGTAGTCCGGATTGAACGGAATATCGATCATGATCAGCGGAATATTCAGCTCTACAGCCAGATTCTCATACCATTTGATCATGCAGTTACAGATATTGTTGCAGCAAAGTAAAAAATCCGGCTGTGGCATATTCTGCTCCGGGGCATCCTTTACCTTGCTGTAGGCCAGACTGATGCGGGCATACGCACAGATATCGTTGGAGTAACCGTCGGCCTCGCTGATCTCACACATACGCTCACCACCGCCTCTGGCTGCGATACCTGCTGCCTGGTTTTCCGGATAACAGACATACAGTCCTAATGTCTCCGGGATCTCTACCGGGAAATTGCTGGAACACCAGCCGACCAGCTCTCCACGTTCTTTTGCTTCCTGTGCATCAGAGTATGCTTTGGCGGCAATCTGACCCAGTTTATATTTGGCCGAATTCGGATCAATTGGCCGTCTTGGTTTCTTTACTGCTTCTTCTGCCATACTATGTACCTCTCCTTTTCATCTGTGCGGGCAAAGTGCATACTTGCCCCTTTATACTGGATTATAAAAGATTTGCCATGGAATTGCCAATAAGGAAATGCTGCCTTTTGATAAGTTTTCCCTTATGGTTTCTGTGCAATATGCCCGTATTTTATGGATTGTACCAAGCATATTTACCAGTTATAATAAGAAACAGATTATATGTTGCTTTATAACAGGCTGTCCGTACTACTCTGAACGGACTGTTTATATTTTATCCATACTTTTTATCACTCTGATAATTTTCCATATATTGATGTACTTACGAAAGGACGCTTTATGACCACCAATCAGCTTACCTATTTTATATCTGTTGCAGAATGTCTCAATTTTACAGAAGCTGCCAAAAAACATTTTATCTCCCAGACTGCCATGACGCAGCGTATCCAGACCCTCGAAGACCAGCTGGGAGTGCGCCTGTTTGACCGTTCCCGCCGCCACGTGGAGCTGACACCAGCAGGCAAAGTCTTTTTACAGGAAGCCCGGGCGATTCTGGAAATGGAATACCGGGCGCTCGAAAAGGTAGAAGCTGCAGCTGCAGGTATCTCCGGTTCGATCCAGATCGGATATGTCAAAGGCTATGAAACTTCGGATTTCCGGCACGTTCTGAAGACATTTCATGAAACCCACAGAGATATTTCCTTTGAACTCTACCGGGAAAACTATCTGGATCTGCTCTTACACCTGGAGCAGGGAAAATATGATGTCATTCTGGATATCTGTTACAACGATACGGATTTGTCCGCCTTCGCCCAGAAAGTAGTAGCCTCCTATCCGCTGTATGCGGTTCTCTATGCAGATCATCCACTGGCCGGACACAATACGCTGTATCGCAATGAACTGAAAAATGAACGTTTTCTGCTGTCCAAATTTTATGAAGACCCCATGGCCATCGGCTATATGCTGCCAGACAAATATGCCGATTCCGGCTTTATCCCCCGGGTAGCGGCCACTTCTCCTGACATCGAAACCCTGCTTCTCATGGTCGCTGCCAGAAGTGGTATCACGATCCTGCCGGAAAACGCTCTTGGACAGATCAGAAACAACCCAGAGTATGCCATCATTCCCCTCATCGGTGCACATGAACATATTGAAGTCAAAGCCATCTGGAAACAGGAAAATCTGAACCCGGCACTGTCAAAGTTTCTGGAGCTGCTGCCGCAGGATAAGTCATGATGACATCCTGTACATATAGTTACGGTTTTTCCAAAACTCGTGACAAAAATATTGCAGTTTACAGATTCCCTGCAAACTGCAATAAAAGAAACTTTATCTGTTTATTCAAATGTGCGTACTGCCTCTTTTTCAATTGCTAATCCCTTACGATATCGATCCATAAATTTCTCATAGGATTCTATATCTTTCTTTTCAGGGGTATAGCTACCATACCTGTATCGGATGTCTGCCTATGCACGTTTAATGAAGGAACACACATCTCGGCTTCTTCATCCGCATATTATTCACAATATCCTCCGGCAGCTCCAGATGCAGTGCCACCTGTCCTTTATCGCCTTTGTAAATGGCTACGTAATATGGTTTCGTTTCGTCTTTGGAGGTATAGTCCTCTACAGGCATATCCTTCGGATAATTGTCAAGCGCTGTGGAGCCCTTCGGTGCCAGGCATAACAGCTGTTCGCTGTCATACTCTGCCAGTCTCTTTCTTTTTGTCTTATTATAGATCACGTCAATATCGATCTGGCCACTTGTATACGCATACTCATACTCCATATAGATCTTTCCCATAAAAATATAGCCGCCGATACCCCCTGCGATCGCCGGAATCAAAAGCAGGACGTTCATCCCCAGACCACCGGCCAGACAGACAACTCCAACGCCATAGCATACCAGCATCAGAGCAAAATTCTTTGTATTTTTCCCCGCTGAGATCAGCACCTCTTCGTACATCTCATTCATCTTTTTGTTCCTCCGTTCTTTATGCGAAGCAGATATCACTTGTCACCTTCAGCACAGCGCAAGTAAAAGCGGCAAGGACTTTTGCTCCTTCTGTTACAGTATTTTACCGTTTTTATACAGGTAATGCAACCAGACAGTCTGTGTCAAAATCTAAAAACTTTATAATCTTGCCACAAAAATCTTCAAAAAATTTCGTCAGTTTTTAAAAATAATACTTGCATTTTTCTTTTTCTGTGTTATATTGGTTATAGAACAAATGTAGATTTTAGATCTGCCAACAAAAAGGAGGCGATTTTATGAATATCAGTAAGTTTACCCAGAAATCCTTACAGGCTGTCCAGGATCTTGAAAAGACAGCCTACAACTTCGGTAATCAGGAGATTGAACAGGAGCATCTGCTCTACAATCTGCTCCAGCAGGAAGATTCCCTGATCCTCAGGCTGATCGAAAAGATGGATATCCAGACACAGCATTTTACAGATCGTGTCGAACAGGCGATCCAGGCCAGAGTCAAAGTATCCGGCGGTCAGCCTTATATTGGTAAATATTTAAACGAAGCCCTCATCAACGCCGAGGACGAAGCCAAAGCCATGGGCGATGAGTATGTGTCCGTTGAACATCTGTTTCTGTCCATGCTGAAGCATCCAAGTCCGTCCATGAAACAGCTGTTCAAAGAATACGGTATTGACAGGGAGCGTTTTCTGCAGGCATTGAGTACCGTCCGTGGCAACCAGCGTGTCACCAGCGACAATCCGGAAGCCACCTATGATACTTTAAACAAATATGGCGAAGAACTGGTTGAAAAGGCCCGTTCCCAGAAGCTGGATCCGGTCATCGGCCGTGATGCCGAGATCCGTAACATCATCCAGATTCTTTCCCGTAAGAGAAAGAACAATCCGGTGCTGATCGGTGAACCCGGCGTAGGTAAAACTGCTGCTGTCGAAGGTCTCGCCCAGCGTATCGTCCGCGGTGATGTTCCTGAAGCCTTAAAAGACAAAAAGATCTTCTCACTGGATATGGGGGCCCTGGTAGCCGGTGCCAAATACCGTGGTGAGTTTGAGGAACGTCTGAAAGCCGTTCTCGAGGACGTCAAAAACAGCAACGGTCAGATCATCCTCTTTATCGATGAGCTGCATCTGATCGTCGGAGCCGGTAAGACCGATGGTGCCATGGATGCCGGCAATATGTTAAAACCAATGCTGGCCCGTGGTGAACTCCACTGTATCGGTGCCACGACACTGGACGAATATCGTGAGTACATCGAAAAGGATGCTGCTCTGGAACGTCGTTTCCAGCCGGTTATGATCGATGAACCTTCGGTAGAAGATACAATTTCCATTCTCCGTGGTTTAAAAGACCGTTACGAAGTCTTCCACGGCGTTAAGATCACGGATAATGCGCTGGTTGCTGCAGCCACACTGTCCAAACGTTATATTACCGACCGTTTCCTGCCGGATAAAGCGATTGACCTTGTAGATGAAGCCTGTGCCCTGATCAAGACAGAAATGGATTCCATGCCAGCTGAACTGGATGAGCTGCGCCGTAAAGTCCTGCAGCTTGAAATCGAGGAGGAGGCTCTGAAAAAAGAGACCGATTCCTTAAGTAAAGAGCGTCTTGATGCCCTACAGAAGGAACTCGCCGAATTAAAGAGCGAACTCACAACCCGCACGGCCCAGTGGCAGAATGAAAAGAAAAATGTGGACACTCTGTCCAAACTGCGTGAGCAGATCGAAGACATCCACAAACAGATTGAAAAAGCCCAGCGCGAGTACAATCTGGAAAAAGCTGCTGAATTGCAGTACGGTGAACTGCCGAAACTGGAACAGCAGCTGGCCATCGAAGAGAAAAAAGTCCGTGAAAAAGATATGTCTCTGGTACATGAATGTGTCGATGACGATGAGATCGCACGTATTGTCAGCCGTTGGACCGGCATTCCGATCACCCGTCTGACAGAAGGCGAACGGGAAAAGACACTCCATCTGGACGAACTGCTGCACAAACGTCTGATTGGTCAGGATGAAGCTGTCCAGAGAGTTACAGATGCAATCATCCGTTCCAAAGCCGGTGTCAAGGACCCGAACCGTCCGATTGGTTCCTTCCTGTTCCTTGGTCCTACCGGTGTAGGTAAGACAGAGCTGGCCAAGGCTCTTGCCGAATACCTCTTTGACGATGAAAACAACATGGTGCGTATCGATATGAGTGAATACATGGAGAAATATTCTGTGTCCCGTCTGATCGGTGCCCCGCCTGGATATGTCGGTTATGAAGAGGGCGGTCAGCTGACCGAGGCTGTACGTCGTAAACCGTACTCCGTTGTCCTCTTCGATGAGATTGAGAAAGCCCATCCGGATGTCTTCAACGTCCTGTTACAGGTACTCGATGATGGCCGTATCACCGATTCCCAGGGCCGTACCGTAGACTTTAAGAATACGATCCTGATCATGACATCCAATATCGGTTCCTCCTATCTGCTGGATGGTATTTCCGAAGATGGTAAGATTCTGCCGGAAGCTGCCGAAGCAGTCACCAGAGATCTGCGTGCCCACTTCCGTCCGGAGTTTCTGAACCGTCTGGATGAGACGATCATGTTCAAGCCGCTGACGAAACAGGATATCGGCTTTATCGTTGATCTGCAGCTTGCCAAACTCAATGAGCTTCTGGCTTCTCAGGAGTTTACCGTAGAGCTGACACCGGCTGCCAAACAGTATGTTATTGATAATGGCTATGATCCGACGTATGGTGCAAGACCGCTGCGTCGTTATCTGCAGACTCATGTAGAGACACTGACAGCACGTCTGATCCTTGCCGGTAATATTCATACAGGTGATACGATTGTGATCGATCTGCAGGATGGCAAACTTACCGCCGATACCAAGCATGTACTGAAAGGGGAAGTTGAATGATACCACAGGATCCGGTAATGTTATTAAGTTATATCAATACGCAGCTTCGCGACAATTACAGAGATTTGGATGATCTCTGCGACCGGCTGGATGTCAGCAAAGCTGAAATCCAGGAAAAGCTGGGCAAAATCGGTTACAGCTATAAAGAAGAATTACATCAATTTAAATAAGCTGCAAAATATCCGCCAGAGGGGTTTTAAAATCTCTCTGGCGGATATTTTTATGTACCAAAAAGAACTGCTGCCAGACACTTTTCTTCTGTCTGACAGCAGTCCCTCTTCTTTTGTACTTTACAGCTCGCCTGTCTCTTCCTCTGCTTCCATGGCCTCTTTAAACTTCTGCAGGATCAGCTCCTGCAGCTCATTACGGGTCTCGGAATTGATCGGATGCGCAATATCCTTGTACTCGCCATCGGCTGCCTTGCGACTGGGCATGGCAATAAACAGGCCCTTATCGCCCTCGATCACCTTGATATCGTGTACTACAAATACATCATCGATCGTGATCGATACAACAGCTTTCATTTTACCACTTCTGGCGACCTTGCGAACTCTGACATCTGTGATATTCATATATTCTTCCATCCGGATTTCCCGCTCCGGATGTTTCCCTCCAAAACATTTTGCTGATCATGGAAACGACCGTCTTTCCTTTTGCACACCATATTTTTCTGCGCCTGTGGGAAAGACGTTCGTATCCCTCAGGCGATTCGCTCCCCCGATACGGATGTTCTGTACCGGAAAGAGACTACAGTAGGCGGCTTTTCTTACAGAGGAAAGCGCTCATTTTCCTCGATGACGATCTTGACTTCGTCCTCGCCGCAGAAGTAGGAATTGGCACGGATCGTATCTCTGGATTCCACGATACAGTTCTCAATGTGGGTATTATCACCCAGGTAAACATTATTGAGAATGATGGAATTCTTGATCACGCAATTGTTTCCTACATAGACGTCTTTGAACAATACAGAATTCTCCACGCTGCCGTTAATAATACAGCCGCTGGCAACCAGACTGTTATGTACATCACTGCCCGGATTGTACTTGGCCGGCGGCAGATCATCTACAACAGACATGACTTTGCTGCCTTCTTTGAAGAAATAATCCCGGACATCCTTTTTCAGGAAATCCATATTTGTTTTATAATAGGACTCTACAGTGGAGATGTTGCTCCAGTAGCTGTCCATCTTGTAGCCATAGATACGTTTCAGATTCTTGTAACGGATCAGGATATCTTTAACGAAATCAAAACGTTCTTCCTGTGCACTGCGCTCAATCAGCTCAATCAGCTGACGACGGCGGATCACATAAATACCTGTAGAAATCGTATTGGTCATTGCCACCATCGGCTTCTCCTCAAACTCCTCGATACGCCCGTCCTCATTCATCTTGACGCAGCCAAAGCGGGTAACATCACCTTCCAGTTCCGTACATACAACGGTAATGTCCGCACGTTTGGCGATATGATACTCGAGTACCTTATTGTAATCGAGCTTGTAAATACCATCGCCGGAAGCAATAACAACGTAAGGTTCATGACTTCTCTTTAACCATTCCAGATTCTGATAGATTGCATCTGCTGTACCTCTGTACCACCAGCTGTTGGAAGCAGTGACCGTCGGTGTAAACAGATACAGACCACCCTGTTTACGTCCAAAATCCCACCATTTTGAAGAACTTAAATGTTCATTCAGAGACCGTGCATTGTACTGGGTCAGTACTGCTACGCGCTGGATACGGGAATTGGTCATATTGCTCAGCGCAAAGTCAATGCCTCTGTAGCTTCCTGCTACAGGCATCGCTGCGATGGCACGTTTGTTTGACAGTTCGCGCATTTTATTATTATTGCCGCCTGCTAAAATTATGCCTAATGCTCTCATGCCTACTTACTGTCCTCCTTAACAATAACTCCACCTGCCGGCAGTTCGCCGTCCGGGTAATCCTCTGCGGTAGTCACACCCTTAATTGCGGTGTTTTTACCGATCTTTACATTGTCCGGAATCACGGAATTTTCTCCGATGGTTACCAGGCCAAAGGCATATACCTTCGGTTTCAGGACATTTTCGGCCTCCGGGCCTTCGCCCATGACAACATTCTCACCGACAATAACATTCTCGGCAATGATGGCCTTTTCGATCTGGCAGCCCTTCTTGATCACAGCGCCACCCATGATAATAGAATCGCGCACCACAGCACCTTCTTCGACGGTGACATTGACACCGATCACAGAATTATGTACTTCACCTTCGATATCACAGCCCTCGCTGATCAGACTGCGGTCGATCACTGCACTGTTACCCACATACTGCGGACGAATGATATCAGACTTGGTGTAGATCTTCCAGAACTCTTCATAGAGATTAAATTCCGGAATGATATCGATCAGCTCCATATTGGCTTCCCAGTAAGAGCCCAGTGTACCGACATCCTTCCAGTAACCATTAAACTCGTAAGCAAACATACGGCTGCCGTGATCACGCAGATAGGGCAGAATGTGGAAGCCAAAATCCAGATTCGGCGTGCCCTTCATCTCTTCAAATGCTTTCTTTAATACCGGCCAACTGAAGATATAGATACCCATATTGGCCAGATTGCTGCGGGGCTTGGCCGGTTTTTCCTCGAAATCAGTCACACGGCCGTTACCATCAGTGATCATAACACCAAAACGGCTGGCCTCCTCGATCGGCACCGGCATACAGGCAATCGTCAGATCCGCCTTGTTGGCCTTATGGTAGTCTAACATCACCTCGTAATCCATCTTGTAAATATGGTCACCGGAAAGAATCAGCACATAGTCCGGGTTGTACTGCTCCATATATGCAATATTCTGATAGATGGCATCGGCTGTACCGGCAAACCACTCAGCGCCGCCGCTCTTTTCGTAGGGTGACAGGATGGTCACACCACCCTCATTCTTGTCCAGATCCCACGGAATACCGATACCGATATGTGTATTTAAACGAAGCGGCTGATACTGTGTCAGCACACCTACGGTATCCACACCGGAATTGATACAGTTGGAAAGTGGAAAATCGATAATACGATACTTTCCGCCAAATGCCACTGCAGGTTTGGCAACTTTTTCCGTCAGAACGCCCAGACGGCTTCCCTGCCCACCAGCAAGAAGCATAGCAATCATTTCTTTCTTCATCATGCATTCACCTCATGTCTTAGGAATACGTATATTATAGCACAGTGCAAAGAATTAGTGAACAATTTTACTTATTTTTTTCTCTTTCTTTTCCGACTTTTTATTACTTTTGCCCAAATTACAAAATTCGACACGATATTTTCATGGCATTTTGTATGTTTTTCAAGAAAAATTTGCTTTTTTGACTAACCATAGTATAATAAATAGGTAATTTTATCTATGACGGCATTTATGCCGTCACAACGCAAAGGAGTACACCATGTATCAAGTACAGTTTGGTTCACCTATACATGTTCACTTTATCGGCATTGGCGGCATCAGCATGAGCTCTCTGGCAGAGATTTTGCTCACCAGACACTTTACAATCTCCGGTTCCGACCAGAAAGCCAGCGAACTTACCCATCACCTTGAATCCAAAGGTGCCCATATCACGATCGGTCAGCGTGCTGAAAATATCACCGATGACATCGATCTTATCGTTTACACAGCAGCCATTCATCCGGACAATCCGGAATTCAAAAAAGCTGCCGAAAAAAAGATTCCCATGCTGACCAGGGCCCAGCTGCTCGGCCAGATCATGAAAAACTATCCGGTACCGATTGCTGTCAGTGGCACGCACGGCAAAACCACAACAACCTCTATGGCTGCTCTGGTTCTTATGGAGGCAAAAAAAGATCCAACAGTCAGCGTTGGCGGTATCCTTCCCGAGATCGGCGGCAACTTACGCATCGGTCATTCTGACACCTTCATTACAGAAGCCTGTGAATATACCAACAGCTTTCTAAGCTTTTTCCCGAAGATTTCCATCGTACTGAATGTCGATGCGGATCATCTGGACTTTTTTAAAGACATTGACGATATTCGCAGCTCCTTCCACCGCTTTGCCGGTCTGCTGCCGGAGGATGGTGTCCTGATCATCAATGCGGATACCCCAAAATACGAGGCAGTTACCGAAGGTCTTTCCTGCGAAGTCATCACCTACAGCTTACATGGCAACGGCGATTATACAGCGGATGATATCGTCTTTGGCGAAGATGGCTGTGCCAGCTTCACCTGCAAACGTGGGGATACCGTGATCGGGCACTTTACGCTGCATGTACCGGGTATACACAATGTATCCAATGCCCTGTCTGTTATCGCCATGGCCACATACCTTGGCATCGATGCCGATACGATCCAGTGCGGTTTCTCAGCTTTTGGTGGAACAAAACGCCGTTTTGAACATAAAGGCACACTGGCCGGTATCACTATTATTGATGACTATGCCCATCATCCCACAGAAATCCGTGCTACACTCACCACTGCACAAGCCTGTGAGAAGAAAACCCTGTGGTGCGTTTTCCAGCCACATACCTACAGCCGTACCTATGCTTTACTGGATGATTTTGCAAAAGCACTGTCTCTGGCTGACAAAATCGTACTTGCGCCAATCTATGCCGCCCGCGAACAGAATACTCTTGGAATTTCTTCCATGGATCTGCAGCATAAGCTTCAGGCTCTTGGCAAAGAATGCTACTACTTCGATACCTTTGATGAGATTGAAAACTTTCTTCTTGAACATTGCATCTCCGGTGATCTGCTGATTACCATGGGAGCCGGTGATGTTGTAAAGATCGGTGAAAATCTTCTGGGAATGTAATATCCTCTGTCTTATCCGGCAGATTCTGTAAAATGGCAGGATCTGCCTTTTTTATCTTCGTGTATAAAAGAAAGCTCCAGTAAGGGGGGCTTTTATTCTGTCCGTTTTCCATATCTTTTGAAAAAGTTTTAAACATCTTTCTCCACGCTTCAAATCCCTGTAGTTATCCACTTTTTGCAAGTTATCCACAGTATCCACAGAATTATGCACACCCTTTGTTCTCTTGTGTGTGGACTCTTCTGTGCATAACCGGTTGACATAAAATTCGACACCCTTCGCCGCAAAAACAGCGGAAATTCAACTTTTTTCGGCATTTTCAGGTTTCCCATAATTTTTATTCACAAGTTATCCACAGTATCCACATTTTCTGTGCACAATTTCCGACGACACCCGGGGAAAGAGTCCTGTTTTCAAAATCCTCTGCTTTGTGGTATACTGCTACAAAAGGGAACCCCCTTAAAGGAGAGCACTATGGCAACTATTGCATTACATAAAGAACCGGACTGCAGCTATGTGGCAGTCCCCCTTACCTTTCTGACCGATCATATGCCGCAGGCCAACGGCGAATTTGTCAAGGTCTATCTTTGCCTGTTACAGGCTTTTTCACAGGCAGACCCCTCTTTATCCACAGAAATTCTGGCAGATCGTCTATCCTGTACCGAAGGTGATATCTTACGTGCACTGCATTACTGGAAATCAAAAGATCTTCTTTTTATAGAAGAAAAAGATGGACAGATCCTGTCTCTCGGACTTAGCGAGCATGCACAGGCGCAGCCTTTGGAGGAAGCGGCTCCCGCTGCAGATACGCTAAACAGCACACCGCAAGCCTCCGTCCAGCCGCCAAAACCAGCCGCCTTATCCAGAGATAAGCTGGTGCAATTAAAAGCGGATGAAGATTTTGCCCAGCTGCTATACATCGTAGAAAGTTATATCGGTAAGCCATTAACCCCAAACGAGATTACATCTCTGGATTATTATTATGAATCCTTACAATTTCCCACGGAGCTGATCGAATATCTGGTGGAATACTGCGTCAGCAAAGGCCACAAGAGCTTTCGCTATATTGAAAGCGTTGCCCTTGGCTGGCATGCCGACGGTATCCATACGATTGAACAGGCGAAACAACAGTCCAGCCAGTACACCCAGCAGTATTATTCCGTGCTGAAAGCCTTTGGCGTATCCGGCCGTTCTCCGATTGAACAGGAGGTTCAGGCTATCGACCGTTGGATGAAAGACTACGGTTTTGACACAGAGCTCATCTGTGAAGCCTGCAGCCGGACAATCCAGCAGATCAACAAGGTCAGCTTTGCCTATGCAGACCGGATCTTAAGCCGCTGGAAGGATGCCGGTGTGCATACCCGAAAAGATATCGAAGCTGTTGATGCCGAACACGAAAGCCGCCGTCAGGCACAAAAACAGGCACAGAAAGCGGAACAGTCAAAAGCAGCACCGAACCGTGCCGCCCAGTCCCGTTTCAACAATTTCGATCAGAGAAGCTATGACTACCAGAAGCTGGAACAGCAGCTTCTGGGTGCAGGAAAAAAGGAGTAAGCCGTGCCACTGACAAATCCACAATACGATCAGATCATGAGACAATACAATACCCGGCAGGCCGCCCATCAGCGGACACTGGAAGCCCATACCCGTGAGATCAACACCCGCATCCCGCGGATCGCAGAAATCGGCCGTGAGATCGGCAGTGCCAGCATCAAAAAGGCGCGTGAGCTTTTAAGTGGCAGACCGGACGACTGGAACCTGGAGGATACCATACAGACCCTTTCCGCAGAAAGACGGCAGCTTCTGATCGATCATGGGTATCCTGCAGATTATCTTGAACCGCACTATGACTGTCCGAAATGCAAGGACACTGGTTTTGTAAACGGTAAAAAATGCAACTGCTTTAAGCAGGCAGCGATCGAACTTTTGTATGCCCAATCCAAACTTGCTGATATTCTTTCGCGGGAAAACTTTGACACCTTTGATGAACGGTGGTATGATGCAGACGATATGGACGAAGCTACGGGCAAATCTTCCCTGGAGCTAGCATGCATCGCCAGAGACCAGGCACTTGATTTCACCCGTCATTTTACTGACCGGTTTAGTAATCTCTTCTTCTATGGGCATACCGGTGTAGGCAAGACATTTCTGACGCACTGCATTGCCCGGGAAGTCATTGAACAGGGACACAGCGTGATCTATTTTTCTGCCTATGACCTCTTTGATGAACTGGCCAAACGGACGTTCCATTCCTACGACAATACGCCGGATCTGCCGGACTACGTGGGGGAATGTGACCTTTTGATCATCGATGATCTCGGTACGGAAATGACCAATACCTTTGTCCAGTCGCGACTGTTTCTGCTGATCAATGAACGTCTGATGCAGAAAAAGCCGACAATTATTTCGACGAATCTGGAGATCGGTGCATTCTCCGAAATGTACTCGGAACGTACCTTCTCCCGTATTTTCAGTAACTACACTATGATCAAGCTGACCGGAAAAGATATCCGGTTCCAGAAAAAATTTGCAGGGGGAAAATAACGCATGTTTGAACAGAATTTAGGAAAAGTAATGCCGGTAGGGCGTCTGGGTCTGATCGTACTCGACAGTGCCAGGGAGCTTGGCAACAAGGTGGATGAGCAGCTGGTCAAATGGCGGGAAAGTCGCTGTCATGAGCTGGGGGATCACCCGGCCACACAGGACTACGTCAAAGACAGCTATCTGATTCCGGTCAAAACCGCGCGTTTTGGTTCTGGCGAGGGTAAAGCCACACTGCTCGACTCCGTCCGTGGCGACGATCTCTATATCCTTGTGGATGTCTGCAACAACAGTCTTTCCTTTAATATTGCCAACAAGACAAGCTATATGTCCCCGGATGAGCATTATCAGGATCTGAAACGTGTAATTGCCGCTGTAGCGGGCAAGGCACGCCGTATCAGTGTCATCATGCCATTCCTCTACGAGGGGCGTCAGCACAAGCGTACAGGGCGGGAATCTCTGGACTGTGCGATCATGTTAAACGAGCTGCATCAGATGGGTGTGGAAAATATCATTACCTTTGATGCCCACGATCCCCGGGTACAGAATGCGATTCCTATGGGTGGCTTCGAAACGGTACAGCCAACATATCAGTTCATCAAGGGTCTGTTAAATCATGTACCGGATCTGACGATTGATGCCGAACATCTGATGGTTATCAGCCCGGATGAAGGCGCAACAGCCCGTGCCATCTATATGGCCAATAACCTGGGTGTTGATATGGGCATGTTCTACAAGAGGCGCGACTATTCCCGGATCGTCAACGGTCGCAATCCGATCGTGGCACATGAGTTTCTGGGCAGTGATGTGCACGGAAAAGATCTGCTGATCATTGACGACATGATTTCTTCCGGTGACAGTATGATTGATGTAGCAAAGGATCTGAAGGGACGTGGGGCCAGAAAGATTTTTATGTGTTCTACGTTTGGTCTGTTTACGAATGGACTGAAGAAGTTTGATCAGGCATATGAGCAGGGTATTTTTGATAAGGTGCTGACGACAAATCTGGTATATCAGACGCCGGAGCTTCTGAGCCGTGAATATTATATCAATTGTGATATGGCCAAATATATTGCGTATATTATTGAGCATCTGAATCATGATGCTTCGATTTCGAGTCTGCTGAATCCGGTAGATCGTATACAGAATATTCTGACGAGATATAAAAATCATGAAATGTAATTTTGATTAAGACGGACGGTAAGAAGGGAGAATCCCGGGCTGCCGGACCGCAAGAGGGTGGTTGTTCTTCTGCAAAACAAGTGCAACGCCAGTCTGAGCTAATCGCTAACTTCGACTAGGCACGCTCGCATAAGCGAGCTCGCGTGCCAAGTCTGCGTAAGCGATGGATCTCATACAGGCTAAGGGCGCACTTTTAATCGTTTTGTAGAAGAATAACCACCCTCTTGCGGTCCGGCAGCCCGGGATTCTCCCTTCTTACCTGTGTATGCATCATCAGCTGCGTTCGTTCATAAGCTCGCTCATAAGAACAACATGACCGGTTTGCAGGGTTTCTTTCATGTTGATGATGCGCTGGTTTTCGGAGCCGCGGAAGCGGATGCGCAGGTTTTTCTTTTCCTCGATGAAGCGGCCGTCTACGAGAACGTCGATGTTTGACAGGATTTCATCGGTCAGGGACCCGCAATTGCCGCGGGTATCGCCGTGTAATTCTTCAAAGGTGAAGCCGGTGTACATCCAGATGGTTTTGTCTGGAAGAGCTTCTCTGACGGCTTTGATGAGGGGCAGGAGGTCTTTCTGGTTTTCGGGTTCGAAGGGTTCGCCGCCGAGGATGGTGAGACCGGTGATGTGGCTGGGGGCGAGTTCTTCGATAAGCTCCTGCTTTGTGGCTTCGGTGAAGGGTTCACCGTAGTCGAAGGCCCAGGTCTGCTGGCTGAAGCAGTTTTTACAGTGGTTACGGCAGCCGGAAACAAACAGGGATACACGCACGCCAACGCCGTTTTCTATACTGAAGCTTTTGATATTTCCATAATGCATATTCGTTTACCTGCCCAAAGAGCCCGCACCATAACGATGCGGGCTCTTATCCTGGGGTCTTTCCTTCCTTCTATCACAAATACAAGTCATAATTTTCAAATAATAACAAAAATGTTTTCTCAAACATCTTTTGTTATTATATCTTGTTTCTCTTCATATTTCAATATGGCTTTTTGCTTATATTTTTATGGTTTCTTTAGGTATTTTTTATATTTATTGTTGGCTGGCTGTGGTTTTTGTGACGTTTGCTAATGACCTGCTCCTCAAAATAAAACAATTCTTCAAATTTTTTGTCCAGCGCAATGCACAGGATCAAAGCATCTCTGTTCTCACTGCTCCAACAGCAAAAATCCCAGCACCAGATCCTGACATGTCGCTCCATCCTCCAGGTCGAGACCGGTAAGCTTTTCGATACGTTCCATACGCCGGAAAAAGGTGGTACGGTGTACAAAAATTTTTTCCGCAGCCGTGGTCATATTGTATCCACAGTCCAGATAGGCCTTTAATGTCTTACAGTATTCCGTCTCCTGTTCCTCATCTATTTGCTGCAGGAGAAGCAGTGCCGGAGGCACCAGCATAGGAACCGGCATTTCCCGCTTCATGGACTCCAGAAGATACTCCCTGCGGTAGTCCTCATAGAAATAGTACCAGTAATAAGGATCCTTTTTTCTGCCAATACGAAGCGCAATATCTGCTGCCCGGACAGCCTGCGGAATCAGGGACAATTCCTGAAACGCAGGGCTTACCCCGGCGATGCATACATACTCCCGGATAAACTGAGCCACCTGCTGATGAAACTTCTGGGACTGCACATCCACCAGAGACTTTGACAGATTGACCAGCCAGATGATCTCATCACCGTTTTGCACACCGCAGGAATAGGGCCACGTTGACTCCAGCCGGGAAATCAGGAAGGAAAACGTAGTCTCCTTATGAATCGTCCAGCGTTCTCCTGCCAGAAAACGGTATTTGATCAGCGTACACGTATCCTTCGGATTCCAGCGCGCAGCCTTGAACACACTGCCCATGGCATCCTCTGCCAGCTCATTTCCTTTAAGAATCAGTTCTAACGTCTCATGAATAGGATCCGGCATCAGATCACGGAACAGACGGCTTCTGGAAATTCCCCATGAAGATATATACTCCGAAATCATAGAAAACAGTTCCTCCATTCCCGGATGAAGCCGAGCCTCTTTTTCCGGCAAAAACATGACCATGCGCGCCAGATAGGCCCCATTACTGAAAATATTTCTACAATAATTATAGCGGTCCAGACTCTTATTATAATAGTAGAAACACTCCTGATACCCCAACGCCTTATGAAATTCCTCATCCATAATCAGATCATATGCAACTTCCGGCGAAATAGATCCCCCATCATACGTTAACAATGATTTCATCTTTTTCGAGTTATACAGATTCCTGAGATCTTTCCAGGCCAGGAAAAATGGCATACCAAGAATATTTTCCGCCATTTCAAGTATCTTTTCGTCATCTTCTGACAACAGCATGGTTCTGAGAAGTTCAGATTCTCTGCAGATGAACTGCTGTCGAACAGCATTTACTTCTTTTTCCACAACATCCGGATCTCCAACCAGCACGCATCCGGAATCAACAGCTGGCCTTGCAAGAAAAGACTTTGCCGCTGCTGCCTCATCCTCATCACCAACAGTGATAATCACAGAAAACAGCGTATCGGAAACTACCTTTGCAAGCTCTCCGGCACGCAAAACAACTACTGTTTTCTCATATGTCTTACTCTTGTCATATCCACTTTCCACCAAGGCAAATTCTTTTGCAGATCCGGCTCTTTTTTCCTGAAGAACCCTGAATTTCCCGCCAAGCTTCAAAAGCAGCATATTCACTGTTACCATAGCTTCGCACCTCCATGCTACAAATTGTAGCGTTTGATATGGCAACTGTCAACAGAGCACACATTTACATGATATCTGAGTATCTATATAATGAAGCTATAAACGGGGAATATCAGAGGAACATTTCCCTGTTCGTGAATTTCCATAAACATCAGAAGATGCTTTTTTTAACCATCTTCTGCACCAAAAGAAAGCGGAGGAACATTCTATGGCAAATGAAGACATCCAGAAACTGTACCAAAAACGACTTGACCGTGTAAACAAAGCCATCCGTCTCGAGCCCACTGACAGAGTGCCTCTGGCACCTTTTTTCCAGTCCTATATGCAAAGATCCGGTGGTTCCAGCTACAAAGACATTTATTATGACTTTGATAAAGCTACCCAGGCAACGATCGATTTCTACAAGAAATATCCTATGCCAGATGTTGCCATGACGCCTCTTTACTGCAGTGGTCGTGCAAATGAACTGGCAGCAACAAAAGTCATTGACTGGCCCGGAAGACCGGGGACAAAGGTATCCGACTTCAGTTCCCATCAGGTCATTGAGCTGGAACCCATGTTACCGGAAGAATACCCTGAAATGTTGAATGACTTTACAGGTTTTATGATCCGTAAATACATTCCCAGAGTATATCCCAACCTGAAAGCGCTGGAAAAGATCAGTATCACACCTACCGTTGTCTTAAGCACTACGATGCTGTCACCTTTCTATGATCCCGAGGTACAGACAGCCATGCAGCTTCTGGCACAGATCGGGGAAGAAGACGCAAAAACAGCAGCAGCTTCCGCAGATATCGCCAATAAACTGGCCGCCATGGGATATCCCACAATGATGAGTGGCATTTCTGAGGCACCCTATGACATTCTGGGCGATTATTTCCGTGGCACTATGGGCATCTTTGAAGATCTGACGGATCCGGATATGGCTGAATATATCGATCAGGCCTGTGCTATGTTTGCGGAGCAGCAGATCCGGGCATTGCAATATTTCCGCTATGTAGATATGCCGGTAAAACGTGTATTCTTCCCGCTGCATAAAGCCATGGATGGTTTTATGAATGAGAAGCAATTTGAGCGTTTCTACTGGAAACCATTGAAGAAGATCATGATGGCATTGATCGACATGGGTGTCACACCTTTCATTTATACAGAAGGACCTTATGACAGCCGTATTGATATGCTGACAGATGTACCTAAAGGAAAAGTTCTCTATCACTTTGAGAAATGTGATATGAAGAGAGCCAAAGAAAAGCTCTCCGGTATCGCCTGTATCTCCGGTAACTTAAGCGTATCTCTCATGGAATTCGGTACAAAGGAACAGGTTGAAGATCAGGTAAAATATCTTCTGGAGACCTGTGCCCCGGGCGGCGGATATATCTTTGATTTCAATGGCTCCCTTGAAAACTGCAAACCGGAAAATCTGGATGCCATGTTCAATACCTTTGAAAAATACTGTAAATACTGATACCATAAAAAGCTTGATAACTCTTAAAAGCTTTGATACCCCCGTAAAAAGTACCCCTGTCTCTTGGTTTGAGACAGGGGTACTTTTTATAAAAAATTCAAATCATATATTTTACAGATGCAGCACGCGCTCTTTGATCTCCTGGGTACGACCCTGGTTCCAGAACTGGGTGCCGATGTAGCCGCAGGTACGGCGAGCTACATTTAATTTGGACTGGTCTCTGTTGCCGCAGTTCGGGCATTCCCAGATCAGCTTGCCGTCCTCGTTCCTGATCTGGATCTCACCGTCATAGCCGCATACCTGGCAGTAATCGCTCTTGGTATTCAGCTCGGCGTACATAATATTCTCGTAGATGTACTGCATAACGCTGATAACAGCGTCGATATTGTCCTTCATATCCGGTACTTCCACGTAGCTGATCGCTCCGCCCGGAGACAGTGCCTGGAACTGGGCTTCGAATTTCAGCTTCTTGAAAGCATCAATCTCCTCGGTAACATGTACATGATAGCTGTTGGTGATATAGTTCTTGTCTGTTACGCCCTTGATCGTACCGAAACGCTTCTGGAGACATTTGGCGAACTTATACGTCGTGGACTCCAGCGGTGTGCCGTACAGACTGAAATCGATATTCTCCTCGGCCTTCCACTTCCTGCAGGCAGCATTCATATGCTCCATAACTTTCAGTGCAAACGGCGTTGCATCCGGATCTGTATGAGATTTTCCGGTCATATAGCGCACGCATTCGCACAGTCCGGCATAGCCCAGGGAAATCGTGGAATAACCACCGTAGAGCAGCTTGTCGATGGTCTCGCCCTTTTTCAGACGGGCCAGTGCACCGTACTGCCACAGAATCGGCGCCACATCGGACGGTGTGCCAAGCAGTCTGTTATGGCGGCACATCAGAGCCTCTTTACACAGCGCCAGTCTCTCGTCGAAGATCTCCCAGAAACGGTTCATATCCTTGCCGGAGCTGCAGGCTACGTCTACAAGGTTGATGGTGACAACCCCCTGGTTGAAACGGCCATAGTATTTCGGCTTGCCGTTCTCATCCAGATACGGAGTCAGGAAGCTTCTGCAGCCCATGCAGGTGTAGCAGTGGCCTTCGCCGTTGGCGTCAACCTTGAGCTGTTTCATGATCTTCTCGGAAATATAATCCGGTACCATACGTTTGGCGGTACATTCAGCAGCGAGCTTTGTCAGCTCCCAGTAGCGGCTGCCTTCACGGATATTGTCCTCCTCGAGTACATAGATCAGCTTCGGGAAAGCCGGAGTAATGTAGACACCTTTTTCATTCTTGATACCTTTGATACGCTGGCTGAGCACTTCTTTTGTGATCAGTGCAAGATCCTCTCTGGTCTGTCCGTCCTCAACCTCATTCAGGTACATAAAAATCGTGATAAACGGAGCCTGACCGTTTGTCGTCATCAGGGTGATCACCTGATACTGGATCATCTGGACACCCTGCTCTACCTCTTTTCTCAGGCGCATCTCGGCAACTTCGTCCATGGTCTTTTCACTGGCTTCAATACCTGCAGCTGCAAACTCCTCACGGACAGCTCTTCTGTACTTCTGGCGGCTGACATCGACAAACGGTGCCAGATGGGCCAGGGAAATACTCTGACCGCCGTACTGAGAGCTGGCGATCTGGGCGATGGCCTGTGTGGCGATATTGCAGGCCGTGGAGAAGCTGTGCGGCTTTTCGATCATCGTCTCGCTGATAACCGTACCGTTCTGCAGCATATCTTCGAGATTGACCAGACAGCAGTTGTGCATGTGCTGGGCAAAGTAATCGGCATCATGGAAATGGATGATACCCAGCTCATGTGCCTCTACGATCTCCGGCGGGAGCAGGAGACGACGGGTAATATCCTTGCTGACTTCACCGGCCATATAGTCACGCTGTACGCTGTTGACAACCGGGTTCTTATTGGAGTTTTCCTGTTTAACCTCTTCGTTATTACATTCAATCAGACTCATGATCTGGTCGTCTGTAGAGTTGGACTTGCGGACAAGCTCTCTTTTATAACGGTAGGTGATGTACTTTCTGGCCACGGAGAATGCACGGAAGTTCATGATCTGATCTTCTACAAGATCCTGGATCTCCTCCACACCCAGAGAACGGGTACGGGAAGCGCAGATCTTTTCTACGGTTGCTGTCAGCTGGTCGATCTCCCAGTCGGACAGCCGTTCATTCTCGATAACTTCGCTATTGGCTTTTTCTACGGCACGGCGGATCTTGGCAGGATCAAAAACTACTTCTTCTCCGCTTCGTTTGATGATTTTCATTGATACCCTCTCCTTATCTATATAAACACTCTACACTCTTTCAGACACAACATTTTGTGCTGTGCATATCAAAATATACTACATCTAGTAGGTAATATCAACCATAAAAAACTAGATATAGATTTTTTGTCAAATGTAACAAAATTGGAGGGGGATATTTCTGCTATTTTCTATCTTGTATTTTTTAGAGTACGAGAAAGCGGACTGGATTGCTCCTGTCCGCTCTCTTTGCCTTAGCATATAAAAGGAAGCTCCAGTGGAGGTTTCTTTTATTCTTCTGTATTTACTTTACTGATATCACACAAGAAGCAGATTATATTTCACATTTTCTTACATCAATCACGCGGAATTAAAAATCCTTTTTCTTTGAGGACATACTCCACCTCATCCAGAATCTCCTCACTGTCGGCAGCTACAGTGTGATAGTGGTAATTGCCGGTGATATTTTTCAGAGGGCTTGATTTGCCACTCCGGATCCCTTCCATGAAATCGCTGACTTTCTTACGGGATGTGATATTTAAGGCGGCTTCCATCGTGCCATAGACTTTGTGATGCACCATAACATTTATTACTTCAGCACCAAGATCTACGATAGAGCAAAGCTCCTCCTCCATCTGCTCATCGGTGTGGCTGACTTTGAAGACCCGGGTAACCTTGCCGGGTTTTGTCAGAATATACCCTCTGTTCGTGGACAAAATATCATATCCGGCAGCACGGATCAGCGCGATATCCTGTACGATCACCTGACGGCTTACGCCGTGATCAGCGGCAAGTTTTTTTGCCGGTACGGGTTTTTTCGCCTGCTCTATCGTTTTTATGATGTCCTGTCTTCTGTCTGCACCTGTCATCATGAATTTCTACCTCGTCTTACCATTGTTCATCGTATATCGTTTACAAAATCTTTTGTACGCAATATTGATCTGCTTTATTTTTACATTTGCGGTGTAAGCTGCATTCTGATTCATAGCTATGTATATTTATAGAAAACATTCTCGGCGAGTCTTCAAATTTCCTCACCAATCACCATCCTGTACAACCACAGACGTTGACCGTTTTCTGTTCAAATCAAAATATGTTGTATACATATACTGCCGCTCACAACAATTGCAAGCGGCAGTATATACAGATGTCTTTACCGCTGTCTGACAGCAGTATAGCACATTACAGATCCAATTTTAAGTCGTTTTCTTTGATCCATCCAGCTTTTCTTAAAAGCTCACAGATTACAAAACTGAGTACAGCCGGAAGAATAAAGCAGATCAGCACCAGTCCGATCCAGTCAAAAGCAGTAATCGCAGCCTTGGTACCGGCAGCAATATCGCTGACCCAGCCAGTGTAGACACCGATCTGGCCAACCAGACCACAGGTACCCATACCGGAAGCCACGGCTGCACCGTTCATCTTCAGATGGAAAATGCAGGTAGCGATCGGTCCGGTGATCGCAGAGGCGATGGTCGGCGGCAGCCAGATGCGGGGATTTTTCACGATATTGCCCATCTGGAGCATGGATGTACCGATACCCTGGGCAAACAGACCGCCCCATTTATTTTCCTTAAAGCTCATAACCGCAAAGCCGATCATCTGTGCACAGCAGCCGGCCACAGCAGCACCACCGGCCAGACCGGTCAGAGTCAGAGCCGCGCAGATCGCCGCACTGGAGATCGGCAGTGTCAGGGCAATACCCACGATCACAGATACTAAAATACCCATGAAGAACGGCTGCAGCTCCGTAGCCCACATGATCGCACCACCAACAGCACTTGCCGCAGCACCGATCGCCGGAGCCCACCACAGACTCAGCAGAACGCCGACTGCAATAGAAACAAACGGTGTCACGATAATATCGATCTTTGTCTCCTTCGAAACCAGCTTACCAAATTCAGCCGCAAAAATTGTCACCACCAGCACTGCCAGCGGTCCGCCGGCATCGCCCAGCTCATTCGCCGCCATGCCGACAGCAGCCAGTGAAAACAGCACCAATGCCGGCGCCTGCAGCGCATAACCGATTGAAATCGCCATAGCCGCACCCGTAGCTCCCTTGGCATACCCGCCAATCGTCACCAGCATCTCAATACCCAGCTGCTCACCCAGCGTACTGATGATCGTACCGATCAGAAGCGAAGCAAACAGACCCTGCGCCATAGCGCCCAGCGCATCGATACCATACCGCTTCGCCGAAAAAATAATATTTTTTCTCTTTAGAAACTCTTTCATATCTTCTCCTCTTTACACTTTATTGTCATATGACTTATCATGTGTCTTGTCACTTAACCCATTATACACATCTCTCCAGTCCAGTCAACCCCAAAAACAAAAGTATGTTTTATTTTGTCAATTATTAATGTAAAATAAATATTTGTTTTTGTACAACTATTTTCCCCCAGGTCACTGCACACGCAACCATTAACCGTCTCTCACCACCATTCCACCTTGCCACCCATAACCAGCCGAGCGATGGCCGAAAGGCCGGGCGGGTATCTGTCCTCTTTTTGCAGACCTTTTTGGCGGACGCCCTTAGGGGGAAGGAGATCCACTGTTTACGCAGACTTGTGCGCGAACTCGCTCATGCGAGCGCACTAGTCGAAGTTAACAGTTAGCTCCTTCCCCCGTTGTCCGCAGGTCTGCAAAAAGAGGACAGATACCCGCCCGGCCTTTTGACCGTTGCGAGGCGTCCGTCCCCAAAAAACTACATATTCTCCAGCACTTCCGTCAGCATCTGATTGATCACCTGCGGATTTGCCTTACCCTTTGTTTCTTTCATCACCTGTCCGACGAGGAATCCCACAGCTTTCTTCTTTCCGGCCTTATAATCAGCCACTGACTGCGGATTATTCGCTACAACAGTCTCCACGATGCCCTTGATCGCATCGGAATCATTGTCCATCTTGAGTCCGTGCTCCTCAACATACGCTGCCGGATCCACGTTCTCATCAAAAACATGCTCAAAAACTTCCTTGGCCACGGAGCTGTTAATCTCGCCCTTCTCCGTCATCTCGATCAAGGCCGCCAGATACTTCGGTGAAAACGTAATCTTGTCTGCATCCATTTCTCTGTCCTTCAACAGGCGCATCGTCTCACCCATCAGCCAGTTGGATACCTTCTTCGGATTATGGCAGATCTCCGTTGTAGCCTCAAAGATATCGGCCAGCTTCTTCGTACCGGTCAGGATATCCGCATCGTACTCCGGCAGACCGAACTCGCTGATATAGCGAGCCATCTTTTCCGTACGGAATTCCGGCTGTTTTTCTCTCGTCTCAGCGATCAGCTCATCTGAGATTACGATCGGCACCAGATCCGGATCCGGGAAGTAACGGTAATCCTGCGCGTCCTCCTTGGAACGCATGGCGTAGGAATATTCCTTCGTATCGTCCCAGCGTCTTGTCTCCTGTATGACAGCCTTTCCGGCCTCGATCAGGTCGATCTGGCGGGCTTTTTCACCCTCGATCGCACGGGCAATGGCTTTGAAGGAGTTTAAGTTTTTCATCTCGGTACGTGTACCGAACTCTTTTGCTCCCACCTCACGCACAGACAGGTTAACGTCCGCACGCATGGACCCCTCCTGCAGCTTGCAGTCGGAGGCACCCAGATACTGGATGATCAGGCGCAGCTTGTCAAGATACGCAATAACTTCATCTGCACTTCGCATATCCGGCTCTGAAACGATCTCGATCAGCGGCACACCGCTTCGGTTGAAATCCACCAGAGAGCAGTCTTCCCAGTCGTCATGGATCAGCTTGCCGGCATCCTCCTCCATATGGATTTCATGGATACCGACAGTCTTTTTGCCGCCCTCCGGTGTCTCGATCTCGATACCGCCGTCATGGCAGATCGGCAGGTACAGCTGGGAAATCTGGTAGTTCTGCGGATTGTCCGGATAGAAGTAGTTCTTACGGTCAAATTTGCAGTACTGGTTGATCTGGCAGTTGGTGGCAAGTCCTACAGCCAGTGCCAGCTCTACGACACGCTTATTTAATACCGGTAAGGATCCCGGCATACCGGTGCATACCGGGCAGGTATGGGTATTGGGTGCTCCTCCAAAGGCTGTGGAACAGCCACAGAAGATTTTTGTTCTTGTTGCCAGCTCGACATGGACCTCCAGGCCGATCACGGTTTCATACTGCTTGCTCATCTTACTCCACCCCTTTCATCATGTCCGGCATCGTACGTGTATGGCTCTGCTCAAAGGCAAAACCGGCGCGGATGATATTTTTCTCTTTGAAGCAGTCACCGATCAGCTGCAGACCGATCGGCAGTCCCTTGCTGTCCATACCACAGGGTACGGTCATACCCGGAAGGCCGGCAAGGTTCACGGAAATCGTATAGATATCGCCCAGATACATCTGGATCGGATCACTTAAAGATTCGCCCAGCTTCGGCGCTGTATACGGTGCTGCCGGTCCAAGGATCACGTCATATTTGGCAAAAGCCTCATCAAAGGCTTTCTTGATCAGCGCTTTGGTACGCAGAGCTTTCAGATAGTAAGCGTCATAGTAACCGGAGCTTAAGACAAAGCTTCCCAGCATGATTCGGCGCTTTACCTCCGGACCGAAGCCCTCGGAACGGCTCTTTTTGTACATATTGTGAAGGCCCTCGTACTCCTCGGCACGATAACCGTATTTCACACCGTCAAAACGGGACAGGTTGGAGCTGGCTTCTGCGGAAGCGATAACGTAGTATGCTGGAATCGCATATTCCACCAGACTTAAATCAAACTGCTCTACGATCGCCCCTTTTTCTTCCAGCACCTTCGCAGCATTTAAAATTGCTTCTCTGACCTCCGGATCAAGTCCCTCTCCCAGATAGTCTCTCGGGATACCGATACGCATGCCCTTCACATCATCCACAAGAGCAGAGGTAAAATCTGTCTCCCGCTCTACCGAGGTCGAATCCTTCGGATCATGGGCGGAGATTACTTCCAGGATCGTGGCACAGTCGGTCACATCCTTCGCCACCGGTCCGATCTGGTCCAGAGAAGAACCGTAAGCGATCAGACCCCAGCGGGATACCGTACCGTAAGTCGGTTTGATACCGGTCACGCCGCAGAAGGAGCTTGGCTGACGGATCGATCCGCCGGTATCGCTGCCCAGGGCGTAGAAGGTCTCTCCTGCTGCCACAGCGGCACAGGAGCCACCGGAGGAACCGCCCGGCACATGCTCAGGATTCCACGGGTTCCTCGTCACGCCATAGGCCGAGGTCTCTGTCGTACTTCCCATGGCAAATTCATCCATATTGGTCTTGCCGATGATCACTGCACCGGCATCCTCAAGGCGTTTCACAGCCTCTGCGGTAAAGGTCGGTACAAAATTATACAGGATTTTGGAGCTGCAGGTTGTCAGCATACCTTCGGTACACATATTGTCCTTGATGGCCACCGGTACACCTGCCAGCGGTCCGGTCAGCTCCCCATTGTCTATTTTTTTCTGGATCTCGGCGGCTTTTTTCAGTGCACCCTCTTTATCTACGGTCACATAGGCATGCACCGTATTTTCCACACGGTCGATCTGATCCAGCACAGCCTGTGTGGCCTGCACCGCTGTCAGCTCTTTTTCCTTGATCTTTCTGCCGAGTTCCACGGCAGTACATGATAATATTTCCATCTGTTTTGTCTCCTCCAAAACCAGTCCTCTGTTCTCTGGTCACGCCATATCTGCATCGCTGCTACAGCACAGCCTGTTTACTCTACGGTTTTCGGTACCTGATACTGTCCGTCACGCTCTTCGGGCGCATTGGCCAGCATATTGTCACGGTCATCGCCGTTGGTCACCACATCCTCGCGGAACACGTTGTGTACCGGAAATACATGGGACATCGGCTCTACACCATTTGTATCCAGCGCATTCAGCTTGTCAATGTAGTCGAGCATACGGCCCATATCAGACTTTGCTGCTTCTTTTTCCTCATCAGACAGTTCCAGCTTTGCCAGAATGCCTACATATTCGATCGTCTCGTCACTGATCACATTTGCCATCTGTTTTGCTCCTTTTCTTATTGCCCGGACTGCAGCCTGCGAAATGCACACGGTAGTCCTTTCCTTGCTTGTTTTATATGATAAACTGCCACAAAGCAGTCTATGTACACTTATTCTCCGCTCTGCTGTACCGGCACAGTGGCATCAGCCTCCATCGGGGTAAAAGTCACTTCGACGTAATCCGAACCAAACCGCTGGATTTCCAGCTGGGTTCCCTCTTCAAGAACCAGACCGACAAACTGGGCTTCCTCGGCATTATACTGAGGATCCGACAGAGACAAGTAGGATGTCCGCTGTGATGCTCTGACATCTACACTGATCACCGATGTACCACTGCCATCGTACGACACCGTGTAGCGGCCGGGCTCGATATCTTTGCCGACCGTATATACTTCTTCGTCTTCCTCTTCTGTTGGAAAAGTCACAATCGTACTGCCAACATCGCCCGTCCAGCCATGCAGTCCATCCACCCGTGCATTATCACTCATACAGTTGATCTCTCCGGCACGGTTCATATACACAATCGTGCCATCATACAGATTGACCTCATCCTCATAAGAACCGGGATCAATATAGTAGCTGTCCGAAATATCATATTCTGCATTTTCCACATAGAGGGATGCTGAATATTCCTTATCCATATTAGTCAGCACATAGGTTCCCTCCGGAATATCCACGCCGACCAGATAACTGCCATACCGGGTCAGGCTAAAATCCACAGAATCCCCATCTTCATCCAGTGTCGGCAGATCGCTGTCATTGAGTATATCCTCATGGAGCAATTCACTGTATTCCGGCTCATAGCTGCTGTCATGATCAAAAATCGATTCCAGTATGCCATCGGCAGAACCGAGCAGCATGGCAGCCACCGTGATCACAATCGCGATTGTCTTTCCTTTGCCGGATTTTTTACCTGCCATGGCCGGAGCGGCTTTTTTCCCGGTCTGCTCCCAGGATGTCCGCAGCGAAGTCTGTGCATTCTGCTGTTTTTTCTCTTCCTGACGTGGACGGGCGACATTCGGCTGTACCGATGCTTTGCCATTTAATACTGTCTTTTCTTTTTTCGCACCGGAAAAATGTTCTCCTTTGCCTTTCAGGGATTTCTCATATCCGGTATTGATCTCTCTGGCATTCAGATCATAATCGCTGCAGTTTTCATTCAGATGGTATCGGTTCTTCATCCGGGAATAATCCATACCACAGTCAGTACAACGCCCGTTCACGATCTTACCACCGCATAATTCACACGTTCCTGCCATAGCCCCTCTCCTTTACGATATACAGTTATTTACTGCCTTTTTAACAGCTGTCCGGCTGAGCTTATCTGCTACCGGACAGTGGCAGTTCCCTGTTCAGATTTCTATCTCACCGTCAAATACCGTCGTTGCCGGGCCGGTCATGTAGACATCCTGACTGTCCTCATCCCAGAAGATGTGTAAATCTCCACCTCGCAGATGGACCGTCACTTCTCTGTCCGTATAGCCGTTCAAAATGCAGGCTACCGCTACTGCACATGCGCCCGTACCACAGGCCCACGTTTCACCGGAGCCACGCTCCCAGACACGCATCTTTACATTCTGGCGGTCGATTACACAGATAAACTCTGTATTGACCCGATCCGGGAAACAGCTGTTATGTTCAAACTTCGGTCCGATCGTTTCCAGAGCAAAATTGTCCACATCATCTACGCAGACAACCGCATGGGGATTTCCCATGGAAACAGCCGTCATATGGTATTCCACACCATCTACAGTGATCGGTGCATCGATCACCTTTTCTGTATCCGCGATCACCGGGATCTTCGCTGCCACAAGCTCCGGCTTTCCCATATTGACCCGCACTAGCTCTACCTTGTTATCATCGCCGATGGTCAGCTGCAGGGTCTTGATCCCGCTTTTTGTTGCCACGGTGATCTCTTTCTTATCGACAATACCGTAATCATAGGCATATTTGGCCACGCAGCGGATACCGTTGCCGCACATGGCTCCCTGGGAACCATCGGCATTATACATATCCATCTCACAGTCTGCGACATCCGACGGCCTGATCAGGATCAGCCCGTCTGATCCAATACCAAAATGACGGTCACTGACAAATTTTGCCACACTGCAGGGATCTTCTACAGTTTCCTTAAAGCAGTTGACATACACATAATCGTTGCCAATGCCATGCATCTTTGTAAATTTCATGATTTCTACCTCTTATTTCTATTTGTAAACCGGTATGCATGGTGCACAGCTTTCCAGATGACAATGACTGTCGCAAAAAACTATGTGAACTGTGTTTTCACACGATGCCTGCACCGGTCCTGGTCTTTTATGCATCTGCCTGCATGATACGGATCAGCATCTGGGCTGTCTCGACCATGGAGTTACCGCTGTCCATACTGCTCTTTTGCACATAGCGATGTGCTTCTTCCTCTGTCATATGGTTATTTTCCATCAGGATCCGCTTGGCTTTATCGATCCATTCCCTGCCTTCCTGGTTTCGCTTTCGGGGCATCTGCCGGCGTTTTCTCCTGGCTCTTGCCATTTTTTCTTCTATAAAAGAGACACACCGCAACAGCTCCTGTACTTTCAATGGCATGGAAAGAGCCAGCACCCCATCTTCCTCACGCCCACTTAGAAACTTTGGGGACGCCACCAGGACAAGTTCAAATTCCTTTGGCATTTCTGCCCTGAGATGGTGATAGACCATATCCGGAAATTTGTACCCGGAGATCACAATGCCATCGTTCATGCCATCCAGGCTTTCGAGTACCTGGCCGCCGCTTGTACAGACGTAATTGACGGAAAACCCATGACGGACGAGCAGATTTTTTATACTTTTCGCATCTTCCTGTCGGGGAAATGCTACGATAATATTACCCACTCTCACGCCTCCAATCTATGGTTCCTGCTTCATCTGCCCTGTTCTTTTGCAAATGAATCGCAACAATCTTTCTGGTCTTTGGCGTTTTTTCAGCAGCTGTACAGATAGTGGTCGATTTCCCACTGGCTGACCTGTCTGCAATACTCATCCCACTCTTTTTTCTTGGCTTTCAGATAGCATTTGCTGTATTCTTCACCCAAAACGTTCAGCACAAACGGATCTTCCTCCATGGCTTTGATTGCTTCACCCATATTGGCCGGCAGTCTGTCGATCTCCTGCTCTTCTGCAGTGGCTATGTTCAGCTTATACAGATTGCCTGTAGCTTCCGGCGGTGGAAGGATCTTATTTTTGATACCATCCAGACCGGCTGCCAGACATAAAGCCAGTGCAATGTATGGATTCGCTGACGGATCCGGACTTCGCAGTTCGATTCTGGTATTTCCCTTGCTGGCCGGAATGCGGATCAGCGGACTTCTGTTCTGTGCCGACCAGGACAGATAGACCGGAGCTTCATAGCCGGGGATCAGCCTCTTGTAGGAGTTGATCGTCGGATTTAACAGTAACGTCATACCCTTGATATGTTTTAACAGGCCACCCATAAAATAGTAGGCTTCCTGGCTTAATTTATGCGGATCTTCCATGTCGGTGAAGATATTGATGCCGTCTTTTCTAAGAGACATATTCAGATGCATACCGGAACCATCAATACCGTCGATCGGTTTTGGCATAAAGGTGGCATGCATACCGTGGCGTTTGGCGATCGTACGGATGGCAAGCTTGTAAGTCATCAGGCTGTCGGCTGTCATCAGGGCTTCGCCGTATTTAAAATCGATCTCATGCTGTCCCGGCGCGGCTTCATGGTGGGTTGCTTCGACTTCGTATCCCATCTCTTCGAGTGTCAGTACCATGTCACGGCGGAAATTCTCGCCGGTATCCATCGGTCCGACATCAAAATAGCCTGCTTTTTCGTAGGTGCGGACTTCGACTTCTCCATGCTCATCGGTTTCAAACAGGAAAAATTCAAGCTCCGGTCCCACATCGAAGGTAAACCCCATAGAGGCAGCCTCCCGGCAGACTTTCTTCAATATATAACGGGAATCTCCACCAAAGGGAGTTTCGTCGGCTTTGTATACGTCACACAGAAAACGGGCCACTTTACCGTCCTGCGGTCTCCAGGGGAATACGGTAAAGGTATCGAGATCCGGATACAGGTACATGTCGGATTCATCCACCCGGACAAAGCCCTGTACACTGGAGCCGTCAAACATGCATTCATTATTCAGGGCACGTTCCAGCTGTGGTACGGTGATGGCGATATTTTTCAGATTTCCATACATATCTGTAAACTGAAGACGAATGAATTCTACGTCTTCTTCTTCTACCATGTTGAATATATCTTCTTTGGTGTATTTTCCCATAGTGTTGTCCTCCTTGGGGAATGGTTTGTGCCGGAAAAAGGCAAAATTTACCCCTATTTTATTTATGATAACAGTGGGGATTTTATTTGTCAACGAAAGAGAGAGGCACTTGAAAAAGTGAAGTTAAGTGGTGGGGGGACGCTCGAAAACAGGCTGGCCGGGCGGGGATCTGGTGTATATGTGGTGAAAAAACCTGCGGACAACGGTTGAGGGAGCTAACTGTCAACTACAACTAATGCGCTCGCTAAAGCGGGCTCGCGCATAAGTTTGCGTAGACAGTGGATCTCCCTCAACCTAAGGGCGTCCGCTGAAAAGGTTTTTTCACCACATATACACCAGATCCCCGCCCGGCCAGCCTGTTTTCTCGCTTACGGTGTTGAGATACGGAAGATAATGAGTATGAAAAGCCCCTTTTCCCCCGCCGTTGCAGATAGCGGATATCGGTGAGGTTCATCCTTTACTTTTCTTCAGCTGCACTGTAGGCCATAGCATAGAAAAGTTCCTGGGAATCTAATTTGACTTCCTGCAAATCCCGGTCTGTGTACATTCCTTTGGCTGTCAGCAATTTTCCTTTTTCGTCATCTTTCATCATGATATCAAACATTTCATCCAGACGGCTACGCAATGTGGAATCCAGGATCGGCACGGCTACTTCTACGCGGCGGACAGTATTTCTGGTCATGAAGTCGGCGGAAGCAATATAGACTTTCTCACGTTCACCGGTACCGAAACGGTAGATCCGGGAATGCTCAAGGAATCTGCCAACGATGCTGACTACGGTGATATTTTCCGTATATCCTTTCACGCCCGGAAGCAGACAGCAGATTCCTCTGACGATCATCTCAATCTTTACGCCAGCCTTTGAAGCTTCTACCAGTTTTTCTATGATCACTTTATCCGTCAGGGAATTGATCTTGATTCCTATGTAGGCTTCTTCTCCGGCTGTGGCATGACGGATCTCTTCATCGATCATATCCAGCACTTTGTTCTGGAGACATTTTGGTGCCACGAGGAGCAGATGACTTTCCCCTACAGTTTCACCTTTCAGCAGACAGGCAAAGACTTCTGCAGCTTCTTTACCGATGGCCTGATTGGCTGTGATCAGGGAAAGGTCGGTATACAATGTGGCTGTTTTTTCATTATAATTTCCGGTTCCGACCTGGGTAATATACTGCAGACCCTTCTCTGTCTTTCTGGTGATCAGACAGAGCTTGGAATGTACTTTGTAACCACTTAAACCGTAGATCACGTGACATCCGGCTTCTTCAAGCTTTCGCGAATACTCAATGTTGCTCTCTTCATCAAAACGGGCACGAAGCTCCACAAGCACAGTCACATCTTTGCCATTTTCGGCAGCTTCTACCATGGCATCTACGATCTTGCTCTTATCAGCCAGACGGTACAGCGTCATCTTGATAGAGACAACGGCATCATCTGCAGCTGCCTCATAGAGCAGATTGGTAAAGCTCTTGATATTTTCAAAAGGATAAGATAACAGTACATCCTTATTCTCAATCTGCGGGATCAGCGGTGCTTTGTCTTTCAGGGCAGCGCTCATACGTGGCGAACGCTTCTTATAAAAAAGTCCATCCTGTCCACGAAGGCGCAGATAATTTTGGATACTGAAGACAAAGGACATATCCAGCGGTACACCCGTCAGAAAAACATGGCTTTTTTCCACATGAACGGCCTTACACAGGGAGGCTACCAGTTTTTTGTCCAGAACCCTGGATATCTCCATGCGCACCGGATTCATGCGTTTTCTCTGCCGGATCAGATTTTCCATGGCTGAACGGTAATCCAGATCCTCATCATAAATTGTCTCTGTATCAATATCTGCATTTCTGGTGACGCGAAGCAGTGCTTTTTCTTTAATGTTGTATTTCGCGAATAATTTTGGCAGGAAATGTAAAATGATCTCTTCCGAAAGCATAAATGTGCCGGGTCTGGTCGGAATCTCGATCAGACGTTTAAAAACATTATTGCTGCAGGGGATGATCGCAGTTCTGTTTTTTCCGCCTTTTGTGGACAGAAGAGCCACGGCATAGATGTCCTTGTTTTTCAGGAATGGGAACGGCTGCTGTTTACTCACGATATTTGCCGACAGATACGGTGCGATCTCGCTGTCAAAATAGGCTTCCAGAAGTCGGCCTTCTTCGTCTGACAGCTTATTGAAATTGATCAGACGGATGCCTTTTGGCTCAAGCTCGCCCATCAGCTGTTCGTAGATCCGTTCTTTTTTCAGATCCAGCTCTCTGGTAGCCTTTAAGATGGCTTTGACCTGTTCTTCACTGGTCATATTGGTCTTGTTCTCGCAGATAACTTCATCGGCGTCCATCTGGTCCATCAGCGTACCTACACGGACCATGTAAAATTCATCCAGATTGGACTGATAAATAGAAGCGAATGTGAGGCGCTCAGCCAGCGGCACTCTCGGATTTCCGGCTTCATTTAAAACTCTTTCGTTAAATTTCAGCCAGGAGAGCTCCCGGTTCATCATGTATGGTTTTTCATTTTTTACGGTTGTTTTTTTCATCTCGTCTGTCCCCTCTGTGGACGTTTCGTCCACCTTCATCTGCTCCAGACGATCGATCAGCCACTGCACTATGCGATTACGAAACACGTATCTATCCTCCAAAGCCTGTTATTTTTTTGCATGTCGACTCATTATATGAGGAGATTCCAAAATCCAAAACGTATTTCTGTAAAATGTTTGTAAAAAGAACAGGGACATAAAAAGAAAGGCACATAAAAACAGGCTGTCCGGGCTGGGTTCGTCCATCCCGCACAACCTATAGTTTATCTTATCGTAAAAACATCCGTATCAACGTATCATACACCTTCGTATACGGCTGATACCGCATTGGCAGGTCAATAAACGTCTTCTTGTCCACAATACTCTTCTTATGCGAAAACGTATCAAATCCTGCCTTACCATGATAACTGCCCATACCGCTGGCTCCCACACCGCCAAATGGCATAGCAGACGTAGCCAGATGGATCACCGCATCGTTGATGCAGCCGCCACCGAACTGCACCTTGGCTGTAAACCGGCGGATCAACGCTTTGTCAGAGGAAAAATAATATGCCGCCAGCGGATGCGGCCTTTCATTCAACAGACGGATCAGATCCTCAAGAGAATGATATGTCAGCACCGGCAGTACCGGTCCGAAAATCTCCTCCTGCATCACCGCATCATCCCAGGTCACACCATCCAGTACCGTTGGGGCGATCCGAAGTTCCTTCTCCCGCACTTCACCGCCACAGTACACTTTCTTTTCATCGATCAGCGCACGGATCCTGTCAAAATGTTTCTGATTGATGATTTTTCCGTAATCCGGATTCGTCAGCGGATGCTCACCAAACTGCCGGATGATCTCCCGGCGGATATGCATCAGCAGATCCTCACGCACACTCTCCTGGCAGTAGATATAATCCGGTGCCACACAGGTCTGCCCACAGTTTAAAAATTTTGCAAACACGATCCGGCGCGCCGCAAGACGGATATTGGCGGAAGCATCCACCACGCAGGGACTCTTACCGCCAAGCTCCAGCGATACCGGTGTCAGATGTTCGGCACTTTTCCTTAACACCTCTTTACCTACATTCTGACTGCCTGTAAAGAAAATATAGTCAAATTTCTGTTCCAGAAGACATGCATTTTCCTCGCGGCCACCATCGATGACAGACACATATTCCGGTCGGAAGCAGGAAGCGATCAGCTTTTTGATCACAGCTGTCGTGGCCGGGGAATAGGCACTGGGTTTGACCACACACGTATTGCCTGCGGCGATTGCATCCACCAGAGGCTCAATGGTCAGCAAAAACGGATAGTTCCATGGACTCATGATCAGCACCGTGCCATAGGGGGACGGCTTGATAAAGCTGCGGGACACATACTGCGCCAGCGGTGTAGGTTTTCTTTTTTCTGCCGCATACAGATAGATATGTTTCATCATATGCGTGATCTCAGACAAGGTCAGGCCGATCTCACACATATAACTCTCCTGACGGCTTTTACCAAGATCCGTTTTTAATGCTGCACAGATCTCATCCTCATACATACGAATGGCGCGGTACAGACGGCGCAGTCTGTTCACACGCTGTCTGACGGGAAGTGTTGCTCCTGAAGCAAAGTATGTCTTTTGCATCGTCAATATATGCTGGATTTCTTCTTTATGCATGTGTCTCTTCCTCCATTACCATATAATAAAACTCTTCCAGCTGCTTTGCCGTCATCAGATCCGGTACGGGATACAGCGGATTAGCCTCTTTTTCTGCCTGTCTGGCCAGTCCCGGAATATCTTTTTTCTGAATGCCGCAAATCGTATCTCCGATAGACAGATCTTTTTTCATCTGACGGATAGCCTCGATAAATTTTACTGCTCCCTCTTCGTCACTCTCCCGCCAGTCGGAAATACCAACGGCCACAGCCAGGGCATGCAGCGGGCGGTGAGCGGTCTGTCCATAGGCTTCCAGTACAAAAGGCAGCAATACGGCATTTGCCAGCCCGTGCGGTGTATTATACTTGCCACCCAGGGAGTGGGCAACCGCATGGACATAGCCGACATACGAACGGGTGAATGCATTTCCTGCCAGATATGCGGCCCGAAGCATCTGTTTTCTTGCCCGCATATTGCTGCCATCCTGATACGCCTCCCGGATATTGGCAAAGATCAGACGCACAGCATTGACCGCATCCTGTCTCGTCTCTTTTGTTGTCGAACGTCCGATATAAGCTTCCACCGCATGCGTCAGTGCATCCATTCCGGTCGTTGCTGTCAGTGCCGGTGGCAGGGATTTTGTCACCTCCGGATCAAGCACAGCATACCGCGGAATCAGCGGAAAATCGTTGATCGGATATTTATGCCGTGTTTTCGCATCCACGATCACAGCCGCCAACGTGGTCTCACTTCCGGTACCTGCCGTCGTTGGCACAGCGATCAGAAGCGGCAGTGGACGCAGTACTTTTAAAATTCCTTCCATTTTATCCAGGGACTTGTCCGGGCGGGCCACACGTGCACCGATCGCCTTTGCACAGTCCATAGAAGAACCACCGCCAAAACCGATCAGGGCTTCGCATTTTTCAGCATGATACAGCTGCAGGGCTTCTTCTACATTATCTGTCGTCGGATTTGCGACCGTCTTATCATATACAATACAGCGGATATTTTGCTCTTTCAACAGTTTTTCAAAATGTCCGGTCAGTCCGCAGCCACGGATCATGGTATCCGTTACAAGCATCACACAACTGATTCCCTCCGTGACCAGCAGACGGGCCAGTTCCTCCACATTTCCAAGAATCTCCGGTTTCCGATACGGCAGTACCGGCAGGGCCATATGAAAAACCTGCTGATAGGTACGGCAATATATCTTTTTTATCAGATTCATATGTATTTCCTCATTTTTCTATTGATTTTCAAACAGTTTGATTATAGGAAGTTTTGATTTTCCTGTCAATAACTGTCACCCTTGTGTTTTGTATTTTGTCCCTGTTTATCTTCTCAATCCGTCCATTTTATGGTATTCTTAGAAGGAAATACGCTCATGGAGGACATCTGGATGGACAACCAGACTTTTTCCTTTACTACGGGTCTTTCCCCGATCTATTTTATCCGTGCATTGAAACGTCAGCATTATATTTTGCTCTTGTATTATATTCTCTATGCCATTTTTGCCTTCTGGCTGGGCCAGTATACACTGCTCAGTGCGGCATTCTGTTTCTTTGTTCTGTCACTGTGCAGCCTTCTGATGCTGCAAAACGATATCGCCACCCGCTGGCAGGAATACATCTATGCCGCACTTATTATTGCCTGGCAGATCTACAGTCTATACAAATTCGGCTGGAACTGCGGTGCCAGTAACTTTATCATCCCGGTACTGATCAGCATCGTTTTTTCTCTGGAATCATCGATGGTAGTCAAGTGCATTTTCAGCATCGGTATGGTAATCTTTCGTCTGGGCATTTTCTTTTACTGCCAGACCTATACCCCGGTCTGTGTACTGGACAGACTGCCACTGATGGTATTACAGATACTCAATACACTGCTGGTGTTTTCCGGTATTTTGTCGATCTGCTTCACTTTCAGTGCCAATATCCAGAAAACAGAAAAACATCTGCTGCTCTACAATATGGAGCTGCGCAAACAGGTAGCTACAGACCCCTTAACTTCACTGTTTAACCGTCGCCGCATCCTTGAGATCATGGAAAGTCATCACCTGGTAACGCCAAAGGAACCTTTCAGTATTGCAATAGGAGATATCGATTCTTTCAAAGCCATCAACGACACCTACGGCCACAACTGCGGCGATGCCGTTCTTAAAGCACTTTCCTCACTTTTTCTGGAAAAGACAATAGGACATGGGCATGTCTGCCGCTGGGGCGGGGAAGAATTTCTCTTCTTCTTCCCGGATATGAATCTTGATCAGGCAACAGCCATTATGGAAGATATCCGTCAGGCAGTTCTGCATCTGAATATCTCCTATAATACAGAGATATTAAAGGTTTCCATGACCTTCGGTGTGGAGGAATACGACTTTCGTTCTACTATTCAGGAGCTTGTACAGCAGGCTGATGCCAAATTGTACTATGGCAAAACGCATGGAAAGAACCGGGTTATTTTCTGATCTTAACTGTAAAAATTTTTGTAAAACAAACGTAACTTTGCGGTAAAGTTACGACTAACCACTGGATTTCTGCACCAGATATGCTATACTAATCCGTAAAAATCCACATGTTTCGCATGCTTACGCATCCTGACAGCAGACATGCTGATGCAGTGTGGGCAACAACAAAATCTACTATATAATAAAGGAGAATTATTTTGGACACGTCGGCTATACTACAGGCGATCATTTTAGTTATTCTGCTTGCAGCTTCCGCTTTCTTTTCGTCAGCGGAAACAGCGCTCACCACGGTGAACCGCATACAGGTACAGCTACTTGCAGATGACGGAAACAAAAAAGCAAAAAAAGTACTGAAAATCCTGGATCATTCGTCAAAGATGCTTTCCGCTATCCTGATTGGCAACAATATCGTCAATATTTCCGCCTCCTCACTGGCAACGACACTGACGATCAATGTATTCGGCAGTACCTACATCGGCCTGGCCACTGGTATACTGACACTTCTGGTTCTGGTATTTGGTGAGATCACCCCCAAATCTCTGGCCTCTATTTTTTCGATGCAGCTATCTCTTGCCTATGCCTGGATCATCTGGCCATTGATAAAGCTTCTGACACCTGTAATCTTTATTGTAGAGGGTATCCGTACCGGCCTGTTAAAGCTGATTGGTGTTGACCCCAATACCAGAGGCAGCCGGATCACAGAAGACGAATTGAAGACTCTGGTCGACGTTGGCCGTGAAGAGGGTGCCATCGAAAACGACGAATTTGAAATGATCACCAATGTATTCAGTCTTGATGAGTCTCTGGCCAAGGATATCATGATCCCCAGAATCGATATGTCCTTTCTGCATGTAGATGCGACCTACGACGAGGTTATTGAACTGTACCGCGAGACCAGCTACACCCGTTTCCCGATCTACAGCGACACCCGGGATACCATCATCGGTACGATCAATGTCAAAGATCTGCTGCTCTATCCCAAGGATGAGCCGTTCCATATCCGCAAAATTCTCCGGGAACCACATTTCACCTTCGAACATAAGGAAGTCGGCACTCTGCTGATGGAGATGCAGGAGGGCGGCATCAGCCTGATCATCGTTCTTGATGAATACGGTTCCACCTCCGGTATGATCACGATGGAGGATATCCTCGAAGAGATCGTCGGTGAAATCCGCGATGAGTATGATAAGGACGAGACCGATGCCATCATCGAGTTAAAGCCTGGCAGGGAGTACCTGATCGACGGCTCCACTAACCTGACCGACGTAAATGATACATTAAAGATTGATCTGGAATCCGAGGAATACGATTCGATTGGCGGATACATCATCGAAAAGCTCGACCGTCTGCCAAAGAGCGGCGAAACGATCCTTCTGGACAATGGGATCAAACTGATCACTGAGCTTGTGAAGCGAAACCGTATCGAAAAGGTACATGTCTTTATCCCGGAAGAATCTGAGGATGCTTCTGAAAAATAACACACAAACATATACTCTATTGCAGGATGCAGCCACCGGGGCATATACATGCCAGGATAAAAATATGCACGGCACAGCCTTCCAGGCTGTGTCGTGCATATTTTTATCCTGGCATGTATATGCCCCGGTGGAGATTTCTTCTACTCTCTGTTATCGTCCGTGGAACGTTCTGCACCGGTTCTTTTCTCCAGCACATCAATCTGCCGCTGATAACGTTTCAGGCAGCTGTCCCAGCTTTCATACTCTTTTTCTTCTCTGTGATCTTTCAGCACATAGGTGTTTTTCAGATATTTTCCCAGATAGGCCGTCACTTTCTGAGCGCCATACAGATTCAGATGGTCTCCTTTATCCTTGGTATCAGTAGTCCAGTCGATGCCCAGTTCTTCCTGCAACAGATTCAGATCCAGATAAGGCAGATCCCTTTTCTCTGCCAGATCAGCTATGGTATTGTGCTTTTTCATATTCCAGTTCATACTGCTTGGCGTACTGAAAAGCATAAACTGGATACCATAATCCCTGCACACCTTTGCAATGGCATCTACGTAGCTGACATTCTTTTCCGGCATTGTTTTAAAGTCTTTGCTGTCTTTCATGTAATTTTTGTATTTCTTCTTAGAAGCCGCCTGTACTTCGGTATTCAGCCGGAATCCCTTCAGATCGCTGGTCCAGCTGAAATCCTTTTTCTGAAACAGCTCGCCGGGCTTAAACCATTTCCATCGGTCATGGTAGGTAAATACGGAAAGAAATTCCCCGGCTTTATTGTAGGCTACTTCTCCGACCGAAAATTTGCGGAAGGTTGCATTGGTCTCTAACACCACCAGATCCGGCTTCTGATTTTCCAGTGCCGTCTTTAACAGTGCCAGTGTATCAAACAGCCGCTGACCGCCGGTACTGCAATCGTAGGACGTGATTCCCTGTTCCTCCCACAGCTGCATCGGAGAAACTGTCGAATATACCTCACTGTCCCCCAGAAACAGAACATCAATCGTATTCTCCGGCTCCGCTATGATCCCCCTGGCATCCCGGTATAAAAAGCCGGAACCCTCGCCATTTCCCTTTGGCATCAGCACAAAGGATGCCAGCAGAAGAAGCAGCAGCAGTCCCGCTGTAAAACCCAGGCCTCTTATAATATGTCGTAATGTTTTCACTTGTCCACTCCTGTCAGAATCCGGCATAGATTGGGTCAATCGGCAGATAGCCATTGCCATAGGCCCCAAAGATCACCAGATATAAAATTGCGCCATACAATATCGCCCAGCGTAAAGGTGCAGGAAACTCTGCCAGTGCTTTTCGAATGGCAATTCCTTTCTCCTGTAAAATGCTGACCACCAAAATCCCAGGAAGCGTCACTGCCAGAATCATGAAATCATGCCGGTCCAGCCCCAGTGAAAACAGCGTACCGTCCCTGAAAGAGACCATAGAAAAGCTGCCAAACATCGTGCCAAGCATCGATAACCCCTGCGACAGTGTCGCCGCCCTGAAGATCATCTCTCCCATACAGACCAAAAATGCCGTCCGGATCATCCGAAATCCTGCATACAGTCCCTTTTCCCGGTTAATATGGCATTTTCCAAGAAATCCTGCTGCCACGGGTTCGCTGTAATTTCCCAGCACAATCAACAGAAAGTGAAACATACCAAATCCGATATAGTTCCACCCGGCTCCGTGCCACAGACCATTCATCGACCAGACACAAAACAGCGCCACCGTGCCCGCCAGCAGCGGACCATAGTAGTTGCCCATAGTCTTCCTGGCTTTTTTAGTCAGCTCCTTCATCGGTTTTGCCATGGATACCGGATAAAAGATATAGTCCTTAAACCATGTACCCAGTGTAATATGCCACCGACGCCAGAATTCGGATATGGATTTAGAAAAGAACGGTCTGGTAAAATTCTCCGCCAGACGGATATTAAAGATCTCTGCCGTACCGATGATCACGTCCATCGTACCGGAAAACTCCATATATTCCTGGCAGGTAAAGGCCAGCATGGCTACCAGCATCATCCCCCCGTCATATGCCATACCACTGTCATACAGCTGCTGTACCAGCGGATTTAGGCGATCAGCAATCACTACTTTTTTGATCAGACCGTACAGGATCCTCTGCAGCCCGGATGTCAGTCCCTGATAACAGATGGGGTTGCCACAAAACAGCTGTGGCTTCATATCCCCATAACGGACGATCGGTCCTTCCATAATCCCCGGGAAAAAACTCATATACAAGGCAAATTCTGCCAGCTTTTGCTCTGCAGGTATTGTTCCCCTGTATACATCTGTCAGATAGGATACCGCCTGCAATGTATAAAAAGAAATTCCGATCGGCATGACAAAATGTGGCACATGCAAAAGGGAAGTTGTCCCCAGCAAAGCTGCCACAGCATTGACGTTTTCCACAAAAAATGCGCCGTATTTCACCGTCAGCAGGATGGCCAGCTGTAAAAGGATGGCCGCTGCCAGAACCCGGCGCTGCTTTTTCTGCCAGGCAAGCCGCAGTGCCTTTTTATCCGCCCTGTCTGCAGCTTTCACCTCTGCATTTTTCTGTTCTGTCTGTTTTCCGAGGATCTGCCCTGCCTTATATACACTGACTGTTGTGAACAGAAGATAGGCAATCAGCTTACCGCTCATCAGCCAGAACAGTGCATAGCTTGCCACCAGCAGAAGGTAAGGCCGTACTTTCTTTGGCATCAGCTGATAGCTGAGAATAACGGCCGGCAGGTACAGTGCCAGAAACACAAACGAGCAGTAAGATGTCATACCTTATGCTTCCTCCTGCAGACGGCAGATCATCTGCCACATCGCCTGCGCAGAATTAAAGTTCGCGGGAATGATCTCAATCGTCGGAATTGTAATATCAAAGGTATCCTCCAGCTCTGCCACCAGAGACAGGATCTCCAGAGAATTTAAGATCCGCCCATCGATCAGATCTGTTGCTGTCGTAAAGTCTACCCCCGGTTCAAATTCATTTAAGATATCGTATAATTCTTCCATTGTTTTTGTATCTCCTTTTCTTTTGTTTTTATTTTTTAACCTCTAAGGTTTTTCTCCTGGTCTGATACCTTCCATATTGGAAATTGCCACATATCCGGGCTGTGTCTACAATTCACCCAACAGACTGTCCACCGGAATCTGTGCCCTCACCTGCTTCAGTTTTTTATCCGTATCCAGCAGATAGACTGCCGGGAGCTCACGGCTTAAAAACATCGCAATACCTTCCGCCATACTGTAAGCTCCCGCCTTTTCAAACAGCAGGACATCCCCAATCCGTGGATCTGCCAGCGGATACTGTTTGACCAGAATATCATTGACTGTGCAAAGTGATCCACAGATCGCGCAGTCCTCTGTTTCCATCCGCTCATCGGCTTTCCACTTGCGGATCATGGGATGTTTCATCGCCATCGTCTGTCCATAGTACACCAGCTGGTGAATACCACCATCCACGACCAGATATTTCTGTTTTTTATTTGTTTTCATATCGACTATCCTGGTCAGATATGTACCACAGGACGCTGCTATGCTGCGACCAAGCTCCAGCACCACCTGTGTTTTTTCACACAATGGCTGCAAAAGTGCAGATATCTCCGCCAGATACCCTTCTTCGTCAAAATTTTCCTCCTGAAAGTAGCTGACGAAAAAACCACCACCGTATTCCAGCTCCTGTACCGTGAAGTTCTCTTCCTCCTGCAGTCTGGTACACAGCGCTTCCAGCTTCAAAAGCTCCCTCCCGATTCTTCTTGCTGTACCTTTTTGCGTGCCGGAAAAATATTGGATCCCCAATATGTCTATTTCTTTGTACAGTTCACGATCCCGGATAATGGAAAAAAGCTCTGTTTCATCCAGTCCAAACTGGTTTCCACTGGTCAGTCTCAGAAGAACCGGTATTCGCCGTTTAAGAGCTCTGCCAATATTGAATAAAAGTGCCAGCTGCTCCATGGATTCCACCGTATAATGCCCGATATCCGGATATTTTTCTGCCAGTTTTTCCATATATTCCGGTGTCTTGTATACCCCGGAGATTACCATCTGTTCCGGTCGCACACCGGTTTTTAAACCGATATTGATTTCTCCCGGTGAACACAGCTCTACCCGGTCCGCCACCTCGGCAGCTGCCCTGGTCACAAACGGATTAGCCTTGATGGCATAGCAAAGTTTCAGTTTTTTCGGCAGATGTGTTTTTAGATACCCTATTCGCTCCTGTAACACCTGCGTATCAAATATATAGCAGGGTGTATCCTGCCTGCGCAGGATGTCCTCTATGATTTTATCTTCCAGCATATGTCTCCCCTCTTTTATCCGCTTTCTGCGGTCAATGCTGCTCTGTTTTACCGGCCTCCGGCTGTACAGTGCTCCCCTTTTTTGCTGTTACTTCCTTAAGCAGAAGCTTTCGGTCGATCTTACCGTTTTTTGTCAGTATAAAACTGTCTCTTGCCACCAGCCGTTCCGGCAGCATAAACGGCGGCAGGGCTTTGGACAGGGCTTCGTGCAGATCTTTTTTGTCGATCGTGCCCGTGTAAAAACCATACAGACGGCTCTTTTTCTCATCAAACACACAGACACACCGTTCAACACCGGCGACCTTAGCCATCGCCCGCTCGATCTCTTCCAGCTCGATCCGGTGTCCCCGGTATTTGATCTGAAAGTCTTTTCTCCCGGCAAAATACAGCTCCCCGTCTGCATCGTACCGACCAAGATCACCTGTCCGATATACAGGATCGAGATAATGTTGATGCAATGGATTCTGGACAAAAGCCTGGCTGGTTTGCAGCGCATCACCATAATAGCCCAAGGCCAGGGCACGTCCCCGTACACAGATCTCCCCAACTGCTCCCGGCTCTGTCACGCGCTGTCTTTGCGCATCCATAAGAAATACCGCTTCATTCGCAAAAGCTCTGCCGATGGGAATCCCCTCCGTATACTCCCTGTCTCGCCGGATCACATGATAGGTACAGTTGCAGGTAATCTCTGTCGGACCGTAGAGATTGACAAATTCTGCCTCCGGCAGATGCACCATCCAGTCTTTTAACTGCTTCATGGGCATCACCTCGCCGCTGAACAGCACCTTTCGGACCGTCACCGGACATTTGTAATCCAGCCCATGAAACATACTTACCAGACACAGCGCCGATACGGCCCATATCATCGTCGTGATCTTCTGCTCACATAAAAAATCCAGAAGTTCCACCGGCCGCGAAAACAGCTCTCTTGGCACCAGCACCAGCGTGGCTCCCGTCTTTATTGCAGTATAGATATCCTTCACCGACACATCAAAGTCAAACGGTGCCTGGTTGGCGATCCGCTCTGTCTTATCAAATCCAAACGTTTCAGCAAACACATCCGTAAAATCCAGCACCGAACTGTGGCTCACCACCACACCCTTCGGTGCACCTGTCGAACCGGATGTAAAATTCACATACAGCGGGTCGGTATCAATCTGCTGCGCACGGACCCTGGCCAGCTTCTCTGTATCTTCCGCCGTCTGCATAAGCTCCTCTATACACAGACATTCTGCTGCAGGAAAATAGTTTTTTGCCAGACAGATGTGCTCTTTGTCCGTCAGTACAACAGTCAGATGCAGTATCCCGGCGATCTGTCCCATCCGCACAGACGGTAGCGCCGGATCAAAATATGTATAAAAGCCTCCCGCATACACGATACCGAAAAAGCCACACAATGCGGCCATACTCTTTTTCATAAACACCGCCACCGGCTGCCCGGGTGTCACATATCGCAAAAGTCCCGTTCCCACATGACGGCTTTCCTTCGCCAGCTGTACAAACGAATATGCCCCTGTTTCATCGATCACGCCCGTCTTTTCCGGAAACACTTTCTCCGTCGTTTCCAGATATTCCAGTACATTCTTCATAGGTCACTCCTTTTCGTAGTTCCCATGCAGAATACCATACTTTTTTCTTTGAAGGTCGAACATTAAGGATTCTTAACACATCTTCACAAAATCTTCATCTGGACATCGCCCCTTCCCCTCCGTCACTCTGTTTTTGCCAGTAAAAAAATCCCGCCCATAGAAGCAGCCGAGGGGTGTTGCACTCTTTCAAAAACATTTCAAGTGCGCTTTTAGCTTTCAAAAGATCCAATGCTTACGGAATCTTACGCACGAGCTCGCTTATGCGAGTGCGTTAGATGCAGTTAGCATTTAGCTTTTGAAAGCGTTGCACGCGTTTTTGAAAGAGCGCAACACCCCTCGGCTGCTTCTATGGGCGGAATTTTCGTCCGTCCCCCATCTTCTGTTTTTTATTCTTCCGGTGCAAAATACTTGGCCATACCCTGCAGTACTTCGCCCACTTCATCATGCGGTCTCGGAATCACCTTGTATGCGATCAGGTCGCCCAGCTTCTTTGCATGCTCACAGCCTGCAGCAACAGCAGACTCCACTGCACCGACATCACCAACAACCATAACAGTCAAAAGAGAAGAACCGATTCTCTCCAGCGCCACCAGCTTGACCTGTGATGTCTTTAACATCACATCAGCCGCCTCTATAATCGCACAGTATCCCTTTGTCTCAATCATTCCCAATGCCTGCATATCTCTACCAGCTTTCTTCTATTAATATACCCTTCGGTCTTTACAGCAATACATATTTCTAATTCATACTACCAGAATTTTGCATGTTTTACAAGCTGTTTATCATACATTACTAAAAAGAGTCAGAGACTTCCTTATGTCCCGCTACATTTCTTTTAAATCACTTATTCTCGCCGTATGCCTGATCGCAGTCCTCGGTTACATATACAATAACCGCACGGCCCTGCATGCAACCGGCAACACCGTAGGTGACAGGGAGCTGCCGATCTACTGTGTCGACACCACCGAACCCAGGATTGCCCTTTCCTTCGATGCTGCCTGGGGAAATGAGGACACGCAGAATATCCTCTCCATTCTCCGGGAAAACGATGTAAAAGTCACCTTTTTCATGACCGGTGGCTGGGTCAGCTCTTTTCCGGAAGATGTCAAAGCGATTCTGGCCGACGGACACGACCTGGGCAATCACAGCGAACATCATAAAGATATGGCAACAATCAGTGCTGCCGAACAAAAAGAAGAACTTCTGACGGTCCACGACCGGGTAAAAGAACTTACCGGATATGAAATGCACCTGTTTAGGCCTCCCTACGGTTCCTATAATAACGAGCTCGTGACTACAGCCTCTTCCCTCGGCTACAGCACGATCCAGTGGGATGTCGACAGTCTGGACTGGAAGGATTACGGCGCTGACCAGATCGTGGATACCGTCTGCAATCATCCAAAGCTTGGCAACGGCAGTATTATCCTCTGTCACAATGGCGCCAAATACACGCCACAGGCACTGGATACCATGATAAAATCACTTAAAGAGAAAGGATTTACCTTCGTAAAGATCGCCGATCTGATCTATCCTGAGCCGTATCATCTGGGCGTGGACGGCCGCCAGTACAGCGATCAGAATTAAAGCAGAATTAAGAAGAAACTCCCTATTGCATCAGCCCGGATTCCGTTATAGAATGTAACAAATAATGAAAATACATAATGAGTGAGGTTCGTACAAATGAAATTATTAGAGGAACGTATCAGACAAGACGGCGTATTAAAACCGGGCAATGTATTAAAAGTTGACAATTTTCTGAATCACCAGATGGATATTGAACTGTTTGATGAGATGGGAAAGGAATGGGCCCGTCTGTTTGCCGGAAAACCGATCAACAAGATTCTGACGATTGAGGCTTCCGGTATCGGTATTGCCGCCATTGTTTCCCGCCATTTTGGTAACGTACCAGTCGTTTTTGCAAAGAAGGCAAAGAGTATCAACCTGGAAGGTGATGTTTACAAAACAAAGATCGAATCTTTCACTCACAAGCGGGTATACGATGTCATTGTTTCCAAAAAGTATATCAGTCCGGAAGATCACGTGCTGATCATTGATGATTTTCTGGCCAATGGCTGCGCACTCCAGGGGTTGATCTCTCTGGTAGAGGAAGCCCAGGCAACGATCGAGGGAATCGGTATTGCGATTGAAAAAGGCTTCCAGCAGGGCGGAACGATCATTCGCGATAAGGGAATTCAGCTTGAATCTCTGGCCATCGTTGAGGGTATCGATGCCGAGACAGGAACAATCCAGTTCAGAGAACAGTAAACAGGCTCACAGACAGAGGCTGCCACTTCGGTATCTATCCTGATACTTTTGTGACAGCCTCTGTCTTTTATTCTGATATCATGCTGTATTTACTTATTTTATACCGTATCAGTCACCATAAAAGATCAGCTGTACAACAGTTCCAGCATCATTAAAATAGACACCGTTAAACCATGGATCATCATCAAATACACTCTTTGAAATGGTCTCGTACGGCTTTTGCTCAATATAAGCACCGGTAAGCGCATCTTTGCTAATACAGAGAGTTCCCGTGGCAAACGGAGCATCCACGCGGTCATCACTGTCTTCGTACAGGGTCACTTTGCCATCTTCTTCACTGTCGTTAAAAAAGTAATATTCATTACCCTCTTTGCCAGTCAGCATATTGTTTTCTCCCATTGTCAGTTCATCTGTCTCACCGGTCAGCTCGTTGCGGGTGATCGTTACAGTATCCCCTGTCTTCAGATCCGCAGGAATTTCGACCTTTTTACTGATTTCAGCTTCGATCGTATAATATTCCCCTTCATCCTTCAGTGTATCTGTTTTCAGCCGATAGCTCAGATCGGATCTCTGTCCGGCCTGACTCCACTTGTCCTGCATATCCTCAAAACCGTACTGCTGTATAAGTTCCCAGGTGGATGCATCCACCGGTGCTGTCATCGCATCATCCGCTGTCGTATCTTTCACTGTACTGCTTTCTGTCGGCTGTACAGTCGATACCGGAGGCAGCGATGTGTTCTGGCTTTCGGAAACGACAGATGCGTCACTCTTTTCCGATGTCTGCGATGTTGTATCTTCCGAAGAAGCTGTATTTCCACATCCACCAAGCAGCATAGCTGCAGTCAGTAAACATAAAAAGTATTTCTTTTTCATGGCATATCCCCCCTATATGTTCTTTCTGCCACGAGTATACCGCATCATTTTTCCGATTACTACCCATAGTTTTTGAAAAATTATGAAGCTATTTCTCCCAATGGTATTTATCTTTTGCTATATTCATACCTGCCTCAGACGCCTGTTTCATAAACCGTTCTGTGCCATAGGAAAACACAACATTGGCATAGGTCATGAAAACCAGCGGTGTCTCACAGCTCTTGCGGATCTCCTCAACCATCGCAAACACCTTGTCCGTCGTCACACCGCCGGACAGAGCACGCAGGTTGGCTCCCTGGATCACCGGACTTTCCTTTCTCCTGGACAGTCTGTATTTTACCTTCCGTATATTCTCCCCGAAAAAGGCGATAAAAGAAACCTCCACCGGAGCTTTCTTTTATATGCCTGGACAACAAAAAAGCCCGCCCATGACAAATACTGTCAAGGACGAGCGTATATACAATCCACCCTCAAACCAGAAAGTATGTCAAGTGTCCAATTTGGCATACCTTTTCTCCTGGATCTCCATCCACACAGTCAACAGCTGTCCGGATGTAAGGCAAATCCGATAAAATCTACGGCTCCCTCACCCACATACCGGAAATAGAGCGGCTGTCTCTTTGTCTCAGGCAGGGACAGTCTGCCGGTGTATCTGCAGATCCCTCTTCCAGAACCTTCCACTGGTATCCGGGCCGCCAGTGTACCAAACTGCGGATCCACTGATACCTGTATCGCTCCTTTGGCATCGCCACGAAGCTCCAATACAATCCGATACTCTGCCTGTATAAAGTCAAAATACTTAAATCCGGCCACAGCGCCATCCTGCATATTGGCAATATACTGGTCGCCATCTTTCTCCCGGTCTGGCATGGACTGGGTAAAATACGGATGTCCTTTGAGCTTTCGCTTATGCCCTGGTGTATCATACCGGGCGGTTCCCGCTTTGCTCCAGAGATTGCAGGCAATCCTGGCCTCATACCATCCCTCACCCTTTAACGGCCCACCGTTCAGCCCACAGCTGGTCACTTCTGCCTGATAAAAGCCGCCGTCGGCCTTCCGCACCAGCTTTTCTGCGCAGGCCTGTCTGGCATAGGAGCTTTTATTGGTCTGCCTGTGATAGAAGATATACCAGTCTTCACCGACGTTCAGCAGACCTCCATGGGTATTGCCCAGATAATTGACAGCTTTGCTTTCGTCCGTATTTCCGTCAAGATAGAGATCTCCCAGATCGATGAGAGTTCCACCATAAGTAAACGGACCTTTGGGAGTATCTGCAAAAGCATAACACAGCTCATGGTTATGCTCTGATGAATACACAAAGCAATATTTTTCATCGATTTTGCGTATGGAGCTGGCCTCAAAAAATGCATGATCTTTAAAGCTTCCCTCTTGCCCTTTCAGCGGAAACAGTAACTGTGGTTCCTCCTTGATCGTCACCATATCCGGTTCCAGTTCCAGCACCACACCGCCCGGATTAGTCAGCCGATGCCATCTGGAAGCAATTCGCGGGACTTTTGTAGCAAATCCCGAATACAGATAAACTTTTTTATCCTCATCCACCAGAACACCCGGGTCAAAAGGAAACGGTTCGCCACTTCTTTTTCCCCAGACATGGCCATCCGGGAAATGCACTTTTCCATAAAACTGATATGCCCCGGCCGGGGTGTCACAGACAGCGACCCCCATTTCCCCGAGGAAATCCAATGCATAGTATAAATAATATCTGCCGTCCGGCCCCTTTGCCACATCCGGTGCATACAATGAACGGATACCGAAAGGATTCCCCGGATGCTGCGTCTTTTTATAGATCACACCCTCGCATGTCCAGTCGGAAAGATCCTTCACCGGTGCCGACCAGCACACATAGTCGTTGACACAGAACATCGGATGGCCAAACCGGTCGTGGGAGCCATATACATATACCCGGTCTCCGAATACATGCGGTTCACCGTCCGGTACATATTCCCAGCTGGGAAGGTAAGGATTGTATACTTGTTTTTTCATTATTCCAGTGTTACGGTAACCTCTGTTCCATCATAGGTGATTTCTTTCTTTGTATCACCACATTCGACTGTGAACCGGCGGCTTGCCTGCATACCATCGAACGCACCCTCCCGGTTTCCAATGGTCAGCGTCTTTGCTGCATCGTTCCATGTCAGCTCGATCTCGGTGTACTCGCCGTTTTCGTAGCCATAACCATCACCGGCATCCTCGTACAGGCTAAATGTGCCATCTGCACCGGCATACACCTGAATCTTAAGAGCCTTGTCAGCCACGGCATCGGCATAGTCAATATGCTCCGGACACATCGGCACGATAGATCCGGTCTTTACAAAAATCGGCATCTGATCAAGCGGAGCGTCCACTTTGACTGTCTGACCGCCGGCATACACCTTTCCGGTCCAGAACTCATGCCATGCGGCACCATCCGGCAGATAGCACTCCCATGTTTTCTCACGCTCGAGCTTCACACCGTCAGCCTCGTAGTACATCGGCTCTGTAACCGGGCAGACCAGGAAAGCCGGACCGTACATATATTCATTGCCTGTGGCAACGGCCTTTTTATCCTCTGCAAAATCAAACAGAAGGCTTCTCATGATCGTGCGGTTCTTTCTGTATGCCGCACCGGCCAGGGAATAGACATATGGCATCAGCTGGTAACGCAGGTTGATATATTTTTCAATAGCATCATAAGCCATATCACCCTTTTTACCGAAATTCCAGATCTCACGCGGTGTATCCGTACCATGGGAGCGGAACATCGGCAGGAAGCAGCCATACTCAAACCAGCGCACATACAGCTCACGGTATCCCGGATCCTCCACGCCGTCATTGTACTCGCCCTTCCAGAACCAGATCGGGTTCGGATTGGTGCTGTTGTTACAGCCACGTTTCCACCACGCACTGCCGACAACGAAGAATGCACCGACATCCAGCGTCCAGTTTGGCATACCGCTCATAGCCATATTCAGACCCTCCGGGATCTGCTTCTTAAGAGTCTTCCAGCTTGCATAAATATCACCGGACCATAAAACCGTACCGTACTTCTGGGATCCGGCATATCCGGAACGGGTCAGATTCAGGACACGGCGCTTTTTATCCACTTTTTTCTGATTCTCATAGACACCTTTGGCATGGTACAGGGCAAACTCGTTGGCCTGTCCGGCATCGAGATACTTCTTATGCTCGCCACCGACTAAAGCATAACGCTCCCACGGCTCACGCATCACGGCGCCACCCCAGTCCGGGCTCGGGAACGGCTCAGTGGAATCACACCACCAGGAATCAAATCCGGCCGGGAACAGCTCTTCACTGACCTGCTGCCAGTACATATCCCTGGCGTTCTCATCGAAAGCATTATATGTAGAATAATCGTTTAACAGATAGCCTGCATCAAAGAACTGCTGATGGTTCTCCCCACCCGGGTTCATATTCGGCCACATGGAAACCATCGTATGAACATGCATATCATGCATACGGTCGATATTCTCTTTCAGATGACCGTAACGTTTTTTATCTACAGTCTTCTGTCCCCATTTGCCTTCGTCCCAGGTATTCCAGTCCTGTACCACACAGTCCAGCGGCACACCCAGCTCACGATAGCGGCGGGCAATCTCTTCCAGCTCATCACCGGTATGGTAGGCTTCCTTAGACTGTACATAACCGTAGGCCCAGCGCGGCAGCATCACAGCTTTACCGGTCAGGAAACGGTAGCCATCGATCACATCATCTGCGGATTCACCGGCCACGAAATAATAGTTCATCTGATCCACACAGTCCATGTAGATATAAGATCCACGCTCATCATCGTTAAAGGTCATCAGGCTTCCGCAGTCAAACAGGATACCGTACTGACGGGAAGAGAATAAAAACGGCATCGGGATACGCATATTATGCTGATACATATACTGCACATGATGACGGTAATCGTAGATACCCTCCTCACCCTGGCCAAGACCATGGATGGCTTCATCCTCTTTCCAGGAAAAATGCAGTTTGCCACGGTAGGCCACACGGTCTACGGTCTCACGCAGATTGCGGACAACATTTCTCTCACCATCTACGGTTTTAATCCGCTCGATCTGGGGTGCTTCACCGCCGGTCGTATAATGGATGACGTCCTGCGGCTCTAATGTTTTTTCCGTTTCCTGTACATAGAGCTTTCCTGTCTTTGCGTTGGCAAAACATACCGCTCCTGTCTTTTTATCTACGATTGCACGGACTCTGGCTGTATTTACGATAACAGTCTTATCATCCTCTGCATACTCACAATCGATCTCCCCCCGGGCATTTTCCTCGATCAGTGCCGTCGGATCACCGATATTCTCATGCTTTGTATATACGATACGCAGGATGTCCTCACGTACCGGGTATACACTCATCAAACCTTCATTTACAGCAAATGTCTTCATTTTATGTCTCCTTTGCCGGTTGTATTTATCTGCTTTTTCATGCAGCGTCCTTCCGTCTCCGCCATGCCTGCAACACGTCGGCAGACAAAGAATCCTCTGCACGTCTGATTGTATCATATAAAAAAACAGGACGCCATGCATCCTGTTTTTTTTTCAAGAACTGTACTATTTTCAGATATTCGTCTGGCAGGGAAACATGCCCTTTTCATCAGACAGGCCGACTGCTTTCTCTGCCTTTTCTTTTCTCTTATCAGCCCTCAAATTTCTCATTCTCAATATCCATGATCATACCCACACGAGTCGCATGACGGCCGCCCTCAAACTCAGCTCCCAGCCATGCATCAATGATCATCTTTGCCAGCTCGATCCCGATCACACGGGCACCAAAGCACAGTACGTTTGTATTATTATGCTGCTTGGACAGTTTTGCAGAATACGGCTCACTGCAGACAACCGCCCGGATCCCCCGAACCTTATTCGCAGCCAGGGAAATACCTACACCCGTACCACAGATACAGATACCACAATCCACCTTTTTATCCCGAACAGCCTCAGCCACAGCCTTACCATATACCGGATAATTGCAGGATTCATAAGAATCCGTACCAAAATTCACCACCTCATGGCCCAGGCTCTTCAGATAGTCCACGACTTCATTCTTCATATCCACAGCTGAATGATCATTACCAATCCCAATCTTCATAACTCTCTCCTCTTTTTCAAAGAAGTGAATGCATCCGGCAGGGGTGTCCGCATACCTATATATGTTTCAAGCGACTTTCCCGAGCAAAAGAAACCTCCACCGGAGCTTTCTTTTCCATGCTAAGGCAGCAAGAGTCCGAGACTACAGGCTCGGACCGGCGCAGGCGGAGCGCAGAAACATATATAGGTATGCGGGCACCCCTGCCGGATGCCTCACAACCTACATTTTTACATCTATTTCATCCACGCAGAAACCTGCTCATACACACCCTGTCCGTCGAGTTTGTACTTCTCGAGCAGCTTTACAGCCGGACCAGACTCACCGAAGACATCGTACACACCGATCTTCTTCACCGGGGTCGGCAGCTTCTCCGAAAGGACGTCACATACAGCACTGCCCAGACCGCCGATCACCGAATGCTCCTCAACCGTCACAACCTTGCCGCACTTCTTTGCAGCCTCTACGATCAGTTCCTCATCGATCGGTTTGATTGTATGGATATTTACGATCATGGCATCAATGCCATCAGCAGCCAGTTTTTCAGCCGCTTCCAGAGCAGAATTTACACAAAGGCCCGTAGCAACGATTGCCACATCCTTGCCCTCTTTCAGAACGACACCCTTGCCGATCTCAAATTTATAGTCCGGATTATCATTGATCACCGGCACAGCCAGACGGCCAAAACGTAAATATACCGGACCATCCATCTCATAAGCAGCCTTTACAGCAGCCTTTGCCTCGATATCATCTGCCGGATTGATCACTGTCATACCCGGGATCGTACGCATCAGGGCAATATCCTCGTTACACTGATGGGTAGCGCCATCCTCACCTACAGAGATACCGGCATGGGTTGCACCAATCTTTACATTCAGATGCGGATAACCAATAGAGTTTCTGACCTGCTCAAACGCACGGCCTGCGGCAAACATCGCAAACGTACTGGCAAACGGCACCTTGCCTGTTGTGGCAAGACCTGCGGCGATGCCCATCATATTGCTCTCTGCGATACCACAGTCGATATGTCTCTCCGGAAATACGGCTTTAAATTTACCTGTCTGGGTGGCAGCTGCCAGATCGGCATCCAGTACCACCAGGTTCTCATGCTCTTTACCAAGCTCGATCAGGGCTTCACCGTAGCTCTGTCTGGTAGCGACTTTCTTTACTTCTGACATAATGCTTCACCTGCTTTCTCAAGATCCGCCATGGCGATCTTGTATTCCTCATCGTTCGGGGCTTTTCCGTGCCAGCCTACCTGATTCTCCATGAAGGAAACGCCTTTACCTTTGACGGTCTTCATGATAATAGCAGTCGGCATACCCTTTACGGTCTTTGCTTCCTCAAAAGCAGCTCTCAGCTGATCCATATCATTACCGTCAGCTACATTGATCACATGGAAGTTAAATGCTTCAAATTTCTTGTCGATCGGATACGGAGAGCATACGTCAGCTACTGCACCGTCAATCTGGAGACCGTTGTTATCTACGATCACACAGAGATTGTCCAAATGTCTTGCGCCGGCAAACATGGAAGCCTCCCATACCTGACCTTCCTGGATCTCACCATCACCAAGAAGTGTATATACACGATAATCCTCGTTGCTCATTTTGGCAGAAAGTGCCATACCTACGGCAACAGAAATGCCCTGGCCCAGAGAACCGCTGGACATATCAATACCCGGTGTGTGCTGCAGACACGGATGTCCCTGCAGATGGGAACCGATGTGGCGCAGTGTCAGAAGATCCTCTACCGGGAAGTAGCCTCTGTGAGCCAGTGCGGAGTAAAGTCCCGGTGCCGTATGTCCTTTTGACAGAACGAAACGGTCACGATGCGGATCTTTCGGGTTTTTCGGGTCAATGTTCATCTCTTCAAAATAGAGATAGGTAAATACATCTGCTGCGGATAAAGATCCGCCCGGATGACCGGCCTTGGCACTGTGGACACCTGTAACGATGCCTTTTCTTACCTCGACAGCCATCTTCTGAAGTTCTAATGTTGTCATGGAATTCTCCTTAAAATATGATGATCTCATCTACAGAACCTGCCACTGACAGTTTCTTTTTAATAGGTGGTGATTTTATACAGCCAGACAATGGATGCCTGGCTGCACGATAGTTCTATTGTATTATTCACCAAATACAGCTTTGTAATCTGCCTGGAATTTCTCAATACCCTGATCTGTCAGCGGATGTTTTGTCATCTGCTCGATAACTTTATACGGTACAGTTGCGATATCAGCACCGGCCAGAGCACAGTCTGTTACGTGAATCGGATTTCTTACGGAAGCTGCGATGATCTGTGTATCCAGACCTGCTACAGCAAAGATATCAGCGATTGTCTCGATCAGATCGATACCCGGCTGGGAAATGTCATCCAGACGGCCAAGGAACGGAGATACATATGTAGCACCTGCTCTTGCTGCCAGAAGTGCCTGGTTAGCGGAGAAGATCAGAGTTACGTTTGTCTTGATGCCCTCTGCAGACAGTACCTTTACAGCTTTCAGACCTTCTACAGTCATCGGGATCTTAACTACCATGTTCGGATGAATGGCTGCGATCTCACGGCCTTCTTTGATCATGCCTTCTGCATCTGTTGTGGTTGCCTTAACCTCACCACTGATCGGTCCGTCAACGATGGATGTGATCTCTTTGATAACCTCTTTGAAATCTCTTCCTTCTTTGGCGATCAGGGACGGGTTTGTGGTAACGCCACAGATAACACCCATATCATTTGCTTTCTTGATGTCTTCCACGTTTGCTGTGTCAATGAAAAAACGCATGTTACTTTACCTCCATGGATAATGAATTATATATGACAGCTGATGCAAAAATCAGCTGTGGCTACCTTACTTTTGTTCATATTCTGCAAAGATCGCTTTAAACTCTGCGATCGCTTTTTCCGGTTCACCGTTGAATACACTGGAACCGGCCACAAGCTCATCTGCACCTGCCTCAATAAGCTCCCGGACATTGGACAGCTTGACACCACCGTCGAGCTCGATTTTTACGTCAAGTCCTCTGTCATCGATCCGCTTACGCAGATCACAAATCTTACGGGTCATCGTCGGTATATATGCCTGACCGCCAAAGCCCGGATTGACCGTCATCAAAAGAACGACGTCCACATCCTCAAGCACATAATCAAGAGCCGTCAGCGGTGTAGCCGGATTTAAAACAACACAGACCTCACAGCCAAGGGCACGGATCTGCTGCAATGTCCTGTGCAGATGCTTACAGGCTTCCACGTGGACACCAATACGGTCGGCACCTGCCTCTTTTACCTCGTTAAGATAACGGCCCGGCTCGTCCACCATCAGGTGTACATCAAAGAAAAGGTCACTGACCTTTCGCATCGAACGGATCACCGGAAAGCCAAGGGAAATACTGGGTACGAAACTGCCGTCCATCACATCGACATGAACCATCGTGACACCGGCTTTCTGGATACAGGCCAGATCACGGCCAAGATTTGCAAAATCCGCGGATAATACCGAGGGTAATAATTTTAGCATATATTTACTTCCTTAATAGTGTACTTTGTCTCTTCAGCGCCCTCATTATAACAGTTTTAAAATATGCTGTCATCCTCTTTTCTTCTTTTTCTGTTTGATTATTTACACCTAAAAGTGCCTGAAACGTTTCGTTCTGAAAAATATGCATGGCAAAATATAAGGAACTGCCACCGGAGCTTTCTTTTACATCGCATAAAAAAGCTGCGGATATACCATGTTTTCACATCGGATATCCGCAGCCTGTCTTTTCTTTTTATCAGATCACACGTCTTACAGCCACGATGGAACGGTAGGCTGCATTATAACTGATCTTGATGCCGTCCTTTTTGTTGCTGGCATGTACGATTGCGCCACCACCCATATAGATGGCTACGTGGCCGGAATAACAGATAATATCACCCGGCTTAGCTTCGGAATAGGATACCCCTACACCACAGCCTCGCATCGCACCGGAAGAATGTGGCAGGCTGACACCAAAGTGTGCATAGACGGATTTGATAAATCCGGAACAGTCTGCACCGTTTGTCAGACTCTCACCACCCCATACATACGGGTTGCCGACAAACTGTGTGGCATAAGACACAACAGAGCTTCCCTTTCCACTGTAGCTTGCCCCGGAAGATCCACCTGAGCTGCTGCCGGAAGACGAACTACCGGAGGAAGAACCACCGGACGAAGATCCGCCGGAACTGCTGCCACCGGATGTACTGTTATTTTTGCTGGCTGCCGCCTGCTGCTTCTTTGCAGCTTCAGCTGCTGCCTTTTTCTCTGCTTCAGCACGCTTTTTAGCTTCTTCAGCTGCTTTACGTGCAGCCTCCTGTGCAGCCTTTTCCTGCTGGATCTGACGGATCTGTGCAGACTGCTGACGGATCAGGGCAGAATATTCATCGGCCTTTTTCTCAGCGGCACTGATTTCGGAAGCGTAATTTGCGCTGGTCTGCTTTTTCTTTTCGAGAGCGGCATCAAGCTGCTTTTTCTCATCCTCGCTCTCCTCTTTCATCGTAACAAGCTCAGCCTTTTCGTCCTCCAGATCACGCTCGAGGGACTGTACATTCTCTACCGTAGATACATACGTCTCGAGTGCCTTGCGGTCATAGTCGTAAAGCTCCTGTGTGTACTCTGCTTTATTTAACAGATTGGAAATATTGGCATCGGACAAAAGCATCTCCGCCCAGGCAGCACTGCCACCATTTTCATAGATATAGGCGATACGTGTCTTCATCGAATCGTACTGTTTCTGCTGATCCTCCTGCGCGGTCGTCAGCTCCGCTTTGGTTGTCTCGATATCTGACTCTTTGTCGGAAATATCGCCTTCCAGAGTCTTGATCTCGGCCATCAGTTCAACCAGATCCGCATCCATCTTATTGATTTCCTTCTGCAAAGCGGCCTTTTTGGTCTCCAGCTCATCAATCTTGGACTGCTGGCTTGCCAGATTGCTCTTGGTCTGCGCCTGCTGTTTTTCGATTGCCTTCTGTTTTTCATCCAGACTGGTCGCACCTACCGGCTGCGCCGCAGCCATCGTCAGGGCAAGCACCAGTGCCAATCCTCTCATTTTCTTACTGAACATGTATACTCCTTTTATATGTAACAAATCTACAGTAACCATCCGCAGATCTTATACTCTCCCCTTGCTGCGGATATATGTAGCGTAACACCCAAATGTTATGATTTTGTGAATTACACACCGTCATACTAACACAGAGATGCAAAATTTGCAACCGTGTCTGTAACATTTCTGTAATCTTTTCAACTGTATCTGTTCCTGTAAAAAATCCTGAATGTTTCCCATTTTATTCATTCATCCCTTCTTCTACGGCCTTTGCCACTTCACAGGAATCCCTGTGCGGACAGTTTAAAAAGCCGCAGTCGATCTCATCAATCTGCCATTTTTCACTATCCTTCACATATACACAAAGTACAATACGTCCCTGATTCTGGCATCGGCAAAATCCATTATAAAACACTTCTTTCTCCTGCATTCCCGTTTTTTCCCTCCTGTTTTCTTTTTTCTTTTATACTACAATCCGTACGAATCTTACGCCTTCCGATTTCATCACATTTGCCCCTGTTAATTTCTTGACACTATCAGATACCCGTGCTACTATACATGCAAAAGCAGTTCTGTGATGACTGACGGGCAAAGTGGATAACCACGGGGAAGTCACAGGAAAGTACAGCCGACCGTCTGGGCAGCATATATAACCATAGCATCGTTATGTATGTTGCTTTTTTATTACTATACCTGTTTCGGATATGCAGATGCAAGACCGGAACTGCAATAATTTCATTTTTGAAAGGAGCATGTACTATGGGTTACAAGACAGACATTGAAATCGCTCAGGAGTGTGTTATGGAGCCGATCACAAAGATCGCTGAAAAAGCAGGTATCGATGATAAATACCTCGAACAGTATGGCAAATACAAAGCAAAAATCGACTACAGCTTATTAAAGGAGTCTGACAGAAAAAATGGCAAACTGATCCTTGTTACCGCCATCAATCCGACACCGGCCGGTGAAGGTAAGACCACAACAACCGTAGGTCTGGCCGATGGTATGCAAAAGCTTGGAAAAAATGTTATGGTTGCTCTGCGTGAGCCATCCCTCGGACCGGTCTTCGGTGTTAAAGGCGGTGCTGCAGGTGGCGGATACGCCCAGGTAGTCCCGATGGAAGATATCAACCTGCACTTTACCGGTGACTTCCATGCAATCGGTGCTGCCAACAACCTGCTGGCTGCCATGATCGACAACCACATTTTCCAGGGCAATGCCTTAAATATCGACCCACGTAAGATCACCTGGAAACGCTGTGTGGACATGAACGACCGTCAGCTGCGCTACATTGTCGATGGTATGGGCGGCAAATCCAACGGTATGCCGCGTGAGGACGGCTATGATATCACTGTAGCTTCCGAGATCATGGCTGTTTTATGTCTCGCCAGCGATATCAAGGATCTGAAAGCAAGACTGTCCCGCATCATCATTGGTTATACCTATGGCAAGACATCCGAGCAGAAACCGGTCACAGCCGGTGACCTGCATGCAGAGGGCGCTATGACTGCTCTGTTAAAGGATGCCTTAAAACCGAATCTGGTACAGACACTGGAACATGTACCGGCCATCGTACACGGCGGACCATTTGCCAATATTGCTCACGGCTGTAACTCCGTAACAGCTACCAAAATGGCCATGAAGCTTGGCGACTATGCCATTACAGAGGCTGGTTTCGGTGCCGACCTCGGTGCGGAGAAATTCCTCGATATCAAATGCCGTATGGCCGGTCTGACACCGAACGCTGTCGTTATTGTAGCCACCGTACGTGCCCTCAAATACAATGGCGGTGTGGCCAAGGCTGACTTAAATACTGAAAACCTGGAAGCCCTGGAAAAAGGTATGCCGAACCTGTTAAAACATGTAAGCAACATCAAAAATGTTTACGGTCTTCCGTGTGTTGTTGCCATCAACGCTTTCCCGACAGATACAAAGGCTGAGCTCGACCTTGTCGAAGCGAAATGTAAAGAACTGGGTGTAAACGTTGCCCTGTCTGAAGTATGGGCTAAGGGTGGCGAAGGCGGTATCGCCCTGGCCAAAGAAGTGATCCGTCTCTGCGAAGAGCCGGCAGACTTCCATTACAGCTACGAGCTGGAAGGCTCCATCGAAGATAAATTAAACCAGATCGTTCAGAAAATCTACGGCGGCAGCCGTGTCGTACTGACAGCCAATGCACAGAAACAGGCTGCACAGCTTGAAGCCCTCGGCTTTGGCAACTGCCCGATCTGCGTGGCCAAGACACAGTACAGTCTCTCCGACGATGCCAAGAAGCTTGGCGCGCCGAAGGACTTCGAGGTTACCGTGCGCAACTTAAAGATCAGTGCTGGTGCAGGTTTCATTGTAGCCCTGACCGGCGAGATCATGACGATGCCGGGTCTGCCAAAGGTTCCGGCCGCTGAAAAGATCGATGTCGACGAAAACGGTAAGATTACAGGTCTTTTCTAAGCCTGTATATATAAGAAAGTTTCAGGTGATCGTATGTTTAAAACAGAATATGATGCACTTTGCAGTGCAGCCACAGCCAAGAGGGATCTTCTTTTGAAGAATCCCCTCGGCTACCTGATTTCATCCATGGTTGCCGGGATGTTCATCGCCTTTGGCAGCTTTGTTTCCATGAGCATCGGCGGAATACTTACCGCTGCAGGTTCTGATCTGGTCCGTTTTTTTGTACCACTGACCTTTGCTGCAGCTTTAAGTCTGGTCGTGATGGCGGGCTGTGAGCTGTTTACCGGCAATAATCTTGTCTTATCTGCCGGAGCTTTTAAGAAAAAGATTTCCTGGGGGGACGCTGTAAAGCTGTGGCTCGTCTGCTATCTGGGTAATTTTATCGGTTCCTGGATCATGGTCGGACTTTTCGAACTGACAGGCTTTGACAGCAATCCGGATATTGCTACTTTTTTTGCCAACACCTCGGCAGCAAAGATGGGTCTGACGCCGATGGCCCAGTTTTCCCGCGGTATTCTCTGTAATATCTGCGTGTGCCTGGCTGTATGGTGTGCAACTAAGCTGAAAAGCGAATCCGGCAAGCTGATCATGATCGTATGGTGTATCCTGATCTTCATGATCTGCGGTTTCGAACACAGCATCGCAAATATGAGCATCCTCGGCGTAGGGCTTTTACATCCGATGGAACAGCTGTTAAGCGTCGGCGCTTATTTCCAGAATCTGTTTTTTGTCACCATCGGTAATATGGTCGGTGGTATCGTCTTTGTGGCGGTTCCATATCTGATCATTTCCAAAGAGGCATAAATGCCGGCAAAAACTCCATCCTCTTAAACATTATCCTGCCCGATTGATCGGGATTACATGATTCTGCCGGTATTTGCATAATAGAGTTCTTCACTCTATACCAAAGAAAACCCCGGGCATCGTTTCGATGCCGCGGGGTTTTCTTTTTATTTGGCTGTAAATTCATTTTGTCCTATAACCCTATAGCTCACAAAAACGCCACGAGCTACTGTACATCTGCCTTTTCCACCGAAATAACTTCACCTTCAAACGGATCCACTTCAGATATGGTTCCTGTGTACTTCACAGTAACATTGTCGCCATTGCTGACATTTTCCAGACCTTCCGGCTTCTTGTCAAAAGTAAAGCTGTAGCATGCACCACTTTCATCCGTGATATCAAACATAAAATCCTTGATATCTTCAATCGTTCCTGTCAGCTCTTTTTCTTCTGTGTTTTCTTCCTGACCAGCCAAAGCACTGCTGCCGGCAGTAGAGCCTGCCTCTTTACTATCTGTCTTACCACAGCCCATCAGCAATCCCATACACAGCATCACACTGACCACAATACCTAAAAACTTTTTCATAATACACACACCTCTTCTTTCATTGATCTTCTACATGACAGTTTCTCTGTCCCGCGGCAATACAAGTCGGATATATCCTTCTTGTGAACCATCTCACTTGTATGTCTCGATTTTTATCTCAGACAGAGTACTACACTATTTGTCATCCGTAAATAGAAAAGGTCTAAAATTAAAGAGTTATTCACTTTTCTTCAGATTCTTTTAAGATTTTTTGCAAAGGCTGTGGAAAAAGCTTCTGGCAGTCGTCTACGATCACTCAATGCTCTTCAGCGATTCTACCATATTGATCTTTTTCAGCTTCTGATGCATAACTGCATTAACAAATACAGAAAAAACAACCGTAAATGCTGCAGCGGTCAGATAGCTTGGCAGATTGATGTTACGCCCGAACATGGTTGCATCTACTTCCACTGTGGTTATGACAAAGTAATGCAGGATTTTTCCCAGTCCTATGCCTGCCAGGATACCAATCGCTGTGATCAGTATATTTTCCCGATATACATACGCATCGACTTCCACGTCATAAAAGCCCAGCACCTTCAGCGTCGCCAGCTCTCTCTTTCTCTCATTGATATTGATATTACTCAGGTTATACAGCACCACAAACGCCAGTAATCCTGCAGCTACGATCAATACCACGATCACCGCATCCAGTGTAGATAACATGCTGTCGATCTGACTCATCGTTGACTGTGTATAACTGATACTCAATGCCGCCGGCTCGTTTAAAAAGCTTTGCCCGAGATGTTCAAGCATCTCCTCATCCGTACCTTCTTCCGTCTTAAACACAATCTCATTATATTCCGGTACCTTTCCTGTACATGCCTCATATAACTTTGGAGTCATATAGATATAATGAGACAGATAATTCTCCGTCACCGCGGCAATCGGCACCTGTATATTTCCCAGTTTTTCGTCTTCAAGTACAATCGTATCTCCTGCCTTCACACCACACAGCCCGGCAATCTTTTCCGTAATAATAGCACCCTTGTCCGTCAACGTATACTTCTCACCGCTCTGACGGTCACGAAATACCAGAAACTCACTGACGCGCTCTGTCTCTTTTGGTACCATCAGATATACATTCCAGGACTTTTTATCACGCCGCACGGTTTCTTTTTGCAGCAATGCTTCCGTAGCATTCGCCACTGTATCCTTTTTGTCGATACTTTCCTTCAGACTCTCCTTGTCTTTTTCAGAGGCATCTGCATCCATGATCACCATCGCATCATACAGCTGCAGCTGGCGAAACTGCAGATGACCGACATCCGAAATCGAATCCCGCAGGCCATAGCCCACCAGCATCAGTGCCATACAACCGCCAATACCAAATACCGTCATAAAAAATCTCTTTTTGTATCGAAGCAGATTTCGTATCGTAGATTTCCAGCTAAAGCTCAAATGCTTCCATAAAAATGGCACGCGTTCCAGAAATACCCGTTTTCCTTCTTTTGGTACGGGCGGGCGCATCAGTACTGCCGGTGTAGTGGAAAGTTCCTTATAACAGGCAGCCAGTGTAGCCAGCATAGTACTTGCCAGTGCCGCGATCGTAGCGATCAGTGCATATTTCATATTATAAGGCAATTCTATATTGGTCATGTGATGATACATGATCCGGTAAGATGTCACAATGACATAAGGGAGAAATTTTTCTCCGAGAGCAACACCGACCAGACTGCCTCCCAGGGTAGCCAGCAAAGCATAGCAAAGATATTTGGAAGCAATGGCTGCTTTTCCGTAACCAAGAGCCTTTAAAGTACCGATCTGTGTTCGTTCTTCTTCCACCATTCGTGTCATGGTTGTCAGACTGATCAATGCTGCTACCAGAAAGAACATCACCGGAAATACCTGTCCGATATTTCTCATGCGATCCGCATTTTCACCATATCCTATATTCTCCGGCAGATCACTGCGGTCACTGACTGTCCATTCCGGCATTTTCAGATCAGCTGCTTCTTTTTCTGCATCTGCCAGCTTCCTTTTTCCGTCTGCGATCTCATCCTCTGCCTCTTTTTTGCTTTCTTCATACTGGGTCTTTCCCTCTGCCAGCTTATCTTCGTTTTCTGCCAGCTCTTTTTCTCCGTCTGCAATCTTCTTTTTACCATCTGCAACGGTCTTTTTGGCTTTCTCCAGTTTTCGCTCTGCATCTGCCAGCTTCTCTTTTCCGGCAGCAAGCAAAGCCCCTCCTTTCTTTAGCTCTGCTTCGGAAGCCTTCAGCTTCTCTTCATTTTTCGCAATCGTCTTTTGGGCTTCTTCCAGCTTTTGCCTTCCCTCTTCAAGTCCGGTCCGTCCGGCATCAATCTCGTTTTGGGCAGAAACGATCGCTGCATCTCCCTCTTTAAGCTGCCGCAAGGACTCCTCTAACTGTACCGGCACCGCATCCAGCCGCACCTTTCCTTCATCCAGCTGTTCTCTCGTTGCTGCCAACTGTGCTTTATTTTCTGCCAATGTCGCTTCTGTAGAGACGATCCCTGTTTCTATCTGCGCGATACTGCCTTGCAGCTGCTGGATCTGTTCCCTTACTGCATCTGATGCCTCCTGCGCCTTTGACTGCTGCTCTTGTGCCTTACGCAGTGCTGCATTTTGCGCATCAAGCTCTGCCTGGGCATCGACAATCTGCCCTTGCAGTGTATGTAGTTCCTCCTTCTCTGCTGCAGAAAGCTCGTACAGGCTTTCATCCAGTGTTTCTCCTTCTCCCAGCGCATCCTGCGCCGCCTGTTTCTCTTTGTCTAACCTGGCTTTTTTCTTCTCCAGCTCTGCTTTTCTGTCCTGCAAAGCTGCCAGCTTTTTTGAAACGGCTTGCACGGCCTCTTCCAGCTGGGCTGTCGCTGCCTCTGCCTGGGCTACTTCCTCGGCCAGACTGTCTGCTGTGCTCTGTAAAGCGGACAGCCCTGCTTTAGCCTCGGCCTTCTGCTTCTCCAGCCCGTTTTTTTGTTCCGGCCAGGCTGCCACAGCTGCATCGTATTGTGCCTTTCCTTTTGCATAAGCAGTCTCACTGTCCTGATACCGGGCAAGCTGCTTTTCATATTCTGCTTTCCCCTCCTCGTACTGTGCATGGCCATCTGCCAGTTCTGCTTTCTTTTGATCCAGCTGCTCCTGTGCATCATCCAGCTTTGTTATGGTTTCCTGATAGGTGCTGTCAAATTCTTTTTGTTTGCTTTTCAGCTCCTTTTTTCCCTGATTCAGTCTGGTCCAGCCATCTTTTAACTGTGCACGGCCATCTGCCAGCTTTTGCTCATTCTTTATGAGCTGTTTCTTGCCATCTGCCAGTTCCTTTTCGCCATCCTGAATCCTTTTTTCACCATCGTTCAGCTCCCGCTTGCCTTTTGCAAGCTTTTCCCTGGCATCCTGGATTTTTTTATCTCCATCACAGAGCTCAGTCCAGGCATCTGCCAGTTTACTTTTTGCCTCAGCCTCTCCATCTGTCAGCTCTTTTCTGGCATCCGCAAGCTTTTCATTTGCTTCCTTTTGTATCTCCTGATACCGGATCTCACAGCGTTCTCCGGAAATAGCTTCTATCCGTTTTTGCACTTTAGCAATACAGGTATCATACGCATCCGTATACGCTGTCAGATTGTCTGCCTCTTTCACTTTGACATATACAGTTGTATATACCTCATAATCAAAATCTTTTGGCAATACATACACTGCCCCGGCCAGTTCTCCGGTGCCAAGCGTGGTATTTCCCCTGTTAAAGGAAATATACAGCGGACTGCTTCCTGCTCCCACGATAGTAAATTCTTTTTCCTTCAGCTTATACGCATCCTCATCCTCCCGGAAAAATGTAATAGTATCACCGACACTGTAACCTGCTTTTTCCAAAAACTCGATGTCGACAAAACATTCCCCGGCATTTTTCGGCAGACGCCCCTTTGCAGCTGTCAGCTGATTCAACGTAGGGGTTATAGATTCCACCCGCAATGCGTACTGATCCGTTCCCTTCTGACACAGCACATCTGTCATATAGCCTGGCTCTGTCAGTTCCACACCCGCTGTCTGACCGATAGCCTCCACATCCTTTTTAGTCAGGCCCATAGTGCTCATGATCTTTACATCCATCAACTGATGCTGATCAAAATACGCATCACCGGAATACCTCATATCCGGTGCCGCTGACTGGATTCCAGAGTAAAATGCCACCCCCAGCGCCACGATCAGAAAAATGGAAATAAAACGGTTCAGGCTCTTTTTTACTTCCATATAAAAATCTTTTCTCAGTGCCTTTTTCTTCATACCCTGTTTCCTTTATACTTACCATTCAATATCCGAGACAGACATCGGAGACGCATTGCATCTCATGTCTGCCACCTTTCCGTTCTTGATCTTAATCACCCGGTCAGCCATCGGTGCAATGGCCGAATTGTGCGTAATCACGATAACTGTCATCCCTTTTTCCCTGCACATATCCTGTAAAAGCTTCAAGATCGCCTTTCCCGTCTGATAATCCAGTGCTCCTGTCGGCTCATCACACAACAACAGCTTGGGATTTTTAGCCAGCGCACGGGCGATGGACACTCTTTGCTGTTCTCCGCCGGACAGCTGTGCCGGGAAATTTTTCATACGATGTCCAAGCCCCACTTCCTCCATTACATGTCTGGCATCCAACGGATTCTTACAGATCTGTAATGCCAGCTCAACATTTTCAAGTGCTGTCAGATTGGGGATCAGATTATAAAACTGAAAGACAAAACCAATATCATCTCTTCGATAACCGGTCAGTTGTTTCTGCGTATATTTTGCGATATCTTTGCCATCAACCAGTACCTGTCCGGTAGTTGCTGTATCCATACCGCCCAGAATATTCAATACTGTTGTCTTTCCTGCCCCACTTGGACCTACGATCACCACAAATTCCCCTTTTGCAATATCAAAATCGATCCCATCCACTGCACGGATCTTCACTTCACCCATCTGATAAATCTTCGATACATTCTTCAGTGAAACAAATTTTTCCATACCGCACTTTTTGCCTTTCTGTTCTTCTATAGTTACCTTTAGCATAGCATATTTTCATCAGCTTCTCCCCTAAAATTTGTATAAAAAAGGCAGAAAATACAGCAAAAAGCGCCCGCCATCAGCCCTGTAAGCCAATGTGCGGACGCTTCTTAATCCAATTCATAAATGCGGACAAATCCCTGCCCTGTTTTTCCCTGTATATCTCTGTTTAAAGGTGCCTTTTCCCGGCCCTTTTTCTTATGCTTCTTCTGCCTTTACCAGTGAAATCGTACCATTATCCAGACATTCCACAAATTTTGCAACCAGATTTGGATCAAATTGTTTGCCTGCATCCTGAAGAAGCTTCTCCCTCGCTACCTCTACCGGAAACGCCTTCTTATAACAGCGCTTGGATGTCATGGCATCAAAGGAATCTGCCACGCACAGGATACGTGCAGTCAACGGAATATCTTCCCCCGCAATTCTTCGCGGATATCCCTTACCGTCATAACGTTCATGATGACCGATGACAGCAGGAATAACATAATCCAGCGATGGCAGGTGACGAATGATATCAATCGATGCTTCCACATGCCCCTTGATCGTCTCGTATTCTTCATCTGTCAGACGTCCTGCTTTATTTAATACATATTCCGGAATACCGATTTTACCTACATCATGCAAAAGTGCTGCCTGGCGGATGATCTCAACCATATCCTCGTTCATTCCCAGTGTTGTTGCCAGTGCTGTTGCATAATAAGCCACATTCGTGGAATGCCTGAAAGTATAATGATCCTTTGCATCAATAGCTGCCGTCAATGCATAGATCGTTGACTCATACTCCCGATAAATATGTTCGCGGTTCGTCGTGTTTTCATTTTTATTGTTACGGAACATCGTATCAAAGACCTGTATGCCATTCTTTCCACTATGCTTCACATGATATACCGCAAGATCCACATTTTCCATCAGCTCTTTAACATTTTTTGCAGCGTATGGTGCAGCACTGATTCCTGCACTGACCGTGATTGCCTTCAGCTTCATATCCTTTCTGCGGTTATTCATAACAAAAATCTGCTTCGCAATGGATTCCACCAGATTTCTGGCAGAGAAAAGGTCATATCCCGGCAATAAAACAGCAAATTCTTTTCCGCCATAGCGGGCCGTATAACCGCTGTCTCCTACACTGCTTTTGATGATTCCCGCGATACGCTGCAGGCAAAGATCTCCTTCTTTTACACCATACAGCTGATTGTATAACTTAAAATCATCTACGTTGATGATCGCCAATGCCAGTGATGCCTCTTTGTTTTTCTCAAACTCATCATTGAGCACTTCATAGAAGTATTTCCTGTTCAATAAGCCGGTCATCTCATCTGTTCTGGCCTCCAGGCAGACATTCTCATACAGTCTCGCATTTTTAATCGCAATGGATGCCACGGAAGTGATATTGGAGATCAATTCCACTTCATCATACACCAATCTCTTTTTCGCAGAAGAATCTGTGATCAGAACAGCCCCTACCAGATTGTCGCCATCTTTTAATCCGGCACAGTATCGTGTATGATGTTTATCCAGCTGGTGCTTCTCCTCTTCCCACATGGATTTATATTCCACAGAATAACGAAAATCCCTGTAAACGATCGGTTCCTCATGTTCCTTCAACCACTGGATCATCGGATTTTCTTCTTCCAGAGCAAATGCCAGATCACTTAACGGCTGATCACTCGCCACTCCGCGATACGGCTCACCGGGCACCTTCTGCATACAAATATAGATATTTCCGACATCCATCAACTCTTTCATTATATGAATCGTTTTGTCCAGAATCTCCTGCAGATCCAGCGTTTTGGAAATCGCCGAATTGAATTCCCTGATCTTCTCTGCCTGATGGTTTTCTTCTCTGATAAACACACTGCGGATCAAAAGTCTCCATAAAAATGTAAAGAATGTATAGATCACCAGAAAAACGATAGCAAAAACAAGTGTGTATACCGTCATGTTCTGATCCGGTTGTATGCGGAGAATCTTTTGCAGGGATGGAACAATATTTAAAAATACAAGAATGGAAAACAAAAATCCCACACCATAGCACAAACTGGGGGAGGCCAGCATCTGCAGTCTGAACAGCCGTCTGCGGATCAGGGCATAGAACAGTAAAAATACATTTACTACACCACTTAAAATATCGATTGGGAAACCACTGAAAATCGGAATTCCAAGAAACGCATTACCAAGGAACAAAGCCAGGACACCCAACATCACAGGTTCATACTGCACCTTCATATTGGGATTTTCCTTGCAGATCCGCACAAGGACCATAAAAATATACAGCAGAAATATTCCTGCCAGGATAAAAAACACTACAATCGCAGGTTTGATTTCATACACAAACGTAGCAGCTCCATTTTTATCCACCATATTCGGAGATTTGAGGAAGATTCCATACTTCGCATTCAACAAGAAGCAAAGCAGCATAACCACCAGGTATATTCTCCCCGGAGCACCGTTCTTTTTCCCTCCAAAAGCAAATATAAAACGGTAATACGCATATGGCTGCAATAAGATGCCAAGCAGGGAAACCTGATACCAGAATTCACAACCTGGCCAGAACTGTGCACGCATAAAAGCAGAGCCGCCGGTCCAGAAAAGCAGACCCAAAAGCACCACCAGAAAACTGTTTATTATTTTATTTCTCTTTGCCGCCAAAAACATTAGCAGCATAAATCCATAGCACAGCATAGCTATGATCGATATATATCCATAGGTTCCCATAAATTCCCCTTATCCCATTCTTTTCTTCACTCTTATCTCACTTTATTCAAACACTCCTGTACATCCAGAAGTTCCTTCAGCTCATAATGTGAAGGACTCATCTGATGTATTTTCTTTCCGGTCTTTTTCTCATAGGCCGCAAAGGTTCCGCATGTAAAGATCGTCACCTGTAAAGGATCCATTCCCAAAATCTTTTTCAGATCCCGGTAATCCTGGTCGATATATTTGAAATATGTACTCAGTAAATCCTTTAAAATAGTTGCACTCATAGCCGTATTAAGCAGAGCTTCCCTTTCCAGCTCCACATACATATGCAGATATGGGCGATTCTGCTCATTGTATTCCTTTGTTGCAACCCAATTGGTGATCGGGAGCTTCGAAAGGCCGATCACATTTCGGATCCCGTTCTCCGAAATCCTCGTAAATCCGGCAATATCAATGATCCACGGTACCCGGTCTACATATTCAAAGCGCGGAATCCTTGTCTCATCATCCCGATTCTCCAGTCCGACACAACGGTACATATCGCCACAACGGTAACGGGCAAATGCCCCACCTTTCAGGATTGTAAATACAAGCTCATATTTTTCTCCGGGTCGTACTTCATCCATCAGATACGTCGGCGGAATGTAAGAGGGATCCTCATAATTTTTCATCATATCCTTCTCGGTAATAAATTCGTAAAATGCCGTATCCGGGAAGAAATACATTCCTTTTCTTGTCCATGTCTCCGTACCCATGATAGAAGGTTCCGTACCGGCAAATAATTCCATCGGCCGAATCCCCCAGAGTGCTTCAAGATCGTCTTTATAACACAGGTTATCTGTCCCCGCCACCATAAAGCCTTTCAAATGAAACAGATCTTTGGGAAGCAACGGTCGGTTCTCTTTTTTACAGCGACGCTTTGCCTGCAGCAGACGAAGAATCATATGCGGTTTACATTTCATAAGCTTTGACAGCTTGATACCGCCGCCACCGCCACTTGTCAGGGAAGAAAGGCTTAAGCTTACCGCATAAGCTACACTGCCCAGCCCAAAGAAAAATCCGAGATCTTTCTGCATTGCCATCTTAAAGCCCAGCTTATTTCTTTCACTGAAGCTCATATTTACAGCATCTTTTACCGCCGGCAAGAATTCAATATTGATTTCCTCCCCCAGTGCCAGTGGAAAAAGCCCTGTAGCAAAAGGCAACGGTGCAAGCGCATACAGAAACTTATCTGTAGCTTCCACATCAAAAGAGCCCTTCTCTTTACTCGTTGATAAAATCAGACATGCTGTGACATTATTTCGATATGTGTCCAGCATACTTCTGGTATACGGTGCCACCTTGATCGGATGCTTTCCACCCTCCCAGGTTGTCTGTATCCATATGACAGGATTTCCCGGAAGCATATCCGGTTGCTTCGTAAGCAAAACATCCGCATAATCTTCATAGCTTGTCAACGGTACCATTTTTCGGAATTCATCCAGATTTTTCGGATATTTCCCTTTTAAAATGGATTGTCCCAAACCACAGTTGCTCCACAACCGGATCTGTTCCTCCATCAACCGCCGCTGAATTTTCATATATCCATCCATCGACAGATCCAGGAATCCACAATACTGCTGCCAGATTTCTTTATACTGTTGTTTTTTTAATTTCTCTTCCAAATTCATAGATTGCTACCCCAGATCGATCACTGTTTTCTGATATTATATAAGCATCCCCGTATACTATCTCTATTCGGTATCAAAAAAGGTGTTTTTTTCTGATATTCCTTATAATTAAAAAATGTCTGTGGAAAAATCCACAGATCCTGAAAAATGATATACAGATAATTCCAGAAAATCATAAGTAAAAAATAGATTCCCTGTTTCCATCCGCCAAACATTCCCCACATACAAAGATATGCACCTGCAAACCACAAAACCCCAGGATGACGACACATGCCATACATACCTTCTGTATATGCAGCACGCAATTTATTTTCTTCACAATAGGTTTCTTCAAAGGGAAGGGCAAAAAACAAGGTATATATAAGAAGTGCAAAGAAGCCTGCGGCTCCTGTTCCAAAGCCGATCATCCTTCCGATTCTGTGCTGGCACTGCCCCCACAAATACCAAAGTTCCATGAGCAGCGATACAACCACCAAAACCGTACCTGCTGCAAAAAATTTTTGAAAAATAACATTCTTCTTTTTTTGAATGCTATTGATATCATACATAAAATACAGGAGAAACCCCAAACTCCCCAGAACGATCTGCCACATCTTTCCACTCCAGATTTTGTATTCAACTAATAGTACAAATAGAATTCGTCATACATAGTAAATTATAATAAAAGAGGCCATAAATAGCAAGTGCATTTTACTATTTCCTTTTTCTCCGTACTCAACATACATTATTCTTTTTCCTTTTTTGATATTATGATGATGTCAGGGCAAAAAAATCGCAATGGTACACGTTCTCACATCATACCACTACGATTTTTCCACTCGTATTTATATTGATACATATCCCGATCGGCTTTATCTTTAACAGCAACAATGTCCCCACATGAGAACGAGGCTGATCCATAAGAAACCGTTGGTAAAAATGTAATCTTTCTTCGCTTTTCTTCCAGTCGATGTAAAAATTCCTGTTTACACCAATCTTCCTTATCAGCGTTTTTCAGAAGTACACAAAACTCATCACCGCCTATACGATAACAATATCCAAAATTTGCGTAAGCTTTTTTAATACATTCTGCAATCTCAGCCAGGCAAAGATCCCCTTGCACATGTCCATAACTGTCATTGATCTGTTTGAAAGCATCCACATCAAACACTACGAGCACGCTTGCTTTACACCCCATCTCACCCGTCTTCCTAAGATAGCTGTTCTGGTTCAATAGCCCGGTGAGTGCATCCAGCTGATTCCACATTTCATTACAATAAATAAAATACAATACAGAAAGCAGTGTAACACATAACCATGTAACATGGAGTTTCGGAAGGACAACCTGAATAATCGTTTCTGCCATCACAAAAAGAAAAAGCGGATAGATTAACAATTTGCTGCGATTCTGAAATTCCCTGGCATTGATGATCGTAGATACCGAAAGATACAAAATTGCCCCAAAATACATGACGATATATATAAAAAAATATGGACCACGCGAATAAATATTGTCTGCGCTCACAGAGAATACAATTCCGTATGGGATAGTAACAAATAAGAAAATCAAATATCCGATTTCAAAAAGTATCGCAGTCCTGATCTTACGTCGAAAGACTGTTTTCCTGTCCAGTACATACACAAGACAGATGCACACAGCCGGAGACAGACCAAACCCCATATAATTGGATGCAATATTCAACCAGCGGTAAGCAGGCGGCAATCCGTCCACTACAAGGGTAATAACTTCCAGTATCGAAATCCCGGCAATCAGAACAAAGGCCAGTAAAAAACCACGCTTTTGTTTTCTGCTAAGTGATTCACTCAAATATGTGAGAATACACATAAAGCACAAAATAAAAAAATCGATTATAGTTAATACACAAAAATATCCATTCATTGCAAACCTGTTTTTTCTTTTATTTTCTGAACCTTAACTTATATTTTATCAAACTTTGTGTAAAATTAATAGATAATATCAAAATTCAGTTGTTATATAAATAAATGTTGGATAGATAATTTTATATGAATCATCCTGATCAGGCTTTCTTTAATGTTCCAATATATTCTCCGTTATTATACACAAACGGTCCGGCTTCTTTCTCATCTCCGAAATATTCTGGTCTCAATGACAGGATATGGAGCAATTCATCCATAGCATGCACCTTTGTCACCTGATAGGGTTGTTCAAAGGCAATCTTTTCTACAAATACATAATAGTCACTGTACTTTATCAGGATACCGGTATGCCCTACAAAAACGACATCCGAATACGGGTCATAGATAACTATGCTAAGAAGAGAAATCCTGTCACTATCGATCTGGAATCCATACTGTTTCCAACTATCAGAAAATGTGTTTTCCGGATGTTTTGCATCACTTACACTCTTTTCTCCATAAAGTGTGGTAAACATGTCTTTCTTCTCTTTTATCACTTTATATCTGTCTACCGTATCTATTGCTTCTGTATCAAACATTAAATACGTGCCCTCATACGTATCTTCCGTTGTTTTGGCTTGCAGCATCCCATCCAGCAGAAGAAAAGCGGTCATTCTGCAATCTGTATCCGAATACTCGTGATTCTGCTCCCAGCCATCCATACATTTGCTGATATCCGCTTCCATTTTCTCAGGGTCTGACCATGCATCCTCCAGATTTGCATTTTTTCCAACAGAATCCGCAAAATCAGTCACCCACTCCTGAAATGTATCTACATGGGAAGCTCCCGCCAAACGCAGTTCCTCGCAAACCTCTTTAATGGTATTTTCCCCTCCCATATAAGTTGCCGTCGGCATCTCGCCTTTCTGCGCTGTTTCGTTCTGTTTCCCCTCCTCACTATTGCTTATTGCCACATTCTCCTGCTTCGTCGCTGTCTGTCCACAGCCTCCAAATACTCCGGCACAAATCAGCATACTAATCACAATCACAATTCCTTTTTTCTTCATCAGCTATATACCTCTTTCTTAATATCAACACTCTCTGCATACTGTTTTTAAAGATTACCCTACTCTGCATACACTGTAAATAGTATGATCCAAAATTAAAGAATTCTTTCGTTTTTATCAGCTGATACTGTTCCATTGTGAGTTTCCATTTCAAAACTTTTTACACCAGGTACAGTTCTGATTAATTGCCCGCGTAAATCTAAAAGGGTCAGCACAGCTGACCCTCAGGCTCAAATACCTCCAAAAAGGTATCGCATTTTCAATTACAGAATAAGTATTTTCCTATACTTTATTGTTGTGAACTGTTTGATTTCTTTAACAAATGATACTTTCTTTTTTCCTCATACATTTTCTCATCCATATGCATTAGAAAAGCTTCTGTATCATCTCCTGCTCCAAACTCTGCGTATCCCATGGATACACTTAGATTAAATGGTTCTGTTCTGGATTCATTAAACAGGGATAGATTATGATTGATCTCATCCATTGTCGCTAAGACACTCTCTGTATCAACACCCGACAGCAACACAATAAATTCATCTCCCGCATATCGAATTGCCATACCACCATCCGGTATAGATCTGGAAAGTATGTTTCCCAGCGTACAGATAGCCTTATCTCCCATACTATGACCAAAATTGTCATTGATGTATTTAAAGCTGTTGACATCCATCATGATTCCATATAATGATTTCCCGCTTGTAATTTTCTTTTCAGTAAGTATTGCATTAAGATATCTTCGATTATATAATCCGGAAAGCTCATCCATATATAAACTCTCTGCATATGACTGCATCTGCACAAAAAGTAATGCAACCGCAACCAATACCCATGACGATGTGATTCCATAAAAGAGAAACTGGATAAGCACTCCTGCAAAACAAGGACCAATGAAATACAGCACAGGGAAAAAATTCAGATTAATCCCTTGCCTCCTGGATTGCTGCACCAAGTGTATGCTGTATGCAAAGTATACTATAAGCGAAATATATCCTACTAATGCGCCTGTTGCTCTCTGATATATATTCTCCTCAGATATTTTAAACATAATCCCTGTTCCAGGCAGATTACATAAAACCATAATCACTTCTACAGCCCACGGAAGCATTACAAGTCTTACTTTTTTGAATATCCTCTTATAATTTCGATAAATGTACAATTCGACATACAGACACCAAAGAAGCCCTATACTAACTGTACCTATAAAACATATACTATTAGAGATATAATTTATTTGTCTGCTGCCAATAAATTGTTTTCCATCTACCAGAAAAGCAATTGTCTCAGACAATGCACCCAGTA
>CAKRQV010000010.1 GCA_934394565.1 uncultured Lachnospiraceae bacterium
GGACTGTCTTATCAAAGAATTTTCGAGGATTGTATTTATGTGTTTCACTGTTCAGTTATCAAGGTTCTCATTTGCGCCGCTCTCGCAGCGACTTGATTATTTTATCACTTCGTTTTCAGTTTGTCAAGAACTTTTTTAAGTTATTTTCAAACTTTTTTTGAAGTCGTTTGCTGTTGTCTGACAGCTTGATTAATTTACCATAATTATCAGATGCTGTCAAGCACTTTTTACAACTTTTTTTGTGATCTTTTATGCAAGTTCACGAAGCTGTGTTTCAGCGACAACTTCATTAGGATATCACTGGGGAGGTGGTTTGTCAACAAGTTTTTTTAGAAAGTTTTAAATTTTTATTCAAAGGTGAAATTGTATGGGATTTGTGGTAAATGTGGGTGTATTTGGAACAATTTTGGGGGACGGACGAAAAAGGAGCGGCGGCCTCCGGGTATATGTATATATTGCTGCGCTCCGGCTCCGTCGGTCCGAGCCTGTAGTCTCGGACTCTTACTCGCTGAAGTCGCTTGCAATATATACATATACCCGGAGGCCGCCGCTCCTTTTTCTGACTTTGCATAGTATTCACAACGCTAAAACTCTATATAACTTTTATATGTAGAATAATCAAAAAACTGACACCCTTCCAATCCCACAATTGCAGGGGGAAAGCGTCAGTCTTTCTTCTATACATATACGTTTTTGAATTACCCTTCGAAGTATCTCGTCAGGAACTGACGTGTGCGTTCCTGGGTGGGGTGTTCGAAGACTTCCTGGGGAGTGCCGTATTCGGCGACTACACCATCGTCCATGAAGAGGACTTTGTCGGAGACGTCACGGGCGAACTGCATTTCGTGGGTGACGATGACCATGGTGGCATGCTGGTCGGCAAGGCCACGGATGACTTTCAGGACTTCACCGGTCAGCTCGGGGTCGAGGGCGGAGGTCGGTTCGTCGAAACAGAGGATATCAGGCTGCATCATGAGGGCGCGGGCAATGGCTACACGCTGCTGCTGTCCGCCGGAGAGCTGATGGGGGTAATTGTCCATCTTGGAGCTTAATCCTACGCTGTCCAAAAGAGCTTCACCCTGGGTTTTGATTTCATCGAGAATTCTCTTTTTGTTGGCTTTAAATTCCGGTTTTTTCTGTTCGATCAGAGTCTTTGCGAGAGTAACGTTCTGCAGAGCGGTATACTGGGGAAACAGATTAAAGGACTGAAAGACCATGCCAAAGTGCAGGCGGTTCTCCCGGATCTGGGCTTCGCTCATGCGGTTGGCGGTTTCGGAATCAAATACCGGTTTGTCATTGACAAGGATTTTTCCGCTGGTCGGTGTTTCCAGAAAGTTCAGGCAGCGAAGCAGGGTGGTCTTACCACTGCCGGATGTACCGATCATGGACAGGGCTTCCCCTTTCTCGAGAGTAAAGCTGATGTCTTTTAATACCTGTGTATTGTCAAAGGTCTTGCAGATATGCTGTACTTCTAATATCGGCATTATGCCACCTCCTATCTAAAGTAGTTGAGTTTTTCTTCCAGACGGCCCAGAAGGATCGTGAGGATACCGTTGAAGATCAGATAATATACAGCGGTAAAGAACAGCGGCCAGATCTGGCCGGATATACCGTTGGAGCCTTTCATGAAGGCCTGTCCGGCCCAGATAATCTCCTGCAGAGCGATGATGCGCGCAAGGGATGTATCCTTGACCAGGGTAATGATCTCGTTGGACATCGGTGGAACGATGCGCTTGATCATCTGTAACAACGTAACCTTGAAAAAGATCTGGGACTTTGTCATACCGAGGACAAGTCCGGCTTCCTGCTGACCGACCGGAACGCCCTGGATACCGCCACGGTAGATCTCGGAGAAGTAGCAGGCGTAGTTAAAAATAAAGGATACGGCCGCTGCCATAAATCTGCCGGATTCGCCGCCACCCCAGATGGGATTGTGCAGGACAAGGCCCGGGAAGTAGTAGATGATCAGCAGCTGGATCATCAGTGGTGTACCCCGTACGATCCAGACGATGATCTTGACCAGTGCGCTTAAGGGCTTGAATCTGGACATGGAGCCAAAGGCGATGACCAGTCCCAGAGGGAAAGCGCCGAGAAGGGTTATAAAAAATAATTTTAAGGTTTGTATGAAGCCTACGTTCAGGGCGTTGACAACGATAGGCATCTGTTGCATGATTGTTTCCATGGAAAACCTCGTTTCTGTATGTATTGGATTTTTTCCTCTAAAAATCCGTATTGGTATATTATACACTATCTTGCGCTGTTTTTCTATTGTTTTATCACAATAAAGTGGTTTTTATAATTCCACATAACAACATGGAGCGTGAGAACTTATGCTCACGCTCCATGTTTCTGCTATTATATATGTAGTTTACGGAATGTCCGGATTACTGCTGGTCTACGAGGGCTGCCTGTACGCCGTAGGTTTCGGCGATTTTTTCCAGAGTGCCGTCAGCACTGCTGGTTTTGAGGAAGTCGTTAAGGGCGTCTGTCAGATCGGAGCCCTGGCGGAAGCCTACGCCGTATTCTTCGGTGGAAAGACCGATGGTGTAGGTCAGGTTTTCGTAGCCTGTGCCTTCGCCTACCATGGCGGCAGCCATCAGGGAGTCGATGATGGCTGCATCGGATGTACCAGCAGCTACTTCCATAAGGGCATCGGACTGTGCCTTAACCGGTGTAGCATTGAAGCCTTTCTCGGTAGCTACGGCTTCACCGGCACTGCCTGCTTCTACAGCGAAGTTCAGATCCTTTAAGCTGTCTTCTGTCTGATACTGGTCTGCTTTATCGGCCGGTACGACAACGATCTGTGCGTTATTTAAGTAAGCGTTGGTGCAGCTCATGGAGCTCTTAACTTCATCTGTCAGAGTCATACCATTCCATACACAGTCGATGGTCTTGCCATCAAGCTCGAGGATCTTGTTATCCCAGTCGATCTCTACGAACTCAGCTTCTACACCGATGCTTTCTGCAAAAGCTTTGGCCAGATCTGCGTCGAAGCCGATCCAGTTACCGCTTTCGTCTTTATAATCCATGGGTTCAAAATCTGTGATACCTACAACAAGCTTGCCCTGCCCCTGTACATAGGCGAGGTCGCTGTCAGCAGATGCTGTGCTTGTTGCAGAAGCTTCATCTGTAGCGGAGCTTCCTGCTTCGGATGTTGTGCTTGCTGCAGAAGAGGCTGCGCTGGTCTCCTCTGCTGCAGAGGCGCTGCCGGATGCTGCTGCAGATGATGATGCGGAACCGCAGCCAGCCAGAAGGGATACACCCATCATTGCTGTAAGTGTCATTGCCAGTACTTTCTTTTTCATAATCTCTATCTCCTCTTTTTCATATTCCTTTTTGCATTACCACTTTACCGTGGCACAGTGGTATAATATCATAACATTAACCAAAGTGCAAGAACTTCTTTAATTTCTTTTCAGAGTAGTTTATAATGGGAAAATGATGTAACTCATTTATATAGGAGGATAGACCTATGGGAAAATTATACCGTTTTCATAACGATGTGGATACTGACCAGATCATTGCATCCCAGTATCTGTTATTTCCGACCATCGACGAGATGAAAACACACACTTTCGAATCTCTGGATCCGGACTTTGCCAGCAAGGCAAAACCGGGCGATTATGTTGTTGCCTGCGAAAACTTCGGCTGCGGTTCATCCCGCGAGCAGGCACCGGCTGTTTTAAAGGCACTGGGTATCAAGGCTGTCGTTGCCAGATCCTTTGCCCGTATCTTTTACCGTAACGCCATCAACATCGGCCTGCCGGTCATCGTCTGTAAGGATCTGTATGACCACGTAGCCGACGGCGATGAGATGGAGCTTGACCTTGAGGCCGGTACGATCACAAGCGGCGGCCAGATCTTTACCTGTACCAAATTACCTGCCAAAATGCAGAGCATTCTGGATCAGGGTGGACTGATTGCTTCATTAAATAAGGAGGACTGATCTATGGGAATGACTATGGCCGAAAAAATCATCGCCTGTGCTGCCGGAGTGGACCTGGCAAAAGCCGGAGACATCCATACCGTAGAGCTGGACAGACTGATGAGCAACGATGGTACGACACATCTGACCATCGACATGTATAACAAACTGAAACATCCGCATATCAAGGATAAGAAAAAACTTGTCTGGATCGTGGATCACAATATTCCGTCCGATTCGCCAAAAACCGCTGCTTCTCACAAGAAAATGCGTGACTTTGCCCGTGAAAACGGCATTACCTATTACGAGGGCGAGGGTGTCTGCCATCAGGTGATGATGGAGAACCATGTCCGTCCCGGCGAGCTGATCTTCGGTGCGGACAGCCATACCTGTGCTTACGGCGCGCTTGGCGCTTTCGGTACCGGCGTCGGATGTACGGATTATCTGTATGCTATGGTAACGGGTACGTCATGGCTGTTAGTACCGGAAACGCTGCGCTTTAACCTGACCGGTAAGCTGCCGGAGGGTGTATACGCCCGCGACCTGATCCTGACGATCATTGGCAAGATTGGCGCCAACGGTGCAAACTACAAAGCTATGGAATTTGCCGGCGAAGGCTTAAAGAGCCTGAATATGAGCGACCGTATCTCCATCTGCAATCTCTGCGTCGAAGCCGGTGCAAAAACAGCCCTTATGGAAGCTGACGAAGTGGCTCTTAATTACTTAAAAGAGCACGGCCGTGAGCCGAAGGCGCTCTTTACCAGCGATCCGGATGCCAATTTCGCTGCTGTATATGATATTGATCTGTCCGAGATTCAGCCGATCGTTGCCAAACCGCATTTCGTTGACAATGTGGTACCGGCAAAGGAATCCCTCGGTGTACATATCGACGAAGCTTTCCTTGGCTCCTGCAACAACGGCCGCATCGAGGATCTGCGTGTGGGTGCTGCCCTCTTAAAAGGAAGAAAGGTACATCCGCTGGTACGTTTTCTTGTCGTTCCGGCCAGCCGTTCCATTTATAAACAGGCTGCCGATGAGGGACTTCTGGATATCTTTATGGAAGCCGGAGCCATCGTGATGAATCCGAACTGCAGCGTATGCTGGGGTTCCTGTCAGGGTGTCATCGGTGAGGGCGAAACGCTGATCAGCACCGGTACCCGTAACTTTAAGGGCCGTGCCGGTCACAGAGACTCCTTTGTCTATCTGGCCAGTGCCGCTACGGTAACGGCATCCGCCATCATGGGCGAAATCGCCACAGCAGATATGTTATAACAAATGAAAAATGTTACTGTTCACTCAGCATCCGAACATTTGCTGTTCAGATGCGTATGAAAGTGCTTCAGATGTGAGCAGTCCTTCTTTTGTGAAGCAAATTTTTGCACGAGGACACCTGTGAACTATAACAGAAAACAGATTTAATAAGAGGAAAACACTATGAGTGAAACATTTACCGCCAGAGTCTGGGTACTGGGCGACGACATCGACACCGATATCATCATCCCCACTGAATATCTGGCTTTAAAAACCGTACAGGATATGACACCGTACGCCTTTTCTCCGCTGCGCCCCGAGCTGGCTGCACAGATCCAGCCGGGCGATGTGATCGTTGCCGGTAAAAACTTCGGCTGCGGTTCCTCCCGTGAGCAGGCTCCGGAGATCATCAAGGCACTGGGCATCAAGGCCGTGATCGCGAAATCCTTTGCCCGTATCTTTTACCGCAACTCCATCAACAACGGTCTTTTACTGATTGAAAATGCCGATCTGCACGATGCCGTGACCGAGGGTGACACTATCGAAGTGACCGTCGGTGAAAAGATCGCCGCAAACGGCAAGACCTACGAGATTGCCTCACTGCCGGAGAATCTTTTGGAGATTCTCAATGCCGGGGGGCTTGTCAGAGCCATGCGCAAGAGAAACGGACTGGAGGACTAAGCTATGGGATATACGATCATTGAAAAAATCTTAAAGCATAATACCGGTGTTGCCGATATCAAAGCCGGTGACATCGTTACCACAAATGTTGACCGCGTGATGATCCATGATATCTTTATCCCTTTCGTTGCCGAAAAATTTGAAGAGATGGGATTTACAAAGCTCTGGGATCCCGACAAGGTCGTTCTGATCTACGACCACATGGTTCCGGCCAGCCAGGTCGATGATACGAGACATTTCCGTGCCGGTGACGCTTTCGCCGCCAAATACGGCATGAAAAACGTCCACAGAAGCGACGGTATCTGCCACCAGCTGATGACCGAAGCCGGTTACGTCAAACCGGGCGATGTAGTCTTTGGTACAGACAGCCATACGACAACCTACGGCTGTGTCGGCGCTTTCTCTTCCGGTATCGGTTATACAGAGATGGCCTCGATCTTAGGCACTGGCCAGCTCTGGGTCAAGGTTCCGCAGACGATCAAGGTCACGGTCAACGGCGCACTGCCGTCCAATGTAACATCAAAAGATATTATCCTGCGTCTGATCGGCGATCTGCGTGCTGACGGCGCTACCTATCAGGCTCTGGAATTTACCGGAAGCACCGTAAAGGAGATGTCTGTGGCCAGCCGTATGACTATCGCCAATATGGCCATCGAGGCAGGCGCCAAATGTGCCCTGTTCACACCGGACGAAAAGACAGCCGAGTACTGCGGGATCGAACTGAATGATTTCCAGAAATCCCTTGTGGGTGACCCGGATGCCACCTATGTCCGTGAGATCACCTACCAGGCAGAAGATCTCGTGCCGGTACTGGCATGTCCGTCCCAGGTGGATAATATCCACCCGGTCAAAGAGCTTGCCGGAACAAAGATCGATCAGGTCTTTATCGGTTCCTGCACCAATGGCCGCCTCGAGGATCTGCAGCGTGCCGCTGCCATTCTCAAAGGTAAGAAGGTCGCTCCGTTCGTCCAGCTGATCGTCACACCGGCCAGCCGTAAAATCTACCGCGAGGCACTGGCAGACGGTACGCTTGACATTCTCTCCGATGCAGGTGCGATCATCACCCATCCGGGCTGTGGTCTCTGCTGCGGACGTACCGGCGGTATCCTGACTGACGGCGAGCGTGTTGTTGCTACTAACAACCGGAACTTCCTCGGACGCATGGGTACATCTAAGGTCGAGATCTTCCTTGCTTCTCCGGCTACCGCAGCGGCATGTGCTGTGGCAGGGGAGATTGTGGAAGCGTAGCGCTTGCATTCATTGTACTGTTTTTTCACATACAGATACTATCATTTAAAAAATAAAAAACTGCCAGATGGCTACGTTTTAACCCGCAGATTACTTTCTGCACTATAAAGCGTATGCTGTCCGGCAGTTTTGTCACATATACCTCTCTTCCAGTTCATTCTTGTCTGTGTTATCCAAATGCAAAAATACATTTATCGGATCCTCTTTACATTTCCTTCATCCATATCGTAAAGCTCATCACAGATTTCCATATCTTCTGCATAATGACTGGCCAGGAGGATTGTTTTTCCTTCATCTCTTAGCTTTACCAGAAGCTCGCGAACCAGAGCGATTCCCTTTTTATCCAATCCATTCATTGGTTCATCCAAAATAAGAATATCCGGATCTTCCATAATCGCCTGTGCAATTCCCAAGCGCTGACGCATGCCGAGAGAATATTTTCCTACTTTTTTCTTATCATCTGGATCCAGTCCTACCAGCTCTATTGCCTTTCGAATTTCTTCCTTACCTATTTTATTTCGGATTTTTGCCAGAAATTCCAGATTTTTATAGGCACTGTACTGAGACAAAAAGCCAGGTGTCTCAATAATCAAACCGATATTTTCAGCAAAATCAGTTTCCACTCCCAGCTGTTTACCATGCACTGTAACAACTCCTGTTTCCGGATGCAGAAAACCGGCAATAGTTTTAAACAGCACTGTTTTTCCAGAACCATTTTTACCAACAAACCCATAAATCTTTCCAGCAGGAAGAAACAAAGTAATACATTTCAGTACATATTGCTCCTTAAATATTTTCCGCACGCCTTCTAACGTAATCACAGAAGATAACACTCTTTCTTCGAATGCCTCCTCTTTTTCTTCATCTAACATATTTTTCTCCCTTCGAGACAACCTCTTTTCTGTAATTTTGGCACCAACAGATACAAGCCGGCAATACCTGCCAGTTGAAATATCAATGCCAAATAATATTTTATCCACCCTGCTGTTATCAGTTCCACATACATTCCACTATTTAGCATCGGCAATTTCCATTTTACAGAAATGCAATACAGCATTCCTTCCAGCAACAGCAGCAAACAGGGAACCTCATTTTTTTCCATGAACAGGCTGCCCACCAGAATAGCTGTAATATACAGGCTGCAATGCAGATAAAATGTAACCATTATTATACCATCTCTGTACCACGTTCCCTGTATGACATCCACCACCAGCCATAAAAAACTGTACAAAAACAATATAACCAGCATATACAGCTGTATTTCTGCAAATAGTTTTCTCCACCAACAGGCAAATGAGCCGCTACGATACACTGTATATCTGTAGATCCGCATTTTTTCTGCTATCTTACGACCCGTCATAAGAAAACAAATACCATAAATAAACAGCCACTTTCCTAAAGCGACGGAATCTATCTGTCCATCTTCGCTGTAGATGATTCCTCCAAGAATATATCTGACTGCACTGTAACCATTATCTGCCCACAAAAGCGCCACAACAGATATCAGTGCTGCTAATACTATATCTGTTTTCTGTATACACAATTGCAGACACCGTCTTCTTCTCATCTACCAGCTTTCCCCTCTCGCTGCCTCCCGGACGTCCGTATACCGTATCAGCCCGTAGGATAAAACACTCAAAAACCACAATACAGCGATATATATACAGATAGTTTCTGTCAAGGAAATATCTGTATCTGCACCAATCTGTAAAATAGAGATAGACCTCGCCATCAGAGACCAGCGTACGTTTAACATAAACCCTTCCTTCATAATCTCATATCCGAGAAAATGAAAGGCAAAAACAGCCACCATTCCTGCCATCTGATCCGCCAGCAAACTGAATGCATAGAGAAAAAATGCAAGCATCAGTCCATATAGCAAAGAAAGCCCCAGTGTAATCCCCAATGCCTGATATACTGAAATCTTCTGTATATACAAGGGTGCATCAAACTGTATACCAAAATCTGCACCTATAAACGAACTTTTAGCCAACTGTTGTACAGGCCAGCTCCAGCTATTCGCCAGATAGCCTCTGTATCCCATCCCCATACCACTAAGAGCCAGAACCAGATAATAGAGAATCCCCTGCCCCACCAGATAGCGAAGTATAGCTCCATTCCAAATTCTCTTCTCCGTACGATGCAGTATATACAACGCATTATCCCGGATAAAGGGCGCATCCGAAATGATCAGCAGCCAACCCAACACGGCAAACAGCACTGTATCCGTCTTATTCATAGCAACAATAAACGGCTCCATTGCCTGATATACTTCACCTGTGCTTTCTGCATATCGGATAACACCGCTCGTCTGCCACAGCATGACAGCCATACCTGTCAGATATCCCATCCATACTCTTTTTGACGACCAGTGTAAACGGAATTCATATGCACACAGCTGATTTTTTATTTTCCATTTATTCATCATGTAATCTCCATGCCAGTCCAAACCCGACAGCTGTGACAGCCACCAAAATGTAAAGCCCCTGCATCAGCATCGCCTGTCCAAAAGACCCCAGTTCCTCACCCCGCACCAGGAAAATCGGATTCATATATGGCACATTAAACAAAGCGATCCATAATACCTCATACAATACAAAAGGCGCTAAAAGTGCCACATACCGATTACCGGCCCATACCGCAAAAGCCATCCCTACCAAGGCCCAGCAGCAGCCAAACATAAATCCGAGAATCACTTTTCCTACCAGTACATAGCCATCGCCATACAGTTCCAGCCCCTGTTGCACCCGTGTACCTGCATAATATCCGGAATCCGCCAGTCCATACGTTCCATATCGACAGGCAATCCCGCTGACAACAGCAAAAGGAATTGCCATGCTGATCCCGCCGGCCAGTCCTGTACTTAGCATCCGCCAGAAGCCATAGGATTTCCAACCCATACGTGTCAGAATCATCTTTAAATACCCACTGTGATATTCCTCACAGAAAGGTGTGGAATACACTAACACCGGAAAAATCGCAGCAAACGGTGTAAAGCCTGACAGAGCCATGGCATTCGTCAATATTTCTTCCTTACCAACACCTCCGTCAAAATTCGTGTTCAACCAGATTGCACGGACAAACACTGCCGTCAATAATACTATCGACAGCCAGAAGCCTTTTCCTCCAAATGCCCTTTTTATATCCTGTCTGAAAAATCTCATCTTATTAACGCATCCTTTTTACTGTGTCCGTACCAGACTGCCATCCACTGCATTGATCCAGATATCCGTCGGTACATCTTTTTCTGCTGCTATATCCAGCATGCCAGAAGTAATGGCCTCATTAAATGGTGTATAGATCCGCCATACCGGTATCAATTTTGCTGTCTCAGCATCTTTTCGCACCGGCATCCAGCTCAACAGCATTTTTGTGTATGTAATATCAGAAGACACCTGCAAGTTCTGATCCTGCACATATTTTTCCAGTAGCTGCATCACTGTATCCTGTGATATGATCTGCTGTGCCTCACCTTTTTCATTTTCTTCCCACAAAAAACTGTCTGCATAGAGCATGGCAATACCTTCTTTACCAATCTGAGCCGTACCGGTGACTTCTGCCAGATCTGTTGGCGTACTCTGTTCTGTAATCAAAAAAGGAATATTATCCAAAACAGGAGCAAATACAAGCTTATAGTAACCTTCCTGATTTTCTGTATACACTGCAGTTGCAGATACAATCTGACATGGAATTTTTACTATAGCTGAAAGCGCCGCTTCCAGCTGCGACATTGCCATACTTTCCGTAAAGTCTGCAGAAATATCCACACCGGCTGCTTCTGTTGTTCCCTGCTGATCCAGCTTTCCATAGTTTTCCAGAAGCGTATCATCATTGTAAACAAAACCTGCTGTTTCTGTTGCGGTAAAATTCTTTGTACCTTCTGCATTTGCCAGCGTATAAGATTTGTCGGTATGCATCTGTGTCGATGTGTCAATGTTTTCTTCACCATTTTCAGCTGCCTGTGCCTCTGGCGTATCTTCCGTTACCTTTTCTCCGGCGAAGAGTGTATCCTTTATCCCCTGCCGATCAAGCAATTCTCCATTTATCCTCGCACTGCCAGCTGTTATCGTCTGCACCTGTGTGCCGACCACCTGCGCATCCAGCTGCATGCTATTCTCTCCTGATCCGATATTTTTTTTCAGCGTTGTTATACTTTCTTGTGTTTCTTCTGGCTCATCATCTGTCACATCCTCTGAAACAGTTTTTTCCTGTTTTACGTTACTGTTCCCTTCATCTTGTCCACGAACAATACTCTCTATTGCAGAATCACTTCCCGCTATTGCCTGTGCTACTCCATTACTCAGTACCTCTGTCTCCGGTGCTTTTGCACAGCCAGTGACCACTATACCAAGAATCACAGCCAGTGCCACACCTGCTTTTCTTTTTTTCATAGTCAATATTCCCCTCCTGTCTCTGCTATTTAAAAGCTAAAAATATATTCACACACCCAAGAAGTAATAAATGCACCGGATAAAACCAGTAAAATAATTTTTTACAACTTCTTCCTTTTTGGTTATTATAAAAAATAATCAATGCAAAAGCGCATACGGCGAAACCCGCGTTCACATAATTCCAATGTATAACCCCATAAAAAATCAAGCTCCACAAACTTCCTGCGACGACTTGCAGCCATCTATGTTTTCGGAATATATAAAGAGAAAGCAAAAGAATCAGTCCGCCAAAATCGTAACCTGTATTTGCGGTAAGCAATACTACAAGCAATAAAGTACATCCTGCGGTCAAAATCTTTTTCATCTGCAATCTTCTGATTGTCTTTTCGTTTCTATATTCTGCCAGAGTAGCATGCCATTCTTCTGTTGCATAATCTATTAATCGAAATACCAGAAGTCCCGCCAAAAGTAAATATCCTATATTCCTTGTCGGATTGCAGATCCATAAGCCCTGCACTTTCCAAAAAACACCTCCAATCAGACCCGCAAGTCCAATTAGCAGATAACCTTTTCGTTCTTTATGCAGTTCCATTACATACAGCACCAGCAAAGTCACCAGCATTTCCAACCAGTATTTCCAGCTGCTTGTCAGGCGTATGTATGTACCGCCTGCAATGCTCCCTGTAATATTTACTTCATCCAATGCCAGAACATAAGGAATTTGCGAAATACAGGTAAGTATAGCCATTCGTCTTATGTAAGCTGTTTTGTCTGATGTATAGTGCCAGCCTTCTGCCAGAGCGAATGCAAACAAAGGAAACGCTATTCGTCCTACACCACGCATCCAGGATGTATTAAATGTTAAAAGATCATGCCCATCCCAACCGGTCACACAGGCAATATGATCAATCAACATAGTAATACATGCTATGATTTTCAAATGAAACATCGACAACTTACAATATTTTTCCTTTTGCATATAACTCCCTTTTAACCTTACCTCCCGTATCGTTATTTGTGATCTTCTCCATATTTCTTTATCGTCACAAGTAAGATACGGGAAGTATTTTCATTTTTACTGATTTTTCAGTTTATCGGCATTCCACCAGCCATGGGTTGTTGCCTTACCTGTTGCTGTATCATCTTCTCTTGCAGCAAGCGCATAATTCATTTTTGCAGCATCGCCATCGCCATATTTTACTGTGGTATACCCTTTCGATTTTCGCCATATACCGCTCTTTGTACACACAACACTGCCCTGCACTTTGTATGGTGCATAACGAATCCCTGCTGTACCGGACGGATAAGAAATGCTAAGAACATTTAATGTCCACGGATCCGATAAAATCGTCTTCCGATTTACATTGACACTTTTTACATACGACTTTCCCGTCGTATTTAATGTAAAACTATAATACGTCTTACCTGCACTAACTGTACCCGCCAGCATCATAACACCGAGGCCAAAAGCACACATTGCTGTTTTGATTTTTCTTACCTTCATTATTTTCGTATCTCCTTTCGTTTTTCGCATGCTTTAATTGGATCCTCTATTATTATAGTTTCTGTTTTTATTTATGTCAATCTATTTTTTTAGATTTTATATTATAAAAATAAAGGAAGCAAGATTGCTTCCTTTATTTTTAATACACAGAATATGATCCTTCCACTGTTATTTTTTTCTTACTACAATTTTTCACAAACACTTTATAGTTTCCACCTTTTGATACTGTAAATGCATGCGCACCTTTTCCTGTGCAGACAATATATTTTTTCGTTTTATCTGGTGTTATAATGCCGATTTGTATCTTACTGTTCAACGGACTGGGTGACGCACTTATAGTAATTAAATCTCCTTTTTTTACACTGATCGTAGCAGAATAGGATATTTTATTTGCTTCCACATTCCATTTAAATTCTCTGACGGAAGAAACCAACATGACTGCATCTTCTGCTTCTCCATCCCCCAGAGACATACTAGCTTCTTCCTCTGACGTCAGCATTGTTTCATATTCCTGATTCTGATCTGGCGCGACTTCAAGCTCTGTTACTGTAGCATCTACGAGTGCGCTGTATGCTTCCGTCATAGCGGCATCTACCGATGCCATACCACCGATTCCGCCCAAAGCGAAAAGAACTGTTCCTAATGCCACTGCAATGCCTGCCTTTTTTCGGAAATTTTTTTCTCTTTTCATATATTTAATCCTCTCGTTTAATTTTGTTTCTGGTTCAGTCAGATAGGATGCCATGAGGCAATTTTGCATACTGCTCCGGTCTGCAAGCTCGTATAACAGACTAAAATAGGCTTTTGGCTGATAAATCCTGCAACATTTACTGTCACAGCTGTATTCACACCAGGTCTGCAATTGCATGGAAAGCTCATGGATCAACGGGCAAAACCATAAAATGCACCGCAAACAAATTGTAAATTTCTTCCACATAGAGTCACGTTGTAGATAATGTGTGCATTCGTGTGTCAAAATCAATTCCATCTCATCTGCACTATAAGTGCGCATTGGCAAATAGATTGTCGGATGCCATACACCACAAATAAACGGTGTATCTCCTGCCGGAAGTATATATAATTCTATTTTTCTCCGAATATGTAACCTTTCACAAACCTGATGCAGAATTTCTTTACTTTTTTTATCTGCCGGACAATGTGTATGACATATTTTCCGAAATCTTTGACTCTCCATCCAATATAGATGCAGCATATACAACACACCGCAAAACCATACCAAACACAGCATATAACAGATATTTATAATGTTTTTTGTTGATATGCCAATAGCATCCGAACTGTCATTGTAGTAGTTTTGTAACGAATGCCCAACATAAATAATTGGGACTGCAAAAAAAACCAAATTTGCCCGCAAGGATGTATAGACAAACTGTGCATTGCTGTTTTTTATCCATCGTTTTTTCATCAGATACCAAATTCCGGTAATCACAGCACCAAAAACAGCCATCTGCACCAGACACAGGATCCATGCGGTTACTATATCCCCTACTTTAAAATATATCATTCCCCACATTTCCATAGCCAGATATACTCCTCCCTTATTCATCCAGACTATCAATCAGCTGCTGCATATCTTTCTTCTCTTCGGCGCTCATATTCTCACCTTTAAACAGTGCCGACACCAGTTCTGTTTTGGAGCCGTCAAACCAGAATTCACAGGTACGGTTCAGCTCACTCTGTATATACTCCGCCTGCGTACGTTTCGGATAGTAGAATTTGACACCACGTTTAAAATAATCTACAAAGCCCTTGTCATACAGTTTTTTCACAAAGGTGTATACGGTTGTGGGTTTATAATCCAGACCGTAGTTTTCCTTCAGCTTCTCAACGATCTCCGGCACTGTGATGTTATCTTTGGCATCCCAGACACATTTCATTGTCGCCAGTTCGCAATCCGTCAGTTCTGCAAATTTTCCCATAGTTTTACCTTCTTTCCTGTTTTCGTTTATTCTCTACTGTTTTAGATGATATTCCTTTCTATTTGTTTTGTCAATCTATTTTTTTCGATACTTCCAGCCCATAACAATCCGTTATACCATCTCAATTGCACTTTTCTCCCATACCTCCTATACTGTATTTGTACGAACTATGTGTACAGGAAAGAGGGATTTCATGGAAATCAAACAGTTGGAATATGTGATCATGGCTGCCGAGATGGGCAGTTTCAATAAGGCTTCAGAATATCTGTATACGACCCAATCGAATGTTTCGAAAGTCATCCGCAGTCTTGAGGAGGAGCTGGGCTACCGGATTTTCAAGCGTAACGGCACGGGCGTTGCCCTGACGGATGCGGGAAAGATCCTGTATGACCAGTCGCAGCAGATCATGAAGATGCTCAGCAAGTTCGCCGCCTTCTCCGAGCTGGAGGACAAGACCTGTTTTCATATTGCTTCAATGGTCAGCAATTTTATAGCGGAGCATTTCGCGGAATTTATCCAGGACAGAAACAGCCACGACTACTGCTTTAAGATGTGGGAAGGCAGTATCTCAGAGGTCGTTGAGCTTGTCGAACAGGGCGAGGCCGAGATCGGCTTTGTCTATCTGGGGCACAAGCAGAGCGAATCCTTCCGCATCATGCTCGAAAGAAAAGGTCTTTGCTTTGAAGAGCTTCTGCCTGCACAGGTGGTTTTATGCGTCGGTCAGAACCATCCGCTGTACCATGAGGAGTCGGTTTCGCCGGAACAGATGCCACAGCTTCGCTACGTCAAGTATACTGAGGACAGCTTTTCCCGTGTCTACCATCTGCAGCAGCTGGAAAAGGATCTGCATATCGAAAAAGCCCTGACCCACGCTGTCGAGGTAGACAGCGATTATGCGCTGATCAATGTGCTGTCCAAAACAGACTGTGCTCATCTGTGTTATGGCGGTCTCAAGGAAGAAAATGAAATGGGCTTGCAGGGAATCCGCTCCATACAGATCGACCTTGAAGGCGAAAAAATCTTTCTCGGATATATTCACCGTAAATCCGCAGAACTCGATACCTGTGCCAGAGAATTTTTAACACTCTTACAAAGCCATATCTGATGCATAACAGGGAGTCTTTTTTCTCCCTGTTTTTTTATGTCTTTCCGGACTTTTTCACAGCATTTTTACCGGACGTACTGCTATATTTTTGTGCATTATATCCAATTTTTTTTGCTCTATGCTGTGCCGGAACAGCTTTGTAGTCAAATCCCGAATAAGCCAAATCCTTTAAGCAATGATATACTGAACCTAAAGAAACAACAGAGGAAATGTCTCTTGTATCTATATAATTTCCAGTTTTATCAGGAGGGCAAAGTATATGAAAAAAATGACAAAACTTGTTGCATTCGGACTGGCTGCTACGATGACCGCCGGACTGACAGGCTGCGGTACTGAGTCCCAGGCAGCTACGCCATCTTCTATTGCAGATACAGCTAAAGCTTCACAGGCAGACGAGGCTGCTTCTGCATCCACAGCAGCACAGACAGAAAGCTCCGAAATCGTATCCACAATGTCACAGACCGATGACGCCACAAAAATCCACAAAATCGGTGTTGCCGTCTATAATCTGAATGACGACGAGGTCAAGATGTTCCGTTCCTATTATGAGGACTATCTGACAGCAGCATTCAATGTGGATTTCCTGTATTCCGATACGATTACAACCATCGATGATGAAAAGGCCTTTGTCGACCAGGCAAAAGAGGCCGGCTGTGAGGGTATCATCTCTTACGTCAGCTACGATCTGCCGGAGATCACAGCCTACTGTGCAGACGATATGTACTACGCCATCGCCAGCGGTACATTCACCGAGGATGAATTTGCACAGGCCAGCCAGCATGAGAAGTTCTTAGGCATTACAGGTCCTTCTGAAGAGGATGAATATACCGCCGGAAAGAATCTGATCGCTGCCCTGGCAAAGGATGACGATGCTCTCTCTGCCACACAGAAAACCTGGCTCTTATGCAGCGGCGGTTCCGCTTCCGGCAATTACATGCATTCACAGCGTCTGGCCGGTGCTCTGGACGAGCTGCAGAGCCTTGGCTATACGTTAACTGCCTCAGCTGACGAGATCAAAGCCATGACAGATACCGGTGTGATCGCCAACCATCCGGACGGCGGCAGTGTCACTCTGTTTTCGGGTTATTACTACAGCACAGAGGATCAGCTGCACTTTACACAGACCCTTGACAGTATGGAACCGGACGTTGCCGTATCCGTATGTACATTGTCCAATATGTATCCGAATCTGCTGAATAAAGAAAAACAGCAGGATAAGGATATCAAGATTGGTGCTGTCGATTCCTTCACCGACACCAACCGTGAAGCTTTCGAAGCAAAAGACAGCTTTGGCAACAGCCAGATCGACTGCATCGTTGGCAAATGCCGCGCCATGGGCGCACCGGCCTTTATCGCCATGTACAATGCAGTAACCGGTCATGCCGATGTTGTCAGAGATAACGGCGCTGCCTATCATCTGTCTCAGGATATGTGGACAGCCGCTACTTTGGAGGAATATGAGGAGATGAGTGCAAAAGCCAGCAATATTTACCAGAATGTATATTCTACAGAGGAAATGATGCAGGTACTTGGTGTATTCAATCCCAATGCTGATTTTGCCGGCTTTACAGCCTTTGTAGACAAGTTATAACTTTCCGATACATGCCAAACGGGTTTCCCCGAAAAAAACGAAGCCCCGTAAGATCGGCTTTTCTGCCTGATCTTACGGGGCTTCGTTCTTCTTTCAAATCATGCACACGGCATATCCTTTTAACCGGTAAAGCTACGCTTTAGCTTACTTTATCTTCTGCTTTTTCAAAAGCTTCAGCATCTGTTCCACACCGCTTTTATCTTCCCAGCTGGAAAGCTCCATAACAGCCTGCGGGATATCCTGCTCACCGGAATCCGGATTATGGAACCATACACAGGGCATACCGGCCGCTTTGGCAGCCTTACCGCCATTGGTGGAATCTTCCACGACAAGACAGTCCTCAGGAGCAATGTCCAGTGCTTTCGCTGCTGTCAGGAAGGTATCCGGGGCCGGCTTTGGATGTTCCACATTCTCACCGCTGATTTTTGCATCAAAGCACTCTGCCAGACCCAGCTCACCGATGGCCTGATCAATATGATGCATCGGGGATGAGGAGGCCACCGCCAGCAGATATCCGGCTCCGTGCAGCCTGTGCACCAGCTCTGTCAGTCCCGGCAGACGGGGATAACCCTCTTTGGCGATCAGCTCATCCTTTTTGGCCGCCATCCTGTCAAACACTGCCTGCTTGTCCGGAAAGCTTTTACCATAGTTTTCCCGGATCAGCTGCAACAGATATGTCATCGTGGAACCGATACATCGCTTGTAAACATCATAGTCCAGATCAATGCCATCGTCGGCAAAGATTGTTCTCCAACACCTGAAATGCAGTGGCTCCGTATTGACCAGCACACCATCCATATCAAATATTACTGCTTTCATCTCTCTAACTCACTTTCTACTGATGCATATGATACAGTTTCTCATAAATACCACCTTTTTTCAACAATTCCTCATGTGTACCACTCTCTGCAATCCCTTCTTCGGTCAGTACCAGTATATTCTCCGCATTCTGGATCGTTGTCAGACGATGGGCGATCACAAATGTCGTACGGTTCTTTGTCAGCCTTTCCAGAGATTCCTGTACCACGCGTTCGCTCTCATTATCAAGCGCTGATGTGGCTTCATCAAAAATCAGAATCGGTGGATTTTTCAGGAAAACACGGGCAATAGACAATCTTTGCTTTTGTCCACCGGACAGCTTGATGCCTCTTTGTCCGATATCGGTATCGTATCCGTCTGGAAATTGCATGATAAACTCATGCGCATTGGCATTCTTGGCCGCCGCGACAACTTCCTCTCTTGTCGCTCCCGGTTTACCGTAGGCAATATTCTCAAATATAGTTCCTGTAAACAGATAGACATCCTGCTGTACCATACCAATCTGCCCACGCAGACTCTTCATCGTAAGCTTGCGGACATCCTTGCCATCCACACAGACCCTTCCCTCCGTCACATCATAGAAGCGCGGAATCAGAGAGCAAAGTGTCGTTTTTCCTGCCCCTGAAGGTCCTACAAGCGCTGTATAAGAGCCAGCGGGTACATCCAGACTTACATGATTTAATACTGTCTCCTTACTGTCATGGTACTTAAAAGAAACATTTTCAAAAGTAATATGCCCTTTTGCTTCTTTTAACTCTCTGGCATTCGGTGCATCTTCGATATCCGGCTCAATATCCATGATTTCCCGAAAACGTTCAAATCCGCTGTAACCGTTCTGAAACTGTTCTGTAAAGTCCACCAGCGTTTTTATAGGCTCGGTAAAAACGCCAATATATAAAAGAAACGTCACCAGATCTGTGATCTGCATATTACCATACGCAATCATCACACCACCAATTAAAATCACGTTTACCTGGATCAGTGTTGTAAATACACCGACTCCCGCCTGAAAGCTGCCCATATAACGATAGCTGTCCTTTTTTGCGTCTAAGAATCCATCATTTCCCACCTTGAATTTCCGGTTTTCCATATCTTCATTGGCAAAAGATTTGACCACACGGATTCCGGAAAGATTATCCTCGATCTGCGCATTGATATCTGCGATCTTTTCTCTGTTTCGTTTAAAGGCCGCACGCATCTTTTTATTCAACACAAAAGCAAACACAAACATCAGAGGCAGCACAATAAAAGCAGCCAGTGCCAGGGATGCATGGATATTCATTAAAATAACCAGCGCGCCGGCAATCTTTAAGATGGATAAAATAATATTTTCCGGTCCATGGTGCAGAAGCTCTGTAATGTCAAACAGATCGCTGGTGATTCTGCTCATCAGCTGTCCTACCTTTGCATCATCGTAAAAAGCAAACGAAAGCTTCTGCATATGGGCAAAGATTTCCGCACGCATATCGTATTCCATCTTCGCCCCCATCACATGGCCATAATTGCCGATAAAAAAGCGGCTGAACAGATCGATCAGCAGAAGCACTGCCAGAAACACAGCAATATACAGAAGTCTTTTTAACATCTGTTCTCTTGGCAAATATACCAGTACATTTGTCACATACCGTACAACCAACGGTATCGTCAATGCTACAAGCGCCGATAAAAGGGCAAAAAACATATCTGCCCAGAAAATATGCATGTAAGGCTTATAGTAGCCAAACATCTTTTTCAGATTTTTCTTCATAATATTAAAATTCCTCCGGAGTATTTCCAGAGGAATTTTAACATATTCCGTATATAAAAGCAATTTATCGTGTATGTTATCATCACCGATTAATGATGCGTACCGATATGTTCAAAGCCCGGATGCTCGTGATGATGGTCATGCTCATGGCATTCGCCACCATTGCAAAGCTTTGCGCAGCAGATAACCTCTGTATATTTGGAAGCCCACAGGGTCTTTGTCAGATACAGTACCTGACCATCATGTTCTGCGACCACACGCTCAATCACGTGACCATCATAGTCTGTCACATATCCCAGCTCGTCTCCGCAGTTAAATCGATCTCCGGCCTTAAGATCCGTATACCAGAAACCGGAGTTCTCAATTTCCAGATACTGCGGTGCTTCCAGCAAAAACGGTGTGTTTTCCGGCTTCTGCGGCTCTCCATCCATCATTCCGACATATTTAAGAATATTCATCACATCCGCTTTATCTTCCCTGACTTCTTCATGGCTCCAGCGCCCACGGCCGCCTCTTTCCAGCAAAAGAGAAGGTACACCCATACACCCGGCCCAGTTATAGCAGCCGGTCTTTGAAAAGGATTTGACCATGTAGGGCACATTACAGTATTCTGCAGCGCCACGGGCATAGGCAGAAACCTTCTCGTCGCACGCACCGACAAAGTATACATACCGATCCAGATCTTCAAAGATACCGCCACAATGCAGATCCACATAAAAATCAATTTCCGAAAACAGCTGGCTTGTCATAAACCATGCCAGCTTCTCAGAAGCAAAACCATTGGCCTTTCCCGGGAATACACGGTTCAGATTCTTACCATCCTCCGGTACGATCGTTGGTATACGATTCTCGAAACCTGTGCGGTTCACCACCGGAATGATAACAAGCGTCCCGGCGATATCATCCGGTGACAGCTCTCTTCGCATTTCCTGTAAAACCTGGATGCCTACATATTCACAGGAATGCACACCGGCTGTCAGCAACACTGTTTTTCCCGGCTTTTTACCTGAAATGATGGTAGCCGGAAGCTTAAATCCGGTTCCCGGCACTTCAAACATACCCTCTTTTTTTTCCCCAGCTTCAAATGTAAGATTTGCTATTGCTCTCATCTTTTACTCCTTTTTTCTGATTTTGCACTGTCTTTTTCAGGACAGCGTTTCAGTCTTCAGTTTTTTTAAAATCAGCAGACAGTTGACTGTCATGGCTATACCTGCCAGAACCCATGTAATCGGATAAACAACGGCTACCATTTCGATCGTATGACTTATATTGACCAGCACCTGTAAAATTACGATTCTAAAGAAACACATGCATGTCAGGATGATGACCATCGGTGCAAATGCCTTGCCCACGCCCTTGGACACGGCACTCATGCACTCCTGCACCGTACACAGGAAATACAGCGGGAATGTAATCGAAGCTACACGCAGACCATCTGCCACAACACCTGGATCGCTGTTAAACAGGCCAAAGATCGGCCGCATAAACAGGATCATTATTGCAGACAGTGCGCCAACGGTAACCATACTGAGAATCTGTGTGATCCATGTCCCTTTCCGCACTCTGTCCATCTTTCCTGCACCGTAATTCTGTGCCGTGTACGTAACAAGCGCCTGCCCATAGGAAATGCTCGGATAATATAAGAACATCTCAATCTTAAAGTACGCAGCAAATGCCGCCATGGCATCTACACTGAAGCTGTTGATGATGCTCTGGATAAAAAGGTTGGAAAAAGATATCACCATCGACTGTATACCCGAAGGAATACCAACTATCAAAAGCTTCTTTAATATCTGTCCATCCAGCATCGGCCTGGTAACCCGCAGGGCAATCTCCGGCTGCAGCTTACATAGATAACGGATTGTTAAAATGGCAGATACGATCTGCGCACCAACCGTAGCCAGTGCCGCTCCAGCTATTCCCATATGGAATACTACGATCAGCAGATAATCGCCCAGAATATTGGCCAGTCCTCCAAAAATCTGGAATTTCAGTGCAGATTTTGCATCCCCGAGGGAACGCACGATGCCAGAACACAGATTATACTCTACGATACCGAAGATGCCGGCGAAATAGATGCGCAGATATAACAGTGCCTGGTCAAAGACCTCCTCTGGTGTTCCCAGCCAGTGCAGAAACGTCGGTGCCAGAAAAAGCCCGCCCACCATCAGCACCAGTGCACCGAGTACACCGAAAAAGAAAGCTGTCTGGATAACTTTATGTAAGGATTTGTTATTTTTCTGTCCAAAAGCCTGCGCAGCAACGACACCAGAACCCACAGAAATACCCGTAAACAGACCGACGATACAGGTCACCAGAAGATCACTGGAGCCTACAGCAGCCGAGGCCTCCTTGCCGATAAAGCGTCCCACAAAGATCAGATCCACAGTACTGTACATCTGCTGGATCAGGGAGCTTCCCAGTAATGGCAGGGCAAACATAAGGATCAGCTTACCGATCGATCCTTCTGTTAAATCTTTTGTTTTATTTTTCATCTTTTCTCTTGTCCTTTGCTTTAATCTTCCCCCATTCTAGCAGACGTTTTTACCAAAGCAACCCCTCCCCCGGGATATGCTTCATGCCAGATTGTTATAAATGCGGCATACATTAGTTGTTTCTAACTCGCTTTGTTAAAATAACACTGCGGCTGTTTTGCAGACCGCAGCGCAAGTTTTCAGTTATTTGAAGAGATGACAGGCCACCTGATGTTCCGGTTCGATCTCTTTGAGTACAGGGCGTTCTGTTTTGCAGATCTCCATACAGTGCTCGCAGCGGTTCTGGAACGGACACCCCGTCGGCACATCGAGCGGACTCGGTGCTTCGCTGTCGATGCTCTCGATCGGCTTGGAAAAATCCATCTGCAGATCAAATACAGAATCGATCAATGCCTGCGTGTACGGATGCTTTGAATCAGCCCCGACCTTTTCACCGGGCAGTACTTCAACGATATTTCCCAGATACATGACAGCTACCTGATGGGCAAAGGACTGGATCAGTGCCAAATCATGGCAGATAAAGCCCATGGCGATATCATTTTCCTTCTGCAGCTTAACTAAGAGCTCGATAATCGTTTTCTGTACAGAAACATCCAATGCACTGGTAGCCTCATCACAGACGATGATCTCCGGCTTTAAGGCAAGGGCACGGGCAATACCGACTCGCTGTCTCTGACCGCCGGACATATTGTGGGGATATCTGTCTGCGAAATCTCCCGGAAGCTCTACCATTTCCAGATATTTTCTGGCAGTAGCATCGGCTTCGCTCTTTTTGATCATCCCGAAATTTAAGAGTGGCTCGCAGATAATATCCCGGATTTTCATCTTTGGATTAAAGGCAGCCGTCGGATCCTGAAAGACCATCTGAATATTCTTTCTGTGCAGACGCAGCTTTTCACCTTTTAACTTTGTGATGTCCTGCCCATGGTACAGAATTTCGCCTTCTGTTGGTGCCTCAAGGGATACGACCATACGCATAAAGGTACTTTTACCACATCCACTCTCTCCGACAACCCCCAGTGTCTGGCCTTTATAAAAGCTTAAGCTGACATCATTGCAGGCTGTCAACGTTCTGTTGTGGGAAGCCGGATATTTCTTTGTCACATGTTTTGCTTCAAGGATCAGTTCTTTTTTCTCAGACAAAACGTTCACCTCCCAGTGCCGGTACAGAAGCCAGCAGATTCTTTGTATATTCGCAGGCCGGATGTTTCAGGATCTGTTCTCTGTCTCCCTGTTCTACGATATGGCCATTTTTCATAACAATAATCTTATCCGCCATATAGGCCGCAACACCGATATTATGGGTAACCACAATAATGCTGGTATTATAGCTGTCACGAAGCTCCATCATCTGTCGCACGATCTGTGCCTGTGTCGTTACATCCAGTGCACTCGTCGGCTCATCACCCAGGAGAAGCTTTGGCTGGAAGGTCATCGCCATCGCAATACCGACACGCTGGCGCATACCACCGGACAGCTGGAACGGATAGCTGCGCATGATATTGTCACCACTGGGCAGACGCATCTTTTCGAGCATCTCCACACCCTTGTCAAAAGCATCCTTTTTGGAAATATTTTCATGGGCACGGATATATTCGACATACTGTGCACCGATACGGCGCACCGGATTGATCATCGCACCGGAATCCTGGAAAATCATGGACATCTCCGTACCACGGAGCTTTCTCCACTCTTCATCCAGTTTTTTCTGTTCCCTGGGGGATAATACCTGAAATTTACGAAGCTGTACATCCTGCTCTTTAAGGATCTGCAGACGTTCCTTTTCGGCATCCTCTTCGGACAGCTTTTTATTTTCCAGCGCCTTTAACTTTGCCCCGGCATCTGTATAGATCACGTCTTCTCTGGCCAGCTGTTCCTTTGTCCTTTTCAGTAAAGATTTTCCTTCATACAGAATATCTCCCCGGGATACTCTGCCGCCTCCGGGCAGACATCCCAGCGCCGCACGGATGACGGTGGTCTTTCCACTGCCGCTCTCGCCTACGATACTGACGATTTCTCCCTGTTTAACATCAAGAGTAACTCCCTCTACAGTGGGAGTCAGGTTGTTTCCGTATGTGATGGATACATTCTGTATGTTCAGCATCGGAACTCCTCCTTACATAATCTTGTAAATCCGGGTATCCTGTTATGCACAGAATACCCGGTCTGTTGTCATTCGTCAATGTTTCTTCTGTAAAAGCTACCTCTTACAGCGATACATTTTATGAAGCCGGTTTGATATCGGTCTTCAGCCAGTAGTAGTCTACCGTACTGATATCAGCGCCTGCAACTTTGGCCTTGTTGGAGATCATGGAGCTGTTGTAGTAACCATGTACTAATACAGCGGCATCATCCAGCAGTACCTGCTCCATCTTGATAACCAGATCTGCACGCTCAGCAGTATCTGTGGAAGCCATATACTGTTCGAAGTAACCATCAAACTCATCGTTCTCGTAGAAGCAGTAGTTTGTACCACCACCGTTGGAGTAGAACTCAGAACCATGGTCACCACCGTACCAGTTCTTCAGGAAAGCACTCGGCTCACCTGTACCTACGGTTGTCCAGTTGGAGTCACACAGATCGTACTCACCGGCCTGCATCAGGTTCCACTCTGTATCGGAGTCTGTATTGTTGACCGTACAACCGATACCGATCTCAGACAGGGAAATCTGAACAGCCTGGGCAAAATCTGCCAGACAACGGTTAACATAGGTGACATAGTTCAGGTTGATATTCTGGCCATCCAGCTCACGGATGCCATCGCCGTCTGTATCCACGATACCGGCATCATCCAGAAGCTTCTTGGCACCTTCTACATCATAACCATACTTGTAGTTTAATTTAGAATAATCATAGGACAGTGTGGACGGCAGTACAGCATAACCATATGTATACATACCATTTACAGTAACATCACACTGTGTCTGTCCGTCAACAGCCATCATAACAGCCTGACGCAGGGTATCATTTTTCAGAATACCATTGAAATTCACATAAGCAAAACCAGTTCTCATACCCGGAGTCTGAGATACATAGTAATCATCGTTCTCTTTCAGAGAATTCAGGTCAGCAGCTGTCGTAATATTCTCTGTCAGATCGATATCTCCGGACTGTAAGGACATAGCCTTTGTGCTGTCGTCCTCGATAAAGATAACGGAAACGCTGTCGTACGGAACCTCACCGTTCCAGTAATTTTCGTTTTTAACCAGCTCAGAGTTCTTTGTTGTCTGGTCTTTGGATTTGATCACATACGGGCCTGTACCGATAACGCTTGTCGGGTCTGCTGTATAGTCATGCTCTGCATCTGTCAGGTCACCCTGTACATCAATGATCTCATAGAACGGGAAGCACAGGATAGAAGTCAGATCGGCATAAGCTTCCTTTGTCACGATGGTAACGGTATTGTCATCTGCATTTGCAGTGATAGACTCCATGGCCAGATAAGTCTCCGGTGTGGAGCTCTTGGCATCTGTTGCACATACAGTGTACAGACGGTTCAGAGAGTTTGCAACTGCTGTAGCATCGCAGGCATCACCGTTGGAGAATTTCACACCATCTACGATGTGGAATGTCCATGTTTTGTGATCGTCAGATACCTGATAGTCATCACACAGATTGTTGGCAACTGTCAGGTCATCGTTAAACTTAAACAGACACTCTGCTACACCGTGACGCATAGCATCCCATGCAGCATTCTGGTAAGCTGCCGGATCATAATCTGTAGAATAAACATAACATCCGAAATTCAGATGCTTGTCTCCTGTACTTTTTGTCTCTGTTGCTGTAGAAGCTGCTGTGCTTCCGGCCTGACTGCCATCTGCAGCACCGTTATCTGAACTGCCGCCACATCCGGCCAGGGTTCCCAGCGCCATAGCAGCTGTCAGGGAAATCGCAAGTGTTTTCTTAAACCAGTTGTTTTTCATACTTTTTTCCTTTCTTCATCACTCTTCTCATTGGTTCTTGCGGGCTTTCTTCTGTAGCAAAGCCCATGATCTTTCCACACAGACCATCCTCTCTCTTATGGAAAAAATCTCTATCTCATCAAATGCATGCCGTCCTCTCCGGCAGGATCGCTTTTTTCCTCCTTCAAACCGATCCCGTGCATATGACAAACATTTTCAGGATCAGCTACGCGGATCCAGTACATCTCTGAGGCTGTCGCCCAGAAGATTAAATACCACTACGGTAATAAAAATGGCAAGGCCAGGGAAAACCATCAGCCAGGGTGCTGCGGTCATAAACGCACGGCCCTCATTCAACATCAGACCCCACTCTGCAGTCGGTGACTGGGCACCAAAGCCCAGGAAAGACAGGCCGGCGATCTCCAGCATCATGCTGCCGATATCTGTAGCGCCTGTAATTACGATGGTCGGCAGGGCATTTGGCAGCATATAGCTCCATAAGATGTGTCCTGTCTTTGAACCAGTAACCCGGGCAGCGGCAATATAATCACGGTTTTTGATCTTTAATACCAGGCTTCGTGCGAGTCGGGCGTATTTTGTCCAGCTGACGATGGCGATAGCCACGACAGCATTCTTGATATTGGCACCCAGAATACCGGCAACGGCAATCGCCAGCACCATACCTGGGAATGAAATCATCATATCCGACAAACGCATGATCACAGCATCCACGATACCGCCAAAATATCCGGCAACAATACCCAGTGCTGTACCTGTAACTACGATGATCGCTACCAGGGCGATAGCAGCTGTCAGCGATGTTCTCGCGCCAAAAATCACACGGGAAAACAGATCACGGCCCATCTTGTCCGTACCAAACCAGTGTTCACTGCTCGGAGGCTGTACAGCATCAGCCAGAACAGCCGCATACGGATCGTGTGTGGCGATCAGCGGTGCAAACACAGCGATCAGCACAACGACAAGTGCCAAAACACAATACAATATAAATGTGGGATTTTTCTTTGCAAATTTTCTAAACTTCGCCATGGTCTACCTCGCTTCTCTCATTCTGGGATCCAGAAAACTATACGATATATCGACGATCAGATTGATCACCATATACATCAGGGCGATCCAGAGTACATAGGCCTGAATCATCGTATAATCCATGGAAGTGATAGCGGAAACGGCCAGACTTCCGAGTCCCGGGTATGTAAAGATAACCTCCACAACCGCTGTACCGCCAAGCAGTGAGCCAAGCGACAGACCCAGCATTGTAACCAGCGGCAGGATAGAATTTGGCAGTACATGTCTCCAGAGGATCGTCTTTTCACTGACACCTCTGCAGCGCGCACCCATGACATAGTCCTGATTAAGTTCTTCCAGAAAAGCTGTACGCACCTGACGGGTATACTTGGCTGCCATAACAAAGGCCAGCGTGATTACCGGCAGGATCAGCTTGTTAAAGCCCTGGCCGGTAGAAACGACAGGTAAAATCTTCAGCTTTACTCCAAAGAAATATAAAAGCATCAGGCCCACCCAGAAGTTCGGGAGTGATACACCGAGAAACGTAAAGAAGCGTACCAGCGCATCAGCGATACCGCCTTTATGTACCGCAGACAGAATGCCCAGCGGCACAGCCACGATCAGCATAAGCACCATGGACAGCAGAGAAAGCTTTAGTGTCGGCCACACTCTGTCTGCCAGCAGTCCGGCTACCGGCTTACCCAGGGAATAGGATTTACCAAAATCACCATGCAGTACATTGCCCAGCCAGTCAAAATACTGTACAAGGAACGGCCGGTTCAGGCCCATCTCCTCTCTGGTCTGTTCCAAAACTGCTTCGCTTGGTATCGTACCATTGGCCGCATACATAGCTCTGACCGGATCTCCCGGTGCCAGATATGTCAGCGCAAACGTCAGGAAGCTGATACCAATCAGCACGATCAGGATCTGTAAAAGACGTCTTATTATGTTCTTTTTACTCACTCCTTAGTTCCTCCCATCAGCAGCCCATTGGCCGCATTTATTTTCGCTCTCTATATACAATACTTCTTTTTTGCAGTCCCTCTTCCTCTATCACAGGTCCGCAACAAAAAAGCGCACATCACAAACCATTTGTCGTGCGCTATATTTATATTAAGACGCTTTTTTTCATTTGTCCATTCCTTTGTTGTCTTGATTCTATTCTAATTTGTTATGGTTTTAACAGGATTGTTTCCAAATAAATACAAAGAACGGACAGAAATTCCATAGAATTCTCTGTCCGTTTTCATAATTTTTCTTATTTAATATAGTTTTTCTATATTTATCGCATCCATCATACCAAGGATCTCCAGCGGGCCCGCCACGAGGCTCCCCTCCAACTGGATAGCAGCATTGGCCGCAGCCATTCCCATTCGTAATACATATTCTGCCGTAGCATCCTGCAAAATCTGCATAGCCATAGCCGCTACCATGGCATCTCCGGCACCCTGCAGGCCTCGGATCGGAACGGTTGCGCTTTTGGCATACCAACAGCCCTCTCTGACAGACAGCAGTGCCCCACGACTGCCCATAGATACGCAAACCATAGGGATTCCCTGTGCACGCAGCTCATCTGCTGCCTCGGCAACTTCTTCTACTGTCTCGAGCTTTCTGCCCAGCAGCTCCTGCAGCTCGTCCAGATTTGGTTTGATCAGCTCTGGTTTTGCCTTAACCCCCTGACGCAGAAGCTCTCCTGATGCATCCAGAATTGTAAAGATTTTTCTCTTTTTAGCTTCTTCAATCAGCCTGCGATAGGTATCTGTCGGAACCCCCACCGGTGCACTGCCGTTGACCGTCAGGATTGATCCTTCATCCAGCTCATCCATAACCTGACAGACCTTATGGCAGATTTCCTGCACACTCTCCTCACGGACAGCGCTGCCGCGCTCATTTAACTCTGTCATGATGCCGGTATCCGGATCCAGTACTTTGATATTCGTACGCAGCGAGCCGGATACATTGGTCAGTACATGGGAAATACCTCTCTTTTCCAGTGCATCCTTTACCCGGACACGGCCATCTACAAAATCAAAACCGGCGGCGATCACCGGCTGTTCCATATTTTTCAGCTGCATACAGACATTAATACCTTTACCGGAAACATCTTTTCTGGCAGATTTAACCAGATTGGTCTTGCCTTTCTGAAGTCCCGGGACAGTAATCGTATAGTCCACACACGGATTTAATGTGACTGCTACTACCTTTTTCATATCTTATTTTAACCTCACAGTATTTTTCATGCTGCTTTTGTCTTCTGCCCCTGTCCGGGCAGACAACGCCACGATATTTGCAGTATACCCTATTCCTCCGCGTTTATGTTTACGAAAAACCCCCGTTTCTTCCCTGCTTTTTAGGCAAAACGACCACATCCGCCGGATTTATGGTCTTTTTCCACAGAAAAGGCCCGGGGAGGCCTGCTTTTCCTGTATATTTTCAGGAAAGGAATATATAAAACTACCCCGTGGAAAAATTCCACGGGGCAGACAGTTTCTTCTATATAATAGTACATCTTACTCTGGAAACACTTAACAGATCTCTCTTACCCAGCCTTCCGGTGCTTTGATGTGACCCATCTGGATACCTGTCAGTGTATCATACAGTTTTTTGATAACCGGTCCCATCTCCTCCATGCCGGACGGGAAGCAGATCTCTTTGCCGTGATCTACGATCTTACCTACCGGAGAGATAACGGCTGCTGTACCACAAAGGCCACATTCTGCAAAATCCTTGACCTCGGCAAACGACACCTTGCGCTCCTCAGCTTCCAGACCAAGGTACTCTTTGGCAACATACATCAGAGAACGACGTGTGATGGACGGCAGGATACTATTGGACTTCGGTGTAACAACCTTATTGTCCTTGGTTACGAAGATGAAGTTAGCTCCACCTGTCTCCTCTACATAGGTTCTGGTAGCTGCATCCAGATACATATTCTCATCATACCCCTGGTTATGGGCATCTACAATAGCATGCAGACTCATCGCATAGTTCAGACCGGCTTTGATATGGCCTGTGCCGTTCGGAGCAGCACGGTCAAAATCTGTGACACGGATCGTGATCGGCTTAGCGCCGCCCTTGAAGTACGGACCTACCGGAGTACAGAACATACGGAACTCATATTCATCTGCCGGCTTAACACCGATAACCGGGCCTGTAGCGAACATATACGGACGGATATACAGTGTAGCACCGGAGCCAAACGGCGGAACATATGCTGCATTGGCTTTTACCACCTGCATAACAGCATCTACCCACTTGTCCTCCGGGAATACCGGCATCTCCAGTCTGCGGCAGGAATCTGCCATACGGGATGCATTTAAATCCGGGCGGAAGCATACAATCTTACCGTCCTCTGTAGTGTAGGCTTTCAGGCCTTCAAAACAGCACTGTGCATACTGCAGTACACCTGCGCACTCGGAGATCGTTACTGTTGCGTCTGTGGTGAGCTCACCCTCATCCCAGGCACCATTTTTATAATGGGCTACAAAACGTGCTGTTGTCGGCATATATCCAAAGCCAAGGCTACCCCAGTCAATATTTTTCTTTTCCATCTTATTTCAGATCCTTTCTTTACCCGGCCTGCCAAACACAGGCTGGTCATTTGCGTATTATTTTATACCTATAGATAAAACACGTCAATATTTGTCCGCAATTTTTCTTTATTACTTTAGTGCATTACGTCAGCACAGATGCCTTCAAAAAGCTCTGCAGCTTGCTTACAGATCAACCGCAATGATCTCGCCATTCTCAGCATCCCGGTAATACAACCAGCTGCCGACGACTTGCGGGCGGTCTCCCTCGATATGTCCGAATTCGTCCTTTGCAAAGCATCTGGTCTTCCCGGCCAGAACACGACGATTTCCACTGGCCGGATCCAGGGTTTCGATCGACATATCGCCCTCCATACCGGCCATATACAGCAGACCGTCTGCAAACCATACATACGTCATCGGTCCGGCCAGCTTTTGACGTTTCACCTGGTCTCCAGTCTCCGGAGCTATCGTCTCATAGTAGCAGTCTGTATGTCGGGACTGCTCGATCACCGTGCACAGACTGTTGCCTCTTGTAAATGTGCAGGCTTCCTTTAACAGTTCACTTTTTTCCCAGAAACGATCCAGGGAAAATGGCGTTTCACTGATTTTCTTCGCATCAAAGGTTTCCATATCAATGGAATAAAATGTGGAGATTTCCCTGTCAAAATCATCGTGCATACCATAAAACGTATGTCCACAGACTGTCCAGGCATCCTCTCTGAGATTCAGATATTCTCCCATCGTATCCATCCCGGCACTCTTTCCTGTTTCCGGATCCAGCCGCACGATCATCGCATGTTCACCCTTTGTACTGTAATACAGATATCTGTCTGTCAGCACCATGTGATGTGGAAAGCTGCCCACTACATCAAGACTTATTTCTTCAAGTGTTTCAACATCGATCCGGGCGATTTCCAGAAGATCCTGCTTGAGCACGTAGAAATACTTTCCCGCTCCGACACATTCTGTCCAGCGAAAGATCCGGGCATCTGCCACGGTAAACTCCGTCACCTGTCCCTCTTCTTTATCTATACGGAAGCATTTTTCGACCGCCGGATTTGCCTCGCTTCTTCGCGGCCACGCCACCACATAATCGTCAAGCTCCACATACTGCATTACACCGACTCTGTCAGCACAGGCACGGCTGATTGGTTTCTTTTTTTCTGTCAAAATGCTTTACTCCTCTCTGATGATCCCGTTATTGCGCTCGCGCACCAGATTGACCACGCGGTGTCTGAAGGGGATCTCATAGATATCTTCATCCGCAAATACCTTGCGGTTATAGTCAAATCTGCAGTTTTTAATCGTTTCCCGATCAAAGCTGACGTAACTGCCGTCCGGCCAGAAGATCATAACACTGCCGTCTTTGCTGGCCTTTTGCGCATACACATGAGCGAAGGAACCGATCGTTGCCAGAAGTTTATCCGGATTTAGCAGGAATTTGCCATCCTCGGCATCCCAGCCGATCACAACCACCGGCAGACAGCGGGCCGGATGTTCAAGCAGAGTGCGGATCTTTTCGGCATCCCCCTCGTTCTCCAATACTGACACCTTTGAGGGCAGCTTCTCCACATCGTAAAAGTCCACTTCATCCCGGATACGATCGACAAATTTCGGCTTACGGAAGCTGATCTTGGCGATTTCCTGCTCCGGGGCACTGCTTGTCGTAACACAGAAAAACAACAGACGGCCATTTTTATTTTCGAGACAGGTCTCTGTAAACCACAGCGTACCCGGCATCGTTGCATCGATACGGCTGCAGTTTAACAGAAAACGCTGTGTCTCTTCATCATACTCCACATGCAGCTCATACCCTGGCTTGGTTCCCTTGAAATCTTCCGGTTCTTCTTTCATTTCAGGGAATATCTCGCGGTATTTGTACCGCCCCCAGCTGTATATGATCTGCACTGCCTTATGGAAGTTATCCTCCACCTCACCCTGTGGTGTGTTTTCATCGTTCAATGCCACATCCAGCTGGAACGTCGTACGATTTTCCAGCGGTTTGAATTTATTCTTATGGGGTACTGGCTCGTACACCTTGAGTTTGGTGTCCGCCAGAAGACGCTGAATAGTCTCATCCTTGACATAGAGCATATTCAAAACCTTGACCAGCACATCGTACGTCAGCTTTGTGTGAACATTTTCATCCATCAGGGCACTGACCAGCTGCACCTTGTCACAGTTAAAGAACTGATTTCCCAACTGTTCATGTTCATTTAAGTACTCAACCACCTCAGAACGCAACGGCTTTTCGTCCAGACGCAGGCGGTAACGACTGCGAAACATCAATTCCCAGTTTTTCTTTTCCAGATGTTTTCTCGCCAGACTCTGAAACAGACTTGACAACGACCAGTCACACAGCTCCAGACTGGCCAGAATGCTGTTCATCGTACGCGCCAGTGCTTCATTGTCATCCCAGAGATTCTTTTTATGGTTTTTGATATCTTTGTAGCGCATATCATGCTCAATTTCGTGCCATCCTTCAAAAAGGACTGTACGCAGCTGCACCTCAAAGGTTGCATCCACCGGCAGCTTCCAGGTATGTTCATCGACCATTTCCAGAAGCTTCTGGGGTATCTCGAATACACCGTTGATCTTTGTTGCCTGAAACTGATTGACCGTCATCTCATTCTGGGACCACTGTCCATTGCGGTTAAAGGTTTTCTCCAGAATGTAACGGCAGGCCGACAAATCATCGGAATAATACAGAACCACACGGATGCCCAGCAGATCCTGCACTTTCTTATCATATTCGCCACAGCCATATTCACCGCTGCCAAGCTTCAGGGCCAGCGATTCATTATCCTTGACCCGCATAAACAGCCGGTAATACAAACCGCATTTTTTCAGCTGCTCCTCAATGTTTTTTTTGAGTTCCTCCAGTACGACCTGCAGATTAACGTCATCCTTCAGATGCCGGATCAGTTCTGGAGTATATTCTCTGTCGCTGCTCATAAATTTCCTCTTATTCTCTGTATAGAATCGTTTGTTACGGCGGCTTTGGGATTCTCCTGTCTCTTTGCTCGTCTTCTTCCCGTCCCTTTCCGCTCTGTCAAACACCATTATTTATAAGTATATCATATGAAGTTTCATTACTGCAACCAGGGAAGATTGTATATTCGCATTGGCAAATCATCATTTTCCATGTATAATAGAAAGACATGTTACTAAAGGAGGTTCACCTGCCATGGCTGAACAACAGACAATACCTATGCCCAAATTCTATCCCAACGATCTCTGTCCCTGTCACAGTGGTAAAAAATACAAACACTGCTGCCAGAAACAGGAGAAACGAAGCCGGTATCTCTGGGATAATTTTCATGCGATCTATCTGGATCCGCAATATACAGCCGACACACTGGCACAGACTGCCCCTGGCATGACGGCCTTTTTCAACGAAAGGGTTTCCCTGCTGAAAAAACCGCTCTTTTTCTGTCTGAATCCGGACAGTGACCGCGTGGTACGCAGCTACGATCTGACGGAGGCATATCTTCTGGTTTTTAAAGAGCTTCCCGTTCCATCTGACTATACAATGGAAACCGCCCATGAAATAGAACGGCTCGTCTATATGGAAGCCGGTTTTCCGAAAGCTGTGATCCGTGAAGGAGAAAGCGCCAACACGTATCTGGCAACTTCTTTGAATCATATGCTTTCTGCACCACTGATTGATTCCCATATTGAGCCCTATGGTTTTGACTTTGTCAATATGCTGGTACATGAACTGCAGGTACAGCTGCCGATGCTGCAGAATTATCCATCGGAGGACCATATTTCTTCCTATGACCGCTATCTGATCGGCAGTCTTCTGATCCAGCAGCTGCTCAAATGGCATCTGATGGATGACAGCTATACCTGCCCCTACATTCCGGTCTATGAGATGAAATTCCCGACGATTCTGGAGGAATCAAAAAAACGTTTCCAGTATATTCTGGACTACGGCTACGATACCCCGGAAAAGACCGATCATCTGTTACGTCATTTTATCGAAATCAATCATCTGGAAGATGTTCTGGATGTGCAAACCATATCATAAGGAGGAAACACCATGCCTATTCGTATTCCCGATTCCCTGCCGGCACATGCCACACTGGAATCCGAAAATATTTTTGTTATGACCGAATTTCGTGCAATGCATCAGGATATCCGCCCTCTGGACGTTCTGATCCTGAATCTGATGCCCACGAAAGTCACCACTGAAACACAGCTGCTCAGAAAGCTGTCCAATACACCGCTGCAGATCCATGTGGAATTTTTACAGACAGCCAGCTACATCCCGACCCATGCTGATCCTGGTCATATGGAGCAGTTTTATTATACCTTTGACCAGATCAAAGACCGCCGCTACGATGGTATGATCATCACCGGTGCACCGCTGGACTATGTCAAGTGTGAAGACGTCGCCTATTGGGATGAAATCTGCAAGATCATGGAGTGGACCAAGACCCATGTTCACTGTACCTTCCATCTGTGCTGGGGAGCTTATGCCGGGCTGTATTATCATTACGGTATCGAAAAGCTGGATCTGGACAGAAAGCTTTTTGGCATTTATCCACACAAAATCATGAAGCCCACTTCACCTCTGTTTAGGGGTTTTGATGATATTTTTATGGCACCACATTCCCGTGCTACAGATGTGCGTGTTTCGGATGTGGAAGCTGTTCCGGAACTGGAGGTTATGGCAGTTACAGAGGAGGGCAGTCTTGCTATTGCCAAAACAAAGGACAGCAGACAATTTTTTGTCACCTGCCATGCGGAATACGATGCGGACACACTGGCGCAGGAATATTTCAGGGATATGAAGAAAGGACTGACAACCGTGGATCTGCCGGTAAACTATTTCCCGGATGATGACCCTGAGAAAACACCGGTTGTAACATGGCGTTCTACAGGACAGCTCCTGTATTCAAACTGGCTGAATTTCTATGTATATCAGAGCACGCCGTACGATCTGTATAGTAAGGAAACGAAATTTTAAATTTTCGCGCATGTCGGGGAACAGAGACTATCCGTCACCTGTTCCCTGGCTGTTTTTTTGCATGAAAAAAGAGGGCATACACCCTCTTTTTTTCACTTTATCGATATATTAGCTTAATGGCTGTAATACTTCCTTCGTAATGGAAGTTTCAGCTTCTGTTGACTTTGAAGCCTCCGGTGCAATCTCAGAAGTGACTTCGGAAGACGGTGTACCGGTCTCTGTGGCAGTGCTTACTTCTGTTTCAGCTGTCTGGGAACCGGTCTCTGCCGTTTCACTTGTCTCACTGGTCTCATCGGCAGCTACTGTTGTCTCTGTGACAGTAGCATTATCGATAATGATCTTGTTAATGCGCTGGAGCATCAGAGACTGTTCTACGCTGAAACGGTCATAGTAATTAAAGAACTGATCCTCGGTCACACCGGACTGGGAAATCAGATCCTGCAGACTCTGCTGGTACTCGGCATCATCTGCGGAGATTCCCTCGGCCTTTTCGATGGCTGCCATCACAAGAATCTGTCCGGCCATGCTCTGACCGTACATCTGGACCATATTATCGTAGTCAGATACACTTAAGTTATTGCTGGTCAGATAATCCTCCAGTGTAATATTTCTGGAACTGCAGTAGCTGTTCATATAATTCTCATAATAATATCTGCCGTACTGGATCAAGGCATCCGGATATTCATTGATCACGGAATTTTCAAGAACATTCTGCCATGCTTCGCTCTCCATTGTGCTCTCAGCGTCGCTGTTGTTCTGATTCTCCAGCTGAACACGAATCTCACGGTTATAGTCTGCTACGGAAGTATAGTCCGTATTATTCTTCACCCATTCCTCAGAGATGGCTTTGGAAGATTCCTGTACCTTATTTACTGTAACGGTGAAGGTAACAGCCTTACCACTGAGTGCTTCGGTATAATTTTTCGGGAATGTCAGATTCAGAGTAACGGTATCCCCGGCTTTGGCACCGATCAGACCATCCTCAAAACCATCGATAAAGCTGTGGCTGCCCAGCTTCAGATCGTAACCTGAAGCTGTACCGCCGTCAAACTGCTCACCATCCATCGTACCAACGTAATCGATATTGACAGTATCTCCCTCCTGTGCGGCACGGTCTACTTCAACCAGCGTCTTTTCCAGAGCATCCGCTACAGCATTATCCACATCTTCATCCGTAACCTCTTTGACCTTTTTGGTCAATTTCAGGCCTTTGTATTCGCCAAGCTTTACGACCTTATCCAGATCAATATCCTTTGTCAGATCCGTCAGGGTTGTCGGTGCTTCATAATCTGCGGGCACCTGTACCTGCGACAGATTCATATCTGAAGAACTTTCCGCAGCTACGCTGCTGCCTGACACAACAGAAGAATCCGGTGTGTCATTCTTCTTACCGCAGCCTGTCACAGCCATTGTCAGTGCCAGAAGACCACAGAGCACTATATATCTTTTTTTCATGTTTAATCTCCATTTCTTTTGCTTTTTGCATCAATCGCGCCCATCATTATAGCATTATTTCTTCTGTATGTACAGTGATTCAAAGAAAAACCACCCAAAGCACAAAAATGAATTGCCAATCAGCGGTAACAATGCTAAAATATAGGATGATTATTTTCAAGTTTAGGAGGCATATTATGAAAGTCTGGCAGATCCTTCTGATTATTTTGGTAATCGTCGTTGCCGTTCTTGCTGTTCTGTACTTTATCGGCAAACGTATGGAAAAAAAGCAGGCCGAGCAGCAGGAGCAGATGGAAGCTATGAAACAGCAGGTTTCCATGCTGATTATCGATAAAAAGAAACTCAAGCTCAAAGAATCCGGACTTCCCCAGATGGTCATTGATCAGACGCCAAAGTATATGCGCCGTGCCAAGCTGCCCATCGTCAAAGCCAAGGTCGGTCCCAAGATCATGACGATGATCGCTGACGAGCGTATCTTTGACCAGATCCCGATCAAAAAAGAAGTCAAGGCCACGATCAGTGGACTTTATATCACGGATGTACGTGGTATCCGCGGACCGCTGGATCATCAGGAAAAGAAAAAAGGATTCATGGACAAGCTCAGAGACAAGGTCAACAGCCCGTCCAAATAATCCGTACATACAAAACAGGTATCGTCTTTTGACGATGCCTGTTTTGTTTTTTAGGGTAGGTAATATCCCTCGGAGGTTTCTTTCGTTTTTTCAGTAAATTTACATAAACAATTTGTCACAACGTTAATTCTATGCTATGATAAAGTTCAAAAGTTCATACAAAAGGAGAGAGTTATGAAAGCAATTGTCGCTAAATACAATGAAACAAGCCTGATCCTCCGTATTCTTATCGGTCTGATCATTGGTGTCATCCTGGGTATTGCCATGCCGCAGGCTACTTTTTTACCTGTTCTCGGTAATCTGTTTGTCGGAGCTTTAAAGGCAATCGCTCCGATCCTTGTCTTTGTTCTGGTCATCAGTTCCCTGGCACAGGCTTCCAAGGGACTGGGTGCCCAGTTCCGCACGGTTATTTTCCTGTACATGCTGAGTACACTGGTGGCTGCGTTTTTTGCAGTTATCGCCGGTTTCTTATTCCCGGTAACGTTGAAGCTGACCACAGCTGCAGCAGATCAGGCCGCACCGGTGGGTATCGGGGAGGTTTTCCAGACCTTACTGAATAATCTGGTGGCCAATCCGGTGTCTTCTCTGATGAATGCCAACTACATCGGTATTCTGTTCTGGGCTGTTGTTCTTGGTCTTGCTTTTAAGAATCTGGCAGCTCCGGCGACACTGGAGGTGCTGAGCAATGTATCGGATGCCGTTTCTGCAGCGGTCCGCTGGATCATCAATCTGGCACCGTTTGGTATCATGGGTCTGGTATTCAGTTCCGTTTCCGAGTACGGTCTTACGATTTTCAAGGATTACGGCATGCTGGTGGCGGTTTTAGTTGGCTGTATGCTGTTTACTTCACTGATCGTGAATCCGTTTATTATGTTCCTGTGTTTAAAGAGAAATCCGTATCCACTGGTTTTCCGCTGTCTGAAGGAGAGTGGTGTGACAGCTTTCTTTACAAGAAGTTCTGCAGCGAATATTCCGGTGAATATGCAGTTATGTGAAAAGCTGGGTCTTGATAAAGATATGTACTCGGTTTCGATTCCGCTGGGTGCTACAATTAATATGGATGGTGCGGCGATTACGATTACGATCATGACACTGGCTGCTGCACATACGTTGGGGATTTCCGTGGATATCCCAACGGCACTGATTTTAAGTGTGCTGGCTACGCTTAGTGCCTGCGGTGCTTCTGGTGTTGCGGGAGGTTCGCTGCTTTTAATTCCGATGGCCTGCTCTTTGTTTGGTATTTCGAATGACGTGGCTATGCAGGTTGTTGGTGTCGGATTTATTATCGGAGTTATTCAGGATTCTTGTGAGACGGCTTTAAACTCTGCAGGGGATGTTATGTTTGCGGCTACAGCAGAGTTTCATGACCGACTGAAACGTGGGGAGGAAATTGATTTCTAATTTTCTCTAAGACGGACGCATAAGAAAAAGCCCGGGCGGCTGGGGTCGCTGACTGGTATATATCTCTCTTCAAACAAGTGCAACGCTTTGCCGAACTAACGGCTAACTTCATCTAATGCGCTCGCTAAAGCGGGCTCGCGCATAAGATTACGTAAGCCGTGGATTTCGTCAAAGCTAAGGGCGCACTTTAAATCGTTTGAAGAGAGATATATACCAGTCAGCGACCCCAGCCACCCGGGCCTTTTCTTATGCTGACATTGCTTGTAATGTTACTTTCTTTTGCTGTATTTTACTCAATATTTTTTTATCCGTCCGTCCTTGAATTAACCGGAAGCTGTGCCAACACGATGGCTGCGAATATGATAACGCACCCGAGGATTTCTCTGGCGGTGAGCTTCTGACCGAGGATGATCCATCCGGCGAGGACGGAGAAAACGGATTCGAGGCTCATCAGCAGGGATGCTATGGTCGGATTCAGTCCATTCTGACCGATGATCTGCAGGGTGTAGGCGACGCCGCAGGACATGACACCAGCGTACAGAATGGGGATCCACGCATTCCAGGACTGCAGTGCGGGAAGCCAGGCGTAAAATCCGGACAGGGAATGGTGCATATCCACAAAAAATGTCGGGATCAGTCCGATCAGTCCGGAGATGATAAACTGGATGGAGGATAAGCGCACACCATCGACAAGTGGAGAAAAATGATCAACCAGCAAAATATGCAGAGAAAAGCATACGGCGCAGATGATCACAAGTCCGTCGGAAAAGCGCAGGGAAAATCCGGTCGTGCCGTTCATGCAGAGCAGGTACAGCCCTGCCAGGGTCAGTACGACACCGATCCAGATATTCCAGCCGCATTTCTTTTTCAGGAAAAGTCCCAGGATCGGTACCAGCAGAATATAACAGGCAGTCAGAAAACCGGCCTTACCGGCTTCTGTACCCAGATTGATTCCAAGCTGCTGGAAGGAGCTGGCGATAAACATCACGCAGCCGCAGGCGATACCGCCGGTAAGCAGTGTTTTCTTTTCTGCAGTGGTCTTTGGCTTTTTGTCTGTCTTTGTATCGAGCACATGGATAACGGGGATCAGCACGATCCCGCCAATCAGGGAACGGATACAGTTAAAGGAAAAAGCACCGACAGTATCTCCGCCTGTGGTCTGTGCGACAAAAGCGATGCCCCAGATCAGTGCTGTCAGCACCAGCAGGCAGGATTTTCTTACGTTCTGTTTCACACTTTACCTCCTTTGGCCTTGTCTAGCGCATACAGTTCCTTGGGACGACAGGAACAGCCGATGCCAAGGCCATCCGGACCGATATGGCAGGATACACCAAAGGACAAATCATCACAGAGGATCTTTTCTCCCGGGAATGCTTCACGAATCTGTTCCAGCCAGCCTTCTGTCGTCTCTTCATCAGCACTGGATGCCGCCAAAATACGGACTTCACCGGCTTCGTACTCTTTTGAAAACTTTGTCAGCAGATCATTTTTCAGTGCTTCGATCATCGCTGCACGCGCCTTTTTAGTACCTCTGCACTTTTTAAAGGCATCGAGCTTTCCCACATCAAAGGACAGAATAGGTTTGATATTTAAAAGGGAACCAAGGGCTGCGGAGCCTGCTGAAATACGTCCACCGCGTTTTAAATAGGTCAGATCCGAAACCGCCACATAGATATTCATCCTGTCACGGACGCGTTCCAGAATCTCTTTACACTGGGCAGCGCTGTATCCGGCTTCGATCAGATCGATGGCATCCAGAACGGACTGATGCATCAGTGTGGAAACACGGCCATTGTCTACCACAAACACGCGGTCTTCGTAGGCTTCGTCCTGTGCCAGCATATTGGCAGTATCACACGAGCTGCTGAGGCCACTGCTGATCGGGATATACAGGATCGATTCGTAGCTTTCCAGTGCCTTATCCCAGATTTCCATGACTGCTGCCGGGGATGGCTGGGATGTGGAAACATTGGCTCCACTTTTCAGACGATTGAAAAACGCCTCTCTTGTCAATGTTACATCCTCATAATAACAGGTCTCATCAAAATAAAAGGGCATCGAAAGCACCATAATTTCGAGCTCCTTTGCCATTTCCTGTGTGATACTGCTGTGACTGTCCGTCACTATTCCTATTTTTCTCATAATGGTATGACCTAACTTTCAAAAATACTTTGTATTTTAAAATATCAACGAAGATTATACGGTTTTCCCCATGTCCTGTCAAGAATGACATAGTTTTCCACCTGACAGATATCTGCGTTTTTTCACCGGATGTCCTGCACTTCCACAATCCTCCAGCATATTTTTCCCCTGCAGTACAGATACTCTGAAAAAGGAGGTTTTTTCTATGATTTCTGATACAACCTATTTATTACGGGAATGCAATGCCGGGTGTAAAATGGCCTCGGGTGCGATGGAGCAGGTGCTGCCCCATGTCCATGACCGGAAGCTTTCGGATCTATTGCACAAATACAATGAAAAACACCTGGATATCGGTGCCAGCTGCCATGAACTGCTGACCGATGACGGTGACAATGGTAAAGATCCCCACCCGCTGACCCGTGCCATGTCCTGGATGAGCACGGAAATGAAACTGAATATCCGAGATGACAACAGTACCGTAGCCGGACTTCTGATGGACGGTTGCAGTATGGGAATTAAATCTTTAAGCCGCTATCTGAACCAGTACCCGGAAGCATCCGAAGAAAGTCAGGATCTGACCCGGAAACTGATTCATCTGGAGGAAGATTTTATGATGCAGCTCAAAAGTTTCGTCTGACACTTGTCAGACTCTGGGCATATAGCACCGGAAATGTCCGATCGTCTGGGCATAGTCCAGTTTTTCTTCGATAAAGGACTCCACTGCCTGACGGGGATACTGATACTGATCGTCCAAATCCGACGGTATCAGATACATAGCCTGTCCACTGGTATACAGCGTATCGTCAAGACATTCTCCGGGTGTCTTCTGTCCCAGATTTCCCACCAGAAACATATCCGTATATTTATGATAGATGTCCGAAGGAATCAGGTACTTCACAGCCTCATTGTCAAGAATATACACATCAAAGCCATTTTCTTTACGAAGCTTTACCTCTTCCACAATATCCCGATACTCCTCTTCTTCCCCACGGTCCATAAAGATTCCCTGAAAATGCGGCACATCCGTCAGCAGCACACTGTTCTTTACCACAGCATACGGCTTGATACCGCAGATATCTACGAGACAGGCAAATACCGCACCGGCCGCTGCAATTCGTACCAGTCGGAACCTCTGCAGCCAGGCCAGATACGGCAGTACCAGTACCAGAAACGGAAACAGACAGGTCAGGATATGGTAAGAATTGCACAGGGGATACAGATTGATACAGCCAAGTGTACTGTACAAAAGCACAAGCAGTCCCATACGGCCCTTTTCATTTTTCCGATTATACAGTGTGTAGATCACTCCCAGAAGCACGCTGAGCAAAAAGGCGATACCTGTTGCCATATATTCCGGATCCTCCGCCATATATTCCCAGAGCATCAGCCGGCTCGAAAAGGTAGAGATCCCTTTCAGGCTCATATCGATAAAATCATCCCAGCTCCCCGTTCCCAGCAGATAGAACAACACAAAAAAACAGGGAATCGAAGACCCCGCCAGACGGGCAAAAAAGGCTTTCCGAACGTTTTTTCTGTCCTGACGGTACATGAAGCCCAGAAGCAATACACTGCACCATGCCGCCAGCGCCACAAAACCGCCAAAAGTCTGCTTACACATGATCGCTGCCCCGGCAAAAAGCCCCGTTACCAGCTGATATCGGACGGAAAAATACTGTTCCGTTGAAATCCGCTGCCGCACAAAACGCACATCTCTGTGCATGCTAAAAAGCTGCACGGCAAGAATCGAGCAGCTGTATTCATAAAACACATTATAATCAAAGCATAAAAGAAATACTAACGGCAATACCAGCCTGCCACAACCCTTCACCTCCATCTGTTCGGAAAACAGATATAACAGATAACAGATTATGGCAAACAAAAGTGCTCCAAGCATCCGTGTCACCAGAAGTTCTCTGCCAAATACCCCAAGTGCCAGTCCGTGAAGCATCGCAAACAGCGGTGTCTGCAAGAGATTAAAATCTCTGTAAGGTACAAGTCCCATTGCCATATTGTTGCCGAAAGTAAAATTCCAAAGTTCATCTACATTGCCCAGCCGTCTGAAAAAGCCAAGCACAGCTGCCAGTAGCAGAAAAAGGGAAAAAAGCGCCACCCTTTTGTACTTTTCCGATATTCTGTTTATTGCTTTCATCGTCCTCTCCTGCTGCAAATCCGTAACTGCGGTGTACCGGTACAATTACTTTTCTTTCATAACGCTTAAATAGGCCGGGCGGATAATCTTGCCCATACCGATGAGCTCCTCGATCCGATGTGCACTCCAGCCGCTGATTCTTGCAATGGCAAACAGCGGTGTGTACAGCTCCAGCGGAATACCCAGCATATCATAGACAAAGCCACTGTAGAAATCCACATTTGGGCTTACGCCTTTGAAGATCTTGCGTTTTTCAGCGATCAACTCCGGCGCAATCGACTCAATAGCATTGTACAGATGCATACTGCGCTGCTCACCCTTGTCCTCTGCCAGCTTTTCGACAAAGCCTTTGAAAATCCGCTCTCGGGGATCGGACAGGGAATACACGGCATGGCCCATACCATAGATCAGACCCTGATGGTCAAAGGTCTCCTTATCCAGAATTTTTTTCAGATAAGCCTTTACTTCTTCGTCATCACCGATATCACTGACATTGGCACGGATATCCGTCATCATCTCCATAACCTTTAAATTGGCGCCACCATGCTTTGGTCCTTTCAGCGATGACATTGCGGCACCAATCGCGGAATAAGTATCCGATCCTGAGGAAGTAACCACCCGGGTTGTAAAGGTCGAATTGTTACCACCGCCATGTTCCATATGCAGCATCAATGCCACATCCATGACCTGAGCTTCCAGCGGCGTAAAAGACTTGTCCGGGCGAAGCATCATCAACAGATTCTCTGCAGTGGAAAGCTGCGGATCCGGGCGGTGGATATACATACTGCTGTTGTTTTCGTAATGGTTATAGGCATGGTAGCCATAAACCGCCAGCATCGGGAATACCGCAATCAACTGTATACACTGACGCAGAACATTCTCCACGGAAATATCCGAAACATTTGTATCATAAGAGGCCAGCGTCAGGATACTGCGGGTCATGGAATTCATGATATCTTTTGATGGTGCTTTCATGATCACATCCCGGGTAAAATTCGTCGGCAGATCGCGGCAGTGCCAGATCATCTCCTTGAAATCGGCAAACTCCTGTTCATCTGGCAGGCGGCCAAACAGCAAAAGGAAAGCCGTACGCTCATAGCCAAATCTGTCTTTGCCATAGGAATTGATCAGATCCCCGACGCGGTAACCTCTGTACCACAGCTCACCATCGCAGGGAATACGTTGTCCGTCCACTTCTTTCATCGAAACGATCCGTGATATCGAAGTCAGTCCTGTGACAACACCTTTTCCGTTGAGATCCCTGAGTCCGCGGTAGACACCGTATTTTTTGAACAGTTCGTCCGAAATACTGTCATTTTCCCGGCAGACCGGTGCCATTTTTTTCGAGTAATCCTGTATCAATTTTTCAAATCCCATAGCTCGCCTCCTGTTTTTAGCAAGTCATCTTTTCCGCCACGCTTCCTGCTGTCCGAAGGTTTGCCGGACGTATACAACTCACCAGATTATGTAAATCTATTATAGAGGTCGTCAAATCTGCCTGTCAATCAGTTTCCTTTTTTTTAAGAAATGGTTTACAGACTGTTTACCATAAAAAATAAAAGAAGCTTCCACCGGAGCTTTTTTTATATACTACGGCAAAAAAAAGGCCCAATGGACCTTTTCTCACAGGGTAAAGCTGCTGCCCTTGGCCATGATTTCCAGCTTCAGCTCGCAGTCTGCTGCATGCTCTCCATTCATCTCAAGCGCATATTTCACGTTCAGATCAATCTTCTCGTCTGTCTCCTGCATCGTATAGCTCGTTGTCGCAATCCCCATCTCAAGCTCACCAAAGGGTGTGCCATACATACTCATATTCTTTCTGTTTTCCTGGAACACCATCCGGACATTGATCGCACCGCTTTTATTAACCTCCAGGATTTCCGGATGCAGTTTTACTGTATTTACAGCACTCATCTCAGCTTCTTCGTATACTTCTTCATATTGTACATACCGTTCACCATTTTCTATATAAAAGCGACCAGGTGTTACAATCGAAATCGGTTCTTCTACGGTCTGTGCCTCTTCCGGTGATGACTGAATCCCTGTTACTCTTACCAGTACTTCTTCTGTCATACGCTTCCTCCGTTCGTAAGCTACTGCCAGGCAACTTCTTTTCCTGTATACAGCTGCCTTGTAATTTTCTGTATCAGACATTGTATACTGTCGCCTGCGATTTTGCAAGCATTGTTCCCGGATCACAAGCTTCTTTTGACTCAGCTTTCAGACTGCCTGGCAGTTGTTATACTTCCCTGATCCACAGGCAGCCGTTCTTTTCCAGAAGTTCCGGCAACGTATCTACTGTCTCTTCATTTTCCCAGTGCACCAGAAGCCGCTGCAGGGTCATATGGCTTCTGGCCGGGCCAAACCGGTTTTCATACAGCTCAGAGACATATTTACCCATACCGCCCTCCCCTGTATCCGTCTTAAGCAGACTGCCGGGCATATCTGCAACAAAAGCGTAGCTGTTTTCATCCATCTCCTGCCATCCGGCCAGCTCCGTAAAAAGCCGGTCCGTCATCTTCCGGTTTTTTAACAGAGTTCTTCCCAGAACGGTTACCTCGATATGCCCGAAATCCGGCTGCAGATTCTGACTGTCGGCAAAACTTTCCCGGGCATCAGTGAAGCTTTTTGCCAGAACTTTTGTTACCTTCTCCTTTCCCTGCGAAGGGAACCAGAACACATAGCCTTCTTCTGTCCAGTCGGCCAGAACAGCCCCCACGTATACTCTGTCCTGCACCTCCACGCCACCGTAACGATACACCAAAAGAGCCACTAGCAGAAGTCCAAAAGCCACCAGATCCTTCCAACGCCACAACCTCACACTGCCCTCTGGCACCCCCAGAAGCTGCAGACACCCAAAAAGCTTTTCCAGTAAAAGGCCCGCCGCCACAAAAACAGCAAATAAAAAAGCTGCTGCCCACAGCGCATCCACACGTTCCAGAAACTTGCCGGGCACACTGACTCCCTGCAAAAGGCTCAGCATCGGCCATCGCCGGTATGCTGTCCCTTGTGTTCCGTAAACCAGTCCAAACAGTACACATAGGCCAGACAGAAAAAAACCAAGAAGCAGGTACAGACCTTCCTGACTGTCCGGCCACAGACCCTTTTTCCCGGTTTCCGGAATCAACAAAAGATACCAGGAAGCCAGAAGATAGACAACCGCCGCCGTAAGAATCTGGTACATATCCAGTGTCAGCACGCCACGGACAATCGGATACCGGATCTGTCTGATGCCCAGAAACGGCATCCCCACCACAAATACCAGAAGCCACGGGGCCACAACGGCTACCAGACGCTGCCATATCGCTTTTTTCTTTCCCCATGCAGGCAAGAGCATCAGGATAATAAGTCCCCAGGCCACCCAGACAGACATTTCCGTCCAAAAACAGTCACGGATAAACAACGCTGTGCTGCCAGTCAGGATGATCAGAACCGCCGTATACCATAGCAGGGACACAATGGCAAAAAGTTTACCTGCAAAGCCCTGCAAAGGCTTCCACCTGATAACCAGCAGGGCAACCCTGACTCTGTGCAGTATACATACACCTGCTGTGCCCAAAAGAATGCCGACTGCGCCACTGCCTCCGCAAAACAGCCGGAACTTTGGCAGAAAAAGCGAGAAAAAAGCCACTGCCACAGGGAAATAGCACCAGGGCTGTATGTGTCTTTGCTTTCCCACTCTCATATCTCTGTGTCCTCCTTATCCGCCTTTCGTAGCCGGACCGACTGCTTATCGTTCACATAGTACGGTCTGTTTTTCAGCCCGGTCATCGGTTTCCGGTACAGGCTGTCCTGCGCATGAAAGGTATGACGGTGCATAATTTCAAGATAGGGGATTCCAAAGCTTGTCAGCCCGCTTAAGTGCAAAAGCAGCCAGAAGCTGCCGCAGACGATTCCGGAAAGTCCAAGAAAGCCCCCCAGAAGGAGCATCATAAAACGTACCAGCCGCAGGGCACTGCCAAATTCTTCATCCGGCACCGCAAAGGTACAAAGCGCTCCAAATGCCACAACGATCACCGACATCGGACTGACCAGATTGGCAGAAACCGCCGCATCTCCGATGATCAGCCCGCCCACAATACCGATTGTTCCACTCAAAGGTCCCGGCATGCGTACCCCGGCTTCCCGGATCATTTCAAACGACAGTTCCATCAAAAGAACCTCGATCATCGGCGGAAACGGTACCCCACTGCGCGACTCAGCCAGCGATAAAAGCAGCGGTGTCGGCAGGATCTGGGTATGGAAGCTGACAACAGCCAGATAAAACGCAGAGATATACAAAGCTGCCAGCATCGCGCTGTACCGGATCAACCGGGCAAAGCTGACAATTTCAAAGTGATTATACCGGTCCTCACTGACCCGCAGAAAATCTGAAAATCCAGCTGGAAGCATCAGTGCCGTGGGCGAATTGTCGCACAGCAACACAACTCTGCCCTGCAAAATCTCCTGGGCTGCCCTGTCTGGCCGCTGGGTCGTCTGAAACTGGGGAAAAGGCGAAGCCCAGTCCTTTTTGACCAGCTGTTCAAGCGTCCCGCTGTCAAAAACACCGTCGATCACATAGGCATCGATCCCTGCCTGCAGCTTTTGCAGAAACTCCGGTCGGGCCAGCTCCTCCATATATAAAAAAGCGATAGTTGTCTCAGAACGCACACCCGTCTTTTTTTCCACGATTTTAAACCCTGCACTGCGCAGGCGTTTGCGTACCAGTGCCTCATTAGCTTTGATGGAATCACAAAAACCTTCGGACGAACCGCGGATCACTTTTTCTGCTTCGCAATTGCCCACCGGTTTTCCCGGATATCCTTTGTCTGCCACAGATATGGCCACCGGGCTGCCCTCTGCAAATAACAGGATATCTCCGGTAAACAGCACACACAGTGCCTCTTCTATGGTTGCAAACTGTTTGCTTTTACCGGCAGTGATCCCTTTTTTTGTCAGCAGTATCCTTTGTTCCTCCACAGACAGCGTATCCAGCTGATGCAACAGCTCAGCGATCACTGACTGATCCAGCAGTACATTGGATATCGTTGTCTCTCCGTATACCAGAAACACCCTTCCTGCCCTCAGGTATATCTCCTGTTGCACAATATCCATACAGTCCTGTAACAGCTCCTGCACATGTGCGATATTGATGTCCAGATTTTCCACAACAGGTGTTGCCATACGCCTCTCCTTTCCACAAACAAAAAGAAGTATCCCCACAACAGGGATACTTCTTTTAGTCTGCTCCAAAGAGCTGTATTTCATACGTTTTTCCTGCAGGCACAAGAGCCTTTATTATTTTTCTTTCAGCATTCGGATGATCGACTTCTGCTGGTTCTCGATATGGCTGCACAGAATCGTACGTGCTTCTTCCACGTTGCGTGCCTCAAGAGCTTCGCAGATCGCCTTGTGCTCTGCGGAAAGTCCTTTACGCACATCCTGGTTCTTCAGATGTTCGATACGGTAACGGTACATCTGTTCACGCAGGTTATTTGTAATATTACAAAGACAGGCATTATCTGTCGCTTTATAGATCAGGGAATGAAAATTCTCATCGGCCTGGGCCAGTGCAGTCAGATCATTCTTATCGATCGCTGCATCAAACTCTGCAGCCGCTGCACAGATTGCTTTGAACTGCTCGTCCGTCATGCGTTCGCAGGCGAATCGCACAGCCATCTCTTCCAGACCGAGACGCACCTCCAGCACTTCCACCAGATCCTTCTCTGTGATCTGTGCCACCTGCGCACCACGCCGCGGCATCATGATCACCAGTCCCTCCTGTTCCAGCTTGTGGATGGCCTCACGTACCGGCGTACGGCTCACACCCAGCTTGTTGGCCAGGGTAATCTCCATCAGACGTTCTCCCGGCTGCAGTTCTCCGGTCAGGATTGCCTGCCGCAGGGTCTTGAAAACCACGTCACGAAGCGGCAGATATTCATTCATATCCACATGAAAATCATTCATCTTTTGTTCCTCCGCATAAAAAAGATTTATTGTTTTTAAATTATTCAGTTAAAAAAGGTGGTCAGATATACGATCTGTGCCAACCCACTGGCCTTTAGCACCTGCTTTGCTCTCTCTCCCTGCACTTTGTCGTCAAATATGCCAAATACCGTAGGACCGCTGCCACTCATCATAGCACCCAGCGCACCGTTTTCCAGCATCCGCTTTTTGATCTCGCCGATCTGTGGATAAGCCGGTATCGTCACCGTTTCCAGTACATTTCCCATGCGTTCTGTCATCGCCTTGAGATCACCGGACTCGATTGCCGCACGGACACCATCGATATCCGGATGCGTCTCCAGCCGATCGAGATGGAGATTTTCGTAAACGAACTTTGTGGAAACACTGATCGGCGGTTTTGCGATCAGTACATACCCCTGCGGTGCCTTTGGCAGAATCGTCAGCTTTTCTCCGATACCTTCAGCCAGCGCTGTCCCCCGTAGAATACAATAGGGCACATCCGCACCGATCTTAACCGCGCGCTCCATCAGTGCTTGCTTTGAAAGCCCCAGGTCAAACATACGATTGACTCCCACTAAAACAGCTGCGGCATCTGCACTGCCGCCTGCCATACCTGCAGCCACCGGAATAAACTTCTCGAGCCGGATCAGCACACCTTCTTTGATCTGAAACTCATCCATCAGAAGCTTTGCTGCACGGTATACCAGATTATCTTCATTGACCGGCAGATACCGCAGATTTGTCATCACCTGTATCCCCGGCTTTATCCGGTGTGTCAGCTCTATGCTGTCATACATCCGGATTGTCTGCATGATCATACGGACTTCGTGGTAACCGTCCTCACGTTTACGCACCACATCCAGTCCCAGATTGATCTTTGCCATTGCTCGTAATCTCATGATTTTTGTCTTCCTCTATCTGTTTCGCACTTTGTATACAGTACAACATTCACTGTACCATAAAAAATACAAAATGCAAAGAGATAATTGGTAAATTTTTAACTTTCTACCTTTTTTACAAGAAACAGCGTCTGCCCTGGTTCAGGTTCACCCTGCAGTTCATTTAGCGCCATGATCTCATCCACTGTAGTATAATAGGTTTTTGCCAGATCCCACAGCGTATCTTCTGGTCCTATCCTGCAGCAGACAATCCCCGGAAGTGTCCGGATTTTTTCCATATCCAGGGGCTTTGTCTCCATCTCACGAAGCAGCGGAATTTCTTTTTTCTGTACAACCAGCGCACTGCAGCTGATCATAGCCCGGATCTCAATCTCATGACTGTCAGCCATCGTTGTTGACAGCTGTTCAAGATCCGTCTGCAGCTCATACCCGATCTCTCCCCGCATATCCGGCACTTCGATCAGCTGCCCAAAGGGAAGCACTGTTTCCATGGCATAAAATGGCATCTCATCATCACTGACAATATACAGGATCCGCACCTTCAATATCCCTTCTACTTCCAGCCCTGTCGGTGTGACATGGCACTCATCCACACGCAGTCTGGCATTGCTGTGGCAGATCTGCAGGATTTTTCCCTGGGCCTCCCCTGTATCAACCCTGTCACTGACACGGCATTTGGCTTCATTGCGTACCAGCAAATGTTCGATTACAGTAGCCTCCGTCACCGGCTGGCACTCCCTGACCGGATCGCAGACATCCATCAGCAGGGAAAACTCTTCTTCCTTTTGCAGGCAAATCTCTGTCTCCAGTACAGCTTCTGCCTGAAGCAAACGTTCTTCCCCGTTAGTATCCGGCTGGATATGGATTTCTTCCTGCACAAGCCGTACTGCAATATCCGGCAGATGGTCCGCATGACAGGCTTCACAGGACAGTGTACCATTTACAGGGATCACCTGTTCGATCCATTCCGGTGGACTTAACGGATCGTCCCCTGTATACAAAAGGAAGACAAACAGTTCTCCCGTATAGGCGATCTCCCCCTCCATACAGCGGAATTTCAACCCACGCACCTCTATTTCCTGCCACAGCACCTGTTCGATCTCCTGCTTATTGGAAGGCAAAAGAAGTTCTTCCTTTAAATGAATGGCTTCTTTCCTATGTACTTTCAATCCGAGAATAGCCTCTTTCTGTGTCCGGCACGACAATCCTTCTTCTTTCACGACATCCAGTGGCAGAAGCAACGTGCATTTTTCCTGTACATCCGCCCGGAAAGAAATTACAGCCTGAACTCCCAGCTTTCGCGGATGAATCAGACGCAGCGTCAGATCTTCCAGTTCCCATTTCAGCCGGATTTTGTCACCCTCATGGACGCCCTCCAGTCGGATTGTCTCTTCAACCGGAATCTGTCCTGTAAAACTTTTGATACTCCGTTCTTCATCATCTGTTACATACAGCAGGCAAAAAACCAACTGTCCGGACAAAAGCACCGCATCGTCTCCCACCTGTACATCCTTAATCTGCACGCTGCCTTTTTTCTGGATCATCCGACCCACATCCGGACAGCTGTCCGGTACATTCACCTCTTCATCACAGGTGATCTGGCTCTGGGCACTGCTTTTTTTGCAGAGCACCGGATATTCCTGCTTTTTTAATTCCATACGCTCCCTCCTGCAACTGCTGTCTTGTTTTACGGTTCAAAAATGACTGGCAGATCCAGATACTCTGTTTTAACCACCAGCCAGGGTGCCGTACTGGCATTGTTTTCGCTGTTTTCTTCCATTTCTTCACCTTCCGGACCGATCAGCTCTGCCTGAAAGTAGATGGCATCCTTTGTTGCCGTAAGATGATTCACCCGGATACTGTACCCACCGCTTTGCTGCACAGGATACCCACAGAGCAGATACAGGCTGTCGCCGTACTGACAGGCTGTTTCAAACGATGTACCCAGTTTTTCGTCCAGCACAGCTTCCACTTCCTCCGGCAGTTCACTTCGGGGCGTCACCGTAAAATCCAGCTGGTGTCCCTCTTCCCTGTGGAGTATTTCTGCCGAGCAGGCGCAAAGGCAAAGCAACAGGCAAAGCAGCAGAGCAAACAGACATGTTTTTTGTTTCATACTTCCTCCTGGTTCCCCCATATGCCATATATTCCTCTTTTATTGTATGTGTCGTTGGAAAAATTATGTCTTTTTCCAGCCCTGGCTTGCAAGTCCACAGGCACTACCGTATAATAAAAAGCAACAAAGAACAGGAGAGTATCATATGATTCGTTTACTGGTTATCGCACTATTTTTAATTGTATTTTTTATTTTTTCTATTCCGTTGTATCTGATCGAATGGCTGATCGGCAAGGTGAATCCGCATGCGAGGGATATTTCTTCTCTGCGGATCGTGCAGGGAGCGTTTAAGATCATTCTGTTTCTGTCAGGTTGTAAGCTGACGGTAATAGGTGAGGAACATGTACCGAAGGATGAGACAGTGCTCTATATTGGTAATCACCGCAGCTTTTTTGATGTAGTGATCACGTATGCACGCTGCCCTGGATTGACAGGCTATCTGGCGAAGAAGGAAATCGAAAAGGTACCGTTTCTTTCTACGTGGATGCGGTATCTGTACTGCCTGTTTCTGGATCGAAAGGATATCAAGCAGGGATTAAAGACAATTCTTACGGCGATTGATCATGTAAAACAGGGAATTTCGATCTTTATTTTTCCAGAAGGTACGCGCAGTACAGGGGCAGATCAGGCAGAGCTGCTGCCGTTTCACGAAGGAAGCTTTAAAGTAGCAACAAAGACGGACTGTCTCATCGTGCCGGTGGCTCTAACAAATACTTCGCAGATTCTGGAAGATCATTTTCCATTTATCAAAAGCACACAGGTTACGCTGGAATACGGGAAGCCGTTTCGACCGTCGGAGCTTTCGAAGGAAGACAGGAAGGTGATTGGAAGCTATACACGGGATATTATCCAGAAGATGGTACAGAAGAATAGTTGAACATAGTGTAGCTGCAGGCTGACCGTGCAGATTGTGCAGAGCGGGAGCCAGACAGGAGAGCGGCATATATCTCAGCTGAAACAAGTGCAACGCTTCGCCGAACTAACGTCTAACTTCATCTAACGCGCTCGCTAAAGCGAGCTCGCGCGTAAGATTACGTAAGACGTGGATTTCGTCGAAGCTAAGGGCGCACTTTGAATCGTTTCAGCTGAGATATATGCCGCTCTCCTGTCTGGCTCCCGCTCTGCACAATCTGCACGGTCAGCTGCCACGGAAGGTTTTTACATTGACTTGAAGGCTTCTACGATTTTCTCGAAATGCATGAAATGAGAAGCTTTTACAAGGATCGTATCTCCGGGGGCGGTAAGGGCAGAAAGATTCTCGAGAAGTTCATCGAGGGTGGCAAAATGTCTGGTCACAAGAGACGGATTGGCTTCTTTGGCTTTCTGTTCGAGGCCTTTTGTGAGGGTTCCGACGGTGTAAAGGACATCGATCTTTAATGTACCGGCGAAGGCGCCGACTTCTTCGTGGAGAGAAGCTTCATTTTCGCCGAGTTCGCCCATATCACCGAGTATGGCAATGCGACGTCCCTGGCCTTCTTCGAGGATCTGGAGAGAGGCTTTCATGGAGACAGGGTTTGCATTATAGCAGTCGTCTACGACAACCCGACCTGCAAGATCGAGGATATTGAATCTGCCGCTTAAAGGTTTAAGTTTTTCGATGCCATTGCAGATCTGATCAAGTGTCATACCAAAGGTGAGGCCAACGGCGGTTCCGGCGAGGGCATTATAGACCATATGACTGCCGGGGAGGGGAATCTGCACGGTGCAGAGCTGCCCATCGGCATGGATCTGGCAGCGGGTGCCTTTAAGGCCCATGGGTTCAATCTGATCTGCCCAGACGGGGAAGGCACTGTTTAAGCCAAAAAATACGGGGTTTTTTCCGTGTACTTCCTGAATCTGACACAGTTTGTCATCATCACCGTTGACAATGACTGTGCCATCTTTCTGCAGCCAGTCAAACATTTCTGTCTTGGCTCTGAAGATACCGTCCCTTGTCTTTAAGTTTTCCAGATGACACCAGCCGATATTCGTGATCACGCTGACTTTCGGGCGGGCAATTTTTGCCAGACGAGTCATTTCGCCAAAGTCGCTGATACCCATTTCAAGTACGGCGATCTCATCTTCGTCGCGCAGGCGGAATACGGTCAGGGGCAATCCAAGTTCGTTATTAAAATTGCCAAGAGTTTTTAAAACACGATATTTTTCGCCCAGAACGGCGGCGATCATCTCCTTGGTGCTGGTTTTTCCGACGCTGCCGGTGATTCCCACCACGGGAATGCTGAGGATTTTCAAATAAGCCTCTGCCAGATCCTTTACAGCCTGCAAAGAGGACGCTACTTTGATCCACGGATAGTCTGTCTCTCCCAGATCCTGCTCGGACAGCGTGACCAGTGCACCTTTTTCCATGACCTGCGGGATAAAACTGTGACCATCCGCTCTGGCGCCGACGATGGGGACATATAAGCAGCCCTTTTCAATCTTTCTGCTGTCTGTGCTTACGGCTGTGATTTCTGTGTCCAGACAGTCCTGCGGTCCATGACAGGTTCCGTTGCAGACTTCTGCGATTTTCTTGATCGTTAATTCTCTCATCATTTCTTTAATAAAACAGTCACACCGTCTGGATTTCCATACAGTGTGACAGTCTTAACTCTCCTTACTACTATTTTACTGCTCTGCTGTTCGAAGGGTATTGTGGACAGTTTACAGCTTATATGTGGATTTTATGCTTCTTTGGATACTTCAATCAGACGCATACACAGCTGTCCGAAGTCCATGCCAATCACAGCGGCCTCCTGCGGCAGCAAACTGGTCGGGGTCATACCCGGCAGAGTGTTGGCTTCGAGGCAATACATGGAACCATCCGCTTTCATCAGAAAATCAAGACGGCCATAGCCTGTGATACCCAGTGCTTTTGCACCGGCCTCTGCGTACTGCTGCATCTGCTTTGTCTCTTCCTCTGTCAGACGGGCCGGACAGTATTCGTTGGTCGCACCCTTGGAGTATTTGTTCTTATAATCGTAAAAACCTTCAATCGGAGCGATCTCGATAATCGGCAGTGCTTCTCCGGCAATCACACCTACGGAAAACTCACGTCCGGCGATATATTCCTCCACAACGACCTCTCTCTCGTAACGGAAAGCCTCGTCAAGGGCAGCCTGCAGATCCTTCTTGTCCTGTACGATGCTGACACCGACGCTTGAACCACCGCAGCACGGCTTTACAACCAGCGGAAGCGGCATATCTGCCAGACTGTCTGTGCCAGACGATGTGATCTTTCTGCCCATCGGAACCGGTACCCCGGCATAATGTAAAAGCTCCTTGCTGAGTGCTTTGTCCATAGAAAGGGCACTGCTCAGATAGCCTGTACCTGTATAGCGGATACCAAACAGATCAAAGGCCGCCTGTACTTTGCCGTTTTCTCCATCTGCACCATGCAGTGCCAGAAAGACTACATCGGCAGCCTTACAAATTTCCAGCACATTCGGGCCGAAAAATTCTTTTTTTGATTGTATCATTTCCTGAATTTTTTCATCAAAAGAATGGATATAGGCTACATCCTCCGCAATATCATGGATATCTGCAAACGCTGTCTTTGCATCTACCTGTTCTGTTCCACAATATACATCCAGAAGGATTGCATTTTCTCCTCTGCTTCGCAACGCTTTGCATACTTCTGTACCTGAAACGATAGATACGCTTCTTTCTGTACTGATGCCTCCTGCTAATACAACAATTTTCATTTCTGTCTCCTCACTGCAGTCTATCTGCTTTCTGCGCCTTGTCTGCTCTGATACTGTATCCCGTATGTACGGCTGCTTTATTCACCATACACAACGACAGGAGTACCTTTGCTCACTATATTATATATTTTTTCACAGGCCGCCCTCGGCGTATTCACACAACCGTGGGAACCATGCTTTTTATAGATGTCTCCACCATACTCACTTCTCCAGCGATCCGCATCATGGATACCGACATTCCCATTAAATGGCATCCAGAAATCTACCGGCGAACGGTATTCCAGATTATTTTCTTCACCCAGAATAGCATCTCTCTTCTTATAGATAATCGACCAGATACCATTGGACGGTGTCTCGCTGCCTTCAACCTTTTTACCGGTAACAACCGGAGTCTCTACTTTCAGCTTGCCATCCTGATAACAATACATCTTCTGATGCGTAATGTCTACCTCTACATATGTACCACCAATGTCATCGGCACCACGGCTGGCTGCAGAATAATGATATTCTACCTCCATATCCTTCTGCTCACCACTTTTGATTGCTTCGATCATTTTCGCCACGGTATCGTCCTGTTTCATCCGCCAGCCATAAAATCCACCGCTCAGGGTAATGGTCTTGCCATCGTGCTTTTTAAACTCGTGCGGCTTGCCCAGGGTATCATACTTCTTTGCCATATTCACACGGACAAACTCCTGAATTGCAGACTCCACAAGCTCCGGATTGCCATCCTCATCCAATACCGGCAGTCCGTCATCCCCTTTTTTGAGCCATTCCTTGATCTGGGATCCATCTACGATCACCTTGCGGTCATCGCCACCGAAATCGTAGGTCAGCTTTGCCGACAGATATGTATTGACACTGTTGACCAGCTTGTTCAGCTCTTCATTATCACTGGTCACCTCCGGTGTCAGATAGCAGCCGGCCTCATCAAGATTTACTGACTCAGCATGGGCATCAACGGCTTCCAGAACCGCATTCAGTACCTTGTCAAAATCCAGCTGTGTACCCTGCACCTCCGGTACTATCTCATAAGAGGAATCCCCCTCCTTGATATAGGCATTCTCCGGAGAAGTATAATTGCCCTCAGCAAAACATTTGAGGCCTTTTAAAACTTCACTGGCCTTATCCTTATCGTAACTGGAAATCGCAGAAACTTCGTTCTCCCTTTCCTTAAATACCTCCAGAATCCAAGTGTAGGCATTCTGCTCCTGCAAAAGTCTGTCTACCGACTGGTCATCCTCATAGGTAAATCCCAGATCACTGGCCAGCAGACGCTCTGTGATACCATTGCGTTCCTCAATATTGATGGCATAGGTCATGATCTCATCCGTGATCTGCTCCTTGACCTCTTCCACCGTCAGATTACTGCAGTCATAACCGTTGATCTGTGTGCCCTTAAAAAAATGGGTCGTATAATATCTGGCTACCGCCCCGTAACAGATCGCAGCTACTAAAAGAATGAATACCAAAATCCCGAAAACTACGATCTTCCATGTCTTGATTTTCTTTTTTTGCATCTATATCCCCCTTGCTCGTAAAATCCCCTTAATATGCCCTATTGTATCACTGTTCTTACGCAGGGTAAATAGGCGAAAAATGAAAAAAGTGGATGTTTCTTTTTTCTCAATCTACCACTCCCCGTTTTTTCTTTAGCAGGATTTGCCGAAATAAGCGCAGACCCTCCTGTCTCTTCGGAGAAGCCTGACGTTTGGGCGATGGTTCTAAGCGTGCCGATGGCCATACAATAAGGTATCGGACACATTCGCTGCGTTTTCTGATGAAAACGCGGCTCAGGTGTCCTCAGATGCCGCTTTTGAGAAGCGGCATCTGCCCTTATTGTATGGCCATCGGCGCGCTAAGAACCAGTCAGCCCGCACTTTAAGGCTTCTCCGAAGAGACAGGAGGGTCTGCGCTTATTTCGGCAAATCCGTCCGTCCCCTCATTTATCTTATGCTTCCAACAATTTCTCCACACTGACCAGCTTCACGCAAAGCACAAACACTTCAGCCGCCTTTGCCAGCTCCTCAGGTGTCGGCAGCGTCGGTGCAATACGGATATTACTGTCCTTCGGATCCTTTCCATACGGATATGTAGCTCCTGCACCAGTCATCACAACACCAGCCTCTTTCATCTTCGCTACGATGGCCCTGGCACAGCCTTCCATCGCATCAAAGGAAATGAAGTAACCGCCCTTCGGATTGGACCAGCTGCCGATCTCCAGACCGCCAAGTCCCTCTTCCAGCGTATCAATGACAGCTGCGAATTTCGGCCGGATCAGCTCAGCATGCTTCATCATATGCGCTTTCAGATGCTCAATATCACCGAAAAATCTCGCATGACGCAGCTGATTGATCTTATCATGACCGATAGTCTGAAACGTCATGACCTTCAGAATATCTTTAATATTTGCTTCGGAAGTAAACATAGCTGCGATACCGGAACCTGGGAACGTAATCTTTGATGTGGACATAAACTCATAGACCATATCCGGATGTCCTGCTTTCGCACACTCCGAAAGGATCTCCGGAATACTGTCCTGATCATCCGCAAACAGATGATGTACACCATACGCATTATCCCAGAAAATACGGAAATCTTCGGCAGCCGGCTGCAAAGCAGCAAAACGGCGCACCGTTTCAGCAGAATATGTCGTACCTGTCGGGTTGGCATACATCGGTACACACCAGATACCCTTGATGGCCGGATCTTCACTGACCAGTTTCTCTACCATATCCATATCCGGTCCATCCGCATACAGCGGCACATTGATCATCTCAATGCCAAAGGACTCTGTAATGGCAAAATGGCGGTCATAGCCCGGTACCGGACAGAGAAATTTCACCTTATCAAGTTTAGCCCAGGGCGTCGAACCCATCACACCGTGGGTCATAGAACGGGATACCGTATCAAACATAATATTTAAACTGGAATTACCATAAACAATCACATTTTTCTCAGATACGCCGGCCATATCTGCCATCAGGCGGCGAATCTCCGGAATACCGGTCAATACACCGTAGTTTCTGCAATCCGTGCCATCTTCACAGTCCATATTGCTCTCGCTGTTAACAGTATCCAGCATCCCCATAGAAAGCTCCAGCTGGGTCTTTGACGGTTTACCTCTGGACATATCCAGTTTCAGGCCAAGCTCCTTGACCTCTTTGTATTCCTGTTCCAGTTTTTCTTTCAGGGTGCTGAGTTCTTCACGGCTCAGACTGCTGTACGGTGTTTTCATAATATTCCTCCTCATGCAACATAAAAAGCTGCGGTATGATCTATCCTTCGCTTGCAGTGTCCGGATATGAACCTTTCGGGCACTGTGAAGGCAACATCAATTTGTCCATTCCACATTTTATGGACTTACTGATATGTTGTCAAGGTTTTCTTTCATTTTTTCTTCGTTTTTTCCACCTTTTTGGCTCTTGCATATTCAAAAATGCATTTTTAGTATTATTTACTTGCATTTATCCAGAACTTTTGAAGTTCTCCATGGTTATATGGCATGCCATAACTGTTCTTGTGGATATTTATGTTTCCTTTCCTATTTATATAGATGCATCTGTGATACCGAAATTGTAAATCCAGCATCGCAATTTTATCCATCCTATGCTATACTTCTTATATCTATGTGATTTGAGTACAATTTTATGGAGGATATATACCGTATGTGGATTGCTGACAACTGGAAAGACTACGAAGTGCTGGACACTTCCAAAGGCGAAAAGCTGGAACGCTGGGGTGATTATCTGCTGATCCGTCCGGATCCGCAGGTCATCTGGGATACGCCGAAAACAAACCGCGGCTGGAAGAAATGTAACGGCCACTATCACCGCAGCAGTAAGGGTGGCGGTGACTGGGAGTTTTTTGATCTGCCAAAGCAGTGGCAGATCCATTATGGGGAGCTGACTTTTAATCTGAAGCCGTTCAGTTTCAAACACACAGGATTGTTTCCTGAGCAGGCAGCCAACTGGGACTGGTTTGGTGATCTGATCCGCCGGGCGGACCGTCCGGTTAAGGTGTTAAATCTGTTTGCCTATACGGGTGGCGCTACGCTGGCAGCGGCAGCTGCGGGAGCGCATGTAACACATGTGGACGCTTCGAAGGGTATGGTGACCTGGGCTAAGGAGAATGCTGCCAGCTCGGGGCTTTCGGATGCGCCGATCCGCTGGATCGTGGATGACTGTGTGAAGTTTGTCCAGAGAGAAATCCGCCGGGGGAATCATTACGATGCGATCATTATGGATCCGCCGTCTTATGGGCGTGGACCAAAGGGGGAGATCTGGAAAATTGAGGAATCGATCCATGGACTGATCCAGCTGTGTACACAACTTTTGTCGGAGGATCCGCTGTTTTTCCTGGTCAATTCTTATACGACGGGGCTGCAGCCGGCAGTGTTGACGTATATGATTGCAACAGAATTAAAGAAGTTTAAGGGATTTGTACGGTCGGAGGAGATTGGATTGCCGGTGACGGATACAGGGCTTGTGCTGCCTTGTGGGGCAAGTGGACGGTGGTCTAAGGAAGAAATCCATTAAATAAGACGGACGAAAAGGACGGGACGCCGGAGGGTGTCCCGTCCTTTTCTGACTTTTGAGATCAGCCCTTGATCATCTCCAGGGCTTTGGAGAGCTTTTCGTTACCGGTGGCGAAGTCGGCTACGGCGGCTTCGATGCAGTCGGCGATTTCGCCGCGGCCTTCGTGGCGAAGGGTGTGGGCGATGTCTTTTAACTCTTCGGCATGATGGGCATTATGGGATACCATGTAGCCGATCAGGGCATCTGTTTCTGCGTGATCACCATGAGCATGATGATGATCGTGGTCGTGATGATGGTCATGATCGTGGTGATCATGGTCGTGATGATGATCGTGTCCTTCTCCGTGCGGGATAATGTTTCCGTTTTCGTCTTTTAACATATGCATGGGTTTCTTCCTCCTTAATGATCCTGCGTATTGTCTACGTCTGATTCTTGCAACAGTATACTACAAATTCAGAAAAAGCAAAAGCTACCCCGGGGGTTTTTCTGCTTTTTCTCATAGAATAAGGCGGGGAATTTTGTGTTCCCCGCCCTGTCGTTGGTTTTATTTTTTCTTGAGATATTTTTTATTAATATAGCCTGTACACTTTTGGGCTTTGGAATTCGTGTAAGATACCTTATACCATTTGCCATTAGATGTATCTGTTACGTGTACGGTATCACCCTTTTCTACCACAGTAACAACTTTGGAGGATGCATTGGCTTTTGCCCTCATGTTGACGTCCTGTGTTGCTTTGTATTTCACATCTTTTTTAGAAGATGTATCTTTTTTCGAATCTTTCTTTGTATCTTTTTTATCAGAAGATGTATCCTTGCTGATCTTTTTCAGTTTGGCACTGGATGCGTAACCTCTGTATACGTCTCCATCTTCATAATAAACAACTTTATACCAGCCCTTGTTGGAGGTATTGACTACGAAAAGTTTTTCGCCTTTGTCTGCAATGTATACGGTGTCAGATGACTGTTTTGCTTTTTCACGAATATAGGCATCTTTTTTCACTTTATATTCGATTGCTTTCTGCAGATCTGCAGCTTTGACGTAGCCTTTGAACTTTTTCTGTTTGGAGTTCTGGTATTCTACTTTGTACCATTTGGAGTTCTTTTTGCTGGTCACTTTCATGACGGCATCCTTGGGGAGTTCGATGACTCTGTCGTAGGATGAACCTGCGCCTTCTTTGATGTCGGTGATCTTGGTTGTCTCATAGTAGCTTGTACCGGCTTCTACGGATTTCGGAGCTGTCACAGCCAGTCCGGCGGCCAGCACCATAGCTGACAAACAAATCCCCAGTTTTTTTAATGCATTCATAACTTTTCCTCCTTTTTCCAGGTATTGGCGAATTTTTCTTTTGTTGGCTTCGCTATTGCCAGATTTTTCTGATATGTTTAGCTTATACTTTTTAGTGTATGATGTCAACCGGGGGGAGTATGTCTTCATAATTATTCATGTGTGGCAAAAATATGATAGGTAATGAAAAGCTCCGGCAGGGGAGACATATATATTGTGGATGGGAAAGCAGGTGCAACGCTTCGCTGAGCTAATCGTTAACTGCGACTAATGCGCTCGCTGAAGCGGGCTCGCGCATAAGTCTCCGTAAACGATGGATCTCATCGAAGCTAAGGGCGCACCTCGAATGCTTTCCCATCCACAATATATATGTCTCCCCTGCCAGAGCTTACTCTACTTTACTGGGATTAATTTTACGCTTATATTTCATTAATAACACGCCAATACTATCACAAATTATTCCTCATGCTTTACATCATCAAAGGTGAAGACATCGAGGAATTTCTTTGCACGTTCGGTCTGCGGATGTTCGAAGAAATCCACGGGTTTGGCTTCTTCTACAATGTTGCCCTGGTCGATGAAGATCACTCTGTCGGCTACAGCTTTGGCGAAGGACATTTCGTGAGTGACGATGAGCATGGTCTTGCCTTCTTTGGCAAGGTCGAGCATAACGTCGAGTACTTCGCGGACCATTTCAGGGTCGAGGGCGGCGGTTACTTCGTCGAAGAGCAGGATTTCGGGATGCATACACAGGGCGCGGACGATGGCCACACGCTGTTTCTGACCGCCGGAAAGCTGTCTGGGATAGCTGTCGGCTTTGTCACCGAGTCCGACACGTTCGAGAAGCTGCATGGCTTCCTGTTTTACTTCTTCTTTTTTACGTTTCTGCACCTTGACCGGGGCAAGTGTGATATTGTCGATTACGGACAGGTGGGGAAACAGTTCATAGCTCTGGAATACCATACCGATCTTCTGACGAAGCTCGGTGACGGAAGGGCTGCCTTTTTTGATTTCTTTGCCGTGCAGGGTGATGGAGCCGCCCTGGATCTCTTCCAGTGCATTGATGCAGCGAAGCAGGGTACTCTTACCGCAGCCACTGGGGCCAACGATGACGATGACTTCGCCCTGATGGACATCGAGGTTGATGTCGTCGAGAACGTGCAGTCCGTCATATTCTTTTTTCAGATGTTCGATTTTCAATATTGACTCTGCCATAGCATTAACTCCATTTTCTTTCGAGATATTTGGCCAGCATACTGATCGGCCAGCATGCCAGGAAATACAGTACAAATACAACAAGGAACACACCGAAGGCTGCGTTCGGGCTGACCATACGGTTGGCCTCGATGATCTGCTGGGCTACCTTTAACATTTCCACAACGCCGATCATCAGCACAAGGCTGGTGGTCTTGATCATACGGGTAATCAGGTTGATGGACAGCGGCAGCAGACGGCGCAGTGTCTGCGGAATGATAATATACACATAGGTCTGTTTTTTGGAAAGGCCCAGGGCTTCGCTGCTCTCATACTGATGCTTCGGTATACTGATCAGCGCACCTCGGACGAGATCGCCCATCTCGGCTGTGCCCCAGAGAACAAAGACAATCACAGACGCCACTTCACCGGACAGGTTGATGCCCATGGCTCTGGTAGTACCAAAGTAGACTAAAAACAGCAGTACCAGCTGCGGCATGATACGGATGATCTCCAGATAAATCTTAAAAATAAACCGTACGACTTTGTTTTTGACCGTCATAAGCGCACCCACAAGGATACCTAAGGGAATGCTGATCACGATGGATACGAGACTGATCTGCATGGCGACCCAGAGGCCCTGCAGCAGACGGATCATATTTGTACCTTTAAATAAGACGTCAATCCCCAAATCCGGCATAGCGCAGCCTCCTTTCTATCAGAGTACCTGCAATGGACACCGGAAGTAAGATGATCAGATAGAACACGACCAGTAAAAACAGACTCTCTGTTGTCTTGTAGTACAGACCGATCAGATCCTTTGCGGTAAACATCAGATCCATCAGACTGATTGCACTGAATACGCTCGTTTCCTTCAGAAGAAAGATCACGTTGGCAACCAGTGCCGGTACGCTGGTAGACAGTGCCTGCGGCAGAATCACATAGCCTAAGATCTGGCGGCTGTTAAAGCCCAGACTTACGGCACTCTCCCACTGTACTTTGTCCACGGATTCGAGACCGCTTCGAAAAGCTTCCGCCATATAGCTTCCGCCGAGGAAAGCCAGACCGATGGCTCCGCAAACTTCCGGGCTTAAGGAAAGCCCGACCTTTGGAAGTCCATAGTAAATAAAAAACAACTGCACCAGAAGCGGAGTGTTCCGGCTCAGTTCGATGTACACAGCTGTAATCTGACGGGCTACCGGTACTTTGTAGTACAGTACAGCCGAACAGACCAGACCCACTAACACAGCAAAAACGATGCCAATGACACCGATCTTTACTGTCAGCAGGGCGGCCCGCTCATACAGCGGCAGGTATTTGATGATAAAATCCCAGTTCATACGCTCGCCTTTTTTATAATGTATTTCAGATGCCTGTTAAAAGGTGCATGTACCTTTCTATCCCGGACATCAGCTTTTACTATTATACGCATCTGAACACATATTGTCCAGATGCGTATACAGGAAGTTTTTCTTTAATTTTTATTCTGCTGTCTTTCCACCTTCAACAACCAGTGTGTCTTCGTAATCAGCACCATAAGTGTCTGTCAGAGTTGCTTCATAATCTGCATGGAAGAAGTTTTCCTGTCCAAGTGTCTCAATCTCTGTGTTGACCCAGTCAAGCAGTGTGGTATTACCCTTGCTTACGGCCGGTGCGATGGTATCGGAACTTCCCAGAGACGGAATACCTACGGTGTAACCTTCATTCTGCAGGGAGAATGCGATAACCTCTGTGTTGTCGTTTGCCCATGCTACGGATGTACCGTTCTGGAAGGCTTCCTTAGCTGTTGCATAGGAATCGAATTTCTGCAGCGGGATATCCGGGTAGTTGCTGGTCAGGTATGTCTCTGCTGTGGTACCGGAGATAACAATGATGGAGTCGTCCGGATTCCAGTTGTCGAGGCTTTCAATGACATTATCATTTCTGGATACTACACCGAGGGCTACGTTCATGTACGGCAGGGCGAAGTCTACTTCCTGTGCACGCTCGTCTGTTACGGTGAAGTTTGCCAGGATCAGGTCTACTTTACCGGTCTGCAGATATTCGATACGGTTGGCAGCCTCTGTAGATACGAAGTTTGCCTCTACACCGAGGTCTTCTGCCAGTCTTCTGGCAAAGTATACATCGTAACCCTGATATTCACCGTTCTCATCCACATAACCAAATGGGTTTTTGTCGGAAAATACACCGATATTGATAGTGCCGCTCTCCTTGATCTCGTCGAGTGTACGGTAGATGGCGTCGCTGTCAGCTGTGGAAGCTGCGGCTGAACCTGTTGCAGATCCTGCTGCAGATCCGTCTGCGCTGCTGCCTGTGCCGCCGCATGCGGTCAGGGCGAAGGTCAGTGCTGCGGTTAAACCAAGTGCCAGTAATTTCTTCAGATTTTTCATTTTCATATTCTCCTCATCTTTAATTTTATATGATTCCGTGACTGCGTATGGCAGGAGCGGAATTGTATATATGGTTATGTTTATATATGCCATGTTTCCTTAAAAAGGGTATAAAAAATGCCCGTTGTGGAGTTCTCCCGGGCGGTGGCAATTACTTTTTACTTTATTATGTTAAAGTAATGTGGTATGATACATCAGGAAACATACTGTGATGTATCCGGCCGTTTCTCTGTCCGGGAGTTTTGCATTCGTGTGCAGCAGCAACAACAGCAACAGCTCATCATGGTCATGGTGGAAATGTTGGATTTCATCACTTTGGTTGTCTCCTCTCTTTGTTTTTTTGTATGGTTGGATTATAGTCTAGTTTTCCTATAATGTCAATGGGAATTGAGTGGAATTATTGTTCGTATTCAAATACAATGGAGGACGGACGGAAACGAGTGGCGGTTGGGTACAGACATATATCTCCGGTGCAAAAGCAGGTGCAACGCCTTGCTGAGCTAAGTGCCAACTTCATCTAATGCGCTCGCTAAAGCGGGCTCGCGCATAAGATTCCGTAGGCACTGGATCTCATCAAGGCTAAAGACGCACCTCAGATGCTTTTGCACCGGAGATATATGTCTGTACCCAACCGCCACTCGTTTCCTGACTTTGGTGGGGGATGAAACTCACTGTGCCGCCCCACCGGGGCGGCATGCGTTCGGAGTTGTGGTGGTTGTGGTTGTTTTAGCTGATTTCCGATTTCAGGGTTTCGACGATGCTGTCATCTTTGAGCTTTCGTACGGAGTACACCATGGTGATGACAAGCAGGGTGAAGAGTACTGTGAGAGCCAGCAGGTACATCGGAAGGTTCAGCGTAAACTTTACGGCGGCCGAGGATGAGGTTCTGAACATCCAGTAGCTTAACAGTACGGCAAGGGGAATGCCGATGATGCTGGATTTGATGCCGTAGAGGATGCTTTCCAGAGCGATCATTTTGTTGAAGCCTTTCCGGGTCATGCCGACGGATTTCAGCATGGCAAATTCTTTTCGTCTGAGGACAATGCCGGTGGAGACGGTGTTGATGATATTTGCCATGATGATCAGGGTGATCAGGACGATAAAGCCATAGAGAAAGACTTTCATGATAAAGCCTGTGGCTGCCATGATTTCCTGCTGGTCACTGACGTCGTAGCCGCCGGTCGAAGCGGAGATCTCGTTCTGGACGAGGCGGTCACAGATATCCTGATAGGTTTCTGCATGGGTATCTGTTTCTATAGCCAGACGGTAAAATTCATCATCTTTTCTGTCTGCATTCAGATTTTTCACATACGTACTCTGTGGAATATACAGAACAATACCACTGGGAGCCATACGGCAGATGGAATTATCGGCATCATAGTCGATCAGGCCGCCGATTTCGGCCGGGGCCAGGGTTGCCTCATCATCCTCCTTTAATGCCTGCAGTTCTCTGTAGGAATCCAACGACTGACCAACAATACTGTCAGTGAATGCAGCTTCTCCGGTTTTATCATCACGCAGCTGACGCAGCAGCAGAAATTTGTCGCTGTCACCGTAATAGTCTGCGGCATTTAATCCGTTTTTCCCGCAAAGGGCATTGAAATCATCGTCGTCCAGATAATAGACATAGACCGGTACAGCGCTTTTACTCTCGATTTTCCTGCTTCCCTCTTCGGTCAGGTTTTTCGTCTGCACCAGCTCCTTCAGGGTCGTATCATTGGGATCATTGCTGATTTCAAAACATTCGTAGCTGTCACTGTAAAATGCCTTGACACCTTTGGACTGCTGTACAATATTTCGCAATTCATCTTTGTTGGCATACGGTGTCGTCATCTGGATCTGATACGGAATACCGCTCTCAAACGATACGCTGGCGGTCAGCAGATCGCAGAAATACTGTACACTTAAAAACAGAGCCAGTGACAGAATCATTGAAGCGATGATCACGCGGCCTTTCCGACCGTTTCTTTTCTGGTTTTTGTAGGCCAGCTCGCCTTCGTAGCCAAAGATCAGGCGTATGATACGGGGTACACGTAAGGATCTGGCTTTGACAGCAATCTCTTCTCTCTGCCGGATTGCATCGATCGGAGTGATCCGGGATGCCTTTCGGGCAGGGATAAAGGCAGAGATAAAGATTGTCAGTACACTGAAGATCAAAATACCGATGATAGACCATACAGGTACTACCGTGCGCATGGATAACTCGTAATAGTTACTTGCATTTGTCAGCATGCCAGAGCTGATGATCTTTCCTCCGACAATGTGTAAGGTTACGGCAATACCGACAATACCAGAGAGAATGCCCAGTGGAATACCGATCAGGCCGAGGATAAAACCTTCATAATAAATGGAGCCTCTTTTCTGTTTCTTTGTCGCCCCTACGGAAGCCAGCATACCAAGATACCTTACACGCTCAGACAGGGACATGGCAAAGGCATTGTAAATCAGGGACACGCTTGCCACAATGATCAGAAACAGAATAATGCCGATCAGCGGGATCAGACTTCCGTACTGGCTGCCTGCACCAAAGGCCAGATGACTGGCCATCAGGGATCTGTTGATATCGCAGTCATCGATACTGAAACCCGCCTTACCAACGATCTCCTCCAGCACCTTATAGCTGTCCATACCCAGCTTTTTCAGCTTGATATTAGCTGTCATACCCTGGATATTTGCCGTATCCATGCCGGCAATGATCTGATAGAAGCTGTAGGTCGGTACGTTGTGATGCAGAATAGCAGTGATCGTGTAGGTTCTGTCCTCGACATAGGAAAATGTCTCATTTGGAGAATAGGATACGCCATCTGCATCAAACACTTCACCTTCATCATCCTTCTGCTGCCGGTGCCCGGTCGGAATGGTTACGGTATCGCCGATTTTCCAGTCCAGATGGTTCGTTTCGATGAGATCACTTTCCACAGCGATCTCATCCGGCTTTGTCGGCAGATTACCGCTGTAATCACCAAGGATCATCAGCTTGTCATTGTCCGGGTCAGACACATAGAGGGAACTGGTTCTCTGTACAGTCGTGCCGCCCTCTGCCAGCTGAAAACTCAACGCATTATCGACAGCTGCGCCGACCTCGACACGGTCATCCTGTCGCAGCGTTTTCAGCTGCTTTGGGGTAACATTATAAATGGCCGCCACCTTGTCGCCGCACTCCTGAATATCAATATCAGCAGTCAGCTGCATAAACGAGGCCAGTGCCACAAAAACGGCTGTGATCATGGCTACCGAGATCATAATACCAAGGGTCGTTACTACGGAGCGGCCTTTGTTAGCTTTTAAATGGCGCAGGGTGAGTTTGTGTACGATGTTCATCCTAACGTCACCTCATCTCTCGTAATGCGGCCGTCCTCGATAGCGATCACACGGTCGGCGGAAACGGCGATCCGCTCGTCATGGGTAATGATAATGACGGTCTGTTTATGTTCTTTATTAAACTTGCGCAGCAGAGAAATGATCTCCCGGCTGTTTTCACTATCCAGGTTTCCCGTCGGCTCATCAGCGAGCAGCAAGGCCGGATTATTGACCAGTGCACGGCCGATGGAAACCCGCTGCTGCTGACCGCCGGACAGCTGGTTCGGCAGGTGTTTGATACGTTTTTCCAGACCAAGTGTCCGGATCAGTTCCTCGATCTGGCGCTTATCCGGTTTTCTGCCATCCAGAAGAAGCGGCAGTGTCAGATTTTCCTCCACCGTCAGGATTTGGATCAGATTGTAAAACTGGTAGATCAGGCCTATCTGGCGGCGGCGGAAGATGGCCAGTGCTGTCTCATTTAAAGTAGCGATATTAACACCGTTGATAATCACATTACCGCTGCTCGGCGTATCCACCCCACCGAGAATATGCAGAAGCGTTGATTTACCTGAACCAGACGGACCGATGATGGCCACGAACTCGCCCTGTTCCACAGAAAAAGAAACATCGTTTAAGGCATTGACTTTTGTTTCTCCCTTACCATAGGTTTTGGATATGTGCTGTACCTCTAATATACTCATAAATTCATATCTCCTTTCGATGCTCCTATCCTATCAAAGTCAGCTGACAGTCCAGTGACTTTTTTCTTACAGTTTTGTCATTTTCACTTATCCATATCTTAGCATGAAAAAACAATCTTTTCTTAGTCGATTTTTTCTTTTTCTGGCCTGCAATAACAGCAGCTAAGAAATGTGAGAATTTCATGTAGAAGCAAAATAAAAGCCCCGGAAGAGACCTCCGGGGTTTTCTCGCATGTCTTTATATATTACTCTCGCCCTGACTTACCTTTTTTCTTATATAATTTCCTATTTCTGTCATGCACAGAAGCGTAACAACCAGAAACAGTCCGGGAATCAGAATGATCCACCATGCTTTTGTCAGCAATGCCTTTTCTGAAAGGGACAGCATACTTCCCCAGGTAATGATCTCCAGTGGAAGACCTATTCCCATGAAACTCAATGTAGATTCTGACACAATCGCACTGCGCACGTTCATAACGACCATAAACATAATCGAAGCCAGAAAATTCGGTGCCAGATGCTTTCGTAAAACATAAAAGAAGCCTCCGCCCATACATTTTGCCGCCACAATATATTCCGCATTTCTGAGCTGTCGCACCTCTGTCCTCACGATTTTCGCTATACTCATCCAACTGGTGCATCCAATGACAAAAGCAATGCTCCAGACATTTGCTTCTCCCAGAATAGCCTGCAAAAATATTACGGCCAGAAGATTCGGTACACTCAGCAGGATCTCCGTCAGACGCATCAGCAGACTGTCCACCCAGTCCGGTGCCATTCCGCTTACTGTTCCAAAAACAACTGCGATAACAGTAGAAATGACGGTCGCCACAATACCAATGCATAAGGACAGGCGCCCACCATACCATATCATAGAAAAAATATCTCTGCCCATCGTATCTGTGCCAAAGAGGAATTCCCGGTCAGGCGCTACTGTACAGTGCAAAAGATCCATATATACAGGATCTTTTGTCAACAGAAAACGATACATAAAACAGCCCGCACATATCAAGCCTAATACAATCACAGATATCCACGGTACATTCTTAAAATATTGCTTTGTCGTCTTTGATTCCGTCTGTACAGCGGTCTGTGCACCAACTATTTTAAATTGATCATTCAAAGCATTGTCACCTCCGCTTCCTCTACTTCCTGTTGTGTGCGGATACGGGGATCCAGTTTTTCATTGATCACCTGCGCAGCTACGTTGCAGAAAATCACAACAATACCGGAAATAAGACATAAGATCATCAGCAGATTATAATCTTTGTACCGCGCACTCTCATAGGCCAATGTGCCAATTCCCGGATACGAAAAGACCATTTCCACAATATAGGTACCGCCCATGATATGCGCAACGGCAACGGCCATGATGCTCAGATAGGAAGGCATAATGTTACGCAGACAGTGTCTGAACATAATACTGCGCTTTTTTAACCCTTTTACCTTTGCCAGAAGTACATATTCCGCGCGTACCTCCTCGAGCATTTTGTTTCGCACCATATAGGCGTAATACCACAGATGTTCCAGCACAACCACTGTCAACGGCAGGATCAGATGCCAGATCCGGTCTCCTATATCATCTTTTTTTCCCACAGCATATGCCCCCGAACTCGGAAACCAGTGTAAAGAAGCAGCAAAAACAAGAATCAGTACCAGTGCCAGCCAGAATTCCGGAATACAACTACTGATCGTACCCACTTTACATAAAATCTTATCGGGCAGTCGATCTTCAAACCATGCGCACAGCACACCCCATAGCATCGAAAATATAAAAATACATACAAATCCAACACCGCCAAGCAGAATCGTATTGCCAATCCTCTCACCAATAACTTCTCTGACATCCATTTTGTATTTATAGGAAATCCCAAAGTCTCCGTGCAGGGCATTGCCAAGCCAACGAACATACTGCACTGTAATCGGATCCCTCAGCCCGAGTTTATCTTCTGCCCACTCTCGTTCCTCCGGACTCATCTTTTCCACGCGATCTCCGTAATATGACACCAGCGGATCACCGGGAGCCAGTCTGGACACATAGAAGGTCACCACGGACAAAATAAATACACTGACCAGAAATACCACTATCTTTTTTCCGAAATATATCCCCTGCTTAGCCCTCATACCTTTTCACCTCCCGGTTTCTTTCTCTGACCGGATCCGGGAACGGAACAGCCGAAAGCAAAGCTTTCGTATACGCATGCTTTGGCCTGTCAAACACTGCTTTTGCCTCTCCCTCTTCCACGAGTTTTCCATGATACATAACACCCACCCGATCACATAAAAATTCCACCATGGACAGATCATGGGCGATAAAAAGGAAAGAAAATCCATTTTCCTGCTGTAGCTTTCTGAACAGATTGACAATCTGCGCCTGGATGGATACATCCAGAGAAGCAATCGGTTCATCTGCTATAATCAGATCCGGATGTATGACCAACGCACGGGCTATGGCCACACGCTGTCTCTGGCCACCGGAAAGTTCCGACGGATATTTGTCAAGATATACCGGGTCCAGCCCTACTGTCCACATCTGGTATGCTGCCTCTTCACGGTAACTTCCCCTGTCTGGTGCTATATGATGAAGCTTTAAAGGCTCTGTAATAATATCCCGGACTTTCATTCTCGGATTCAGACTCGACGCTGAATCCTGAAAAATCATCTGTCTTGTCCTCTGCAGCATTTCTTTATGCTGTGATCGTTCCCTTTTCTCACAGATATTGACACCGTTATAACTGATTTTTCCAGCAGATGGCTCGTATATATTCATCAGACACCTGGCCACGGTAGACTTTCCGGATCCTGATTCCCCCACCAGTCCATAGATTTCACCTTTATGTATCTGAAATGAAACATCATCCACTGCTTTGACAACTATTTTTTTCGTAATAGGGAATATATGTGTCAGATGCTGTACATTTACTATGATTTCTTTTTCCATAGCTTTACCTTTCAAATGTAATCTTCGGTGCCCTCTCATCCAATAACCAGGTTGCTGCATAATGTGTATCACTCACCTTAAACATTGGCGGTTCTTCTTCATAATCTATCTGCAAGGCATATCTGTTTCTGCAGGCAAAGGCATCTCCCCTTGGTGGGTGAAGAAGTGACGGTGGCATTCCAGGAATCGTCTGCAGCCATTCCTTCCCTCTGGAGAGTACAGGCAATGACTGCAAAAGTCCCCATGTATACGGGTGTTTCGGATCATAAAAAATCTCTTCTGCTGTTCCGATTTCTACGATTTTTCCGGCATACATTACGGCTACCCGGTCTGCCACTCTGGCCACAACCCCCAGATCATGACTGACAAAAACTGTTGCCATGCCTTTCTTTTTCTGAATAGATTTAAATAAATCCAAAATCTGTGCCTGTATGGTCACATCCAAAGCGGTTGTCGGCTCATCAGCAAACAAAACAGAAGGATCTGCTGCAAGGGCGATTGCCATAACAATGCGCTGTCTCATACCTCCACTGAAATTATGTGGATACAGCGCCATACGTTCCCGGGCATTTTCTATACCAACGAGCTGCATCAGCTCAACTACTTTTTCGACTCTCTCCACATTTCCAAGCTGCGGCTGATGTATCCGGATGGCTTCTTCAATCTGCGTCCGGATCGTCATCGTTGGATTTAAAACTGCCATGGGATCCTGAAAGACCATGGAAAATATTTTCCCTCTTAATTTGCACATCTCACGTTCTTTACATGCCGTAATATCCTGTCCGCATACATGAATACTGCCCTGCTTTATCCGGGCTGTCGATGGGAGGAGTTTCATAATACTTTTACAGAGTACGCTTTTCCCGCAACCAGACTCCCCTACAATAGCAAGTACTTCTCCTTTGTGCAGAGAGAAGCTTACATCACGCACTGCCTGCACTTCACCCTCTCTGGTGAAAAAACTGACGGAAAGATGTTTTACATCCAGTACTGTATCTTTATTCATTTCGTTTTTCATACTCCATTTGTTTTCACGAAGCAACTCAAGACTGACCCACTGGACCAGTTTTCATATACACAGCAACAAAGAGAGGCCCTTATAAAAGCCTCTCATCTGCCTGCTTATTATGTCTTATTCTGCCATGGTCCAATCCTGTATATTCCAGAAAATACCGACACCATGATGTCCCAGGACTGTGTCCTGTGAAATTCCCTGTATCTTATTGTCTGCTACATAATTTGCATCAATATAGCAGATAAAAGCATAGGCCGGATCCTTTGCCAGTTCTTCCTGAAAGAGATCGTAATATTTCTTTCTTGTCTCTTTATCCTCATATTGACGGGCCAGTGTCAGATATTCATCCACCTTTGCATTGGAATAGCTGGAATAATTGGCACCTTTGTCCGTTCCAAATACTTTATATGTATGGTCATCGGCATCAAACGGGCTGCCCCAGCCGATCAGGCAGGCCATCTGTCCACCCCAGTCCATCTGTGCCGGAATATCCACCGTACAGTTAATTCCAATCTCCCGAAGCTGCTGGGCTGCGGCCTGCGCAATATCGATTCTATCCTGCTCACCGGACATGACACTGATCACAAAGCCGATCTGCTCACCGTCCCTCTCATAGAAGCCATCAGATCCCATGCTGCATCCGACACTTTCCAGTATTTCTTTTGCTTTTTCCGGATTATAATCATAATGCTCGACGTTTTCATTATTATAAATATTACGCTGCAACGGCCCATACGCTGGCATTCCCTGACCTAACAGTACAGAATCAATGATAGCCTGACGGTCAATACCATAACATACAGCCGGAATGATATCCTTATTTTTATCCCAGTAACTATTTCCAAAGTTAAACATGATACCTCTGTAATCCGAGGTTGTCATATCATAACAGGTAAACTCTTCGGAATTTTTAAAGTTCTGGGCATTTTTCGGATCCAGAAGAACCATATTCAGTTCGCCGGCTTCCAGCTGTACAGCCTGTGTGTTGTCATCTTCTACAATTTTGAAAATAACCTTATCGATATGCGGAGCACCCAGATAATACTCCTCATTTTTCGCCATGACGATGGACTGTCCTGCATCCCAGCTTTCCAGCTTATATGGTCCAGTACCAATCGGATGACGGAAGAAATCGGACTCCTGCATATTTTCACCTTTGAGCAGATGCTCCGGTAAAATTGCCATCGTCATATATTCCAGAAAAGCAACATTTGGTTCAGCCAGTTTAAATACAACTGTCTGAGCATCCGTCACGGTGATTTCCTGTACATCTTCATAATTCGGTGCATTTTCCGATCCGTTTTCCGGATCCATGATTGCTTCAATTGTAAATTTTACATCATCTGCTGTGAACGGCTCGCCGTCGTGCCATTTGACACCATCACGGATATGAAACGTATATGTACATGTATCTTCATCATATTCCCATGACTCTGCCAGTCCCGGAACGATCTGATCAGCTGCATCATGTGCCGTCAATCCATTGAATAACAGTACATTGATTTCACAGTGTTCATCCATAGCCGGATTAATACGGGTATAATCTGCAGAGCCGTATACCAACGTTGTCTCTTTTTCTGACTCTGTACTTTCATTTTCACTTTGCGCTGTACTGTCTGCAGCTGTCACATCGCCTGTTGTTTTACTTGCAGATGTGTCTTTTTGTGTTGTACCGCCACAGGCTGCCAGGGAAAGGATCATTCCCGCAGCAAGAAGCATGGATAGCATTTTCTTTTTCATTCGTTTTCCCTCATTCTTTCTTTTTTTACGATATGTAACAGTGTATCTTATTCCGGCAGTCCATTTAACCCCTTGCAGGGGTTATTGGTCATTCCTTTTATTTATGGCTGAAGTGTTTTACAGTATATGAAAAGAAGCAGTTGCCTGATAACAACTGCTTCTTTTCAGAGGATGCATATAATTGTCAGCTTGGAGGATAAACAATTATATGAGTGAAGAAAGGAAATGTTCCTTTGACTTGTCCTTATTTTATCTTTTCTGCTTATTGTATACAACCCCGGCACGGGGATATTCGTCATAACTAACAATTATACCCTTCCCCACAAAAATTCCCTTAACTCCGGTGCTATGACATGCAAAAGGTGCAAAATCATCTTCTTCTGACAATTTTGCACCTTTATTACTTTACTGTATATCTGTCTCGGCACTTACCCAGTAGTAATCTGCAGGTGTGCTTGTAATTCCACTGACATTTTTCTTCATCACGAAATTCATCAGCGGATAACAATAATATATACATACTGCATCATCCAGAAGAATCTGCTCTCCCTCTTTGACCAGTTCAATACGCTTCTCCGGATCTGCTTCCGCAGTCAGAGTATCCATGATCGTATCAAATTCCGAATTGCTCCATCCAAAACTTGCATAGGAACCACCTGTCTTGAAATAGGTATTCATATGGTTTTCCGGATCAGCACAGTTCAATACATTGATACTCATGCAGAGCAGGTCGTAATTGCCGGCACCCAGCCGGTCGATGACCGTCTGCGTATCATTGACTGTTACTGTAATTTTAATGCCAAGTTCCTGCTCGGCGGCAATCTGCGTTGCATTGACAACGATTTCCTGCTCCGGACGTCCCTGATAATACACAAATTCCAAGTTGAGCGGCTCGCCGTCCGGTGTCTCTCTGTAACCGTCACCATCGATATCTTTATATCCGGCCTCATCCAGAAGCTGTCTCGCTTTCTCCGGGTCATAGGTATACGGATCTGTCAGTTCATCGTATCCATACGGTGCCGAGGATGTGATCAGTGTCTTTCCAGCCACATACTGGTTACCTAGCTGCACAGAACAGATTGTATCCTTATCTATGCAGCGCAGGATTGCTTCCCGAAGCACTTTATCCTTCAGCGGACCGTTCTGGTTCATGAAGCCGTGGGTTGTGCGGCCGCTGGCCGTACGTGCAATCACATAGTCATCACCTGTGAATTTGTCAATATCTGTCATACTGACATTGTATACTGCATCAAAATCGCCGGACTGCAGACCCATGGTCAGTGTGCTCTGATCCTCAGTATAAACAAAATCTAACGTATCAACTTTTACGTCACCGCCATAATATGTCTCATTTTTCGTCACGATGCACTCTTTTGTTGTCGGAACAAAAGCTTCTACTTTAAACGGGCCACATCCAATCGGACCATCATCCTGGATATTTGACATATCTGCAGATGTATCAATGATACAAAACAGCGGATCGGCCAGCTTATTCGGCAGAATCGGCTCGGCAGTATCACAGACGATCGTCAGCTTCTGGCCATCAGCTTCCATAGAGACCGGAGTGAAATATTCCGGTCCACGGGTTCCCTTATCAAAGACATTCTGGATCGAATTCTTAACTGCTTCGGCTGTCACCGGATTGCCATTGGAAAAAGTGATGCCATCACGAATCGTAAATGTCCAGGTTTTCTGATCTTCGGATACACTGTAATCATCCTCTGCCAGCCAGCCGGAAATTGTCATGTCATCATTCATCTTTGTCAGGGTTTCACTGATACCAAAACGGACAATATACCATCCATTGTAAGATTCCACCGGATCTAAGGTGTTGCAGGTCTGTCCGGTACCGATAACAATTTTCTTTTCTCCTGTTGTTGCTGCTTCTGTAACACTACTTGTTCCTGCAACACTATCAGCGGCACTTGTCGAAGATGCGACTGAAGAACCGGAATTTCCACAACCGGTCAGCATACTGGCCAGCATCGTAACGGTGGCAGCATATGCTACTACTTTTCTGATTTTCATTTAAATCTCCCTCATTTGTTTTTTTATATCATGGACAACAAATGAAAGTCTAACAATCTGACAAATCCCCGGCAACCCCCTGACCGGGATATTGGCCATATCTAAAAGTTATGGCCAGCATCTGAAATCAGCAATATCCTGCCTCCATATCCCATTGAATTCCCAAATTATGAGCGATCTGCATGGCCTTATCAACTTCGTAAAAATCTGCAACTATACACAGGGCTGCATCTATAGCCGCCAACGATGCTGAAGCCGAATAAAACTTGCCGTCTACCATCCACGGCACATCATAAATCCAGTGAACTGCAGCTGTATACATTCTTTTCCAATTTTCTCCCTGTTGATATGCTGCAATATTTCGCTGATACAGCTCTCCTGTCTGGGCAAGGTAGCCGCTTCCTTCTGCGATAGAAAGACAGGCTGTGGATTTTCTGATAAACGATTTTATCCTCGTCATTGTTTCCGGATCCTGCAGCAGTACTTTTCTTGCACCTCTGCCTCCCGGTATCACGACGATTCCGTCACCACAGGTTTCATCCAATGGCTCCGTCCATACTTTTGTTCCCTGCACACTGTTTACAATATCCCCTAAAAGGGACAGATAGTTTATATGGAACTGCTCAGGCGCAGCTCCAAATACCCTCACACCTCCTGCTACGTCCAGCAGGTCAAAATCATCAAACAGCAATACATCTACGTTCATAGTGTTCCTCCGTCTCATGTAAAATACTGCACAATTTATTTTTACTGTTTTCTTTTTACTGCACAGATTTCAAAAAGCGGATGCTCAGCATAAAGATCTTTTTCCCACTGTTCATACAACCACCTTCCAATATTTTCCTGTATTGTAACCTGCATAGATAAAGATTCCAGATATTTTCTGTCCCATGTCGGCCTGTTTTTTTTCTCCATTGGCAAATTATCTTTGTACTCTTCTCTGTTTTCACAGATAACTTCCCTGACACCATATTTCTCGAAATGGCACTTTTCTCTTTCCAGGACACGCACATACATCTCCGGATCATACAGATGCTTATGCCAGAGAGCATCGTAAATCAACATCATACCGTCATTCTTAAGTATTCTGTATAATTCTGCATAAACTTTTTCCGGCTGGGTTAATGTCCATGTAACATTTCTTGTCACAATAACATCAAATGTCTCATCCGTAAATGTAAGGTCATTAATGTCCATCCACATAAGGGTCGGATCAACCTGCAGCTTTCTGGCATTTTCTTTTGCACATTCCAACATTCCCCTGGATGCATCAATACCGATCACCTGATGACCGGCTTCTGACAAGATTCCCGAGAAAAATCCGGGGCCGCATCCTAAATCCAAAATTTTTAATGATCTTCCTGATGGAAAATGGTCGCATATCTGCTTTTTCCAGGCTTCCTTACGGAATGAATTCAATTCACTGGTAATATATCTGTTATAATTTTCACCATTTTCCCAGTATTTGTTTAAACCTTCGCTCATTTCCTTCCCCTGCTCAATACTTTTTTAGTCTACTGTCATTACCGAAGCCAACAGCCGCTTTGTATATTCTTCTTTTGGATAATGAATAATTTTCTTCGTTTCTCCTGCTTCTACAACTTTTCCACCATATAACACATATGTGCGGTCACAAAAGCTGTTAACCAGCGCCAGATCATGAGAAATAAACAAAAATGCAATATGATATTTTTCTCTTATATTTTCCAGAAGGTCCAGTACCTGCGCCTGCACAGACACATCAAGTGCACTGGTGGCCTCATCACAGATCAGAAGTCTGGGCTTGTGGGCAATCGCACGGGCAATCGCAGCACGCTGGCATTCACCTCCGCTAACCTGCCTGGGATACATTTTTGCAAAAGAAGCATTCAAACCCACTTCCTGAAGCAAGTGGATCACCCTCTTTTCTCTTTCTTCTTTTCCTGCGACATCCTGACGCATGGCATCCTGGATACTCTCACCTAATGTAAGTCTTGGATCAAATGAAGAACGTGGCTCCTGAAAAATCATTTTCATATTTTTGTATAAATTTCTCATTTCTCTGCCATGCTTACCGGACAGATCTTCTCCACAGAACCGGATTTTCCCTGTATTCGGTTTAATCAGACATGTGATCATTCTGGCCAGTGTACTCTTACCACATCCACTCTCACCTACAATACCTACACATTCTCCCTCACCTACATAAAGTGACAGGTCATCCACTGCTTTAAACCGTTTCCCACCTCTTTCGCGAAAAACTTTTGACACATGGTTAACTTCAAGAATCGGTTCTGTCAAGACTCTCCACCTCCTTACACAGACTCCAATGCGTTTTACTCAAACGTATTTTCTCCCTGTTTCCTTTTCCACATGCATCCGTGGTCTTTGGACAGCGGTCTGCGAATACGCAGCCTTCTTCCGGAAACCGGTCTGGCTTTTTTCCCGGAATTCCTTTTGGTTTTTTGCCATCCAGCCGGGGGATTGCATCCATCAGTGCTTTTGTATATGGATGTGCCGCCTGGTACAATACTTCTTCTTTTGTTCCATATTCTATGATCCTGCCACCATACATAACAGCCACCATATCTGCCATTCTGGCAACCACACCCATATTATGTGTGATCATAAGTATGCATGTATTATATTTCTTTTTTAATTCGATCAGCTCATGAACAATCTGCGCCTGTACCGTCACGTCCAGCGCACTGGTCGGCTCATCAGCAAGCAGGATCTCAGGCCTCAGAGCCATTGCCAGTGCAATCGCTACTCTCTGATTCATACCGCCGGACAGTTGCGCAGGGCAACTGTCCAGAATACGTTCCGGATCTGTAAACTCCAGACTTTTTAAAATAGCGGCAGCTTTTTTGCGGGTCTCTGCACGAGATACTTTGCCATGGGCACACATTGCTTCATAAAACTGAATGTATATCTTACGGATCGGATTCAGAGAAGCCCCCGGTTCCTGAAAAACCACTCCAATATGGGCACCCCTGATCTTCCTCATTTCTTCACGGCTTAATGAGCTTAGATCTTTTCCCTGGTATAATACTTGACCTTCATATATATCAACACGTCCTGGCAGCTGCAACACTGTATTTAAAAGTGTCGACTTTCCGCAGCCGCTTTCGCCGATGACACAGGTAATCTGCCCAGTATACAGCTCCAGATCAATATTACGAAGAATGCTTTTTGCGTCTCCCGGATATCGTGCTGATACTGAAGTAATCTCCAGAAGTTTTGTGTGTTCCATAACAGGTTCTCCTCGTATCAGTCCTTTACACAAGTCTTATAGGTAATATGATAATAATCCACCGGTGACTGCTCCAGGCCCTCTACATTTGCTTTCATTGCCATGTACATATTCAGATGGAACATATTACAAATAGAGTTTTCTGCAAGAACTGTTTCATCAATTTTCTGTACAAGTTCACTTCGTTTATCCACATCAAATTCAACGGCCAGCTGTGCCAACAGGTCATCCACCTCCGGAATACTGATTTTACCAAAGTTCTGCACACCACCAGTCTTATAACTGTTCATCATATAAGAATATGGGTCACCTGTTGGCAGTGTTACCTCTGCATATACGCTCAAATCGTAAGTTCCCGCATCACCACGCTCGTTTGTATTTTCTACTTCTTCATATTTTGCATCAATCCCCATTTCTGTCAGAGCAGACTGAATAGCCTGAGCGGACTGTGGAAGACCTGTACGGCCATATGTGATAATATCCAGAGATACTTTTTCACCATCTTTATCCAGATAACCATCACCATCAGAATCTACATAGCCATTATCAGCCAGCAGTTTTTTAGCCCCTTCCAGATCATAATCCGGAACATTTGTCATGACAGAATCATCACCAAATGTCGTATAGGAAGGGAATGTGGATTTCGTAGGTGTACCTGCGCCATTCAGCAGTACCTCACCATAACTCTTCTTGTCAATAGCCATAACAAGAGCACGACGGAACTCAGGGTCTGCTGTGAATTTATGTTCCAGATTAAAATATACTTTGTAAACACGGGATGTTGCAGCTTCTGAAATTTTATAATTAGGATCTGCACTGAAAATATCACGGGCGTCATAGGACAGACCATAGCACGCATCCACTTCTCCCTTCTGCAGTGCCATGGAAGCAGCATCCAAGTCACTGTTTGCAACGATCGTAAGATGTTTGCTCGCCGGAACCCCCTGCCAGTAATCATCGAAAGCGTCCAGCTCCATTCTTTCATCCTCAACATAGTCAACCAGCTTAAATGGCCCGGTACCGATCAGCGCATTGCCGTCTTCATCCAGATCAGATGCATCTACAATTCCGGAATACGGATCGCACAGACAGTTCGGGAGCGTTGGATTTGGCTCTTTTGTCACAATTTTTAATGTATAACCGTCCGCATCCATATGATTAATCTGTAATTCTCCATCTGCACGGGACTGTAACTCACATACTCTGTGCAGCGAAGCTTTTACAGCCTCTGCATCCATCGGCTTACCATTCTGGAATTTGACATCATCACGCAGCTCGAGTGTCCATGTCATTCCATCTTCAGACACAGCATAATCCTTTACCAGGTTTTTCTGTACCTGCAGGTTGTTATCCAGTACAAACAACGATTCCATAACACCAGTCCGGACACCAACCCATGCGTAGGCACTGGATGCCGGATCTACATTTCCCACATACTCACACATGACAAAATTGCCGCGTTCTCCGCTTTCCTCTGCTGTAGAGGACACCTGTGCCGTACTTACAACAGTACTCTCTTTTGTCTCCTCTGTCACAGAAGCTCCTGTTTTGGATCCACATCCAGTCATTGTACCAGCCAGCATCAGTGCAGCCAGCATCAATGTAATTGTTCTCTTTTTCATTTTCTCCTCCTTTAGTCGCTAATTGCTTTATTTTTCACGCTTGGATCCAGCACATCCCGTGTACTGTCTCCCAGCAGATTGAACAAAATCGTTACCAGAAAAATGGCTATTGCCGGAAATAAAACCATCCATGGATATTGCTGCATAAGACTTCTTCCATCTGAAAGCATGCTTCCCCATTCCGCCGAGGATGAACTCAATCCCAGGAAACTAAGTCCCGAAATACTAAGCATGGCACCACTCAGATGCAGAGTCCCTGTTACCACTACTGGGCGGATGGCATTGGGGAATATATGCCGAAACAGAATCGACAGGCTGCTCTGCCCATTAAGGCGGGCTGCTTTCACATAATTTTCCTGCCGGATTGATAAGACATAACTCCGTATCAAACGGGCATATTGCGTCCAGCTAGTAGCTGCCAGGGCAAGTACACCATTACGGATTCCCGGTCCCAGCATACCTGCCACCGCCAGTGACAGTACCATCCCCGGAAAAGCCAGGAAAATATCAACAATACGCATAAGCACTTCGTCTACACGCCCGCCTGCATAACCACTTACGATACCCAGAGCACACCCCAATACCATAGACAGCAGTACAATGACCAGAGACGCAAAAATCGAGCTTTTTGCTCCCGCAATAATACGGCAGGCAATACAGCGTCCCAGCCAGTCTGTCCCCATAAGATATTCTCTGCAGGGCGCTTTTTTTGCAATCATCAGATTTGCCAGTTCCGGATTATGTACGGTAAATTTGTCCACGATCAGACTCGCCACACACAGCACGGAAAATACTATAATATAAATATACCAGCGTCGTCTGGATGAAGCTGAAACAGTACCCATTTACTCCACCCCCAGACCTGAATCCATACGAGGATCCATATAATAATACGAAATATCCGTCAGCATATTGATCAGGATATATATCACACACATCCAGACCACAAAGCCCTGAATGACAGGATAATCACGGGCTGTAATTGCACTGGTGACCATATATCCCAGTCCCGGCATCACAAAAATCATTTCAATCGCCGCTGTTCCTCCCAAAAGGGATCCTATGGACATGCTCATCAGTGTTACAATTGTGACCATAGCATTGCGCATAACATCTCTAAATAAAATGATCCTTGTTCTTATGCCTCTTGAAATCGAACCATCTACATAGGGTCTGCCCAGCTGTTCTAACACAGCAGCACGCACCTGCCGTATGTATTTTCCTGTCATCGGAATAGCCAGTGCCAGCGTAGGCAGCACATATCCGGAAAAAGATCCACTGGAAATAACAGGAAACAGATCCAGTTTCAGAGCAAATACATACAAAAGAAGCAGTGATACAACAAAGTTAGGCAGTGAGTTGCCAATAAAACTAAGAAAGCGAATCAGAATATCTGAAATTTTCCCCTGCCTTACTGCCGTGAAAATTCCCAGCGGAACTGAAAATACGATCGTGATCAGGACGGCACCAAATGACAGTTTTAACGTATTTGGTAATGCTTTGATGATCATACCTCCCACATCAGCTCCATTTGCGTAAGACGTTCCCATATCTCCACGGATAAAATTCCATAACCAGGAAACATACTGTACCAGGAACGGACGATCCAGTCCCATCTGATGTCTCATAGCTTCCACAACATCTGGTGCAGGAGCTGTACCACCTGCCTGTAACATCATTTCCACTGGATCCTGCGGTGACAGATACATCAATCCGTATGTAATAAAAGTAACCCCCAATAACACAGGAACCAGTGCCATAATTCTTCTGAGGATGTACCGCAATATTGTATTATTTCTCATCTTTCACTTCAGCCATGCCTTTCTCTGCACATACCATAAACATTGGATTCGCCTGATTAAAGGCCCACTCTTCCTCTGACTGGACGTCACAGCCAATATCCTCGATTACATGTATGATCTGCATACCGATACTTTCCAGGAAATCTCTGTCCCATGCCGGACGATTTACTTTTGACATCGGTAACGTCAGTGCAATCTGTTCCAGATCTCTGGTTCTCTGTGGTTTAAGATCGCCTGATTTTTCTCTTTCCGGATATTTATCACGCAGCTCCTGATACAGCTTTTTCTTTTTTTCCGCTACCGTATTATCAAACAGATACAGATACCAGTTCGCATCAAAATAGACCATCCTTCCGCCCGGTGCCAGAACTCTTTGCCATTCTTTTAAAGCTTCCATGGGATATTCCAGATTCCAGATCACATTACGGCTGACGATCAGATCAAATGCGCCATCTTCAAAAGGAAGATTTTCACCCCTGTGTAAAACGAACCTGACATCGGCTCCATATGCCTTTGCATTGGCAGCCGCATGTTCCAGCATCTGCTCCGTAAGGTCAACAGCCGTTACTTTATGTCCCTCCAGAGCAAGTGTCATTGCGAAAAAGCCAGGGCCAGTCCCCACATCCAAGACACGGAGAACTTCCTTTTCCGGTGCGTATGCCAGAATCAGATCACGCCAAGCTTTTCTTTTCCAGTTGTTCATCTCTTCCACATTCTGTGCAGAATAGCTCGGTGAGCGATCCTTCCAATATGATTTCAGTCCCTCCACAATTTCAGATTCTTCACTCTGAAACTCTACATTTTTCTTTCTCATATGTTCTCCCTTTCTCATAGTTTCGATGGTAATGACTATGGTAGACCATCATGCAGATTGCCGTCAGACCCCAGGTGATCGGATATACCGCTGCAACACTGCGAATATCATGAAACTGTGGAACAACCAGAAACAGCAAAGCCGTTCGTATAATACAGATATTTAATAAAATGATATTCATAGGCCCCTGTGATTTTCCAACACCTCTCATACTGTCTCCCAGAATCTGTAATATCGAATAAAGACCATAAAAAGGAAATGTTATACCTATGATCTGTCTTCCAAGTGCTATAACAGAGGCTTCCTTATTAAATATACGAAACAGCATTCCACCACAGGGAACAGCAATAGCTGCCGTAGCCACAGCAATACCTATAGAAATCAGTGTACACTGCTTTGTTCCTTTTCGTATTCTTTCCATATTACCGGCACCCTTGTTCTGTCCGGAAAATGTCATGCAAGCCTGGCCCAACGCAACGATCGGATGATAGATCAGCAGCTCAACCTTAAAATATGCTGTAAATGCTGCAATCGCATCTTCACCCAGAGAATTGATAAAATACTGGACAAATACATTTGATAATGTAATGATGAGAGATTGCAGTCCCGCAGGTACACCAATACGGAGCACTTCTTTTAAAATTTCACGATCAAAGGCTATTTTCTTTACATTCAGCCGATAAGCCTCGTTCAGTTTTCTTAATTTCACGATAATGTATACAGCTGCTACCGTCTGTGAAATCAGCGTGGCATAGGCAACTCCGTTGATACCATTTGAAAATACACGGACAAAAAAATAATCCGCCACAACATTTGTCAAACCACCCACCAGCTGGGCAATCATCGGAGAACCGCTGTCTCCCAGCGCTCTGAGTACACCGGAGCCAAGATTATAAATGAATAGGGATAAAAACGAGAAAAAATAAATCTGCAAATATCCTGTGGCACTTTCTCTGATAGAAACCGGTGTGTTGATTATTTTTAAAAAAGTGGGGGCAAATATATACCCTGCAATTATAAAAATCAGTCCGCCGACAATACACAAAGCCATCGTATTATGTACAGCACGACTCAACCGCTCTGTATCTTTCTGTCCAAAAATCTGTGAAATGACAACACCTGATCCAACGGACATTCCACCAAAAAAGCCAATAAAACATGTAATCAAAAGACTGCTGGCACCAATCGCAGCCGAGGCAGACTTACCTATAAAATTCCCTACAAATATCAGATCAACTGTGTTGTACAGCTGCTGTGCAAGACTCCCGATCAGCAAGGGCAGTGCAAATCGTATAAGTGCCCCTCCAATCGAACCAGATGTGAGATCTGCGTTTCTTCTCCCCATGTATATCTTTCTCCACATTTCAATACGGTTTCCGGTTTTAACCTGGACTTAATCCTGGCTTTCTATTCCCTGACATCCTCTTTTTCATAATCGGAAACCAGATATATTATATTTTAGATACCATTTTCCTTTTAAGCCCCTGGTGGGGATATTGGCCATTCAAAATATGAATAACCAATTTTTTATCTACGCCATAAATAATAGTTATTGCCAATAACCCCCTGGGAGGCTTTCTTTTCTCCCTTTCAGACGTATACTAAAGACAACATAAAACACAGCGGTTCTTTAAATCATATGTAACTTTATATCTTTTACAGCAACTGCCGTTCTTTAAGGAGGTATCACATATGGCATGCTTTTTAGTACCTGCAACGGAAGCTCTTGTCGTGACAGCGATCGAATTGGTCGTTAAGAAAAAAGAGAGCACACAGATCAAAGCTTTTGACACCAGTGGCAAAAACAAATTCTCAGACACAGACAGTACATCCATTCCTTTAAGCCGTAAGCTTTCCTGGCTGACGTATCTTCTCTGGGGAGGTGCTTTTCTGTTGATGTTTGAGCATGTATGGCATGGCGAGGTTGTTCCTTTCTTCCCATTTCTGACAGCAATGTCAAGTCCGGGCGATACAGCTGCCATGTTACATGAGATGTCCACCATCGGTGTTACGATGGCGATACTTGTTACAGTTGCCTGGATCGGTATTCTTGCCGCCGTACAGGCTATCCTGCGTACTGCACAAAGCCGTATGCACACAGCCTGATTACTATAGAAAGGAAATCTTGATCATGACGTTACTGATTGCGGTTTTTGCAGCTATCATCTGTACAATACTCTGGTATCGTAGAAAAGACGATACGATGAAGCTTGGCACTTTATGTTTTATGTACTGGGGTGCTTCCCTGATGTGGCTTGGAGATGCTATTTTTGAATATCTGGAACTTGGAGCGGAATATTTTACACCAGCTCCGACAGATATGCTGAATGATGCTTTTCTCGGACTTTCCGTTGTCGCTCTGGGGATGATTATATGGCTGATCATTCTTCTGATTAAAGATCCAAGAGGCTCTGTCAGGGCGGCACTTTTAAAAGAAAAATTATAATTCTACTCTTATATCTTTTTAAGGCACATGTCAGCAAATTGACGTGTGCCTTTTTATGTACTCCTCTATATATCATTGACTTCCTGTACGAGACAGTAACATTTTAATGATTACTTTTGCTCTGTATTTGCCGCTGCATTCCATGTACGATGCATTGATTTATACCAGCGCCTTATAAAACCGTAGTTCAAATGTTGTGCCCTTCCCTTCCGTGCTCTCCGCCCGGATGGAAGCTCTTTCTTTTTCCAGAATTGCCTTTGACAGTGCCAGACCGATGCCGACGCTCTCTCCGGAGGGGCTGCTGCCCTGATAAAATCGTTCGAAGATATGCGGCAGATCCTTCGGAGCGATCCCGCAGCCGTCATCTGTGATATACAGGGAATCGTAAATATGTGTTCTCGCTGTCCGTAACGTCAGATGACCTCCTTTTTCCATATGCTCAATACAGTTTTTGATAATATTGCCGATGGCCTCTGCTGTCCAGTGTTGATCACCTTTATACAAGAAATCTTCTGTCTGATCCAGCAGGGTTATCTCCCTTAATTCCATCATTACAAGAAACGGCTGCATGGCCTCCTGCAATGTACTTCTAAGAGTTTTTTTCTCGCATTTTAATTCAATTGTCCCGGCATCCAGCTTGGATAATTTTAAAAGGTTCAGGATCAGCCAGCGCATCCTGCCCAGCTGTGTCTCCATCACCTCGATAAATTCTGTCTGTTTTTCCGGATCCGTCTCCTCCCGCAGCAGATCCGTCATCATCATCATGGAGGTCAGCGGTGTTTTTAACTGATGGGAAATATCCGCCAGGGAATCCGCCAGCCGCACCTTGTCCTGCGCCAGCAGATCATTCTGTGTACGCAGAAGGGTAATGACCTTATATAAATTATTGCTTAAAATGGACAGCTCGCCCTCCGTATTGGAGCAGATGTCCAGATCATATCTGCCACTGCAGACCAGCGCCAGATAATTGTTCAGCTCGTACAGTCGCTGATAGCGTCTGTGCGTATATACCCCCGCCAGCACCAGCAGGACAATGCCCAGGCCAACGCATATAAGCGCAGCTGCCATCCCCGCGATCCTTCCTGCCACCGCCGCAGCCAGCACAGTCAGCACTACACCGGCAGCCAGCATCTGCCGCATCTCTTTATTATTCATTCTCGATCATATAGCCCATGCCCCGGACGGTCTTTATGTACTCTGTCTGGCCGGACGTCTCCTCTATTTTATTGCGCAACCGCTTGATGTACACCGTCAGCGTATTGTCTTCGACAAAATCCCCTGCCACATCCCAGATATTTTCCAGAAGCTGTGTTCTGGACAAAACCTGTCCTCTGTGATTTAAAAGGATCAGAAGCAGACGATATTCCAGTGCCGTCAGGGGAATTTCTGTCGTGCCACGGTACACCTTGGCTTCTGCCGTGCGGATCTGCAGATCTTTCAGCCGGATCACACCGTTACTCGTCTCTTTGGTATAGCGGCGTAAAACACTTTTGATCCTGGCCATCAGCTCCCGCACCCGAAACGGCTTGGAAATATAATCGTCTGCACCCATCTCAAATCCCATGATCACGTTAACTTCCTCATCGTAAGCAGTCAGAAAGATCACCGGCAAATCTCCTTTTTCCTTGATTGCCTTACATACATCGTATCCACTGCCATCCGGCAGGGTCAAATCCAGTATGTAGAGAGAAAAAATCTCCTGTTCTATTGTTTTTAAGGCTTCCTGCACGGTTTTACAGTGGGTTGTCCCGTAGCCCTCCTGCTGCAGCGCATAAGTCAGCCCCATGGCGATGGCTGCGTCATCCTCCAGTACGAAAATCTGCATCCGTTACACCCCTTTCCATTTCTCTTAGTATAGCGGATTTTCCATATGATATCTATTACAGTTTTGTCATTTTCAAACAGGAAACCGCATACTGTCCATATTTCGACGGCCAGCATGCGGTTTCCTGTCACTTTACATACACCAAAATCGTATATGCCTTTTTATTCTGTTATTGGATCGGCTCAAAGTCCACAGCACCATGTTTACACAGCGGGCAGATAAAATCTTCCGGAAGTTCATCTCCCTCATAAATATATCCACACACTTTGCAGACAAAGCCTTTCTTTCCTTCGGTCTGCGGTTTTGGCTTTACATATTTCTGATAATACGTATAAGTCATGGTATCTTTGTCACTGACGACACGGGCTTCTGTCACACTGCAGATAAACATACCATGGGTTCCGAGATCTACATACTGTTCCACTTTCAGTGACATAAATGCATTGATATATTTATCAAGAAATACAAGTCCATTATCAGAACGGTTTACTTTCTGTCCTGCGAATTTGTCTACGCTTCTGCCACTCTGGAAGCCAAACTGCTGAAACACGCTAAACGGTGCATCCACAGACAGACAGTTGACATTTAAGATGCCGGTCTGCTGGATCACATGATGGGAATAATTGGCTTTATTGATGTTGACAGCCACACGATACGGGGAATCTGTCAGCTGTGTGACCGTATTGACGATCAGTCCATTGTCTTTCTTTCCGTCATTGGATGTCACCACATACAGACCATAGCCGATCCTGAATAATGCCGTCATATCATTTTTATTTGCCAGGGTATCACTCTTGGCGATGTAATCCTGACACAGTTCATTGGCCAGAGTCTCCAGCTGTTCTTTATTCTCAGCGGTAAGTGCAGACATGATCTTTACCGTTGTCGGTGTCCACGTGATTTTTTCACATACAGAAAGCATCTGTCTCATGATTTTTGTTGCCAGCGGCGACCAGGAACCATTTTCGATCAGGGCCACTGTTCTGTTCTGGAAGTTATGCTCTATAAGGCGGGTGATATAATCATGCATAAACGGATAAATACTCGCATTGTACGTTGTGGTTGCAAGAACAAGCTTGCTGTAACGGAACGCATCACTGAGAGCCAGCGACATATCACATCTTGCCAGATCATAAACGACTACCTTCGGACAGCCTTTACTTCTGAGCTTTTCTGCCATCAGCTCTACAGCTGCCTTCGTATGACCATATACAGAGGTATAGGCGATCACAATTCCTTCCTCTTCCGGTGTATAGGAAGACCAGGTATCATACAGTCCTATATAATGTCCGAGATTTTCTCTCAAAACAGGCCCGTGTAGCGGACAGATTACTTCGATATCCAGCCCTGCGGCCACTTTCAGCAAAGCCTGTACCTGTGCACCATATTTTCCTACGATGCCGATAAAATACCGTCTGGCCTCATCATCCCAGTCCTCTTCCACATCAAGCGCACCAAATTTTCCGAAACCATCTGCAGAAAACAGTACTTTCTCCGTACTATCGTACGTCACCATAACTTCCGGCCAGTGTACCATCGGGGCAAATACGAATGTCAGCTTATGATAGCCCAGATCCAGCGTCCCACCATTTTCCACAACGAGTTTCTGTCCATCCATATCCAGTCCAAAGAAATTGTAGATCATCTCGAATGTCTTTGTGTTCGCCACTACAGTCGTCTCTGGATACACCTTCAGAAACTCTGCCACATTTGCCGCATGATCCGGCTCCATATGCTGTACAACCAGATAATCCGGCTTTCTGCCATCCAGAATCGCTTCCAGATTGTCCAGCCATTCATGTTTGAAATTTGCATCCACAGTATCCATAACGGCAATCTTCTCATCCAGGATCACATAGGAATTGTAAGTCATTCCGTGCGGTACCGGATATTGTCCCTCAAACAGATCCACCTGATGATCATTGACACCTGCATAACGAATTGTTTCTGTAATCTGCATATCCAATCCTCCATTTCTATCTGCGCACCCTGCCTGTATCTGCTGTCTGTCCCAACATCACCTTTTGTTCTCTGGCCTCTGATCTGAAATATTTTCTAAGACCTTACGTTTTCTGACATCCGGCAGCCATTGCGGTTTTTTGTTTTCTATGTTTAAAGTATACGTTGTATGCGAAATTATATCTGTTGCAGTTGCAACAAAATATGGCATTTTTTTCAAAATATGTTATACTCATTTTATATACACCCATTCTGCTGTATATACAGCAGCGGATCTTTCTATTGAAACATTTAACATTCGGAGGCTGACCACATGGATACAAAACTTTCCCTTTTTACAGACATTCTTCCCGAAGAACGGGAACGTATGCGCATCTGTTTTGATATGCGGACAGCTGTCTTCTCACCGGGCGAAATCCTGATGACCTATGCGCATCAGATGAAAAAAGTCGGACTGATCGAAAACGGCCGCGCTTTTTTATGCTGCCTTGATCCGGAGGGAAATGAATATATTCTGGAAGAGCTGCATAAAGACAGTGTGTTTGGAGAACCTTTTCTTTTACCGGATGACACCCTGCAATACTATGTAAAGACAAAAAACACAACACAGGTTACCTTTATTGACTACTTTCACATTATCAAACGCTGTCCCAATGCCTGCCACCACCACAGCCAGCTTGTCAGTAACCTGTTACAGATGATTGCCTTAAAATCCAGCCAGCAAAGCAGCCGGATCTATGTACTGTCCCGCTCTACGATCCAGAAAAAGCTGCTGGCCTACCTCTCCGGTCTTGCCGCATCACAGCATACACAGTCCGTAACACTTCCCATGTCCTACACAGACCTTGCCCAATACCTGGGCACAGACCGCAGTGCACTGATGCGGGAGATCAAACATCTGTGCGATCAGGGATTTCTGCAAAAAGAAGGGCGCTGCATCACACTGATATCCATCCCCAGTGTAACCCAGCACCCCTGATATTTTTTGATAACGGCAGAGGCAGTGCCCCTGTTTTCACCAAATGTTCTGCTTTTTACCATTTATAAAGTATGATAATACGGACAGATATCCTCATAATGCCCGTCCTTCATCCTAAACCCTTTCGGAATCACCCCCAGCTGTACAAATCCCAGCCGCTCATACAAATGTCTTGCATGCACATTGCAGGCTACAACCGCATTAAACTGCAATACACCAAACCCATGCACCTTTCCCTGCACCAGACAGTCACTGACCAGCTTCTCCCCGATATGTAATCCCCGGCTCTCACGGTCAACCGCATAACTCGCATTGCAGATATGGCCACACCGACCTACATTATTCGGATGCAGGATATACAGCCCATACACCTTATGCGTATCCTCATCCTCCGCCACAGCCGTATACGTCTGCTGTGAGAAAAATTCACGTCCGGACGTCTCTGTCAGACACTCCTCCTGCGGAAACGCCACACCATCCTCCACCACCTGATTCCATATCCGGATCAGATCCGGCAGATCCTTTTTTTCATACTCTCTCACAACAATCTTCATAATAACCGCCTCCTCTGGTATATTTCCCCTAAAGATACCACCTTTTCCTTCCATCGACAACCATCTTTCCATCCTCAAAGTCAGGATGCCCGCCGACAGGCTCTCCATGATCCCGCCGGCGGGCATCCGTCCCCCTTCTATTTATTCACCTTCCAGCATTTCAAGATACTCACCTTTATCAATATGCATCAACGAAATCTGATTCTTCCATCTCCTGAACCCATACACACAGTCCACATTCCGAATCAACGACTGCAGCCTCTCATCCGGCACACAAACGATCAGCTGCAGATCCATTTTTCTGGCATACTTCAGACACACCGCACTTCTCTCCTGGTCCATCTTGGAAAAAGCCTCATCCAACAGCACCAGCCGGATCTTGGAATCCCTCGCACTCTGCTGCATATACAACATCGCAAACCCCGCCAGCAACGCCACATACTTCGGATTTTGTCCCTCACCGCCCGAATCACGTCCGGCCATATCATCGACAAAATTTTCCCGGATCACATGTCCTGCCTCATCTGTAACCTCCTCATACATCCGAAACGACAGATAATTCCGATAATCCGCATACTGCTCCATCTCTTTACGCTTCTTCGCCCTCAGATGTTCATCCTGCTCCTGCGGCGGCATGAACTTCTCCGTCAAAAGCTGGATTTTCTGCTCATACTTCTGATAAAAGCTGTCCTCGCCAAAGCTCATCTGGCCGTCAAAACCGCCATTATCCAGATTCTTGCTGTCCAGCTCCTCCGCCATCAGCATCTCATAAAACTGCGCATTCTCATTTTTCGCCGGTTCGATCTTGATCTGGTAGGTGCTGTCTGAGAAATTCGTCTCCTTCAGCAGACGGTTGATCTCTCTGGCATGCCGTTTCGCCGCCTTGATATCTCCGTGGATCGTAGCGATCACATTATCCCGCAGACTGCGGTAGATAAAGTCACACTGATCAGCAAACTCTTTCTCATACTTCGGTTCATAATCCTTTTCGTAGGTTTCCAGCTGTTTTTCATAGGGCTCGTTCGTTTTCTCTGCGCCGTTGAACTTACCCGACGGATAGGTAAACAGATAGTTGTTCCGGGCGATCCGTAAGTCCTCGGTCTTTGTCTGTTCCTGTTCTTTCAGTGCTTCCAGTTCCCTGTTTTTCTGCGCCTTTATTGCATTTCCGGAACGATGCTTCAGTGCTTCCCAGACCTCATTTTCCAGTTGCTCATTTGGTACATAGCCTTCCAGCTGCTGTTCCAGTACAGCTCTTCTCGCCACATTTTCGCCGGTCAGCTTATCCTGATGGCTCTTTTTTTCCATAAACTGCTGCTGATTATCATCCAGAGCACTCTGCAGCTCTTTCATCCGTGCCTGCAATAGCTGTTCTTTTTCTTCCAGCTCTTTATATTTTCCTGATTTCAGCTTCTGGATTGTCTCTTCCAGCTGCTGTTTCTTTTTATTGACTGTATGAAGCTCCTCACCTGCACCTGCCAGTCTGACATAATAGGAAGGATCGCCTTTTAAGCATTCAAACTCTCTTTGCAGCTTCAGTCCTTCCACCGTACTGGTCAGCTCTGCCAGCTCGTCTGAAAGCTCTTTCATTTCCTCTTCATACTCTGCCAGACGCGCCTTGGATACCTTACGTCCAATACAGGCATTTCTGGTGTAATCTTTCTTTCGCAGATGACCAAACATAAAATTGCTGTAGGAATAGCAGTCCGGCATAACACCATCCCGTACCTGTTCCAGTTCATCCACAGAATAACACTTGATAATACGACCCAGATAACGTTTCAGACATGCATCCACATAGGCTTCTTCTGTCGATACTGCTTCATACACCGAATGTTTCATGACTTTCGGCTGACTGTCCATGATTGCCTTTGTATTGATCAGATCCACCTGTTCAAACTGTTTCATATCCTTAAAGATCACTGCGGCTTCATGGGCATACTGCGGTTCTGTGACGAGTGCCAGCTTTGTGCGCCCCATCCGTCCCTCAATCGCATGTTTCCATTCTTCATCCTGCACATCAAACAGATCGGCCAATACCTGTACTTTGACAGGATGGCCATACCTGTCTTTCAACTTGTCCGCCAGGGCTGCCCGGGCCTGACGCAGCGCATCACTGTAGGATTTCCGGTTGTTTTTGATGTCTTCCACGAGTTTTTTCAGCTCGTTAAGCTCACCGCTTACGTTTCGCTGCTCTGCTGCCGTGCTTTCTAACTCCCGCTCGATCTCCTGCTTGTCGTGTTCCAGCTGCATATGCAGTTTCTGACAGAGTTCTTCTGTCACTTTGCCTTCCCGCACCTCATCAATGAGATTCAGCGCCGTATTGCTGATATAATCGGTAATGATCTCGTCTTCTTCCCAGACTGCCAGATGCGTGCAGATGGTCTGCCACTGTCTGGCATCCTCAGCCAGCAGACGGCTGGTCTTTGTCAGCTCGCTAAGCTGCTGCTTTTTACTGCCAAGATCACTGGCTTTTAAATCGGCACTGACGCGGATCAGATCCTCCTGCGTCTTTTCTCGCTCATCTTTCAATCCACCGGCTGTCTTTAAAAGCTTCTGCTGCTGTTCTTCCAGTGCCTTGCAATCCTCTTCTGCAGCCTGGATTCTGGCTTTCAGATCTTCGATCTCGATACACCGGATCACAGCTTCCGTATGGATACTCTCTGTCTGTACCTGCACAAGTGCCTGCCCTGCGTCCCGGATGGTCTGCAAAAGTTCGATGCGTTTTCGCAGATCCTCGATTTTTTCTTTGATCTGTCGATAGGCATCCAGTTGTTCACTGATCGTACCAATCGTATCGGATGCACTCTTCGGGAACATATAATCCCGGATAAATTGCCCCGTTCCGTTGGTCATTTTCAAAGCGATCGCACTTTTCTGCATGGTCATGAAACGGCCCGGATCAATATAACCAAGGATCACATCATACAATGTGGCCAGATAGGCTTCTTTTGACCCATATATCCGATTGATATCGCCCCTGAACCGCAGATCCGTCTGGCTGGCTCTTTCCTCTGTCAGACGGCGGATATCTGTCATCGTATAGCAATATCCCTCTTCCTTCACATAACCGTCCTCCGGCAGCTTTCCGGCATGGCTGAAAAAAGCTGCCTTTCGTATATCCGCATCGGTTCTTCGCACTTCGAAAGCAACACCCACACAACAGCAGGTCTTTGCTGCCTTATCCTCGATCTCCAATGCAAGTACAGAACAGAAATCTCTGTCACCACGGTTGGCTGTACCATCCTTTTGTTCGCCTCGAAGATAGCTCAAAACACTTCTCTTATTTTTTGCATCATCGGCTGCTTTGTTTAGAAAGGTCGAAGAAAAACTTCCATATAGAATAACCTGCATCGCATCCATAACTGTAGACTTACCGGAACCGCTCTTTCCACTGAACAGGTTGACATATTCATGGAATTTCAGTACAGTATGCCGGATGCCGCCCCAGTTATTCAGACACATCCGTGTAAAGATCTTTTTTGTATCCCTCATGCCAGCGCTCCTTCTTCTGTCCCACTGCCCAGTTTTTCCGTTTCATCCCGATATATCTCTAACAGCTCCCGGATATCCATGGCAGAACAGAAGATATTGACCGTACTGTAGATATACAGCGGCGTCTCATCCTCCACATTGCCAATCGCACCAGGGATTTCCAGGATCTGGTGCGTCTTAAACAGATTCAACGCATCATACCATTCCTGATCTGTCAGCTTACGTTTCAAAAGATTCGTATCTTTCCCATACATACGGATTTCCGCCAGATTCGTCGTTGTCGCATGCAGTCCCTCGCCCATGATCTTGTCCCTGTAGATCAGCTTTAACAAAAGCAGCAGCCTTGTCTGTAAAAGAGACAGCTTTTCTATCATGAGTCCCTCGCCCACAATGCGAAACAGATGCTCCTGCGGATCATGGATCAGCTCACAGCCCATGACCTCCAGATATGCGCTGATAAATTCCCGGTGCCGCATACAGCTCTGGTACCTGCTATTGTCCCGCTGGATCAGAGTCACCGGATCATATTTTGTCTGCAGGATACAGGTCTGCTTCCACAACTCCTGTATAGTCTTTCTGACCTCTTCTGCCTCGTTTGGTGAAATACTTTCTATATATGAAAACATGCTTTTCTCCTGTATTGTTTGCTGAATGTCCATGCCTGATCCATCATGGAGACGGTATACACAGTGCATGGCAATATAAAACGGCTTTGTACTCAGTGCCTATTTTTTTCATCTGCTGTTTCGTGAATTGTCAGGCAGGAATAGGTAAAGCCTGCATCATCTGTAATCTCTTCTCCCAGAGACACCGTATCCTCTTTGCTGTGCTCTCCGGTCTCTTCCTGCCATAAAAACATCAGTTTTTCCAGATCTTCGATCGTCTGCACGGTATCTTTTGTCGTCACAAAGGTTCCATTTACTGTATGTTTTTCTCTGAACTGTCTCAGTTCTTTTTTTGTATATAACGGACGCGGCACAAAATCAGTCATATTCATCTGTGTATCCGTTTTTTCTTCCACCGTAAGTGGCACATACTCTGCTTCCCCACGGTCTCGCCGACTGGAAAGACTGGCATCCGTAAGGTTTCTGTACGAAGTGCTCATGTGGATCCGCTGTGTCATGCTGCCAAGGATCTCTCCGCCTTTCTCACTGCGGTCGATCAGATTGATCAGCGTAACCAGGCCATCGGCCTCCCCTGTACCTTCCTGCAGAATATAATGGATTCTGGCCAGTGCACGCTTGGCAAACACCGTCTTTTGTCCAATCAGTATATTATACTTGCGCTCGATCTGGTCAAACTCCCGCTCCACTTTATAGACCAGCTGGCTGGCCTCTTCGTACATGTCCAGACGCCGTCTGACCCGCCTGTCCTCCAACGAGCCGGATACCATCGTATGCAGACTTTCCTGTACTTCCGCCTTTTTCAACGCAGTTTCCTGCAGAATCTGGCTCACCAGCTCCTTCACCGCTTCTTTATACCGGTAAAAGCTGTCGGTCGTTGTCAGGATCGCATATTTCCTGCTGTCGCTGTTATTCAGCTCTTCCACAAGAACCTGCTGGATACCGATAAAATTTTTCTGACTCGACAGTTCGTCAAAATATGCCCGCATACCGTCCTGCATATTGGAAAGCAGCTGACTGAGTGCACGGGATGTCTGCAGGGCGGAGCGCAGGATATCGTTATTCTGCTCCGTATCCCTTGCATAGGTAAAAAGTGCACTGTAGACAGACAGCATACTCTCCCTTTCCCGGCTGTCATCGTCCCTCTGCAGCTTCTTAAATACCTCGGCAAACAGCTGGCTGTACTCCGGGAAGGAGATTACATCGGTGTTCAGACGCTCATCATATTCGCTTCGGATCCAGCCCCATTGCAGCAGGTGATTGTAAATAACTTTAGAAGATATCTCCCCGGAATCCTCTTCCTGTACCACTGTTCTCTGCACAGCTTCTGCGGCTTTATTCTGGCGCTTTTCCTGCCCCATATCTGTCAGCGCATCTGTCTCCTCGATTTCCTCCCTGTCTTCCATCTCCCAGGGCAGAGCCAGAGCTTTGATTGTATCGTTTATGAATTCACAGCTCTCTTCTCTCGTCAAGCCAAAAGAACTACTCATCTCATTATTTTTCTCATATAATGCCGTCACACACTGCATATAGGCTTCCCGGTTCTTTGTCCGGAACAATTTGTAAAAATCCGGAGGGATTCTTTTCTTTAATTGCATCTGTTTTTCCTTTATATCCTGTTTTTTCAGTATTTCACATCTTCAGCCCAATAGTCCGGACTCAACTTGTTTTTTCAAAAAACTTCTCTCACAACAGATATTCCTGCTCAATTGTCCTGTCTGTTTCCAAAATAGCCTGCTTCAACGGCTCCAGTATATCCGCATCTTTTCTGAGCAACTTTTCTCTTGTAGATTCTTTCAGCGGTATTCCCGCCCCCTGTTCTATGGCTCTGTAAAAATCATCTGTTCCCATTTTATAGGGTTGTATTTCAGAGAAGATATGCTCCCGCATATATAAAAAGATATTGATACCACCAAAATCCATATCTCCCCAATGGGCAAATACACAGCCCTCTGGCACAATCTTTACAAGCTCACATAAAAAACGAAGCTCTTTGGGCGTAAAGAATCCATGACAGTATATATACAGTGTATCTTCGCGGTACACCATACTCTCATAATTCGCTTTATTTTCGATCGTCATGATCCTTTTGCACCCGTCCAGAGAAAGAGGCTGCGCATGCTGTAACGTCTGCGTGTTCAGCATCACACCGTATTTCTGCATACCGGTATCTATCGTGTACATTCTGTTCTCAGAATCAGTCAGCTGATAAACCAGCGGTCCCTTCCATTCCAGCGTCTGCGCATAGGAATGAATATTGTGCATATCTAAAAGCTCTGCCTCCCAGATACGCTTTTCTTCCTCATTCTGTTCTTCTGCCGCCAGATCTGCCAGATCCATCATACCGGCATAACGATACGGGGAATAATGCCGCAGAATCGACAACAGCTTTGCCCGATATGTCTTCTGAAATACTTTGGAATGTGGAAATACCCTGCTGCTGAACGTTCGTTCCCATATGGATTCGGTCTGTCTGACAACAGCATTCAGGCATTTGAAAATGTTCTCATCCTCTGCATCTTTTACTACTTTTCCTGCAACAAGTGATTTCAGAAGCTCCTCATAATACTGACTGGCCCAGCTACAATCCTCCACCTGTGCGCGCCAGCCTCTGACAATGTCTATTCGTTTCAACTGATACGCGCGTGGATCCTCGATCTGTTCAAGCAGACACAATTCAGGAATAACGGACACCTCATAATGCACAGCGGTCACATCTGTATTCACATTGATCCAGTCAAAGGTCAAACGTCCTGCTTTTCCCGCCTCCGTCTCTTTTTCCAGATATCGTACCTGCGTAAGAAAGGCTTGACGTCCTCCCATAGTCTGCTTATCTGCAGCTGTTATTTTCGGATGTTTCCATCCGGATAACTGACCGGCTCTGTACTTTTCTGTGTTTGTTTTATCAATCAGCCAGCGCGCCAATGTTTTTTGATTCATAGCTGATCTCCTTTACATGGCGTTTTTTCTTCCCGTAATCCAGAAAAAAGTACAGGTAAACAGGATACCCTTCACAATCGATGTGGCAGAAAGAGCCCACCAGATACCGCTAAGCCCCCACAGACCGCCCAACAGAACCGCCAGCGGAATACGGGAACCTGTAAATGTAATACTAATCGCACTGCACAGATGTGTCTTTCCAAGACCGGACAATGCTCCCACCGTAGTCAACTCCACGCTCATAAACGCTTCGCTGAAACCTATGATGATCAGATACTCCACAGCAATAGCAATCGCCTCTGGCTCATGGAAAAAGCATCTGGCGATCGTTTCCGGGAAAAAGACGAAAGCTGCTGTAATCAGAAGACCCCATGCGCCTACACAAAGCCATGCAGCAATATACCCTTTACGGATCCTGTCCTTTTTCCCTGCACCGTAATTCTGCCCGACAAAGGCATTCAAAGCCGCACCAAAACCATCGGCCGTATTCCATGATACCGACTCTATCTGCCCGCCGACACGCTGTACCGCCACCGCCTCCGGGCCATATCCGGAAATCATACGGGTCAGTACCATGGAGATTGCGCAGTACGCCATGCCCTGTAATGCGCTGGGAATTCCGATTTTACATACGCCTCTGGCATATGTCCCGGAAATCCCTGTCCATAACCGGATACCCTGTAACACATGTTCCTGCTTTTTCCAGAAGATACCCAGCACCAAAATCAGCAGCACAATTGCCTGGGCCGTAACCGTAGCGATCGCCGCACCGGTCACACCAAGCTTCGGACAGATACCGATACCAAGGATCAACAGCGGATCGAGAATCATATTTGCCGCCAGCCCAAGCAGATTGGCAAAAAACGGGGTTTTGGAATCCCCCTCTGCCATATACAGACCGGTCAGTGTCACCGTCAGGAAAGAAAATACAATAAACCCGCAGGCAATCCTTGTATAGGAAAGTGCCGCTGCCTGAGCTTCCGGATCCGTCAGCTGAAAGAAATCCACCAGTGGCTGAGCAAACAAAAGAATCAACACCGCATAGGCCATCCCCATAAGAAACGCCAGCTGTACCGCTGTCTGGGCATATCCATGCGCCTTTTCCTTCTCACCGCGCCCGATACATTGTGCCACCTGCACCTGACCACCCATGCGGGCCATTGTTGCCAGTCCCTGGGACAGCCAGGTAAACATACCGCCGACGCCGACACCAGCTACCGCCCGGGATCCTAAAAGTCCGATCCATGCCATATCCGTAATATTATATAAAGTCCCCAGAAACGATGAAGCCATGATCGGAATTGCCAGCTTCGTCAATGTTTTAAAAATAGGGCCGTTCGTTAAATTTGTTTCCATAAATACTTCCTGTCTTTTGTTCAAATTCTTCTTTTCTCATTATCCCTGTTCGGGATTATATGTGCAAGACATATTTTGCAAAATGGACAAACAAAAATCCGGTTTTACACATCTACAGCAACAGAAAAAGGGTAATCAAACTTGTTGAGGGTCTCTCTCCGTGAGGGGCTTTCGTGAGGGGCTAATTTGAGGGTTCTTCGTGAGGGGCTAACAAACAGAAAAGGATTGATCAGTTTACATGAAACACACAGTATCTCCTTAATATATTTCACTTCTTATAATCACCTAAATTTCCAGCATAATCTTCCAATTCTATCGTAAGATACCTTGCCCCACCATTTTCGTGTATAGTTTCTTTTTCCGATGTACAGCACCATATATCATATATATCTTTCCACCTTGTCTCCTTTTTAGAGTCTTCATGCAAAGAAACTCTTACTTATCTGTAACATTCTTTTTCTTTGGTTCTCATTTAATGCTTTATAATCCATTACCCTTGCCTGCCTTTCTTCATATTGTGCAAACCGATTTGAATATATTAATAGATGGTACTTTCTGAAATCAAAGTACCATCTATAGCATATCCTATTCTTTCCGCTGCTCTAACTGTTCCTTTGCATTAGCAATTGCCAACGACAACTTTTTCTCCAATAACTCTTTAGGTGGCATTTTCGTTAAATACTGCCCCACATGTATACTTCCATGATCTAATTCCATTAATTCAATCGTTTCTTGTGATTTTTCTGCACATAAAATTAATGCTACCGGGCTTTCTTCTCCTTCGGCTTTCTCATATTTTTCAAGCCAACGAAGATATAACTCTGTCTGCCCCTTATCTTGAGGTTCAAACTCGCCAAGTTTTAATTCTATCAATACCAATCTCCGCAATGTTCGGTGATAGAACAATAAATCCATATAGTAGTCTTTTCCATCTAAAACGATGTGTTTCTGACGTGCCAGAAACGCAAAATCTGAACCCATTTCCAAAATGAATTTTTCCAATTCAGACAAAATAGCATTTTCTAAATCTTTTTCACTATACGTGTCTTTTAAGCCAAGAAAATCTAACACATATGGATCTCTGTAAAACATATCTAATGACATTTTCTTGTCATCTCTTAACTCTGCAATCTCGTTTGCTATCGTTTCCTCCGGTAACTTAGATACAGCAGTCCGTTCATATAACATTGTTTTTTTTCGTTCACGCAAAGTTCTTACTGACCAATTTTCATTTTTACACATAGTAGCATAAAAATCTCTTTTTAATTCATCTTCAATCGGTAACAGTTCTACAAAATGAGACCATGTCAATTGTTGCGACAGTGTCGCCACTTTTTCATATTCCGGAAATTCCTGATAAAATTTTACCATTTTAAAGACTGATGATTTTTCAAAACCTTTTCCGTATTCAGCCGTTAGTCTCTCACTCAAATCACCAATTATATTTTTTCCATATTCAGCCTTTTTTCCTTGCAAAACTTCATCAGATAACTTCTTTCCTATATTCCAATACAACGAAATAACTGACGTGTTTACTTGCATCATAACTTCATTTTTAGCAGTATAAATCATTGTAGATATATCACTAAAAACACTCTCAACATCTGCGACATTCATTAATTCCTCAGACATTTCATTCTCCTTTCTCAAAAATGGCGACACGTCGCCATTTTTACCACCGGCATCTATACCAATATTATCTAATCTGTTAGCAATCTATCCAACAGCATCTGCCTGTTGTTTATAAACATTTCTGTTACCTGATAACTCTCTGTTTCTTCATATTCGCATAAATGTATGCGTCCATTATCAAAACAATAGATATCTGCACCAGGTATTCCTAACAAAATTGGCGAATGCGTAACTATAATAAACTGTGCTCCCTCTTTTGCACAACTATATATTTGCATCAACAATGTAAGCTGTCTCTGTGGGGATAATGCAGCTTCCGGTTCGTCAAAAAGATACAAGCCATTTGGACGCAAATTATTCTGTGCCAATGCGAGAAAACTCTCTCCATGTGATTTTTCATGATATTTAGCGGAAGGATGTGTGAGATCCGCATATTCTTCTTCCTTCGTTGCAACATTATAAAAACTTTCAGCCCTAAGAAAATAACCCCACTTTTCCTTCCGATAACCTTTGGAAATTCTTATCGCATCACACAGCTCTGAATGTGTATCATGCGTAGAAAAAACATAATTCTTTGTTCCACCTTCAGGATTAAAACCATGTGCTACGGCAAGTGCCTCCAATAAAGTTGATTTACCACTGCCATTTTCTCCGACAAAAAAGGTGATTGCTTTGTTGAAATCAAGTTTTTGAATCCCCTTAAAAGCCTTAATTCTCTTTAAATAACTATCGTTATCAATTCTATTCCAATCGAATATTA
>CAKRQV010000011.1 GCA_934394565.1 uncultured Lachnospiraceae bacterium
ACTGCTGCCACAGGTACGACCGATGCGACCGGCACTGCTGCCACAGGTACGACCGATGCGACCGGCACTGCTGCCACAGGTACGACCGATGCGACCGGCACTGCTGCCACGGGTACGACCGATGCGACCGGCACTGCTGCCCAGACACAGTAAAAACAGATAGGTTTTCATAATACCAGGTAATGTAAAAGGAGACCGGGTTCTTTCCCGATCTCCTTTGTTATATTATATAAATATTGACCGACTCCACAGAATGCCTCGTGCACAGGATTTCTTCCGTACATAACCAGATCTGATTTTTTTAAAACTTTCTAAGCTCCATATCGTCCGTACATTCCTTGATCGAACGAATTTCCACCTCATAGCCAACACCCGGCTTAATCTGCACATAAGCCTTGTCACCACAATGTTTGCCGAGAATAGCTTTTCCGAGAGGCGATTCAATACTAATCCTGTTGTCCAGGGAATTGCCCAGTACGGTCGTCACAAGAGTGTAGCTTTCTACCTCATCATCATCCGCAAAATAAAGCTCCACCGTCTTATTTAACCCCACCTCATCTTCACTGGAGGTATCGGAAATCACCTCTGCTGTGCGGATATACCGCTCCAGATAGCGAATCCGGCTTTCATTTTTATTTTTATGCTGCTTGGCAGCATAGTACTCAAAATTCTCACTGAGATCTCCCTGCGCTCTGGCTTCCTTTACTGCTTCGATCGCCTCCTTGCGCACAACCAGCTTACGGTATTCGATCTCCTCTTCCATTTTTTTCACATCTTCTGCTGTGATCTGATGCTTCATGGTTTTCACCTCGCTTCTGTTTTCATGAGTCCCATTATATACACGGTACTTTTGCAAATCAAGCGCTATCTTGCTCTTTCCAGCCATGACAAGCCACGTTTTGCCATGAATTATCTTTCGGAATTTTCTTTTTGCACCCGTATCCGTTTTCATTCGACGGCAAATGTGCTATACTCTGTCGTATACACAAATGAAAAGCTGCGGAGGAACTTACAGTATGTGGAAAGATACCATTTTACAGGCTTTAGATGACCGGCATCTGTTTCAAAGTGATGACCACCGTTCCAGGTTTAAAGAGCTTCTGGACTGCTATGCAGATGCTTCTTTTTTTACCCCTGGTTTATGTAAATGTATGTTTATGTCTTGCTGGGACGAAGAGCATTTCTTTATTATGCTTGACATGTTGAACCAGCTCAGTCTAAAACGCCATATGGGTTTAAACGACATGTGCGAAAACGGTGAGCTGATCGCTGAAGAAGAAGAAAGAGAAGGCAGCTACGAAAACCAGGTCATGCGCCTGTCCTGTGCCTTTCTGAAAAACGAACCTTTCTCTCTTTCACAGCTGCCTGAGGAGTATGACCCGACCGGCCGTCGGATCATAGAAATCTCCCTGCTGGCCGCAGCTGCCATCGACGAAAAAGTAAACGAAGATCAGCACTCATGACCTTCATGCACACCCATACAAATGCCCCGGACTGCAATTTGTCCGGGGCATTTGCCATTATCATGCATATGTGGAAACGATCCAGCGGATCAATTTTGAGTTACGCTTCCCTATTCTCATATAACAATGTATACAGTGTCGGTTTCAGATGAAATTCCGCCATCAGCTGTTTTACTTCCTGCAGAGCCCTTTTTCTGGCCTTTTCCCCCACATTTGTACGAACTGCACGAAGCAACAGGTTCTTTGGTGTATGCGACAGATCAACAAATTCCAGGATCTGCGTCTCATATCCGGCAGAGATCAGAAGATCTGCACGAATTGCATCGGTCATCAGTGCCGCCGTTCTTTCCTTCACAATACCAAATCGGGTCAGTGCTGTGAAATTATCTGTACGAATCTGACTGTTCAGCTCATGCTGACAGCAAGGTACCGACAAAATCAGCCCGGCGTTCCACTGCAGGGCATTATACAGCGCATAATCGGTTGCTGTATCACAGGCATGCAGCGTCATCACGATATCCACCGGGGTATCACGACTGTAACCGTTGATATTTCCCAGTTCAAAATGCAGCCCATCGTAATGGTAACGTCTGGCCGCTTCGTTGCAGTGCCGGATTACCTCTTCCTTCAGATCAAGCCCGGTAATCTCCACCTTAAGTCCTCGTACACAGACCAGATAATAGTAGACAATAAAAGTCAGATAAGATTTTCCACAACCAAAATCCAGTATATGCAGTGTTTTTGTCAGATCCAGTGTCTTCAGCTCATCTTCCAGGATCTCCACAAAGCGATTGATTTGGCGATATTTGTCATAATGACTGCGTATAATCTTTCCCTCCGGTGTGAAAACGCCCATATCCACCAGTGGCGGTATGATCCGTCCCTCTTCCAGCAGATACGTTTTCTTTCGATTATGGCTCATCTTCACTGGCGGTGCCTGCTTTGCTTTATTACGATTGTACAAAATCCGGCCCTTTTTGGTGATCCGAAGCGCATATTCCCAGGTCTTATCCCAGGCATGCGCCTGAGAAAACATGCCGTTTAACTGTCCGGTCAGATACTCTTTGATTTCTTCTTCTTTCAGATTTTTATGAAATACCTGTGTTTTCGTATACTGTTCGCACTGATATCCTGATCCTATTTTCTGTACAACAATCTTCTGATACGTGCTGTCTTTTTCCGGAGCACTCAGTACGATCCGGTATACTCCCTGCTCCATACAGGTCAGGACAAATTCTTCTCTGGATTCCATCTGTTTCCTCCTGTGCTTGTCTCAGCCGATAAAGTCACCCTCGCAAAAATAACTGCCAAGGATCTGCATATCCTGCGTTTCTTCGGAAAGCTGGAAGACCAGCGCTTTTGCCTCATCCCCCAGCATATTGATGCCAAGTTCCACAAAGAAACGATAGTTCCAGTCCTCTCCATCTGTATACGGCATAGAGTGGATTTCTGTCACATTCACGCCATAGTCTGCAATCATCGACAAAATACTGCCAAGCATACCGCTGCGATTGGGGCAGACGAAAACCAGCTTGACCCGATTATCCTCCGGACGTACCACAAGGTGGCGTGAAAATTCCACAACCTTCTTTTTGCTGTGCCGATCCTCAACAATCCTGCAGCGATTGATATACAAATGATACGTTGCCAGCATGGTATTCAGCGTATCTGATACACTATGGCCGACTTCCTCTATAATGCCCATACCGGCATCAACCATGCCATTCTGAAGCATCCCGGCAATCTCCTGATAGGAATCTGCCATATACAGCTTTTCTCTGGGATATTCAGTACAGATATACATTTCTGCACAGCAGATGCCCACTGCTTCCGGTAGTTTTTCCTCTGCTTCAAACTGGAAAGGAAAACAGTTTCTCAGTTCCAGTGTTCTTCCGTACTGGTATTTGCGACTGACTTCCATGATCCGCTTGATCAACGCCTTATATTCCTTGACCAGATGTGGATCCATATTCTTTGACTGTTTTTCCAGGATTGCTGCCTCCCGCTCCGGCTTGTAAATTGCATCCTCTGTCTGAGCTTTGATCCTTGCCACCTGCTCTGCCAGTCCCATGCGCTCTATGAAAAGCTCACGGATCTGACCGTCTACACGGTCTATATTTTTTCTTACTTCCTCTAATGTCATATTTATGCCTCTTTTTCTTTTTCAATCCGTTTTATTGGACTTATATTATTCTATACTGGCGTCAGCAAAAACAAAGGAGAACCATCATGCAGACACAGACGCTTACCTTCGCAACACAGACAACAGACAAACAGACCGCCCGTATTGGCCGGGGGGCACTGTACCAGCCACGCCCCAGCTTTGTGGGCGGTTCCATTTCGTGGTTTGACGACCGCACGCTGATCCGTAAACATCGCTAAGCGGACGTATTGCCTTAGCCGATAAACGAAAGCCCCTGCGGAGCTTTCATTTATTTGCGGATACGCACACTTCGTATACCGCTCCAGCCAGAATACCCGAGCATCCCCTCTGCCTGTCGCACGGCGCGCACCTGTACATAGTAGGTTTTATTCTTTTTCAACCCGCTGATCGTACAGCTAAGCTCATCTGGAGATGTAATATGCAGTGTACGGGCGGTTTTCATCTTCCGGTTCGTCGCGTAACGGATCTCATACCCGTTCGCCTTTGGCGATGCTTTCCAGAAGACCTGCAGTCTGCGACCGCTACTGGCCCTGGCCGATGGTGTTGCCATTTTTTTCAGATAAACAATACTCTTGGTGTTGGCCGCACCTCCCACATAGGTCTTTCCCGCGATCACACGATATGGCCGTACCTGATAATAGCAGCGCGCTCCCTGCACCGCTTTTGTATCGGTATATCTTGTGGTTCTGGCCGAGCCGATCTTTTTCAGGTATTTCCATTCACTCTGCCCGTCTGTTCTGCGATATATATAATACCCCTTTACACCGGACACCTTTTTCCACTTCAGTGTGATTCCCTTTGTCGCGCAGACTACACTGCCAAGCGATGCAGCTTTGACCCGGGCTGTAGAAGCTTCTGCACTGTAAGCCGTGCTGATGCCGCCGGCGATGGCTTTGACCTTATAGGTGTATACGCTCGTATCCGCAGAAAGCTTTGTATCTGTCCACGACAATATATTTTCGGAAACCGTTTTTACCTGACTCCATGCACCTTTATTCTTTTTACGGTAAATGCTGTAATTTTGTGCTCCCGGCACATCATTCCAGCTAACCATAATGCCCTTTGTCGTATTCTCCACACCGATCAATACAGGTGTCTGCATATCAATTCTGAAAGAGGCCGTCAGTGTACCGCTGTACAGCCCGCGTCCACTGACTGAAACCATACCTGTACCCGGTCCGTCATTGTTCGTGTAGGTCACGCTGTACTGGGCTGAAGGGATACCACTCAGCGTAATTCCCGGTGCACACGGTGTCCCGTTATATACCATTGCAGACTGCTGCAATGACAAAATCGCATTTCCCGTCAGACCGATCTGCAGATTTTCCAGACCGATCACTCCGTATCCATAGTACGGATCTTTTCCCGGTGCCCCATAATCTCTGGCATAATTTCGCAGGATATTCTCCACCTGTGTTACCGAGGACTGCGGCAAAGCCAGTTTGATATAGGCAGCGGCCGCAGAGACATACGGTGCGGCCATAGAAGTTCCGCTTTTGGTATCCAGTTCATAGTTGTTCCGGTTTGATGCGCTGTCGATAGCCACTCCTGGTGCGGCAAAATCAATTCCATTTCCATAATTGGAACCTTCCGTCTGATTGAAGCTTGCCGCAAACTGGCCATTTCTGTTGATAGCGGAGACTGCGATCGTTTTCTCGTTGCAGGCAGGATAACAGGTACTCACATTTTTACGACTGTTACCTGCCGCACAGATCACCGGCACACCCTTTTCCCAGGCAGCATCAATTCCACCGGACAGCCAGTCCTGTCTGGACGCATCATAATCTGTCTGTCCCAGACTGATATTGATCACATCCGCCCCTTTTTCCACGGCATACAAAAGTGCAGCCTGAACGATGGAAGACAGAGAGTTTCCATTTTTATCATATACCCGCAGGATCATCAGATCCACCTGTGCCGGTGTAGCATCGGCAATAATTCCTGCCACATGGCTGCCATGTCCACTGACATCTGAAATATCCGCAGAGTTATCCACAAAGTTCCGGCTGGCAGACGATATCGTACGACCTGCAAACAAGCTATGGGAACGATTGATTCCCGTATCGATCACAGCTACTGTGGCATGACTATTCAGCGACATAATATGCTGCGAACTTTTCAGCTGGTTCAGTCCCATATACTGTGTTCCCCAGGTCACACTGCCACCGGATACAGTCAGCAGACTGTCATCAGCCTGAATGACCTGATCCAGTACACAGTCATCTCCGTAACGGCTATGCAGTTTTTCATAAGCAGCCTTTGTCTCTTCTTCTGTTTTATAGCGCAGATAATAGGTTTCTGTATCCGCGTAATGCAGCACCTCACTGGCACCATAGCTGTCCCCGAGCGTATGACTGCGAAGAATAATCTGCCGGGCCTGATATGGATTGACAACGGTAATCTGACTGCCCTTTATTTCGCTTACTTCAGATGGATGATCTTCAAAGTACGACTGCACCGCATAAGACGAATACAGATTCGGCTGTGTGTCCCCTTTTTCAGTTTCAAAGGCATCCGCAAATGTCACTTTTTCACCGTTCTGGGTGACCGTACCACTTGCTGTATCAATCACGGTTTCTGCCGCGTATGTCTCATCCCAGTTTTTGCTGAGCTCTTTTGCCAACTGCCCTACATTCCGGATTTCCCGGACATCTGATGCAGCTTCTACACGCTGCCCTGTCAGCGGCAAAACTGCCAGGCTGAGAAGCACAGAGGCAAGCGGTATAGCTGTTTTTATTCTTTTTTTCATAAACCCCTCAGATTTCTTATGCAAAATAGAAGCCAAAAGCTGTCTCTGGCTTTGCTTCTGCAAACAGGCGATCCACAGCAGCTTTGTATTCTTCCTTATGCTGTGCCTTGCGGATCTTTTTGATCAGACGCTGATGGTCCGGAAACAGTGATGCCATATAGTACCACTGCTCTTTCAGCTTAAATAACAACGGTTTTTCTCCCGGACAGTTTTTTTCATACTCGATAAAAAGCTCATCCAGAAAAGCTTTCATCCGTACACCATCTTCTGCAGGTTCACCTTTGATTTCCCCGATCAGCCCCGGATTGGCCAAAAGGCCGCGGCCAAGCATAATTTTCTCTGTATCCGGAAAACGGTTCATAAACTGCTGATAGCCGCTGATGGAGAAGATGTTGCCATTATAGCACAGCGGATGTTTGCTTTCTTTTACAGCATACGCATATATATCCAGATGTGGAATTTTTTTATAAAATTCTGCACGCACCCGGGGATGGATGATCAGCTCTTTCATTGGAAATTTGTTATAAATTTCCAGCAATTCATAAAATTCATCGGGATCTGTCACTCCGATCCTCGTCTTTATCGATACCGGAATTGTCAGTGCCGAATAAATATCATCGAGAAACTGCTCCAGTTCTTTTGGACAGGCAAGCATTCCCGAACCTTTATGTTTGGAAAACACCGTGCCCGACGGACAGCCGAGATTCAGATTCACCTCTGTATATCCCATCTTTTCCAGTTCCCGTGCACAGCGGATAAAGTACTCACTTTTATTCGCCATGATCTGTGGAATCAGATGGATACCCTCATTGTGTTCCGGCAGGATATCCTGATATTCCCGCCGCCCGCAGAAGCTGTGCTCATCCGGTGAGATAAACGGCGTGTAATATGCCGTCACATCCGGATAAAATTTACTGCGGACATTGCGGAAGATATAGCCTGTGATACCCTCCATCGGCGCATAGACAAATTCCATAGATATCTTGTTTCCTTTCTGTTGTATCGTTCTCTTTTTTCCCGCCTGCATAGCATACCCCAGCCATCCGGGAGACGATATCACTGTCTTTTATACATACTTTCTCAGCTTCATTATACATAGCCTCCAACAGCTTTACCAGTCACAATTCGACAAATTCTGCTTTTACCTGACAATATAAAACATTTTATGCTTCGCTGCCCTGTGTATATGTCCTGCAGATATCTTTCAAGCAGCATCTCTCACAGTACGGTGCAGTACGCGCTGTGCAGACCTCCCTGCCGTGATATACCAGACGATGGCATAGGTCACTGCCCTCCTCTGGCGGCACGATCTTCCACAGTGCCATCTCTACACGACGTGGATCCTTGATGTTATCCACCAGACCGATGCGGTTGGACAGGCGGATACAGTGGGTATCTGTTACGATTGCCGGTTTACCAAAGACATCACCCATGATCAGATTGGCACTCTTTCGCCCCACCCCCGGCAGCTTTAACAGAGCATCAAAATTCTCCGGTACTTTTCCTCCATACTCCAGCCAGAGGATCCGCATACAGGCACTGATATCTCTGGCCTTACTCTTTCCCAGTCCGCAGGGGCGCACGATTGCCTCTATCTCCTCCGGTGTGGCTTTCGCCAGTGCTTCCACACTCGGATACTTTGCAAACAGCTCCTTCACAACCACATTTACCCGGGCATCTGTACACTGCGCCGCCAGACGCACTTCCACCAGAAGCTGCCAGGCATGGTCATAATCCAGCGTGCAGTCTGCCAGCGGATATTCCTTTTTCAGACGTTTAATGACTTCCAGAGCCAGTTCTTTTTTATCCACAGTCCTCTTCCTCACTTTTATAATACTCTTTCCCGAGTATAACACGAAGAATCCCGGACTGGCAAGCCAGCCGGGATTCTCCGCATAACAATAACAAAAAGGGGGAATCTGGAAGTGGTTTAACAAACCACTTCCACGATTTAAGGGAACGAAAAATTTCGATAACGCCTTATTCAACGTCTGCCAGAGCAGCCAGGTCAGTCTCACCTGTACGAACTTTGACGACTTCTGCAACATTGTATACAAAGATCTTACCATCACCGATATGACCGGTATACAGTGTCTTTTTAGCAGCCTCGATCACTGTGTCAAGAGGCAGGTTGCCGATGACAACTTCGATCTTGACCTTCGGAAGAAGTGTGGCATCCACTTCTGTACCACGATATTTCTCGCCGGATCCTTTCTGGATACCACAGCCCATAACCTGTGTGACCGTCATGCCGGTAACACCGATCTCATTCATAGCCCTGCGGATCTTATCGTAGCGTGTCAGTTTGGTAATAATAACAACCTTATACATACCTGTCGGATTGACATCCGGTGCTGCCATAACCGGTACGGCTTTATTCTTTTCATACTCAGTTGCAGCTTCGTAGGTATCGTTGCCAAGCTGTGTATTTTCATTGACATCCATAATCATGGAATTGGAAACATCCATCAGGGAGAAACCACTGTAAGCGGAAGCCAGACCATGCTCTGTCGGATCCAGACCTTCGATCTCCTCTTCTTCTGTGACACGAAGACCAACGGTAGCACGGATCACAAGGAAAGCAATCGTAATTGTAACAGCTGTCCACAAAGCTACAGTAACAAAACCGATCAGCTGTTTGCCAAGCAGTACAAATCCACCGCCGTAGAACAGACCTGTGAAGGTATCATTTCCCGGAGCAGATGTGGTAGCAAAAAGACCTACAGCCAGAGTACCCCAGATACCGTTTAAACAATGTACGGCAACAGCACCAACCGGATCATCAATACGAAGTACATAATCCAGGAACCATACACCAAAGACAACTAACAGACCAGATACAATACCTACACCGATCGCGCCGGCACAGTCCATAACATCACATCCGGCGGTAATACCAACCAGACCTGCCAGGGAAGCATTCAGGCACATGGAAACATCCGGTTTACCATATTTGATCCAGGTAAAGATCATACATACAACTGTAGCGATTGCCGGAGAGACTGTTGTTGTTACAAAAATAGAACCAAGCTGTTCAACACTTGTGGCTGCTGCACCGTTAAAACCATACCAGCCAAGCCACAGAATAAATACACCCAGACATCCGATTGGAAGGTTATGTCCCGGGAAAGCATTGACACCGGTAATCTTACCGCTCTTGTCCTTTGTAAACTTACCGATACGAGGTCCAAGTAAAGCTGCACCGATCAGGGCACTGATACCACCGACCATATGGATCGCACAGGAACCGGCAAAATCATGGAAGCCAAGCTGTGATAACCAGCCACCGCCCCAGATCCAGTGAGCTTCGATCGGATAGATCACAGCGGAGATAATACCGGAATAAATACAGTAGGAAAGGAACTTTGTTCTCTCAGCCATGGCACCGGAAACGATCGTTGCTGTCGTTGCACAGAATACCAGGTTGAACACGAAATTTGACCAGTCAAAGTTTGCATAATTGGTAAAGATATCAAATCCCGGTTTACCGATGATGCCCATCACATCTTCACCTAACAGCAATCCAAAACCAATCAGGATGAACACAACTGTACCGATACAGAAGTCCATCAGGTTTTTCATCAGAATGTTACCGGCATTCTTGGCTCTGGTGAAACCCGTTTCCACCATCGCAAATCCGGCCTGCATCCAGAATACCAGTGCGGCACCGATCAGGAACCACACGCCAAACGTCTGACCACTTATGGCATTCATAATTTCTTCAGTCATAATATTTTCCTCCTCTTTCCGCATTTTGCATAATACCGGTCTCTGCCTGCTGTCTCTGAAAAACATGCCCTTCTGCCTGACATCGGTATATATGCAAAAAGGCACTACGGGATATCTCCCATAGCGCCTTTGCTTTATGTGCGGTATAATACCATCTGTTTTTTTAGCTGTCAACCGGTAACTTTTCGTTCATGCATTTTCCTGTTTTTTGGCAGTTTTCACACAGGATTTTAAAGTTATTTGGCAGTTTTTACTGTAAAATCGAGCGTATCGTGCGATATCGAAGTTCAAACTGTGCATAGAAGTCTTCTTCCGTATACGGTGTCAGATAGAAGATTTTCAAGAACTGCAGCGTCAGATTTTTCTGCAAAACTTCTTCACACCGGGAAAGACTTGTCTGCATTTCCTTTTGCAGATCATGCCACTGGTTGATAAACACACGGTTCTTATCCGCATCAGAAATGTCCACCCACTTACGGACACGGATCTTTGTCTTAGGCTTCGGACATTCATGCACCTGCAGAATATACGTAAAATCCCCATCCTGATAATACCGTCCCAGCGGAAAAATCCGGCAAAACCCCGGTCTGTCCGCATGGACACTGCACCGTCTGTTTTCATCCAGAAACGGACAGCCCCCCGTCTTTATACTCTTTTTCAGATGTGGCAGAATCAGCCCATCGTACACCTCAAGCTCTAACTGCGTGCCCAGCATCGCCTCAAACGTCGTATGCAGCGCATTCGTCAGTCGGTAAATATCCAACGGATCCAGAATGATCGTATCCACCATATCCTCACAGCACATTGAGCATCCTTTACATCCGCCACAGTCCGCCTTCACCATATCATTATCCCGGTATGTGCGTCCATCTGAAATTTCCTTAATATCCACATTCCGTTCCATCCTGCTTCCTCACCACCTGTTCATTCACTCAAAAAAATCCACCGGACCTTTTTCATATACTCAGCAACTAAAATCGCCTTATTATATCCATAAAACCTTCCATTGTCAATTTCCAAAATCTCATTCTCACATTTCCCAAAATCAGGCAGAGCAGGGACACCATGGACGACCGGGTATCTCATGTTCTGACGGTTCGTAAAGCGAGGGCTGAATGGTTCTTAGTGCGCAAAAGGTGAAAAAACAGGGGCATCGTCCGCTGACAGGGCGGACGATGAGGCTTTCCTGAGCCGGATTTTCATCAGAAAATCCAGCGAATAAAGCCGGTCCCCTGTTTTTTCACCTTTTGCACACTTAGAACCATCGCCCAAGCGTCCGAACCGCCAGAACATGAGATACCCGGTCGTCCATGGTGTCCCTGCTCTGCCGTCCGTCCCATGTCCTCATCTACTGCTGTTTTGTAAATCGCACCTGTATCGTCGTCCCCTTCCCAAGCTCACTGTCCAGAATCAGCTCCGCCCGATGCTGTTCCACAATATGTTTCACAATAGCCAGCCCAAGCCCCGTTCCGCCAGTCTCTTTAGAACGCCCTTTATCTACACGGTAAAACCTCTCAAAAATCCTCCTCTGGTCCTCCTTCGGAATCCCAATGCCATCATCCCTGATCTGCAGCACCAGCTCCTGATTTTCCCCAAAAACAGACACCCAGACATGTCCTCCCGGCCTGTTATACCGGATCGCATTATCACAGAGATTATAAATCACCTCTTCCAGCATACCCTTATTGCCGTTTACAAGCACCCTCTCACTCTTTTCATCCATCAGAAGGGACACCTCATGCTTATCAGCCTGCAGCTGCAGCATCTCCACCGTACTCGACGCCACATCCGTCAGCGAGATCATCTCCATCTTTGGCAGCTCCGTCATCACATCCAGCTTCGACAGATGGATGATATCATTGATCAGCGACAACAGACGGTTCGCATTTTTATGGATCTCCCCTGCAAAATGTACAATATCCTTTTCCCCGGCAATACCAGTCTCGATCAATTCCGCATACCCGGAAATCGAAGCCAGCGGTGTTTTCAGCTCATGGGATACATTTGCCGTAAATTCCTGCCTGAGCTTTGCACTCTTTTTCAGCTCATGATGCTGTCTGTGGATCTTGTCAAGGAACGGCTGCAGCTCCACATAAGTCTGTTTCGGTTCGTCCTCACTGTCCAGATGGGTTGCCAGCTGTTCGATCGGTTCCACAATCTTACGGGCCAGAAGTCTTGCCATCAGAATACAGACAAAGATCATAACACCTACCACAGCCACCAAAAGCGGCAGTACATTGCGCAGAAATTCCCAGATACTGTCCGCCTCTTTTGCAATACGGATAATACGCCCGTCAGACAGCTTTTCTGCATAATAAAATGTACGTTTTGACAACGTATTTGACTCCCGCACCGCATATCCGGAGCCGTTTTCCTGCGCCTCCCGGATCTCCGGACGGTCCGAATGATTGTCCATTTTCCCAATGTCTGCATTACTGTCATATTCCACCTGACCATCCATATCCACAACAGTGATCCGCAGATTGTCAATCTTCGGATCATAGTCTTTTTCTACATATTCCAGAAAGCTCTGCGTGGACAGCAGAATATTGGCATGGCTTTTCAAGTCCGAAATCACCTGTTTCTGAAATTTATTATAAAAGATCACGCTCGTCAGCACCACTGTCAGGCACATACTGAGCACCGCAATGATCGACATGTGGGTATACAGTTTTCGTTTCATATTATTTCCATTTTTTCTACTGGTCATCTTGCCCTTTCCATCCTTTTCTCTGGATCTTCCTACCTGCGTATCCGCACAAATTAAAAAAACTGCATACAGCAGGCGATGTATATATCCCCTGCTGTACTCTCTGTCTAATCTTCTTTCTTATAATTCAGCGTATATCCTACATTTCGCACTGTCTGGATCAGCGCACCCTTGTCCCCGAGCTTATGACGCAGGGTCTTGATATGCATATCCAGCGTACGGGACTCGCCCTCATAGTCGATGCCCCAGATCCGGTCTAACAGCTGGCTTCTCTGCAGGACGATCCCTGCATTATGTAACAGCATCTTCAACAGCTCATACTCTTTAAACGTCAGCTCCACCACATGGCCATCCACGGTCACCTGATGCCTGGATTCCTCCATCTCGATGCCCTCAAATGCCAGCCTGTCCTCGTGTTCAAAGAGATCAAGCCTGCGCATCATGGCTTTGACACGGGATATCAGCTCCATAACACCAAAGGGTTTTGTCATATAGTCATCCGCACCGAGATCCAGTCCTTTAACCTTGTCAAGCTCTGTAGACTTGGCAGTGATCATAATCACCGGGATCTTATAGGTACTCTTGTTCATCCTGAGTCCTTTTAAAATTTCCAGCCCATCCTTGTCCGGCAGCATGACATCCAGAATGATCAGATCCGGCAGTTTTTCCTTTAACTGCTGCTCAAAAGCTGCTGCCGTGCCGAAGCCCTTTGTTTCATAGCCCGCATTTTTCAGGGCAAACTGCTCGATCTCGCAGATATTCATATCGTCTTCTACTATATAAATGGTTGCCATATTTCCTCCCAGAATACATCCGTATTCTTTTTATACCACTTCATATTTTACTGCCTTTTCCGGCAACATTTTCTCTTTATCTGCTCAAAAACTGCCATTTTTGCAGGAAACAGCATTTTACAGATCTCTCTTTATTCTACCTGCATTTTTCAGGATAAGCTATATTTTTCTTTATATTCCCTGTAAATTTCGGTAAATCCGGTATCACTGCCGTCCTTCATCTCCCGGAGCATCTCATGACGGCCTACACTGTCATCCTGCTGTTCCAGGATACTGACACCTACATTGGAACAGTGATCGGCGATACGTTCCAGACTGTTGGTCAGATCATTTAAAATAAATCCCATCTCAATCGTACACCGGCCACTTCTCAGACGTTCCACATGATGCAGCTTCATCTGGTCACTCAGATCATCGACCACTTCTTCCAGCGGTTCGATTCGGGTCGCTGCTTTTGTATCCCGCGTCTCCAGCATATCTGCCGTATGATGCAGAAGCTCACTGACCGCTGCACATAAAACATCCATTTCCTGTTTCGCATGTTCGGAAAAACTCAGTTGCTTTTCATGCATTTCTTTTGCACTACGGGCAATACTCACCGCATGGTCAGAAATCCGTTCCATATCGCCAATACAATGCAGAAGTGTCGACAGATCAAGGCTGTCTGCTGCGGTAAGTTCCCGCGAAGAAACTTCCAGAAGATACCTCCCCAGTTGATCCTCATACAGATCCACCCGATTCTCCATAGCCTCCACCAGCTGTTCATCCTCCGGATCATAGTGCTTTAACAGCTGCATCGCCACATCCAGACTGTTTGTCGTCAGTCTGGTCATTTCAGACATGACCTGATTGCTGTGCTCCATGGCCAGAGCCGGCTGTTCCAGAAAACGGGCATCCAGAAGACGTAATCTATTTTCAGCTGTAGACTGTTTTTCTTTCTTATCCCGCACCGTATGACAGGCCAGCCATTCCAGCTGCTTTGTAAACGGAAGAAGCAGACAGGTCGCTGCGATGTTAAAGCAGGAATGTACAACAGCAATGCCCGCCGGACTTGCCGCATCTCCCAGAAATGCAAACGGCACAAAGGCATTGATCGAATAGAATACAACCATAAAGAGCACTGTACCGATGATATTAAAATACAGATGGATACAGGCTGCACGTTTCGCATTTTTGCTGGCACCGATCGATGAGATCAGAGCCGTTACACAGGTACCGATATTCTGTCCCATGATGATCGGAATCGCTGTTGCAAAGGATACAGCGCCTGTTGCACACAATGCCTGTAAAATACCGACAGATGCCGAAGAGGACTGGATAATACCGGTCAGCACAGCACCGGCCAGCATGCCAAGGATCGGATTGGAAAACATCGTCAGGATACCGGTAAATTCCGGCACATCTGCCAGTGGTTTTACCGCACCGCTCATCGTTTCCATACCACTCATCAGGATAGCAAAACCGATCAGAATACCACCGATATATTTTTTCTTCTCACTCTTCACGAACATATACATGATAATGCCGATCAGAGCAAGAATCGGTGCAAAGGATGACGGTTTTAACATCTTCAGCCAGATACTGTCTCCCTGGATACCGGTCAGACTCAGCATCCAGGATGTGATCGTCGTACCGATGTTGGCACCCATGATGATGCCCGTGGCCTGAGACAGCTTCATAATGCCGGAATTGACAAAACCGACGACCATAACCGTTGTCGCTGATGATGACTGGATGATCGCTGTGACACCGGCGCCCAGCGCAACTGCCTTTAACGGATTACTGGTCAGTTTTTCCAGAATATATTCCAGCTTGCCACCGGAAGCTTTTGACAGATTTGCCCCCATAAAGTCCATGCCAAAGAGAAATAAAGCCAGTCCTCCGATCATGGTCAAAATTCCAAAAATATCCATAGTTCCTCCATTTTTCCTTTGTTGTACGCGTGGAAAGTGTCCGTGTTTTTTATGTTTTTGTTACGTTTTGATCCAGACACTTTTTACTCTTGTTGCCCTGGTATATAAAAGAAAGCTCCAGTAGAGGTTTCTTTTATTTATCTGTTTTTTACCCTAACAGAGCCATATATAGTATGTGCATTCTCTATGTAAAATCTACGTAAAATTTATAACAGCAAAGGCAGAGCCGACATATCTGCCGACCCTGCCCGTTCATAAAGGAATCTATGAAAAGAAAAGTTTTGCTACATTTTTTGTGGTTTTATTTTTCCGCATCATGTGTTCCGGTAATAGAAAAGATTACCCAGTCTGCGATATTGCAGGCATGATCACCGATACGTTCCAGATATTTTGCCACCATCAGAAGATCCATCGCCTGATCGCCCACATCCGGATCTTTATGGATCATTTTGATCAGCTCTGTCTTGATCTTCTCGAAAAGATCATCCACCACATCGTCCCGTACGATGATATCATGCGCCTGCTGCAGATCCTTATTGACAAACGCCTCGATACTGCCCACCAGCATCAGCGAAGCTTCCTTTGCCATCTCCTGGATATGCTCCAGTTTTTTGATATACGGCTTATCTGCCATCAGAATCGCCATCTCAGAAATATCACTGGCATGGTCACCGATTCGCTCCATATCTGTAATCATTTTCAATGCCGAAGAAATAACGCGCAGATCTCTGGCTACCGGCTGCTGCTGCAAGAGCAGCTTCAGGCAGAGATTCTCAATCGTCTTTTCCTGATGGTCAATGTCCTCATCATATTCGATAATTTCTTTTGCCTTGTCCACATCCTGTGTGATCAGGGCGGTAATAGCCTGCTGGATTGCCTTCTCGATCATGCTGCCCATCTCGATCATTTCATCGTTTAAGGTTACCAGCTGACGGTCAAATCTGTTTCTCATCTATTCGTCCTCCTTAACCAAATCGACCTGTAATATAATCTTCTGTTTTTTTCTGTTTGGGCATGGAGAAGATCTGCTGTGTATCGCCATACTCAATGATCTCACCCAGCAGGAAGAAGACGGTCTGGTCAGACACACGGACAGCCTGCTGCATATTGTGGGTAACCATGACGATCGTCAGTTTATTTTTCAGTTCCAGGCTCAGATCCTCGATTTTGGATGTCGAGATCGGGTCCAGTGCCGATGTAGCCTCATCCATCAGAAGAACCTCCGGATCCACAGCCAGTGCACGGGCGATACAGATACGCTGCTGCTGTCCACCGGACAGCCCCATCGCATTTTTGTTCAGACGATCCTTGACCTCGTCCCAGATCGCCGCATCCCGCAGGGAGCGTTCCACGATCTCGTCAAGCTGCGACTTGCTGTGGATACCGTGGGTTCTCGGACCGTAGGCGATATTATCGTAGATGCTCATCGGGAACGGATTCGGTTTCTGGAATACCATGCCCACACGCTTACGCAGCGCATTAACATCCATACCTCTGTAAATATCCTCACCGTCCAGTGTGACTTTACCTTCGATCTTGCAGCCTTCCACCAGATCGTTCATCCGGTTTAAGGATTTTAATAAGGTAGATTTGCCGCAGCCGGAAGGACCGATAAAAGCAGTGATCTTTTTCTCCGGAATCGGTAGATTTATATTTTTCAGTGCGTGGAAACTGCCGTAATGCAGATTCAGATCCTGCACATTCATTTTATCCATGAAAATTTACTTCCTTTCTCTGGTGATACGGTTGGCTACAGCTTTTGAACCAAAGTTCAGAAGAAGCACCAGCACCAGCAATACAACAGCTGTAGCGTATGCCTGATTTGTATACAGGCCCTCACTCGACAACAGATACATATGCACCGCCAGTGTACGGCCGGAATCCAATGGACCGGCATACTTATCTGCGATCGTACCCGCTGTATAGATCAGTGCGGCAGATTCTCCGACGATACGGCCGATGGCCAGAATGATACCGGACAGGATACCAGGCATAGCCGATGGCAGGATAACCTTAAAAACGGTACGCAGTTTGCCTGCGCCAAGGCCAAAGCTGGCCTCTCTGTACATATCCGGGACGGCCATCAGTGCTTCCTGCGTCGTCCTAAGGATCGTCGGCAGGATCATAATGGCAATGGTCAGCGCACCGGAAATCAGCGTTTTTCTCAGATGACAGGCTTCCACAAAAAACAGCATACCGAACAGACCGTATACGATGGAAGGAATACCAGTCAGTGTCTCACTGGTCACACCAACCAGTGCCACCAGCCTGCTGCCTCTTTTGGCATATTCATTCATAAAAACCGCAGCAAAAATACCAAGCGGTACGGCAAACAAAAGCCCCATGAGCGTAAGCTCAACTGTATGGATCAGTGCCGGAATGATCGACTGATTATCGGTTGTATAGTGCAAGGAAAACAGCCCTGGTGAGAGATTTGGAATACCTTTTACCAGAATATAGATCACAATAAACAACAGTACAACCATTGTAAGCAATGCAGCCAGATTTACGAGGATTTTCCACACGGCTGCCTCGAGTTTTCTTGCCTTTGTCATTTACGCTTTCCTCCTTTTCAGTACAGAGAAGGACAGGTTAATGAGCAGAATAAAGACAAACAGTACCACGCCGGTAGCGATCAGTGCCTCTCTGTGCAGACCTGTCGCATAACCCATGTCGATAACGATATTGGCGGTCAATGTACGTGCACCTTTTAATATGCCGGCCGGTAAACGCGGCTGGTTGCCACAGACCATAACAACGGCCATCGTCTCACCCATCGCTCGTCCGATGCCAAGGATAATACCGGCAAGAATACCCGATTTTGCAGCCGGAAGCATCACGCTGAAAATACTTCTCTCATGGGTAGCGCCAAGAGCCAGCGCACCTTCATAGTAACTCTCCGGTACGGCCCGGATCGCCGGTTCGATCACACCGATGATGGTCGGCAGGATCATGACGCCAAGCAGGATAGATGCTGTCAGGATACTGCTGCCGTCACCGCCAAACACCTGACGGACCATCGGAACCAGTACCTTGATACCAAAGAAACCATACACAACAGACGGAATACCTGCCAGCAGCTCCGTTGCCGGTTTCATGACTTTATATACCCTTGTATTGCAGAATTTTGCCATATAGGTTGCGGTCAGTACGCCGATCGGCACACCGATCAGTACAGCACCGCCTGTCACATAAATACTGCCAAGGATCATCGGCAGTATACCAAACTTATTATTTCCCGGCTTCCATGTGGTTCCTGTAAAGAAGGAAAGGGGACCGATTTTCGCGATCCCCGGAACTCCATTAGCAAACAGGAACACACAGATCAGAATGACTGCCAGGATCGAAACGCAGGCACACAGGGCAAATACCACCTGCATGATGCGCTCTTTCGCCTGTTTCATCGTCTTATTATTCCTCCGTGATATCGTCCCATGCGGTTACATTACCAGTGTAGATATTCATGACCTGATCTTTTGTCAGGTTGTTGATCGGATTCTCTTTGTTTACGATCACTGCGATACCGTCATTGGCGATGACTGTGTTGGTCAGACCGGCTGCCAGCTCTTCGTCTTTCAGATCACGGGATGCCATACCGATGTCACATGTACCGGCTGCGGCATCTGTCATACCTGTGGTGGAATCGCTGGTCTGGATCTCGATATCTGCATCCGGATTGACAGCTACATACGCTTCTTTTAATTTTTCCATAACCGGAGATACGGAAGAGGAACCGCCGACAACCACTTTTTCTGTTGCGCCTGTGCCTGCGTAAGCTGCTGCATTCTGATCTACAGCGATATAACCTTCATCCTCGATGATGGTCTGTCCTTCTTTGGAAAGGATGTAAGAGATAAAATCCTTTGTGGAATCGCTGACGCTGTCCAGAGTGGCGATGTTGAACGGTCTTGCTACTGTATATGTACCGTTGGCTACATTCTCTGCGGTAGCTTCCACACCATCAACGGTTACTGCCTTTACAGTATCGTTTAAGGAACCCAGGGAAACATAACCGATTGCCTGCGGATTGCCTGCTACTGTGGAAAGCATAACCTCTGTACTGTTGGTAACACCGGCATCTGCCGTTGTCATATCTTCTTTTTCACCGGCATCATTCTTTACTTCGATGCCCATCAGCTCGATGAAAGCGCCTCTTGTACCGGAACCATCTTCACGGGTCTGTACAGAAATTTCCCCGGTCATTGCTCCGCCTGCGCTTTCAGCGGCATCTGCAGATGTATCTGTTGTATCTGCAGTAGTATCTGCTGTTGTATCGGATGCAGCTGTGCTTCCTTCAGTATCTGCGGAAGCTGCTGCGTTAGATGTTGCTGCACTGCTGGATGCGGAACCACATCCAACTAAAGATGTTACTGCCATTGCGGCTGCGATTGTCATTACGGCTACTTTCTTTTTCATGTCTTTTTCTCCATTTCTTGTTTTGTATCTGTTTCATCTCCTGCCAGATACATTCGTCTGATTTTGTTTTACCCCTTAAGTTTTCTTACTGCCCAGCCCAGGTAGCCAAGCGCAAACGCCGGGATCAGTAAGAGGTTCATTACAATGTTTGTCATGTCTTTGTCCTCCTTACAGTTTGAAAGAATACACAAAAAAAAGAATACCCGCTATCAACAGCACAGGTATTCTCTGTAATTTCTTTGTAAAGTTTTTCAGGAGCTTATTTTACGAAGCATCTTTTTTGTTTCTTCCAGTGTCCACAACCGGTTGCTTTGTCCATTCTTCTTTTATCGTACACAGATATATACCATGTAGACAGCATACATCACCAGCATGGCGATACCTTCACCTTTTACAATTTTTTCTTTAGAATGTGCAAACAGCCAGACAATAAGGCTCATCAAGATCAGAGCTATCGTATCCATCAGGTTTTCCATAAAAAACGCTACCGGACTGATCGTGGCTGCTACTCCAAGGATCAGAAGGATGTTGAAAATGTTTGAACCAATCACGTTACCAACCGCCATATCCAGTTCATTTTTTCTGGCAGCCACGATAGATGTTACCAGCTCTGGCAGGCTCGTTCCCAGGGCAACGATCGTCAGACCGATGATCGTCTGGCTGATGCCAAAGCCCGTAGCGATCGTTGTCGCACCGCTCACGACAAAATCTCCGCCGTACTTGATAGCGATCATCCCGCCAATGATATACACAGTGCATTTCCATCCCGGCAGGATCGTATAGTCCTCTTCCTCCGTTACTTCTGTTCTTCCGGTCACTGCAAAATACACCATATATATAAGATAAGCAACAAACAGCACTAAAAGAATGATCCCGTCTGCCCTGCCCAGTTCCAGGCCAAAATACCCCAGCACAATCAACAGCGCCGCACAGAACACAGAAAACGGAAATTCTCTGCGCATTGTCTCCTTACTGACCACCAGTGGCATAAACAGTGTACAGGCTCCACAGACCACCATCAGGTTAAAAATATTAGAACCGATCACATTTCCAATCGCCAGACCGTTATTATGGGTCATAGCCGCTGTCACACTGACAGCACACTCCGGCAGACTCGTTCCCATAGCCACGATCGTCATACCTATAATAATAGAAGGAACCCGCAGCTTCTTTGCAACAGATGAACTGCCATCCACAAAGAAATCCGCTCCTTTTATCAGCAAGACAAAACCGATTACAAGGATCAGCACGGCATACATCATATCTTTCATTCGTTTTCTCCTTTACATTCTTCACAGATGTACAGACGGTGCATCGCACGGGTTGCCATAATATAACGGGCCTGGTTCGTCAGTTCATCCGTTCTGTCTTTCGCTGTTACAGCATATACCGTCTCAAATTCCAGCCCCTTGGCCAGATAAAACGTCGTTACCGTCAGACCTGTGTGGAAATAATTACTATTTCTGTCAATATAGAATAACTGCTCTTTCGAAAGCCCTTTCTCATCAAACAGTTTTTCCAGTCGCCGGTAGGCTGCCTTTGCTTCTGCCTCTGTCAGAAACAGCAGGGACGCTGTCTCCGTCGTATCCGCTTCTTTTGAAAAGGCATCTGCCACAAAGGACAGTGTTCCTTCCCGTGAGGAAAAATTTCTCATTTCCACTGCATCTCCATCTCTGGCAAACAGCTCGGCATCCGTCTCTCCCGTCAGAGATGCCGCATAGGCAGCGATAGGTTCTGTATTACGGTAACTCTTGTTCATCTCGATCCGACGGATATCTTTTCCAAAGATTGCCGACAGAAACTTTGTCACATCCTGGATTTTTGTGTCCATCGTCTGAGCCTTGTCACCAAGGATTGTCATCGGACAGGAAAACAGCATGCCAAGGATCTCGTACTGCAGATAACTGTAATCCTGCATCTCATCAATGACCAGATGACGGATCGATGTATCTTTCCCGCTGCCTGTCAGTAAAAGCTTCAGATACAGCATCGGATATACATCTTCATAGGACAGACACCGCTGTTCATACCGATGATGTGGCAGAGCTTTATATCCATTTGCTGCCAGAAAACGGCTGTACAGAATATAGATATCCTTTGTCTCATACATCTTATCAAAGACGATCCTCATCCGGTCATCTTCTTCCTGAGAAAGCTCTTTCCCTGTCAGTGTCTCATATTCATCCACGATATATTCCCGCACTGCGTCCATTCGTTTCAGCAGCGGAAATTCCGTGAATTTTTCGTAAAACAGTGTCTGAATCTCCTGCACACTTTTTCCAAAGCCTTTCAGCGATACCTTGTCAAAATCCATCAGCTCGGCTTCCAGCTCCATCACATACCCATACAGGCTGTCCATAAATTCCCGGGACTGCTTTCTCTGGTAATTCTCGTCACTGCCACCGGCCAGCAGCCGTTCCAGACGGTCATATCTGTCCTCACAGTCATTGACCGTATCGCTGAGTCTTTTGTAGGCGAATGTATCCAGACTCATCTCCCGTATCGGCTCCTCACCGAGTTCCGGCAGAACATGCGAAATATAATCTGAGAATACACTGTTTGGTGACAGGATCAGCACATTTTCTGAATGCAGATTTATTCTGTCATGATACAGAAGATAGGCAATCCTGTGCAGGGCAACTGATGTCTTACCGCTTCCGGCCACGCCCTGGATCACCAGCACACGGTCTTTTGTATTACGGATGATCTCATTCTGCTCTTTCTGGATCGTGCGGATGATATTTTTCAGTTTTGTGTCACCGCTGGCAGACAGCTCTTCACGGAGTACCTCATCGTCGATCTTGACGTCACTCTCAAAAGCATAGACCAGCTTTCCCTTGCGGATCTTGTACTGCCACTTCGAAGTGATCTCGCCACACATCTCGCCTCCCGGCGCTTCGTAGGAAGCTTCTCCGCTGTCATAATCGTAAAACAGGCTGCTCACCGGAGCACGCCAGTCATAGATCAGCGGCACACCACCTTTTTTCGGAGAAAAGCTGCCGATTCCAATATAGAATATTTCCGGTTCGTCCTCGCCCTCATAGATAAAATCCACACGGCCAAAATATGGGGAATCCATAAGCCTTTTATAACGGACATGCAGGCTGTGTTTCTCGGCATTCGCATTGACCTGGGTAAGCAGTGCCTGCTGGTTATCAAAATTCTCATACCCATACTCGTCCATCTCCGTATAATTTTCCCAATAATACTCGTGCATGGCTTCTACTTCACGCTTGCCGGCCTCCATACTTTTTTCAAGCTCAGTCAGCCGGATCTGGATCTTTTCCAGCACATCTTCCAGAAATTTCTGATTCTCTTCCATGTCTTCTCTCCGTCTTAACATAATGGTAGTTATTATACCGTTTTTTGGTCAAAAGGTGAAGTAAAATATTACGGGAAAATAAACGAAAAAACCATGAAAATTTACGAATCTGAAATTGCTTTCTTAATCCTTTTATCTTATACTATAGGAGAATAACGACGCGAGGTTTTCTATCCGGGTCGGAATTACAAGTTATTATCATTTCATTATAATTTAGGGGAGAAAATAATATGGAGTCATTCAACGAGATCGATTTGGGCAAACGTGTAAAACAGCTGCGCCTCGAGCATAATCTCACACAGGATCAGGTAGCCAAGGTCCTGCACGCAACACCCGGCTATATCAGCAATGTAGAAAACGGACGTACAGCCATGTCCCTGCGTATGCTGATGTACTTTGCCCGCCTGACCGGCACGACACTGGATTCTCTGGTAGGCAGTATGGACGCCTCCTATACGGCGACCGCCCTTGACAATGAGATCATGGGTCTTTTGGAACATTTTACAGATGCGGAAAAGCGCAAGCTAATCAAAACTATCCAGATGTGGAAGGAGAAATAAAATGTTAGAAGAGCTGAAAAAACAGGTATACGAAGCCAATATGGAACTTCCGAAGCGTGGTCTGATCACTTACACCTGGGGCAATGTCAGTGGCAGAGATGCAGAAAGCGGTTATTTTGTTATCAAACCAAGCGGTGTGGATTACGATAAACTGACCCCGGAAGATATGGTTGTCATGGATTTAAACGGTAACAAAATCGAAGGCAAATACAAACCATCATCTGACACACCTACTCATATTGAGCTTTACAAAAAATACCCGGAAATGGGCGGTATCGTACATACCCATTCTCCACAGGCCACCGCATGGGCACAGGCTGGACGCAGTATCCCGCTGTATGGTACTACCCACGCTGATTATTTCTACGGACCGATCCCGTGTGCCAGAAGCCTGACCAAAGAAGAGATTGAAGGTGCCTACGAGGCCAATACAGGCAAAGTCATCATCGAAACCTTCACCGAGGGTAAGATCAATCCAATGTATACACCTGGTGTTCTGTGCTGCAATCATGGTGTGTTTACCTGGGGCAAGGATGCCGCGCAGGCCGTTCATAATGCCGTCGTTGTTGAGGAAGTAGCCCGCATGGCTACCCTGACAGAGATGATCAATCCGCAGGTAAAGCCTGCACCGGATACGATCCGTGACAAACATTTTTACCGTAAGCATGGTGCCAATGCCTATTACGGACAATAGATCTGCGATTGTCTGATGTACCTGCAATGAAGCAGCGCAGCTGACAAATCCTATATCGTATGTGACAAAAGAGTCATTGAACAAACCGTTCAGTGACTCTTTTTTATATGTTGCCAAAAGCACACTCCTTCCAGCGAAGGAATCCTGCTTTACTTATATCTGTTTTATTGCTATGCATATATCCCATATATCATTTTTGACAGGAGGTTACCATGGATATCAACAAATATGCACTCTTTGCAGACATAGCCGAAACTCTCAATTTCACCCAGAGTGGAGAAAATATGGGCTATACCCAGTCCGTAAACTTCTTGCCGTCCACGAAAAGCTGTCCCAGACCATTGATGCAATCAACGGCATTGAGGCTGGTCACATCACGATCGCCTGCTTTGCCAGTATTTCCAGAAACTGGCTTCCAAAAATCATCTATACTTTCCGACAGAACTATCCCGGCGTGGAAATAGAACTGATGGAAGGCGGTACAGACGATATCGTCAGCTGGGTAGTGAAGCAGCAGGCAGATTTCGGTCTCTTAAGCCGCCGTCACGTGAAAGGTCTGGAATGGATTTCCCACTATGAAGATCCCCTGATGGCCGTCCTGCCCAAAGATTATCCATTGGAGAATGAAAGCGCTTTTGCCGTATTATACCAGAGAGCTTGGTATTGCCGCGCTGTCAGAAAAACACTTGTTTAATACTGTCGTAATGCAGAAAAATTCCTTCATCTGCCAGAGCCCTGATCTCCTCTGCCGTAGCCAGCCGGTAGCCGTCGGTCTCTTCGGTCTGCAAATGCAGATCATCTTCGGTAAAGTCCAGTTCAAAACGGTACACATCGACAAAATAATTGTCACCCTCGCCCGGATTCTCTCTGTGGTAGGTAAACATATAGCCGCCCTTTGCCTGGCTTACATCCAGGCCTGTCTCTTCACGTACTTCCCGGAGCACAGCATCCTCTGAATCCTCACCGGCCTGTGCGGCTCCGCCGGAGACCTCCCACCAGCCCGGTGCCCAGGCTTTTGTCATGACTCTTTTGGTAATCAGATACCGGCCATCCGGTCTCGCCACCACGCCCAGCACAGACAGATGATACTCGCCGTCTTTTAAACACCAGTCGTTTCGCTTCATCGTGCGTCCGGTGCGCTGTTTGTTTGCATCGTAGATATCCCAGTATTCCATGTTGTCTTCCTCGTTTCTTCTATTATATATGCGGTCATTTCAGCCTTTCGTGTCTCTGCTTTGTCTGCATATGTTTTATACATTCCACTGTGTATTTTCCGGCAAGATTACTTTCCGATCCGCACCGTGGGATTCTTTTTCTGTATGCCCTCGATGGCCTCAGTCACATATGCTTTATAATCCGCATGCAGCTTCCAGACCTTTCCAGCCGGATCTCCCACACACAGACTGTATTCCTCATGACCGAAATCACCGCTTTCGCTGGCCTCCGTCATCAGATACACCTTTGTAATATCTGTGTATCGAATACATTTGGTCTGGAAAAAATATCTGTGGATCAGATATGTTTCTCCCAGTGTGATTTCCCCGATCTGTATGCCTTCCCTTTTTTCCCGCCGGATCTGTTCCTTTGGCGGACATTCACCATATAAACACTTCATGCTTTTCTCTCTTTTTCTACATAGGTTTCCCTGTGATTATACCCGATTCTGTGCGGTTGTGCAATTTCAGGACCTGTATTTTAACGTCTTTTTTCCGCACGGCACAGGCTTTATACTTCTTTTGTTTACGAATCTTCTGCTTTACCGTATAATACCATTACATCAGGAGGAATTTTTATGCGACGAAAAAAACGTTCTTCGTTTCCATTTATCAGTCTTTTTGTTTTATGTATCCTGCTTTTTGCCCTGCTCGGACTTGTACAAAGCAAAGATACATCGGCACTTATTTCTGTTTTGCAGGAATTTTTGCCTGAGCCAAGTCCCACTGCATCCGACGATGATGCACTGCCTGCGGCTTCTGCCCTGTATGCCACATCTTCTGTCTCGGCCGAAACCACCGGACAGACCTCACCTGACAGCTGTTATGCCTACTACTATCAACAGCTGTCCGCTGCCGAACAGACACTGTATACCACAATCTTCACCGGCGTATCTGACAGGAAAGATACCATTGACCTGAATACGACCGATACAGATACTGTGCACCGGATCTATCATTTTGTCCTTTACGATCATCCGGAGATGTTCTGGTGCGTCGGCAGCAGCCAGAGCAATGTCTACAGCACCAGGATTGAATTTATGCCGGATTACTCCTGCACACGGGAGGAGATCAGCCGGAGGAAAAGTCAGATTGAACAGGCCGCTGCTGCCTGTCTCGCCGGACTTTCTGCCGATGCCACCGATTACGAAAAAGTACACTACATCTATACATGGCTGGTCAATACCGTAGACTATGATGACAATGCCAGCGATAACCAGAATATCTACAGCTCCATGGTCGGTCATGCCTCAGTCTGCGCCGGATATGCCAAGGGTCTGCAATATCTGCTGAACCATCTTTCCGTCCCCTGTATCTACATCACAGGTACACTTTCCTCCGGCGGCACCCACGCCTGGAACATGGTGCAGTGCAACGGCAAATGGTATCTGGTGGACACTACCTTCGGCGATCCGGTCTTTCAAAATACGCAGGATATCCCGGAAAGCAATATCAGCTACGCCTACCTGTGCTGTACCGATGCCCAGTTTAACGGTTCACATCGTCCAGATGAGGATATCACCTACCCGACCTGCAATTCGATCGATCTGAACTACTATGTCCAGAACGGCAGCTTTATCTTCAGCTACGACCATGATGCCCTGCGGGATCTCGTAGCCACAGCAGTCACTGATGGCAAGGACGGCTTCACCCTGCAATGTGCCAACAGTGCCACGTACAAAGAAGTCTGCACCGCACTGCTTGATGATATCGTCCCGGCAGTCAGCAACACCTATATGCAGATGCACAATCTGAAAAAAGTACGGTACAAATACAGCCAGGATGGGGAAATGCTGGTGTTTACGCTGTACTGGACAGAGTAAACACCTCCAATACAAAAAAACATAAGAAACATTTTTCGTGAGTTTCTTATGAGTATCGCAGCACTCTTCAAGTTCTCGTGCAAGCATATATTTTTGCTCATTGCTTGCGTAATAAAAAGAAGAGGCAACAGATCTTTCCGGTTTTCCGGCCAGATTTCTGCTGCCTCTTTTTTCTGATTCTATAAAAAACTTCTGCTCTACAGATGTTTATTTGATGATCTCCACCAGCGGTGCGATCTCAATCCCCTCTGCACCCAGTGTCTCGCGGATCTTCTTTACAAAAGCCAGTGCCTTTGCCCCGTCGCCGTGTACACATACGGAATCCGCTTTGATCGGGATATCCTTGCCTGTGATCGCTGTGACCTTCTGTTCCTTGATCATGCGGACAACTCTGGCAATGGCTTCGTTTTCATCGGTGATCATCGCACCCTCTTTACGGCGGTTGACTAAAGAACCATCCTCCTCATAGGCACGGTCTGCAAATACCTCACGGGCCACCTTCAATCCCATATCCTCTGCGGCATGTACCAGCTCACCACTGGACAGTGCCATCACGATCAGCTCAGGATTGTATTCCTTAATTGCCTCACAGATGCCCTTTGCCAGCGCATAATCCTTACCGGCCATATTGTACATGGCGCCATGTGGTTTGACATGCTGCAGCTTCATACCATGTGCTTTACAGAATGCATCCAGTGCCCCCAGCTGATACAGGGTATAAGCTCTGGCCTCGGCCGGAGTTACATCCAGATTGCGGCGGCCAAAGCCCATCAGATCCGGGTAGCCCGGATGCGCACCGACCTGGATACCGGCCTCCTTTGCCATGGCAATGGTCTTGTCCATGACAAGCGGATCCGAAGCGTGATAACCACAGGCCACGTTTGCCGAAGACACCAGTGGCAGTACTTCCATATCGTTTCCTATTGTATAACGGCCAAAGCTTTCGCCCAGGTCACTGTTTAAGTCTACTTTATACATGACTTTTCTCTCCCGTTATTTAATATGCATCACATTTTCAATAAATCCGGTATCGGCTTTGCCCTCGGCAAAGATCGGATTTTTGATGATCTGGTACTGGAAATCCAGATTGGTCTCCACACCGAGGATCACCATCTCATCCAGTGCGGAGCTCATCTTTCTGAGTGCGGCTTCTCTGTCCGGTGCATGCACGATAACCTTGGCAATCATGGAATCGTACTCCGATGGAATCCGGTAGCCTGCATACAGCGCACTGTCTACACGCACACCATTGCCGGCCGGCAGATGCATATGGGTCACGACGCCGGGACTCGGCATAAAGTTCATCGATGGAATCTCCGCATTGATACGGCACTCAATCGCATGGCCCTTGATCTGAACATCCTCCTGTGTAAAGCTTAAAGGCTCGCCCATGGCCACGCGGATCTGTTCGATGATCAGGTCTGTACCGGTCACCATCTCGGTAACACCGTGCTCTACCTGAATACGGGTATTCATCTCCATGAAGTAAAATTCACCGGTCGGAGCTACGATATACTCGATTGTTCCTGCATTCGTATAACCTACGGTCTTCGCAGCCAGTACAGCGTATTTGTTCATGGCCTCTCTCGTCTCGGCTGAGATCGCCGGAGACGGGGATTCTTCGATCAGCTTCTGGTGATTTCGCTGTACGGAACAGTCACGCTCGCCCAGAGCCACAACATTACCATGGGTATCTGCCATAATCTGGATCTCCACATGGCGCGGATTCTGCACAAAACGCTCAATATACATCGTATCGTCCGCAAAGGCATTGGCAGACTCTCTCTGGGCCATATTGAACTGGAACTCAAATTCATCAGCGGACTCAGCCACACGCATACCCTTGCCACCGCCACCGGAGGAAGCCTTGATCATGACCGGATAACCGATCTCTTTTGCCAGCTTTGCACCGATCTCAACATCATATACCGGCTCTTTCGTTCCTGGAACCACCGGTACTCCGGCATCCATCATTGTGGAACGGGCCTGGGATTTATTACCCATTTTATCGATAACCTCCGCTGTCGGTCCGATAAAGGTAAGACCGTTTTCTTCACAGCGGCGTACAAATTCACTGTTCTCGGAAAGGAAACCGAAACCGGGGTGGATCGCATCCGCGCCGACGTTTTTGGCGGCCATGATGATCCGATCCATATTCAGATAGCTGTTTTTGGCAGGTCCCTCACCGATGCAGACACGCTGGTCTGCCAGCTGAACATGCAGACTGTCAGCATCCTCTTTGGAATAGATGGCAACACTGCGGATACCCATATTCCGGCAGGCGCGGGCGATACGAACTGCTATCTCGCCACGATTGGCAATCAGAATCTTGTTAAACACAGTTCTTCCTCCCTATTATAACTTCTTTACTCTAAACAGCGGCTGTCCGTATTCTACCTTCTGCTCATTGCTGACCAGCACGGCCTCGATCTCGCAGTCGTACTCAGCCTGGATCTCATTCATCAGCTTCATAGCTTCCAGAATACATACGGTCTGTCCGCTTTTGACATGGTCACCAACACGGACAAAAGCCGGAATATCCGGAGCTGCTGCAGAATAGAATGTACCTACGATCGGAGAAGTGATGAATTCTTCATCCTCTTCTTCTGTCTCCATGCTAACCTCTGCTGCCGGAGCCACAGCTCCTGCCGATGCAAGTACCGGTGCAGCCCCCCCTGCGATCACCGGTGGATTGTCCAGTTTACTCATGCTGATCTTGACATCGGTGTCCTTGTAGCTGAACTCTGTCAGAGAAGATTCCTCCACCAGCTTGATCAGTCCTGCAATTTTCTCTAAATTCATAGCTATACTCCTTATCTCTCTATGCGAATAGTTTACTGATACGTTTTGCCACCAGACGGCAGTCCAGCACCTCTTTACACGGGGTATGGATCTGATTACGCATAGCAACATATTCTTTTTCTTCTTCCAGATACAGTTTCTGTGCCTCTTCTACCGTGATCGCTTTGAAACGGATCTTGTGATCTGTCTTTCGCTGTACCAGCTTTGGAATATCCACAGTTGCCACTGTAGCGATCTTGGCATAGCCGCCGGTCGTCTGGCGGTCTGCCAGAAGAATAATCGGTTTGCCATGGGACGGTACCTGTACTGAACCAAAGGCAATACCGTCGGAAATGATATCCGATCCGTTCTTGGAGGCGATAAACGGACCCTCCATACGACAGCCCATGCGGTCAAAATCACTGGTCACCATATAAGTCTCACTTAAAAAGGTATGGATACCGTCTTTCGTAAACATGTCGCACTGCGGACCAAGTACGACACGAAGCTCTGCTTCCTCCTGATCAAATTCGTCCAGATCCAGCTTTCTTGACAGGAAAAACGGCAGATATCTTCTCTTGATACGGAAGCTGATATAATCCTCATCGTGCAGCTTTCTTCCCTTGAAACCGCCGATCTTACTCTTTAAATTGGTACAGCGGCTGCCCATAACAACCGGTATATCCAGATAACTGGAAAAAGCGATGTAGCCGCGGCTTCCTGTACGGGCGCTGCCAAATTTCAGGATATCACCACGATTCATATACAGTGCGGTATACATCGGTGCCGGATTACCATTGATCGTTGGCTGAAAATCACCACCAGTGATTGCAATGATCGTCTCTGAGGTAAACTGCAGAGTCGGACCGATCAGTGTAAATTCAAGGACAGCTTCATTCTCCGGATTGTCCAGAAGCAGATTGGCGATCTTGAAGGAACGCACATCCATGACTCCGGCTACGGAAAAACCCTGGCTCTGATACCCATTACGTCCCAGATCCTGTACGGTGGTCAGCATACCTGCCTTTAATACTCGAATGCCCATAGCTTACACCTCTCCTTCATGTACCACGCACTGATACTCGCCGCGCTCGACAAGCTCCTTGATGCGGTTAAATTCATTTTCATCAATCCGTACGAACCGGATATAATCACCGGCTTCCACAAGGATCGGCACCTTTCTGGCCGGATCATAGGTTTTCACCGGTGTCAGTCCCATCAACTGCCAGCCTCCCGGAGAATCCATCGGATAGATACCGGTCTGTGAACCACCGATTCCTACGCTTCCGGCCGGAATGCGTACACGTGGATTCGCCAGTCGTGGTGTATGGATACGTTCATCCAGTCCTCCCAGATAAGTAAATCCCGGTAAAAATCCCAGCATATAGATCAGGTAATCCCTGGAAGTATGGATATCGATAACTTCCTCGACAGAAAGTCCGGCATGTTTGGCAATATGCTCAATATCCGGTCCAAATTCACCGCCATAGCAGACGGGAATCTCAAATACCCTCTTGGTTCTTTCCCCTGTTTTGATTTCCATCCGCATAATAGCTTCCATCCGCTCTTTGATCTCCACATAAGAGATCACACGGGGATCATAGTTGATCAAAAGCGAACAGAATGCGGGAATAATATCTGTTACACCGACGATATGCTGTTCACGCATCATCTGTACCGTAGCAGATATCCTGTAATTGATCTCAGGATCAATCGTGTTGCCGAACTGGATCAGAATGGAACTGTCCCCGGCTGTCAGAATCTTTGTTTCCTGCATATATTTTCTCCTATTACAACCACGACAGGGGCAAAAAGGATCCACATAACCCGTGATCCTCCTGCCCCGGTTCGTTGAGTTTATACCATTTTTAGAACAGACCGCCCATCTTGGAAACGAAGGTCGTTACACCAAAGTATGCGGCAAGAACAACGACAATAATACCAAGGACTGTCAGTACAACGGAATGCTTGTAACCCTCCGGCATAATCTTCTTGCTGTGTGCGCCAACAAGGCATACCCCCAGCGTGATCGGAAGGATCAGACCATTGAACGCACCGGCAAGTACCAGCAGAACAGCCGGGTTGCCAAGTACCAGCATGATGACCGTAGAGATTGCGATAAAAGCGATGATCCATGCATTCTCATGCTCTTCGATACTCTTGGAGAAAGTCTTCAGGAAAGAGACCGAAGTGTAAGCAGCACCGATAATGGAAGTAATAGCTGCACACAGCAGTACCAGACCAGCAAATCTGTAACCGACCTCACCTGCACCTGCACGGAAAGCCTCGGCTGCAGGATTGCCTGCGGCACTGAGCTCCTCACCGGACATAAAGCCATTGGCTACAACACCAAGGACGGCCAGGAATAAGAAGATACGGACAAGAGTAGCAATACCGATACCCATGACAGAACTCTTATTGATCTCTTTGACATTGGCTTCTCCTGTAACACCGGCATCGATCAGACGATGGGCTCCGGAGAAGGTGATATAACCGCCGACTGTACCACCCATCAGGGTCAGAATAGCCGGGAACAGTGCAGTATAACCGGTAGCCGGAACGAAGGTATTCTTGATAGCATCACCTACCGGCGGTTTTACAATGAAGATCACCACAAAGATAACCACGATCATGATCGCACCAAGTACCTTTGTTACAGTATCCATCGCTGCCTTTGCATTTTTCAGTACAAAGACGAGGATGGCCAACACACCAGCGAGGATATAGCCGACCTTTGTCGGAATACCAAGCAGAGTGTTAAAACCGAGGGCACCGCCACCGACATTACCAATGTTAAATACAAGGCCGCCAAGGACAACCATGAAGGATACGAAATAGCCAAGACCCGGAAGCAGCTTGTTCGCTACATCCTGTCCACGCAGCCCGGATACACACAGGACCTTCCAGATATTGAGCTGTGCAACAGCCGACATGATAATGGAGGCAAGGATAACAAAGCCGAAGCTTGATCCATGTTGTCCCGTGAATGTCGCTGTCTGGGTAAGGAATCCTGGTCCGATTGCGGAAGTCGCCATCAGAAACGCTGCACCAAGAAGGGCGCCGCCACTTTTTTTCTTGTTCATAATACTTCTCTCCTTTTCCGTTTTTGCAGGAAAATCTGCTTATTTATGCAAATTTTCTGTTTATGGGATACAGTATAGCACTTTTACAGTACTTTTACAATTTAACAAAGTATGAATTTAAAATTCAAAAGCGACAGCAATTTTTCTCTTGATTTTTTATCTTTTATGAATCGTTTCAGTATGGTATGTCCTGTTTTTTTCTATTTCTTCTCTCCGTAACTATGTTTTAAAATGAATTCCGGATGTTTTATATTATGCATTTTTATTTGATTTTCAAAGTTTTAACTTGTGTCATAGATAATAGCTTATTTTTCCGTAAAATGCAACCTAAAAAATAATAAGAAACAGATCTATTCCCAAAAGCAGCAGGCCTGTCAGCAGCCCCAGCCAGAAAATATAACGGCAGTTACAATAGCGGAGCACATAGGCCAGTTTCGGTTTTTCCGGATCATAATATACCGGAATCAGACTTCCCTGGGGAAATAGCTTTTCCATCGGATTGCCCACGGTATCCAGAAAGCCGCTCTTTCGAATAGACTCTCTGAAAACCTGGCGCCTGACCTCGGTGGTATACTCATGTTCCGCTCCCTTTTCAGCTTTCAGGCGGGTTGTTTTTGTCACATAGGCTCTGTATTCCGGTCCGATGATACGGTACTGCTTCTGTAACACAGTGTACTCTACAACAGGGAGATGTATACGGCTGCCTTCTCCTCCGTATCCGCGACGCGAATATCCCACCACGATACCGTCCGTTTTGTCAGTACAGCGTTTCTTCTGAACCATGTATTTCCAGCCAAATCGACAGCCAAAAAAGATCAGAAGTGCACCTGCGACCAGAAGCAGCAGACAGATATGGTTCTCGATCGCTGCATACTCTTTCATAGTTATATTACCTCAATATTTTATATTCTTTCGACAGATTTTCTCAAGTATACCACATTTTTCCTTCTGTAACCACTTTTTATAAAAAAAGCTGCACTTTTTACCGTCAAATCTGGCCTTTTCTCCCCACTTTTTTCGTTTTTTCGACGTCTTTTTTCTTTTTTCACGTTTTTTGCTGCTGTGGTTTCGCTCTCCTTCTGTATTGTTCCAGAAGTACTTCTATAGTATTACTGTTTCATTGCCGGAAATGTCTGCTCTTATTTTTCCTTAATGGTTTCTGTCTGCATATGGTATATTTTTTCTCATTAACCGCTGTGCCATTTGTTGCAGGACACTATGACTATACTCTTGTACAGATAATTGCGAAGCTTGCAATGATTGTCTATAATTTTAAAACAAAACAATATGGCGTAACGCCTTCAGAATACAGGAAGTAACAAAAATACTCCGATTTTTCTCCATGAAACAATAATGCCCTGCAAAGAGAAATACATCCTCTTCGCAGGGCAATTCATATGGAGTTTACATCTGAAATTATATTATAGGATCACATCCTCTAACTCTTTTGCGTAGGATGTGATTACTTTGTAGCCGTCTTTGGTAACAAGCACATCATCTTCGATACGAACACCACCGACGCCCGGAAGATAGATACCCGGCTCACATGTAAAGATCATGCCCTCTTCCATGATAAGCTCATTAACATCATCCATATACGGATCTTCATGAATATCAAGACCGATACCATGGCCTGTACGATGCAGGAATTTATCACCATAGCCGTATTTCTCGATCACTTTTCTGGCTGCCTGATCAACATATTTTGCCGGTTTTCCAGGTTCAACCTCTGCAATAGCAGCTCTGTTAGCTTCTAATACGATGTTGTAAATGTCACGCATCTGTGCATCCGGCTCACCGATGAAGAAGTTACGGGACAGGTCTGCCCAGTAGTACTGATAGCATGTACAGAAGTCAACTGTGATCGTATCACCTTTTTTAATCAGGCGTTCACTCGGCCATCCGTGCGGGCTGTCAGAACTCGGCCCTGTTAATGTCTGGATACAGGTAGTCTCTGTAATAACACCCGGTGTCTTAGCCATCGTACAGTACAGATCCAGTGCCATTTCCTTCTCAGAAACGCCTTCTTTCATTATAGTTTTCAGATGATCCAGCGCAACGTTTGCTGCATCAGATGCCTTCATAATCAGCTCGATTTCTAAATCGTCTTTGATCTGGCGAGCCAGCTTGAACATATCTGCCACATCTACTAACGGCATATTCAGTTCATTGAGAATGTTACCAATGCGCATGGAGTAGTAGCTCATCTCTACTCCCAGTGTAGCACAGCCTGCGATCTGCTCTTTCAAAACACCGATCGGGCCAACGCTATCCTGATACTGTACCTCTGTAACTGTTGTTCCAGCCATACAGTTGGAGTTTACAGTAGGAATAATCGCATTGCAGGTTTCTTTCTCTGCATCAAGTACCAGACCAAGAAAGCGGTCATACGGATGAAGCATAACACCAGTTAAGTGATACATTGTTAAAGAATCACCTACGATTGCTTTGGAAATGTTGTTGCGACGAAGAGACTCATATGCTTTTTTTCGTCTGTTTTCATATACATGCTGCATAATACTTTCCTCCTTTATCATGTTACATAATTTTTTTACTACTTATTCACTTTTGTTCAAGAATTAATTATGTATATTATAAAACGAACTTTGTAATTTCAATATAGAATAAATTCCCTTCGTTGTCAAGTGGAATTTATTTTTACAGCAAATAAAAAATTAGTGATTTTTATTTAATATAGTCGAAGTTTTTATTGTATAAATTATTTTTTATGATATAATAAAGTAAAAGAATTATTGTTGTATATTAAAAAACGAAGTAAAAAAATAAGTCAAAAACAAAACTACTATATTATGTATGGAGGTCTTTATTATGTATTATCAGGCACATGACAAAGATATCGAAAAAATCTACACAAGAAAAAATCACAAATGCTATGGCATGGGCTTAGGAATCATCATTCTTGATGATGTATATCCGGGATTTCCCGGAGACGTTCGTAATGCAAGCGCATTCCCTTTCCCTATTCAGTATGAAGTCGTCGAAAACGTAGATATTTTTACACTGCTTTACAAAGAAGACAAAAGCTGCTGCTTAGAACCGATCCTGAAAGCAGCCAAAAAACTGGAATCCATGGGATGCCGTGCTATTGCAGCCGAGTGTGGATATTTCGCATACTTCCAGAAAGCTGTTGCCGGTGAAGTAGACATTCCGGTATTTATGTCCAGCTTACTTCAGGTTCCGTTAATCCAGCAGACAATCGGGCCGAAGAAATCTGTCGGTATTCTTTGTGCCAAAAAGAACTGCCTGACAGATACCCATCTCGAAAGAGTTGGCATCCAAATCGGAAGTAATTACTTTGTAAATGGTGCCCAGGATGATTATTCCTGCCATGCCTTTGACACGCTCTGGGACAAGAATGTACGCCCGGAACAGCCGTGGTCCGATTATGCAAGTGCTGAAAAGAGCATGATTGAAATCGCTAAAGACATGAAAGCCAAACATCCGGAAATGGGCGCTCTTATGCTGGAATGTACAGGTATGCAGCCGTTTGCCAGAGCCATCCAGAGAGAAATCGATATGCCGGTTTACAGCTGGGGGACTCTTCTTGATTATGCTTACGCAACAAGTGTACATCGTGACTACTACGGACACGTTTGATGTAAAACCTTTTAATACAGCCAATTAATCCTTTTCCAATGTATTAAGCACCGAATCCAAAATGAACGATTTTTCGACATTCTGGATCCGGTGTTTTGCATATAACATAAAAAAAACGTCATTTTGAATAAGATCCAATTTTTTCACATTTTTTGTTTACATATAAAATCTGAGATGATAAAATCGTTTTGATGGGGGAAATAATCAATGGAGGCAGGATATGAATAAAATCGGACAGCAGATCAAGCTGTATAGAAAGAAAAAAGGATATACATTAGATGATTTATCAGAACGTTGCGGATTGTCAACCAGTTATTTAAGCTTGTTGGAGCGTGGTAAAAACAATCCTACAATATCAACAGTACAGGGAATATGTACAGCACTTGACGTATCTATGTCTGATCTGTTTAGCGATATAGAAAAAAACAGATTTATCATCCGGGAGAACGAACGCGAATTGCTCTTCTCTGAGAAAGATACTTTAAAATACTACTCCCTGTCTGACAGAACATGGCCGGTTCAGCTGATCACTATGGAGGTCACAGATTCTGTTGAACACACCTCTCACAAGCATGTTTTTTCTGAGATCGGACTGATCCTTGAAGGTCAGATGCAAATTACTATAGACGGTGAGACAACAGAAGTTTCCAAAGGAGACAGCTTATACATCATGCAGGGAAGTGAACACAGCTTCTACAACACCGGTACCGTTCCCTGTAACTCCTTATGGATTCAGGTCAGAAAACCTTCAGACAATAACGATTGATAGTCTTTTTCTTCAAAACTTCATTATAAACAGGCAGGTTCTTCGGAACCTGTTTTTTTATGTGAGCAACAAGTCAAAGCCCGTGCTTGCATGAGACCCTGGCGACTGTCGCGTTAACTCGAGAAACTTGCGGAGCGCGTTTCTCAAGTTATATTGCGTTAAAAAGCGAAAAAAAGTTGCTGCTTTGCAGATTAGAGTTTCTTCTTTCTGCAAAGCAGCAGCTTTATCGTTTACTGTATTGCCATTTGCTTTATCTATAATCAGCGGGCAGCATCGCGGATATCCTGCTCTTTTGCCAGCTGCTGGCCACAAGGTGTAATGCACAGACCACCTTTACAGGTACAGCGAAGCTCGGACGGAAGCTGTTTTCCTACGCGGAACAGTGTTTCAGCTGTCTGATCCAACGGAATCAGCGGCTCAAAGCCGCCCATAACCATATTTGCACAAACCACAGCATTTGCTGCTGACATAGCGTTTCTGTTGATACACGGAATCTGTACCAGTCCGGCTACCGGGTCACAGATTGTGCCCAGGATATTCTGCACTGCACAGGAAGCTGCCATACAGGACTGCTCTGGTGTACCACCCATGAGATACACAAGACCGCCTGCAGCCATACCGGAAGCTGCACCAGGCTCAACCTGACATCCGTATAACTCTGCAGAATAATTGCAGTCTTTGCTCATTACGATACCAATGATAGATGTAACAAACATTGCTTTGACTTTTTCTTCCAGGCCAAGGCCAAGGTGTGTTGCAGTACCCAGCACCGAGCCTGGAAATACACCCGCAGATCCACCGGTAGGCGCACACAAAACAACACCCATTGCACTACTATACTCCATAGTGGCCATTGCCCACGGAACAGCGGTATTTAACACCCCCATATCCAGAGCTTTCGGATTCTTCTTAACGTACTCTTCTACTTTACCGGATGTCGGTCCGATGATACCTGCCATATCGATATCACCTTTAAGAGCCGCTTTAGAGCTGTGCTCCATTGTATTGACAACATACTCCATGAACTTCCATACTTCATCATATGTCCATCCACTGCGAGCCATTTCGTAGTCAATTGCAAGCTCCCAGAGCTCTTTTTTGGTTTTCTTTGCAACATCGAGCATCTCTTCAGCACTTACAAACGGCAGTTTGCAATGGCGATTGGACGGTACTGCAAGAACAGGAGTCACATAACGAACCTCTTCTACGCAAGGATTAGCTTTAAACTGCTCCAGAAGCTCCTCAGAAACCGGCTGTCTCTGTTTCAGATTGATCAGACATTTTCCATCTTTCTCGGAAACTGTTGATCCCTCATCCGGAAGAAGAAGCGCAGAAAGTTCTTTCATTAAAGCTTCTGCCTCTTCCCTGTTGCAATCTGTAAAGAGCAGCACTTCATAGCAGTCTCCCACAATTGCGATCGGGTAACCGTCAACCTCCAAAAGCTTTACCGTCCCTCCCCCCGTGGAATCGGAATGCACTACGACAGCTCTGCCTTCTGCATTTTCCAGTGTAAGGTGGGATATATTCGGTACGATCGGCGGAAAATCTTCGATTACGAATTCGATATCCACTCCTGCTGCTTTTGCATCAGCAAATGCTGTCAGTGTTGCCGGATCTTCCGGGCGTCTGCCCAGAAGACCGTTAATATATCCCATATCCGAACGCTGTCCTTTATACATCAGTGTATAAGCACCATCCCTGGCAAAAGCGATTGTTGCTTTTTTCAGCTCGCCCGGCAGAAGCTGCCGGGAAAGATAGCCAATTCTGGATGGGCCACATGTATGAGAACTTGAAGGGCCAGTCATAACCGGTCCAACGATATCATTAAAAATACTTGGATTCTGTCTTTTCATTTTTTGTCATCACCATTTCATTTGTCATAAAAGCTCAGCTTTAGCACGTTCTAACAGCTCGTCAACTTTTTTAAGTAGCTCCGGATCGAGCTCGATCGGCTCGTCCCTGGCAAGCAGCTCTTCCGCACGTTTTCCGGCACGCTCAACCAGATCTGGTGTCCCCTGGCGTTCCCACTCAGCCCATACACTGTCGAATCCGATAGACTGTGTAAATATCTCGGAACGGATATGCTCGATAGTATGCTCCTGCTCCATGAATGTTTCGTCGTTTTCGATTACGTCGCAAAGCGCTTCATATCCAAGTTCTTCTTCATCCTCAGCTTCGAGTGGTTTGTTGGCTTTCTTGATCATAGCCATGATCTCATCGTCAATAACCAGCTGGTTCAAAGAACAGCTCATCAAACTGGCTGTACTTCCGAATCCTGTAATAATTGTTCCACCGCCAAGTGCCGGCAGCAAACCATTGATCATCTTCTCGTAACCCAGCTGTGCATCTGATGCGCAGCTTGTACAAGCGATACCGTAGACATCTGTCATCATACCGATATGGCAGGCAAGCTGAGATGCCAGAGAGCTTCCGATGCCCGTCTCCGGAAGACCCAGAAGGTTCTGTGCAGATTTCATATTTACGAAGAACGGTCTTGCACCGTGGATCAGTACACATTCCGGATTGAATAAGTATGCCACACATGCAAAAGCAAGTACTTCCGCATGGGACTGAGCAACTGTACCGGCAACAGAAAGCGGTCCTGTAAGTCCTGCCATCGGTGCTGCATGTAATGCTGTCGGGATACCTGCCTCAACCAGCATACGTGTACAATCTGTAATATTTTTTGCCAGACACAGCGGAGAGTCAGCAGCTACTGCTGTCATACCGATCGGATTGTGTGCAACGTCTTCTCCGCCAAACAGCTTGAACAGCTCTACGATGTATTTTACATTGCTCGGTGCGGAAATACCCGGTGTATAAATCGGCTTTTTACAATGTTTCAGCATAAGCGCTGTCTGTTTTAACTGTGTGATCTCCGGTTCATAATCGCTTGGATATACCAGTGCACACGGAATATCCAGGTTCGGTAACTGGTTCATCACACGAAGAGCTTCGATCAGATCCTTCTCTGTAGGATTGCGTTTCTCTCCTGTTTTGTGGTCGACGATCCATGGAATACCTCCGGTACTGTGCGAATATGTTCCTCCAAGCTCAACTTTTAGCTTCTCGCCTGTTGTCGCACATGTAAATGTAACTTCCTGTTTCAGAGATTTGATCATCTCAGCAACTAATTCCGGAGAAAAGAATATGCGTTCTCCTTCTTCTCTGCATCCGTGCTCGCAAAGCATTGCACGTACCTCCGGATCCTCGATGCGTACACCAACAGTCTGAATGATTTTAACAGAATACTGATGTAACAGCTCAAGCTGCTTTTCACTTACAGAGTAAAGTTTTGGATAGCCTTTCATAATTGATATTTCCTTCCTGTTTTGTTTTTTTAGGAATTGATTATGTTGTTAAATCAAACATAATGCATTTTTTTATAAATGTCAATGATTTTATTATAAAATACTGAATTTTTACGTTTTTTAAAAGTATATAGCAATTTTATATAAAGATATTCATTTTAATTTTAGCAATAGTTCAAAAAAACGCATTGTCTTTCCATAATATATTTTTTAACGTCGCCTTGTACATGTTATTTTTTATAATATATGGTAGAAAAATCTCAAATGCATTTCGATTGATTGTGATGCTGCATAAAAAAGCAGATCATTTTTTAGCAATATAGTAAAATATTTTTTAATATCTAATAATACACTTGTATCTTTTTTTACTATATGTTTTAATATAGGCATAAGGAAATTGATTATGTAAAAAACGAAATGAAACGAAGGGAGAAATTCTTTGTCATGAAAGAACAAAACACTCCAGCTAAAAAAGGCGGAAAATTAAAAAAGAATATTGCAACGCTTGTTATCCTGACAATTGCAGGCGCCATGGTATACTCCTTACCATACTTCAGAAACTACTATTATGATGCATTTATCGAGAGCTTCCAGATTACCCACATACAGATGGGTATGTTAGGATCTGTCTTCGGGGGCTTCAGTATCATCGCTTTCTTCTTAGGCGGTTTCTGTGCAGACCGTTGGCCGGCCAAAAAGCTGCTCCCGTTATCACTGTTTGCAACCGGCGGCATGGGCTTACTGTTACTGCTCAAACCTCCGTTCTGGGCTGTATTCCTGATTCATGCTCTTTGGGGTATCACATCTATCCTTACTTTCTGGAGCGCACTGATCAAAGCACTCCGTTCCATCGCTGATGAGGATGAGCAGGGTAGAGTATTTGGTCTGTTCGAAGGCGGTCGTGGTATCACAAACATGGTTCAGTCCGCACTGGTTCTGGCCATGTTCGGTTTTCTTGCTTCCAAGATCAATACAAACTTTGCATTGATGACAGTTATCGTTGTATATTCAGCTATCAATATCCTTCTCGGTATCCTTGTTATCATCTTCTACAAAGAAGAACACTTTGAACGTCAGACAACTGCACTGATCAACGTTCCGGCTATGAAAAAGTTATTAAAAATGCCGACCACATGGCTTCATGTACTGATCATCTTCTGTTCCTATGCTATCTGCTGCAGCTACTTCTATATCACCCCATACGCAACAAGCGTATTTGGTGCAACAGCTGTTATCGGTGCTGCTATGGGTTACTTCTCACAGTACTGCCGCCCACTCGGATGTTTCGTATCCGGTTTCATGGCTGACAAAATCGGTTCCTCCAAGGTTTGTGCTATCTCCTTTGGCATTCTGATTTTAGGACTTCTGGGCGTTATCTTTACACCGGGACAGCCGTCCATGATCTTCATGCTTCTGGTCTTCTGTGCTGCTGTTTACGCTTCTATGTACGGCTGCCAGTCCATGCACTTTGCCATCATGGAGGAAGGCGATTATCCAATGGAGACCACCGGTACAGCAAACGCCATCCTGACACCACTCGGATACAGCGTTGAGCTGTTCGCACCGATGGTAGCTGGTCTTTGTCTGAATCACTGGGCAGGCGCTGCAGGATACAAAGTATTCTTCTCTATCCTTACCGGTTTGGCAGTTATCGGTCTGATCTCCACTCTTCTGTGGATGGCAAAAACCAAAGACAGACGTATGGAAATCGCTGCTGCCAAAAAGGCTAAAGCCGGTAAATAATTCATTTATTTAACCACTACACATAACCGCCGCTTAAACAATTCGAAATGGTTTAAGCGGCGGCATTGTTTTTTCTGATTTTTCTTCTGCAGGTTTTTATACGCTCTCTCGTCTTTTCAAATCTTTGCTTTTTCAGCTTGCATATGAAACAAGGCCAAACTATTATTTTGATTACATTTTAATTTTTCACTTTTTAATTTACATAAAAAATATGTAATGTTAAAATCAACTATATAGATTGTCTGCAGCATACTTTTGTTCTATATGAGGTATCTATGCGTAAATTTTTAAAAATTCTTCTTGGCATCATAAGCCTGCTTATCGCTGCTGTCATTCTTTTGCTGGCGACACTGACCATCACGGATTACCGCCCGGCATCCACAGAATCCGCAGAAAGCTCCGGCTACGGCTCCCTCTCCCTTGCCACAGGTACACCAATCCGTATGCTGACATGGAATACCGGCTACGGCGGTCTGGATGCCGGTGTGGATTTCTTTATGGATGGTGGTACCATGACCTTCCCGTCCAGTCAATCCGTTGTGAAAAACAATGTTTCCGCTATTGCTTCCTGGCTGCAGCAGACAAACAGCGATATCTGCCTGCTGCAGGAAGTAGATCGCAATAGCAGCCGCACAAAACATCTGGACGAACTGTCTCTCTACCAGCAGATTACAGGTATGGATTACAGCTATGCACCAAATTACCGCTGTCTGTTTGTACCTTTCCCGCTTCCTCCGCTGGGACAGATGGAATCCGGCATTGTGACCTTAAGCAGCTGTCTGCGTACAGATGTTTCTACCAGGGTCAGTCTGCCAAGCCCCTATACATGGCCGGTCAGCACCGCTAATCTAAAACGATGTCTCCTTGTCGACCGTTTTCCACTTGCCAATTCAGAAAAAGAACTTGTTGTCATCAATCTGCATCTGGATGCTTACGAATCCGGAGAAGGACGCGTGGCACAGACCAAAGCACTGCTTGCTCTGATGGCAGATGAATACGCTGCAGGTAATTACTGCATTGCCGGTGGTGATTTTAACCAGCTCTTTCCTGATACCAAAGCAATATATCCGATCAAAAACACTGAGCTTTGGACTCCCGGTGGTCTGACTACGGATCTTCTTCCCGATGAGTGGCAGTTTGCTTTTGATACCAGTACCCCGAGCTGTCGTCTTTTAAACCAGCCCTATGATCCTGAAGATCCCACCACACAGTATTTTGTGATCGATGGTTTTATTCTGACACCCAATGTTACAGTGGATAATGTCCAGACTGTCGATCTTGGCTTTGCCAACAGTGATCACAATCCGGTCACGCTGGCATTTACGCTAAAGCCGTAGATTTTTAATCCGTGCCATTAAATAACAGCAATGAGCCAGAACTCCCTGTCTGTGGAGAACTGGCTCATTGCTGTTAAAAAACCGCACAAGCGTTTTAAACTGACCAAAGGTTACGCACTTTTGAAGGTAGGGTTAAATATTGTAATAGTGCATACTTGTTATTTTTTATTGAGTTACTTGTTTTGTTTATACGACAAAAGTTGGGCTCAACGTAAATCCTTTGGCCAGATCAAACCGCTTGTACGGTTTATATCTCTGATAAAATATATAATTACAAGTACTACCGCAGGTAACAGGTGTATCTGTCACTGGTAATTCCAACAGCTTTTAAAATGCATCCGGTGCTTTCGGCATAATGATCGCTGCAATAATATAGGCAAGAATACCGCTGCCTCCCAGTGCACAAAATACTACCAGTCCAAGCCGAACCAGCGTCGGATCCAGCGAGAAAAACTCTGCAATACCCCCGCATACACCGGCAACAATCTTATTGTCATTGGATCTGTATAACTTCTTTTCCATATAGACTCTCCTGTCAGACATTTACTGCTTGAAATGATTATATCATCTCATCGTGGATTCTACAATGCCTGATTTACTTGTTTTATATAGCAGGACAACAAAAGCCCTGTAAATACAGGGCTTTTACCGATGGAGCATACGGGACTTGAACCCGTGGCCTCCACACTGCCAGTGTGGCGCGCTCCCAACTGCGCTAATGCCCCATGCACTTAAAAAGTATAGCATACTCTTTCTCACTTGTCACCAAAAAAATCAGAAACCTGACAGAATTTTTAACACTTTTTTATGACGCACTTTTTTATTGCCACAGCTCACCTTTTTCTCGTGAACTGTAGCATAAAACGTTTTTTTAATATATCGGCATTTACCATAGCGGCAAATTCTGTTTTTTTCTGTATTCTGGCAGTATATTTTCAGCTATTGCCTGAACCATATGCGATCTTATCCAAAATCCCCGTCAGGTGGGCAATGGTCACCCCGTAATTTGTCATTGGCACACGCTGCGCCTTTGCCCGCTCGATCCGAGACAAAATATACTTACGGTTAAACATGCAGCCGCCACACTGAATGATCAGGTCATAGCCTGACAGGTCCTGCGGATAATCTGTGCCACTGACATGATCGATCTTCATCGTCTCTCCATAGCGTTTTCGCAGCATCCGGGGAATCTTTTCCCGCCCAATATCCTCTTTTAACGGTGCATGGGTACAACATTCGGCAATCAACACCCGGGAATCTCCTGTCAGCCGATCTATTGTTTTCGCTCCTTCTATATAATAAGGAAGATCACCCTTATATGCAGCAAACAATACAGAAAAAGAAGTCAGCATACTTTCCTTTGGTTTATGATCCCAGACATAGCCAAAAACCTGCGAATCCGTAATGATCAGTTTCGGTGCCCGTGACATTGCTGACAGTCCATTTACAAATTTGTCCGTTGTCACACTCATCACCAGACATTTCCGGTCCAGAAGCTCCCGGATTGTCTGTACCTGTGGCAGGATCAGACGGCCCTTCGGTGCCTGGATATCCTGTGGCATCACAAGCATGACCAGATCGCCGTCTTCCACCAGATCACCTGTAATGCAGGGACTGCCAAAATCCTCCGGCACTTTGCGGATCAGTGCTTCTTTTACTGTAGCCAGACCGGAGGAATCACTTGAACAGATGGGATAGACTGACTCCTTTGTCAGCTGTTCCACTCTTTCCTTTGTCTGCTTCCAGTCTGCAGCCAGATCCGTTTTACTCAAAAGCAGCAGCACTGGCGTGTGTTTCTTTTTAAAATATGCTGCCCATTCCAGTTCCTGCGCATAAATATCTGCAGGCTCCCCTTTTTCATCCGCCGCCATCAGGATCACTGCCAGCTCTGTTTTTTCTGCCGCCAGCTTTGTTTTTTGTACACGACGACTGCCAAGCTCGCTCTCATCATCAAATCCTGCAGTATCTATGATCGTCACCGGTCCGATCGGGTGTAATTCCATTGCCTTATAGACGGGATCTGTTGTTGTTCCGGCTACATCTGCGACAATCGACACTTCCTGTCCCGTAAAAGCATTAATAAAAGAAGACTTTCCACTGTTCGTTTTTCCAAAGACACCAATATGCAGTCGGTTTGCGGACGGTGTTTCCTGTAATGTTGCCATTTTCTGCCATTCCTTCCTGTCACAATCTCAGAAGCGGAAATCCCTCTTTCCGTTTTCAATATCATGGATATACTCTCCGGCTTTTCTTCGCACTGTCGGATTTGGAATGGTCTCCAGTTCTCTCTCGATCAATTCCATTCCGATTTTCTTTGTCTCTTCGCTTGCATAATCTTCGAGATATTCTCTTAACGTCATCAGTGCATTTGGATGACAGCAATTTAAGATCTGTCTGCTCTTGCACAAAGCCATAAAGCGGTCACCGGTACGCCCTGCCCGGTAACAGGCGGTACAAAATGACGGAATATATCCCATCTTCATCAGCCAGTTAACCACTTCATCCAATGTTCGCTGATCACTGACATCAAACTGGGCTGATGTTGTCTCATCTTCTTTTTCCGGCTCCACATAGCCGCCGACACTGGTACGGGAGGCACCGCTGATCTGAGACACCCCCAGCGGAATGACTTTTTCACGGACAGCCTGACTTTCTCTTGTGGAAATAATCATACCTGTATAAGGTACCGCAATACGGATCAATGCACAGATCTTTGCAAAAATATCATCACTGATACTATTATCAAACGCACTCGGATCAATATCATCCGCATGCTTGATCCGCGGTACACTGATCGTATGCGGACCGACACCATGTACGGCTTCCAGATGTTCAGCATGCATCAAAAGTCCGGCAAATTCATAACGGTACATCTCCAGTCCAAACAGTACACCGAGACCGACATCATCGATACCACCTTCCATCGCACGGTCCATGGCCTCTGTATGATAGGCATAATCATGCTTCGGTCCGGTCGGATGCAGCTGCTCATAGCTCTCCTTATGATATGTTTCCTGAAACAGAATATATGTACCGATACCAGCCTCCTTCAGCTTGCGGTAATTTTCCACCGTCGTCGCAGCAATATTGACATTAACACGACGGATTGCACCGTTCTTATGCTTAATACTGTAGATTGTCTTGATGCACTCCAGAATATACTCAATCGGATTATTCACCGGATCTTCACCAGCTTCAATAGCCAGACGCTTATGTCCCATGTCCTGCAGCGCAATGACTTCCTTTGCAACTTCTTCCTGTGTGAGTTTTTTTCTCGCAATATGTTTGTTTTTCATATGATACGGACAGTACACGCAGCCGTTCACACAGTAATTGGACAGGTACAACGGTGCAAACAATACGATTCTGTTGCCATAAAAATCTTTTTTGATCTGTTCAGCCAGCGCATACATCTTCCGACAGACCTCTTCATCTTCACAGGCCAGAAGCACAGAAGCTTCCCGGTGCGTAAGCCCTTTTCTGTCTTCTGCTTTTTTCATGATCTGGTCGATCAGTTCCCTGTTCTCTTTATTGGCATCCGCATATGCCAGCGTCTCACGGATCTCTTCATCTGAAATAAATTCTTCTGCTTTCAATGATTTCGGATTGTACATAATCTCCTCCTGCTTTGCCATAGACCAGACCACTTATTTACTCTGCGATTTTGCCTATGCCTTCTCTTATCTGACATTATTCTCTGTCATTTTTGTTTCCATCGCCTATATATCCGAGATATTTTCCCGCATCATATCTCTCACGCTTTGTTTTCGGCTGCATAGATCGTTTTTGCCGAAATTCCATCCAGCCGTCCGATCTTACCAGACAGCGCACTGATCTTATCCTGCGGTGCATCCACGGCAATACTGATGATATTCACATCTTTCTTCCGATAGGGCACTCCCATTCTTCCGATAATATACGCACTGTACTCATGCAGCAGATGATTCAGCTCATCCACAGCATCCGGTTTCTCCACGATAATACCAATCAGGGCAATTCTTTCTTCCATATTGTTTTCTCTCCTTTACATCTGTCCCATGTGAAACAGGTCCACTGGGTCACTTTCTCATATGTATGGCAATTCAATAAAAGAAACCTCCACCGGAGTTTCCTTTTATATGCTAAGGAAAAAAAGAGCCGTCTGCATATGCAGTACGGCCAGTGTAAATATTTTCTGTTACTGCCGTATCTTCCATCGCAAACCTGTTTTGATGTCAGAGACAGATCCTCTATTTTCGATCCGATCACCCGTCACAGTCGGTTCCGGGAAATGTAGATCACGTTAGATTTATTATATGTCGACGATGACAGTATGTCACTGGAAGACTTTGACAAGATTTTCACAACTTTTATGGCAGAACGCCATATTTGTGTTTCCGGAGAATATTATGCTTGACTAACTGTTTTCATTGAGTAAGAGTCAGGCTCCGGTGGCAGGAGCCTGACTCGTCCGTCCTTCACAGTTTTATAATTTAATATTCTTCAGTGCATCCGCAAACGCATTATTGATCGGCTCTTTTGCCTCCTTCGCCTGCTTTTGCAAATATCTGTTCACATCCCGCTTGCTGACACCCTTGCCTTCCTTCGTCCGACGCTGCTCAAATGCTGACAGCTTCTCCTTATGTCCGCAGGCGCAGACAAACCTCTGCTCCTCACCATGTCCGATCATATCCATCCTTTTATGGCATACCGGACACCGTGCATTCGTATGCCGTGAAACTGTCTCTCGATATCCACATTCCCGATCCTGACAAACCAGCATCTTTCCATGCTTTCCATTGACCTCCAGCATGAATTTTCCGCAGTCCGGACATTTTTTCCGTGTCATGTTATCGTGACGGTAACTGCCGTTTGCTGTCCGGATCTCCTGGATCAGTGTTTTTGTATAGCCTTCAATCTCTGACATAAAGTGAGAATCTTTCTCACGTCCTCTGGCAATTGCCTGCAGACGAAGTTCCCAGTCCGCCGTAAGTTCCGGTGTTTTCAGATCTTTCGGCACCAGCACCAGAAGCTGCCGTCCCTTGGACGTTGTATGGATCTCATTTCCTTTTTTCTCCATCAGAAAACTGCCAAACAGTTTTTCAATGATATCCGCCCGGGTTGCCACCGTGCCAAGGCCTCCGGTCTCTCCCAGCGTTCTGGCTTTGGTCGCATTTTTCTGCGTCATATATTTTACCGGATTTTCCATGGCTGCGATCAGCGTACCTTCTGTAAAGTATGCCGGCGGCTTCGTCTTTCCCTCTGTGATCTCCAGACGTTCTATATGAATCCGGCTGTCTTTTTTCCATGCGGAAAGCACAGGCGGAGCCTTTGTAAACTTCGTTACGTTCTCCGTATCCTCGTCTTCGTCCAGATCTACATAGCCCGTATCGTAAGCTTCCTGCCAGCCAGACACTTTTGCCACACTGCCACGGGTTACAAAAGTTTCTCCGGCGACCTCAGCTTTTACTGTGATTTCCTCACTTTCACCCGGAGGAAGGAGCACCGCCATAAACCGCCGCACGACCATATCATAAATTTTTCGTTCTTCTGCGCTCATATCCTCAAGACGCACATACTGTTCTGTCGGAATGATTGCATGATGGTCGGACACTTTCGCATTATCCACAAAAGATTTATTTCCCTGAAGCTTCTGTCTGGACAACTTTGCAGCCAGTTTTTTATACGGTCCAACGGCACAGGCCGCCAGACGTTCACCGAGCGTTCCCACCATATCTGTCGTCAGATACCGGGAATCTGTTCTTGGATAGGTCAGTACCTTATGCTGTTCATATAAACGCTGCATCAGATTCAGTGTTTCTTTTGCTGAAAAACCATATTTCGCATTGGCCTCTCTCTGCAAAGTCGTCAGATCATACAGAGCCGGCGCATAGCTCTTTTTGATCTTTCGATTTGTCTCGGTCACTTCCAGAGACTGCCCTTTGCAGGCGGCATAAAGCGCATCGATTTTTTCTTTTTCAAAGCTTCGCACACCGCCGGATCTCTTGTCTGTCCATTGGAATACAACTCCGTCTGCCTTCGCCTTCAGTCCATAATACGTTTTCGGCTGAAACTCACGGATTTCTTTTTCCCTTGCTGCGATAATCGCCAGAGTCGGTGTCTGGACACGACCGCAGGACAGCTGGGCATTATACTTACAGGTCAATGCTCTTGTCGCATTGATGCCCACCAGCCAGTCCGCCTCGGCCCGGGCCACTGCCGCACGGTACAGAGGATAGTATTCTTTTCCGGGTTTCAAATGAGAAAATCCCTCACGGATTGCCTTATCCGTAACAGAAGAAATCCACAGCCTCTGTATCGGTTTATGATTATCTGCCTTATCAAGGATCCAGCGGGCAACCAGTTCACCTTCCCGGCCGGCATCCGTTGCAATGATAATGTCCGATACATCTTTTCTATAGATCTGCTCCCGCACAGCCTTGTACTGACCGGTTGTCTGGCGGATCACCACCAGCTTCCATTCTTTCGGCATGATCGGCAATGTGTCCAGTTCCCATTTCTGGTACTGTTTGCCATATTCTTCCGGATCTGCCAGTGTGACCAGATGCCCCAGTGCCCAGGTCACGATATATTCCGCTCCCTCCATATAGGCATTCGTCTTTTTTGTACATCCCAGCACCCGTGCAATATCACGGGCAACGGATGGTTTTTCTGCGATCACTAAATGTTTCATTTCCAGCTTGCCTCTATTTCATGTACTCTGTCATACAAAAATTCATTGACCGGCACTAAAAGTCCCTGCACCTTTGCCCTTCGGATCACCGTACCTGCAAACATCTCGATCTCAGATGGACGATGTGCCACACCGTCCTGCTGCATCGATGGAATGCCATCCGGTGACAGTGTTTTTAAGATATCGACATAGGTATTCAGATCTTTTTCCGTGAGAGAAATTCCCTCACTGTTTGCCAAAGCGATCACCTCGCGCATGGCAGAGATCATCGTGCGGTTGGCTTCTCCCTTCGTCAGACAGCCACTATAGGTCGTATTGAAAGCCATACAGCACTGGTTGATGCCCACATTCAGCATAAATTTGCTCCACAGGCGGTACATGATGTCCTCTTCCCGGATATATGGCATACTGATTTCTTTAAAATACGCTTCAACGGCATCTGCATTTTTCTGCTGACTGTCATAGCGTGCACCAATATGCAGTTCGCCCATCTGTGTAAACTTCAGCTTTTCCCCGGCCTTCATCGCATCCATGCCCTGGGCCACCGTATAGATCATTTTCTCCATACCATAGACCTTGGCAATGCGCTCCTCGCTATCGATACCATTCATAACAGACATAATAATCGTATTCTCGCCGATAGATCGTTTCATATCTGCAATCGCCGAAGCCAGTCCATTATATTTTACCGCCACCATGACCAAATCCGCAGGTGTGGCTGTCGCGCAGTCCTGTACCGGCATTTTATACGGCTTGCCGTTTTTGTAGAAAGTTCTGTCTTTATATTTTGCGACACGTTCTGCATTCATCACAAATTCCACCGGATGTCCGGCATCCATACTCTGCGTACCGTACAGAATGCCCAGCGCTCCCATGCCGATGATGGCTACTTTTTCTATCTTCTTCATATCGTTTCGCCTTTCTTTTTCTGAGCTTTTTTCTCACATTTTTATAATTATAATATCCGCTTATTTTCTGGAATAAATATATCTTTTCTCTTTCACAGAGAACCTGCTATATCATAGCATATCTATCCTTATTTATCCATGCATATTCACTGTATCAAGCTTCCTGAAACTCTCCTGCACATTTTTACCTGCACAGGATCATAGAAAAAGTTTCTACATAATTTTATAAATGGACAATATAAAAAGCTTCCTGTTCTTACATATATAGTAACAAAAAGCGCAGGAAAATGATGTCTCCATATCTGATTACCAGATACACGTTTTTCATTCCCCTGCACATTTTTATGGCTTTTATTTTTGTTCCAGATATTCCTCCAGGCACAATCCCTTTTCCTGCATTTCGGCGGCTGCTGTCTTGCCCACATAGCGGTAATGCCATGGTTCATTGCTGATGCCTGTAATATCTACTTTATCTGATGGGTATCTCTTGATAAATCCATATATATAGGCATTGGCTGCCAGCCAGCTGTAGACTTTATCTTTTGATTCCTGCGAACTGTTTTCCGGATTGATGTCCACGCTGAGACCCAGCTGATGCTCGCTGGTTCCCGGCACGGCCACATATTCTTCAGCCAGCTTTTTTGCTTCTGCCTGCGTATTCCCCTCACTGACATATTTCCGAATCCGGTCATCCATGATCTGCTGCTGTTCTTCCTGGGTACGGTAACCCTCCCGGACAAACAGCTGTAATCCCGAAGCACGAGCGGCATCGAACATGGCCTGCAGATCCGGATAAATCCTCGCATCTACCTTCTGCCCATTGGACAATTCTGTAAAGGTGATCTTATAGTTGTCCGGGATCGGATGGTCTTTGTTGACGAGGATCAGCATCCAGTCGTCCTCGGAAGATGCATCTATGCCTTGTGTTGTCACGTTCGTCTCCGCGGTTTCTGATGCTTTTTCTGTGGCATTGTTGCTTTCTGTCTCGCTTGCAACAACAGACGATACCGTATGCAAACCTTCCGTTTCATCTTCTATGGATTCCGCCTGTAAAGTATCTTTGGAACTTTCAGCCGTTTTTGAGGTTTCTATCACACTGCTCTGCTGTGTTCCCACAGTATTTAATTTTCCCAGCAGTTCCATTCCCTTCTGGGCCGCCGGAATTGCATATCTCCAGACTAGCACCAGCCCAAGAATGAGGATTAATGTCAGGATAATATTTCCGAAAATCCTGCGATTCTTCCGTCTTTGCCGGCTCATCTTTTTACGGTTTCCCATTGTTTTTTCCTTCTTTCGTATCCTTCCATCCTTTTGAATGGGTATTATCGGGCATTATCATACCGCATTTTTTACAGAAATGACACAAGTCAGGAGAAATTTTAAGAATTTTTATGCTACTGTCTTTTCATGCAGTGACAAATTATCACTGTTTCCCTTTCCACAAACCTCAACAAAAAGGCTGCTGTTCCCGACACATCCGTTCGAAAACAACAGCCTTCACTTTATCTTATCTGTGGTACTGTTTTGCATATACCTTTTGCTTCCTTTATGAAATTGTTATTCATCCGGTAATCTGCATACGTTTGACCCATCTGCCGCGCATACACTCAGCTGAGATTACTGAATCTCCTTACCAAAGCTTTCGTAACATTCTTCCATGAACTCTTCGATCTCTTCAAAAATCTTTAACATAACAAACGCCTCCTTATTACCTGCTCTGTCAACTTGTAACACTTTAGGAAATCCGGCCTGACTTCTTTTGTTATCTGTATAGTAGCACCGTTTTCTGCAAATGTAAAATACACAATTATATTGTTTTTCATACCTTGAAAGTATGTTTTTTCGTGTTGTATATCTTCGTATTCATTCATCATTTGTCTGTTGTGCCTGTGGTTTTCTAACATTTTCCCTTTGCTATCTCTGCTAAAGTCTGTTCCATCTCCAGCGTCAGCTGCAATAAGAACCGATAGCTTTCATTTTCCAAACTTTCCGGTAGCATTTCCTGCAGTTTTTCCAGCCGATATACCAGTGTGTTTCTGTGAATATGCAGTGCCTTGGATGCCCGGACCAGATTGCACTGCTGTTCCAGATAGAGGCGCAGTGTATGTACATAATCGCTATGATACAGCCGGTCAAAGCTTTGCAGGCTGCGCACGATATCCAGCCCTTTATATATTCCTCTGTCCGCCCAGGCCGGATGCGTAAGTAAAACTTCCAGAATATGATCCCGGCACAGCCATAACCTACCCTTGCACGGCTGCCCTGTGTCACTCCCTCTCTGTTGCAGCACAGCTTCTGTCCAGCGTACGGCCTCCGTGAGTTTCAGAAATCCTGTATACACATCGCTCAGAGCGCCTCTACATCGCTGTTCCTGCAAAAAGATGCTGATCTTTTCCTTTAATTCTGAAAAATCCGTCGCCTTTTCCACACAAAAGACAGCCATACACCGGTCTTTATATAATACCGGCCGTCCCCCAAGCTGCTCACTGCATATGGAAGCAAAACGCTCATAGACATAGGTCTCCTGCACCTGCTTTTCAATTTCCAGCAGACAGTACATTCCCTGCACCTTCCAATGCAAAGGTGCCAGCTGCCGGTCCATAAATACACTGTCACGGATTTTTCCACTGAGTACATCCCGGAAAATATACTCATAAAATTCTCCCTCCGCATGTCCATGGCTCGTGTGACTGGTCAGCTGTTCCTCCAGAAGCTCTGCTGCTATACCCATGCAGTCTTCGTCAGCCCGACTAATCTTCTTTTCTATTTCACAAAGGAACAGCTGTCGGACAATCTTTCCCCGACTTCTCAGATTACAGGTCAGAAATGGTGTGGAAAATTCTCTGGTTGCTGCCAGCACCGGCCGGTGACTGGCCCGGATAGCTTCCCACTGCGGATTTTCTATAATTGAAGAAACTACATCATAGGGCAGATATCCCAGCTCTCCTATCTGCTTCCAGTGCAGGCTATATAAAAACAGATCTGGATTGCTCTGGTTCATGGCCAGTACACGAAAACGCATGTCTGCGATATAACAGGGATTGCCCAGAGTCCTGTACAGATAATCCACAGTCTGCTGCAATGCCATTTCAGAGCGCAGACATCTTTGCAGTCCTTCATACCAACTTTCATATAGCTGCACGATCCTGAGGATATGATTTAAAATCTGTGTTTCTGTATATACCGTATCTGTCCAGAACAGTTTTGTTTTGCTGCATTTTTCTGGCTTTTTCAGACAAAAAATCCCCGCCCTTTCATTATCTCTGAAAGCTGTCCCTTGTACCTGTTCTCCCTGTACATAGAGTACATAATCATCCAGTACTGTACTCTGCCCATCCAGTACCCGGATTGACGTAAAATATACATCCGGAACATCATTTTCATACACAGCATCTCCATTTTCCTGCCATTTTTCTTTCAGCATTGTCCCCGATATCCGCATAGCATAACTGTCCTTTCCCTTGATTTCTGCTTACTTTCAGTATAGACATTTTATCTGCCTTCTTCAATCCAAATTGTACGAATCATACAAATTGCTCTCTTGTTTTCGTATTTTCTACCCATGGGAACTTTTATACTTTCGTGCTACAGTACAGACAGAAAGAAGCAGTATTGCAAGGAAAGGAGTCTCTTATGAAACCAGAATTTTCCCCTGAAGAACTTGTACAGATCGGCCAAAATCCGCCGCTTCGGCAGGGCGATACCGGCGTGCCTGTCTTCGCCCGTCCCATCAGTCCCAAAGAAAATCTACAGCTTTTATTTGACGGTAAGACACCCTACTGGATGCCTGTGCTTGGTATGCGTGGTTGGGATGTCCATGTCTTCCGTCCCAGAATGTTCCCGGATAACTATGCAACCCATCTGGTTTATGATGCCGAACCACCGATTCCGTATGAAAGCAATCTGGCCAAAGGCTGGTTCGACCTGACATGGGAATTTGTTCCCAAAGTTGGCGGTGCTACCGTACATCCGGGGAAGCCGAAGGTTCCCAGTATGGCAAACTGGGAGGATTACATTTCCCTGCCGGACATTGACGATCTTCCCTGGGAGGAAAGTGCCCGCATCAACAAAGACTATCTGAATACCAACAATATCCGTCAGATTGCCTTTTTGTCCTGTCTGTGGGAACGCCTGATTTCTCTGATGGATGTGGAAAATGCTGCTGTAGCCCTGATCGATGAAGATGAAAAAGAGGGTGTACACCGTTTCTTCGGACAGCTCTGCGATCTCTACGATGAAATGATTGACCGGGCCCAGAAATATTATGGTATTGATATGGTTCTGTGGCACGATGACTGGGGTACCCAGCGCGGACCTTTCTTCTCACCGGAGACGCACAGGGAAATGATCCTGCCCTATATCAAACGAATCATTGATTCCTGTCACAAACGCGGTCTGACCTTTGAACTGCATAGCTGCGGGCTGAACGAAAAGCTCGTCCCACTGATGATTGAGGCCGGTGTCGACCTGTGGTGCGGTCAAGGCATTAACGATTTTGACAAACTGGCACACACGTATAAAGATGCACCTATTATATTTGGTATTCCCTGTCCGACATTTGATGCAGATGCAGATCCTGAACTGATCCGGAAAACAGCTCGGGATATCGTAGAAACCTATGCTGGATGTAAAGTTGCCATCAACTGTCTGTTCAGTTTTCCGAGTACTGCCTTTGGTAATGCCATCTATGAGGAAAGCCGCAAGGCATACCAGAAGCTGGAATGATCTGATATTTCATAACAAATCGGGGCAGCTATAAGCTGCCCCTCTTCACCCAGAACAGGATCCACACGAGATACCACCATCCTCTGTTCATGATTCTTATTTACGCATCTTCGGCCCGAAGAACAGGCTGGCGATCCAGCCGAAAATCAGGGCTGCACTGATGCCGGCTGCGCCTGCAGTAAAACCACCGGTAAAGATGCCTAAGAATCCATCCTTGTCCACTGCTTCCTTTACGCCATTCCACAGCACATTGCCAAAGCCAAGCAGTGGCACTGATGCCCCGGCTCCTGCAAAGTCCTGAAACATATCATATATACCGATTGCCCCCAGCACCGCACCGCTGCATACCAGCAGAACCATCACCCGTCCCGGCAATAATTTTGTTTTATCCAGTAAAATCTGTACCAGTGCACAGATGGCACCTCCAACAAGAAATGCTGTTATATAGTCCATGATTTTCTCCTTTTCCACTACCCACGACTGCTCTGTATCTTGAAATGTCATTCGCTATTCTGTTTTTTCTGTACACTTTTCTGCCAACTGTGGTGGCATTTGTACATTTGCTTTTTCTTTTCAGACCGTCTCAATACACACCGCATGTGCAATCGCCGGAATCGTCCGTCCCTGGGCAAAGCTGACTTTCGAAAGCAATGCTCCCGTCGGCACAAACAAGATCCGTTTCCATCCCTCTTCCTTCATCCGCGGCAGAATATACGCCGTCAGCACCGATGCCGCACAGCCACAGCCGCTTCCCCCGGCATGGGCATCCTGCTTTTTGATATCGTACATCCGCAGTCCACAGTCATCGTGCATTTTTTCTATGGCATACCCCTTTTTTGCCAGCTGCTCGATCAGGATGCGGCTGCCCGTCACACCGAGGTCTCCGGTAAATATGGCATCGTAGTCTTCCGGTTTTCTCTCCATATCTCTGAAATGCGCCTCGATCGTATCCACCGCTGCCGGCGCCATGCAGGCTCCCATATTAAATGAGTCTTTCATGCCATAATCCACAATTTTCCCCGGTGTTACAGCTGTAATCCCCAATGGTTTCTTTCTTCTCCCCAGCACACAGGCTCCACCGCCGGTTACTGTCCAGCCAGCTGACAGGGGACGCTGGTTTCCATATTCCAGCGGAAACCGAAACTCTTTCTCCGCACTGGCAAAATGGCTCGATGTGACACACAGTACATATTCTGCCTGTCCGGCCGCCACCATACTGCTGCCGAGGATCAGTGTCTCCCCCATCGTCGAGCAGGCACCAAACACACCGAAGTATGGGATTTCCAGTACCGACATACCAAAAGAGCTGGCTACCCCCTGCGCTTCCAGATCTCCGGCAAACAGATACCTGATCTGTGTCCGTTCCAGTCCGCTCTTTTTCAATGCTGTTTTCGCTGCCCGGATCTGCAGTTCACTCTCCGCTTCCTCCCAGCTGTTCTCCCCGAACATGGGATCCTCCACGACCTCATCAAACAAAGAGCCTAATGGACCCTCGCCTTCCTTTTTGCCAACCACAGAACCTTCTCCTTCAAAATATACCGGTATCTCATAGGCTATGCTTCGCTCACCTTTCTGCATACGCACCTCCACATCACACTTTTTTACAGTATGTCCAGAGCAGAAAGAAACTATGCTCATTTACACATTTTTTACTCACTCTTTTTCTGACTATATGTAATTTGATTATATTTGATTTTTTATACTGAACTGTATACGATTTGCTTATTCTGTCTATGACATATCTACAACTGGTGCTACTTCATTATTTTCAAAAGAAAAACTGCCAATTTTAAAAAGCTCCTTACAGACTTTTCAAAATCAGCAGCCCTCTGTTCCTTTTCACACCCTAGTGTGACTTCAGCTCTTTCCAGAGCTGACTGTAATATCTCTCATCTTCTTCGCCCAGATACTTGTATACCTCGCACTTATCAAGGATTTCCTGGTCCGGGAAAATCGTGTAATCCTCTTTTGTCTCCTCGTCCAGTGCATCATACACGGCCATATTCGGTGTTGCATAGTAAATGTAGTCAAAATTCATCATGCCGATATCTTCACGGTTCATGAAATCAATGAATTTTTCCGCCGCTTTCTTATGCTTTGCTGTTTTCGGAATCATGAAGCAGTCAAACCAGATGTTGGAGCCTTCCTTCGGCACACAGTAATCCAGTGCATCGTTGGCTTCCATCGCCGCCGTTGCATCACCGGAATAGATCATCGCCATCGCCGCATCGCCGGAGATCATCGCATCCCGGGACTCGTCTACAAGATAGGCCATGACATTCTTTTTCTGGTCAAAAAGCTTCTGCTGTGCCTGTACGAGCAGATTTTTGTCCGTCGTATTGATAGATTCGCCCATCAGCTTCAGCGGAGCAATAAAGGCATCACGCATACTGTTTTCCATGATGATCTGGTCACTGTACTTCGGATTCCAGAGGATGTCCCAGCTGTCCACCTCTTCGTCCACCATCTCTGTGTTGTAGCAGATACCCACCGTACCCCAGAAATACGGCACAGCATACTTATTCTCCGGATCAAAGGCCCGGCAAAACTCCAGATATTTCGGATCCAGATTGTCGTAATATTCCATATCTGTGGTATCGATCTCCTGCACCTCGCCGGCCAGAATCATCTTTTCCACCATATAATCGGAGGTACAGATCAGATCGTAATTGATCGCACCGGACTGGTACTTTGTATACATATCCTCCGGTGTCACATATTCCTCATATTTGACCTTGATGCCAGTCTCCTGTTCAAACAGATCCAGCACATTCCGGTCAATGTAATCGCCATAGTTAAAGACGATCAGTGTATCATCTTCCCCGGAACCAACCGCCGCACTGTCTCCGGCATTCGCTCCACAGCCGCAAAGTGCCACACCAAGCAACATCATTCCGGCCAAAACTGTCCTTTTTTTCATCGTTTTTTCTCCTCGCAGGCCCGCAGCTCGCTGTCCTTTGTCATTTTCCACCATTCTCCCGTCAAAACCGGAAGCTGTCCACATCTTCTGCCTGTTTTACACCGCCTGAGACCCTTATGCTTCCTCCTGCTTTGCAGAAATCCGGTTCACTGCAAACAGAAGCAGAAGGATCGCCAAAAACAGCAGTGTAGACATCGCATACATCTCCGGATTAATACCACGGCGCACTTCCTGGTACAGCATCGTGGAAATCGTATTGATACCGGCACCCTTGGTAAAATAGGTAATGATAAAATCATCCAGTGAAATCGTAAATGCCATCAGAAAACCGGAAAAGATACCCGGCACAAGCTCCGGCAGGACAACTTTCACAAACGCATACACAGGACCGGCTCCCAGATCCAGTGCGGCCTCATAGGTTGTCTTACTGGTGGAACGCAGTCTCGGTGTAACATTCAGGATCACATACGGAATGCCCAGCGTCACATGGCCGATCAGCATAGAAACATACCCCAGCGACATAAACCGGACAAACAGCAGCATAATTGCAATACCCGTTACAATATCCGCATTCAGCATCGGAATATTGGTAATCGTCGTGATCACCGACTGCGCCCGTTTACTCATCACCGTCATACCGATGCAGGCCAGCGTGCCGAGAATCGTGGCAATTAACGCCGCCGATGTGGTTAGAAGCAGCGACGTCTGCACCGCATGGATCACTTCCTCATTCTGAAACAGCTGAATATACCAGTCCAACGTAAAGCCGCCCCATACGGTACGTGCCTTTGACGCATTGAAGGAACATACGATCAGCACTGCGATCGGTGCGTACAGAAGAAAGAAGATCAGTCCCACATAAAATTTCTCGAGAAAGGATTTTGTTCTTACCATATCATCTGTCCCTCCCCTGATTTATCGTATTTGTTCATGATCGCCATACTGATAAAGATAAAGAGCATCAATACAAGCGAAAGTCCGGAACCCAGGTTCCAGTTATTTGTCAGTGAAAACTCCTGATCGATCACATTACCGATCAGCAGTACCTTGGAACCGCCAAGGATATCCGCAATAACAAACTCAGAAATACCCGGGATAAATACCATAACGATACCGCTCAAAACCCCCGGTACCGACAGTGGCAGGATAATATGCAAAAATACCGTCTTTGCATCTGCTCCCAGATCCCTGGCTGCCTCGATCACGCTCTTGTCGATCTTGCACATCACGTTATAGATCGGCAGGATCATAAAGGGCAAGTACTCATACGCCATACCGATCAGGATCGCCGTCTTGGAGTACATGATATGCAGCGGTTCAATACCGAAAAAGCCAAGGATGGCATTTAAAATACCGGTATTGGACAGGATCATCTGCAGTGCCATGATACGCAGCAGGAAATTGATCCACATCGGCAGCATAAACAGCATGATAATCGTGCCACTCTTTCCTCTGGCACTGTTGCTCAAAATATAGGCCAGCGGATATGCCAGCACCAGACTGATCAAGGTTGAACCAAAAGCGATCAGAATCGATTCCCACAGCGCTTTGGCATGGATCGGATCTGCAATCGCCAGAAAATTGTCCAATGTAAACTGGCCGTCACCGCTTGTAAATCCATAGTAAATGATCATCAGCAGCGGTAAAATGATAAAACCGACAGCCCAAACCAGATAAGGGCCTGTCAGCAGCTTTCTCTTATTCGTATTCATCGATTGGCACCGCCTTCTCATCGTCAGACTCCGGCTTGTTCATGATCTGGATATTGAACGGATCGACATAGATGCCGACCTTTTCTCCCGGCTGATGGGCAACCGTACTCTGTACCAGCCATTCATAGCCATTGGCCATAACTTCCATCTCATAATGCACGCCTTTAAAGATCAGGTTTGTCACCACTCCGTCCAGTTGGCCCTTTCCGGTCACTCCAAGAACCACATCCTCCGGCCGGATCACCACATCAACCGGTCTGTTCGTACCAAACCCGGTATCCACGCAAGTGAACTTCACACCCAGGATCTCCACCAGCTTATCCTCGATCATGATACCGTCGATGATATTGCTGTCACCGATAAAGTCAGCGACGAACGCATTTTCCGGCTCGTTATAGATATCCTCCGGCGTACCCATCTGCTGGATATAGCCCTGATTCATGACAACGACCGTATCTGACATGGTCAGAGCCTCCTCCTGATCATGGGTTACATATACAAATGTGATTCCCAGCTCATTTTTCAGACGTACCAGCTCATACTGCATCTCCTGACGAAGTTTTAAATCCAGTGCACCCAGAGGCTCATCAAGAAGTAACACCTTCGGCTCATTGACAATCGCACGGGCGATGGCGATTCGCTGCTGCTGTCCACCGGACAGGGACATCGGATTACGCTTTTCATAGCCTTCCAGATTCACCAGCTTTAAAGCATAGGCAATCTTATCCTTAATATATGCATCCGTCTTTCCACTGATCTTCAGACCAAAAGCGATATTGTCCGCTACAGTCATATGGGGAAACAGCGCATATTTCTGGAAAACCGTATTCAGATTTCTCTTGTTCGGTGCCAGACGTGTGATATCCTGTCCGTCAAACATGACCCGGCCCTGATCCGGCATGACAAAGCCGCCGAGAATACGAAGCGTCGTTGTCTTACCACATCCGGACGGTCCCAGAAGTGTCAGGAACTCATTCTCATGGATGGTCAGATTCAGATCATCCAGTATCATTTCTCCGTCAAACGATTTGGAGATATGTTCAAAATCAATCAATGGCTGTTTACTCAACTCTCAATCCTCCTGTGTATATGTCCAGCTGTAACCCTGCCGCCGGCTGTTTTTCCTTTCTATATGAACAGATCTGTCGGTTTTTACGGTTTTACAGCTGCCCTGTTTTAAAAACTCGGCGGTGTGCTGACCCAGATCAGCTGTGCCCCTGTGTCAGTGCTGATCGAATGCCGCTTCGACGGGACAAAGTAAAACGATTCTCCCGCTCCTACCGGGATCAGTTTTTTCCCCAGATGGATCGTGATCTCTCCCTCGATCACATACCCAAACTCCTCGCCCTCGTGAGGATTGTCCGGATAGGAAGAACCTCCCGGCTCCAGCGTCAGACGGATAGGCTCCATCTGGTGCTTCTGGGCATTGGGGATGATCCATTCGATCCGCGCCTTTCTGTCCGTTTCTTCTTTGACGAAGTAGTCCTCCTGTGAAAAAGCAATCTGCTCGTCTGTCTCGTCCTGAAAAAAGGTGGCAATATCCGTACCGAGACACTGTAGGATATCCACCAGCGTAGCAATGGAAGGTGAGGTCAGATCGCGCTCCAGCTGGGAAATAAATCCTTTCGAAAGCTCTGTGCGGTCGGCCAGCTCCTCCTGTGTCAGCCCCTTCTGTACACGAAGATCTTTGATTTTGCTGCCGATTTCCATGCAAACCTCCTGCTTGTAACTCATGTGTTAGTTCTATGTAATATTAAAAAAGGAGTTTAGTAAAACTAAACTCCACAGGAATTATATCGCTTTTTGTAAGAAAGTCAAGACTTATTATTGATAAATTTTGAGTTTATTTTTGCTAAACTCTGGTGTTATCGTTTTTGCGTATATTGCAAGTAAATTTTGAGTAAAATTTTATTGTAATCCTATTGCGTTTCCGCATTATTTGTTTGCTTTTGTATTATTTCCGTTCTGCTTTGCATTTCCGTTTCATTTCCGATACATTTCCGCATTTTCCATAGTATTTCCGAATCATTTTCGAATCGTAAATATAATTTATCAAACAAAAAACTACTGTACTTCCGCGAAGATATTTCCCGGTTACAGCAGTCTTTTCATACACTATGTTTTATCTGATCTCTGCTTTTTTAATACAGTCTCTGTAAAATATATCCAGCTGTCACTTTTACATATCCTTCTGCAGTGTTCCCATCCGGAATCTGCGGATCATTTCTCTGGTCAGACTGGAATAATCCGGAATTTCCGGGATTTCTTCGGGTTTCAGCCAGATGGCCTTGGAGAGCTCGTGGTCATCCAGACTGATCTTGTGACTGCCGGACAGTCTGGCTGTATACCCCAGCATCAGGTTTCCGTCAAAGCCCCAGGGCTGGCTGCCATAATATTTGATATGTTCAATGTGAAGTCCTGTCTCCTCCAGAACCTCCCGGGCCACGCACTCTTCCGCCGTCTCACCAATCTCCACAAAACCAGCCACCAGCGCATACGCCGCCGTCTTTCGTCCTGCATACTTCGTCAAAAGCAGTCTCTCTCCATCCGTCACTGCCACAATGATGGCCGGAGAAATCTTCGGAAACATCATATTCCCGCACTTTGGGCATCGCATCATCCGCTGTGCCTTATCATGTACCGCCTTCGTACCACAGCATCCGCAGAACTGCACCGACCGGTACCACTGGTACAGATGTCTCGCCGTCATCCCCGCAAACGCCTCGCTTACCGGCATCTTATCCCTGAGCTGTATCGCCGTTACCGCCTTAAACCCGGCAAACGCCTTTTCTTCAGCTACCGCCTTCGCCAGAAAATACGCTCTTCCATCCAACGAAAACAGATACACATACTCCCCGATCTTATCCTTCACCTCCCCATAATCAGGAAACCGAATCTCCCCGTCCTTCTCCTCCAGCAACAACCTGTCCTCAAAGAACAACATCACACAACTGTCATCCGTAATCTCCACAGCCCTATACTGATTATCCAGCATCCGCGGCGCTATCTCATGTATCATCTTCTCATAACCTCCATCATATTTCTTTTATCTGGTGAGCACCAACTCAGTTCCTATCCTCTGCTACGTCCTGTACCCAACCTGCCGTTTCTCACAGACAGGGAAACAGCCGGATATATCAGCGCCAGTCCTCTATGTTAGATTTCTAGCGACTTTACCGAGCAAGAGTCCGAGACCTTAGGCTCGGACCGGCGCAGGCGGAGCGTAAAATCTAACATAGAGGACTGGCGCTGATATATCCGGCTGTTTCCCGTCCCTTTATTTTTTTTCTTTCTGCATCTCTTCGATCATCCGCGGCATACACCCCGTCCCATAATCCATGACACGTTTCACCCGGCTGATCGTAGCCGTACTGGCACTGGTCTTATCCAGAATCTCCAGATACACCTTGTCCTGCAAAAGAAGACTCATCACCTCATATCTCTGCTCCATCGCAGATAATTCTGTCGGTGAGCACAGATCCTCAAAGAATGCAACGCATTCGTCTATATCCTGAAGCTTGAGGATAGCTTCGAACATTTCCCTTACATGTTCTTTTTTTACAATTTTTGCCATACCAAATGACACCTCCACATTAATACACTCATTTTAACACACTAAAGTATTTTGGTAAACACCTGAAAAAGTTACTTTTATAACAATACGCATTATTTCTATCATAAAAAAAGTCCTCTACCACCCGGTAAAGGACTCTCGCATTCAACCCAGCCATTTTTATACCGCATATTGGTCAGCGGTAAACTTTGTACTATTATATTAGCTGTTTTCAATAAAAATGTCAAGCATATAACGACATATTTGTAAAACGATTTCTCTATCCTTTATAAATCGTCAGACACTCTCTATTATTATACGAATATGCTTTATCAAAACACCTTCGTAGTCCACTGTGTGCAGTCCCATACCTGCGTGGCCAGCCCTTCATAGAAATCCGGCTCATGGCAGACCATCAGGATACTGCCTTTGTACGCCTGCAGGGCACGTTTCAGTTCATCCTTGGCATCCACATCCAGATGATTCGTCGGCTCGTCGAGTACAAGGACGTTGCTTTCACGGTTGATCAGCTTACACAGACGTACCTTTGCCTGCTCGCCGCCGCTCAAAACCTTAACCTTGCTTTCGATATGCTTCGTGGTCAGTCCACATTTGGCAAGTGCCGCACGCACCTCATACTGGGAGAATCCCGGGAACTCCTGCCACATTTCTTCGATACAGGTCGTATTGATACTCTGGTCCATCTCCTGCTCAAAATAACCGATCTGCAAAAATTCTCCCTGTTCTACTTCACCGGACAGGGCAGGGATCAGTCCGAGGATACTTTTTAACAACGTAGTCTTTCCAATACCGTTGGCTCCGGTCAGGACGATCTTTTCACCTCTTTCCATCTGCAGATCCAGCGGTGAGGACAGGGGTTCATCATAACCAATGACCAGCTGCTTTGTCTCAAAGATATATCTTCCCGGTGTACGGGCTTCTTTAAAGTTAAATTCCGGCTTTGGTTTTTCTGCAGCCAGTTCGATCATATCCATATTGTCGAGCTTTTTCTGACGGGACATGGCCATATTCCGGGTGGCTACACGGGCTTTGTTTCTGGCCACAAAATCCTTAAGATCGGCAATTTCTTTCTGCTGCTTATTGTAGGCAGCTTCCAGCTGGGCTTTTTTCATTGCATAGACTTCCTGGAACTTGTCGTAATCGCCCGGATAGCGGTTCAGTTCTCCATTGTCCATGTGATAAATCAGGTTGATGACGCTGTTTAAAAAAGGAATATCATGGGAAATCAGGATAAATGCGTTTTCATACTCATTCAGATAACGTTTCAGCCATTCAATATGCTCCACATCGAGATAGTTGGTCGGCTCATCCAGAAGCAGAATATCCGGTTTTTCCAACAGAAGTTTAGCTAACAGAACTTTCGTTCTCTGTCCGCCTGAAAGCTCGGTAACGTCGCGGTCAAGGCCCAGATCCAGTAATCCTAAGGCTCTGGCAACTTCTTCTACTTTACTGTCGATCATATAGAAGTCGTGGGCATCGAGAAGATCCTGCAGGGTTCCGGACTCTTCCATGAGGGCATCCATTTCTTCGGGGGAGGCTTCGCCCATCAAACCATAGACTTCGTTCATACGGGTTTCCATTTCGTAAAGGAAATCGAAGGCGGAGGCAAGGACATCACGTATGCACATTCCTTTTGTCAGGACAGTGTGCTGGTCGAGGTAGCCGACGCGAACGTGCCTGGCCCATTCGATCTTGCCCTCGTCAGGCATGAGTTTTCCGGTGATGATATTCATGAAGGTGGATTTTCCTTCGCCGTTGGCACCGACAAGACCGATGTGTTCGCCTTTTAAGAGGCGGAAGGATACGTCGGTGAAGATGGTGCGGTCGCCGAAGCCGTGGCTTAAGTGTTCTACGGTGAGTATGCTCATTTTTTGTTCTCCCTTGGAATTTATCTTAACAGTCTGATTTGAAATTATAGCGGGTTTGGGTAAATTTGTCTAGATTAAGTAACGAAGAAACAGGGAAAACAAGGAAGGGGATATACAGTTGTTCTCTGCGCTCCGCCTCCGTCGGTCCGAGCCTGTAGTCTCGGACTCTTACTCAGTAAAGTCGCTTGATAACAACTGTATATCCCCTTCCTTGTTTTCCCTGTTTCTTCTGTGTATTGAGGAAATATCCTTTGACATACAGAACCATTTCATTATATTCATGTATGCATAATCAACTATATCTTATTATATTACACGCATTTTAAAGCTATCGAACAAACCTCTACACTATCATCGTCTATCTTTCTGTTACAGTTCCTCTGCGCTGAGTTTCGGATCTACGTGTACCATGCAGTGTTTGACTGCCGGGAATTCTTTTTCGATGGCGTCGTGAACGCGCTGCGCGATGGCATGGGCTTCGGTGAGGGTTTTGTTTCCATCAGCCTGGATGACGACGTCGAGGTAGATTTTGGCACCGAAGAGGCGGGTTTTCATCCAGCCGATACCTTCTACACCATCAATCTTCTGAATCACGACAAGCATCTGTTCCATGGTTTTGACATCGCAGGAATGGTCGACCATTTTGTCTACGGCATCTTTGAAGATGTCATAGGCTGCCTTGAGGATGAACACGCAGATGACAACGCTGGCTACGGAATCCATGATGGGGAAGCCGAGACGGGCGAAGAGGATACCGATCAGGGCGCCGATGGAAGAGAGGGCATCGCTTCTGTGATGCCATGCATCTGCTTTTAAAGCACCGGAGTTGATCTTATCGGCTGCGCGTACGGTAAAATGGTACATCCATTCTTTGACAGCGATGGATATAACGGCGGCCCAGAGGGCAAGCATGCCGGGTACGACCAGATTGGCGAAATCACCGCTGATGATGTTACGGATACCGGCGGAACCGATGCCAAGACCGGTCAGAGCCAGGATTACAGCGAGGATAATAGCAGCTACACATTCCAGCCGTTCATGACCATACGGATGTTCTGCATCTGCCTTTTTTCCTGAAATGTGTACACCGATCATGACGATGATCGTGCTGAATACATCGGATGCAGAATGAATGGCATCTGAGATCATAGCACCGGATGAGGCAATAATTCCTGCTGCCAGTTTGAGCAGGGATAAGACAATATTGACAATAATACTGATGGTAGAAACTTTCATGGCGACTTTTTCGCTCTGCGTTTCCTGGATATTCGGGTTTACAGTTGCTGTTTCCATAATGATACCTCCTGATGAATCAAATAATTTGTTGTATCTCAGCGTAAGTGATATACAACATTTCTTTTGCACAGGCCTTCTACCTGCTTGGTCCCTGCCTTTTTTCATATCTTTTGCTGATATTTTGGCTTTACCTTATCATCAGTAAGTTCTCCTTACAGATATGCCGACTTGCAAAAACACATACAGACAAGATTTTTCAAAATCTGCAACCGTTTTTCTTCTATTGGTGGTAAAGAAACATAAAAAGGCACCTGCGGGACACAGTAATCGTATCTACTGTCCCACAGATGCCTGTCGGTTCCTCTATATCCGAAAGGATCTGCTGTCACACCTCAAGGTGACCCGGCCGTTCCGGTACATACTTACCGGCGCCTGTTCAGTTTGTACTGTAGCAATATGCAGTGCAAAGAGTTCTTTCCTATAAGATATGCAACATCCACAAAAAAGTCAATGCTAAATTGTCTGAGTTTTTCCTTATCTTTATTAGAAAACAATAGCTTTCTTTAGTTCAGCATTACTTACCCGTCCTGGAAAAACTGTTCTGTCAGATAAAAGACGCATATGTCATAAATCCCGTTACTTCAGCCGGTGATTTGTTACAATGTTTTTCCATCAAAAGGGCGATTACGAAAGCTTTCTTTCCGATCCTTATAATATTCCCTCATCTCTCCGGCAATCTGCTCCATCTGTGCATGCAGTTCTCTTGCCGACACACGAATCGCGCCGTGTCCCATGACAATCACCTGCTCCAGTCCATCTGACGTAGCCACGCGGACTCTGTGTTTCCCGGCCAGTTCTTTGGAAGTTTTTTCAATATAGGCATCGGCTGTCTGGGCTTCTTTCGTATAAACCACATGGATATTATGATACATACCCACTTCACCCTGGCCTCCTTTGACCTTATAAGCATCAAACACACAGATCAGCTCGCAGTGGGTATACCCCTGATAATTGCACAACATATCCATCAGCTTCAGTCTGGCGGCATCGAGATTGTCCGCAGCCAGTGCCTTTAATTCCTCCCAGGCAAAGATGATATTGTACCCATCTACCAAAAGGTAATCCTTTTGCATGTCCTGCGGGCGACTGTGGGCCTCCTTGTATGCTGCCGTGGCTTCCCGATTTGCCTCGCTGACACCGCCCAAACGGCCATAGCTGACTTTATGATACGACGGAATCTGACGTTCTCCTTTTGACCCAAACGTCCGGTTAAAAATAGCCTCCAGTTCCCTGTCTTCTTTCCATGAACCATACAGAGAATGATCCTTTGGCACAGGCGTACGGTATACCGGTTCGAGAATTTCTTCCTCCTCCGGTTCGTCTGCTGCGAAACCACTCTCCACATGCATATGGTCCGGCACTTCGTTCCATTTCACAATATATCCGGCACCATGGGCACAGAAAACCGAATCCGGTGTATTTTCCACATCTGCTTCCGGATCATAACCGATGGCTTCAATCACTTCTTCCGCATTGTGGCATGGCTCATATCCCTTTAATGTACAGTTGAAACGGCCACGTCCCTTGGTATATGCATATACCTCTGTCATATAGCCCCGCATACCTGCCACCGGTGCACTGCCAGTCAGGATGGCCATCTCCTCCTCGATTTTTGGAGCGTCAAACTGCCCGTTCATTTTCTGTATATCTGACATAGCCCGGCCCAGCTGTTCCTGCGGCACTTCCAGACGAAAGCTGTACCACGGTTCCAGCAGGACACTTTTCGCCTGCATCAGTCCCTGGCGCAGTGCACGGTATGTCGCCTGGCGGAAGTCACCCCCTTCGGTATGCTTAGTGTGGGCGCGACCGGTCAGTACAGTGATCCGCATATCTGTGATCGGTGATCCGGTCAGCACGCCGATATGTTCCTTTTCGATCAGGTGCGTCAGGATCAGCCGCTGCCAGTTCAGGTCCAGTACATCCTCGCTGCATGCTGTGGCAAACGTCAGTCCACTGCCCCGCTCTGCCGGTTCCAGTAAAAGATGTACCTCCGCATAGTGGCGCAGTGGCTCAAAATGCCCGACACCCTCGACAGTATTTTCAATCGTCTCTCTGTACACGATATTTCCCGGACCAAATTCCACTTCCACATGAAATCTGTCCCAAATCATCCGTTTTAAAATTTCCAGCTGGACAGCGCCCATCAGCTGCAGGTGGATCTCTTTCAGTTTTTCCTGCCATACAACATGCAGCTGTGGATCTTCCTCTTCCAGAAGTTTAAGATCTTTTAAGAGCTTATGTACATCTGTTCCCTCTTCCGGCAGTACCGCATAGGTCAATACCGGTTGCAATAACGGCTGCTGCAATCCCTTTTCACAGCCAAGGCCCTGACCCGGCCAGGTTTTTGTCAGTCCCTTTACGGCACAGACCGTACCGGCCTTTGCCGACTCTACCAGCGTATATTTACTGCCGGAATACAGGCGGATCTGATCTACCTTTTCCTCCCAGATCTCCTCCTCCGTCACTTTACCGCCGCTCTTTGACAGTGTATTTCTGTTATCCAGCATAGACTTAACACGCAGTTCGCCGCCAGTGATCTTTATATGTGTCAGGCGGTTGCCCTGCTCATCGCGGGATATCTTAAATACCCGCGCGCCAAAGGTATCCGGCCAGCTTTTCTGCACACCGTAAGCGGCTATTCCATCCATAAGCGGCCGTACACCCTCCTGCTTCAGCGCCGAACCAAAGTAGCAGGGAAACAGCTTTCTCTCCCTGATCAACCGTCCCAGCGTATCCTGCGAAAGTGCATCCGTCTCCAGATATTCTTCCATCGCTGCTTCATCATTCATTGCTGCAGACTCAAAAAACTCCGCATCCGGCGCATCCGTAAATTCCAGACAGGCTTCATTGAGCCGCCTGCGCAGATTTTCCATCAGCTGTCCCCTGTCTGCACCGGCCAGATCCATCTTATTGACGAATAAAAATGTCGGCACCTGATGCTGCTTTAACAGCTTCCACAGGGTTTCTGTATGCCCCTGTACACCATCACTGCCGCTAATCACCAGCACCGCTGCATCCAGCACCTGCAGCACACGCTCCGCTTCCGCGGAGAAGTCTACATGTCCCGGCGTATCCAGAAGTGTGATCTGTGTATCCTTCCATGGCAGGATTGCCTGTTTGGAGAAGATTGTGATTCCCCGCTCTTTCTCCATCGTATCTGTATCCAGAAATGTATCCTTATGATCGACCCGCCCCATCGTGCGGATCTGACCTGTCTCATACAGCATACATTCTGACAGTGTCGTTTTTCCTGCATCGACATGCGCCAGAAGCGCTGTGCATAATTGTTTTTTTGTATCTGTAGAGGTCGCCATGTATATGTCCCTTTCTCTTTTCATCTGTTAAATTCACGAGGTAAATCGTAAATTCTATTTGGCAAGCAGCAGATCAGGCAGCTTCCCTCTGCCGCAAAAAACTCCACACAGCCACACCGATAATGATCACATAGCCGATCACGCTGTACAGATCCGGGATCTGTCCGAGGAAGAAAAAGCCAAGGATGGCTGCAAATACAACCTGCGTATAGTCAAATACCGAAATTTCCTTTGCCGGGGCGAAATTGTAGGCCGCCGTAATGGAAAACTGACCGCCCGCTGCCATCAGACCGGCACCGATCAGGCATAGAAACTGCTGCATTGTCATCGGATGATAGTCGACCAGCAGATACGGCACCAGCACAAGACAGGAAAAGCTGGAGAAAAAGAACACGACTCGTGCACCCTTCACGCCCTGCTTGCCCAGCTGCCGCACACAAGTATAAGCGATACCTGCGCCCAGACCACCCATAACTCCGATCAGTGAATTGATATTCTGAAAAACGTCCATTGATGGCTTGATCACAAACAATGCACCGATAAAAGCGATCACAACTGATATTTTCTGCACAATATTCGCCTTTTCCTTCAAAAACAGTGCTGAGAAAATAATGACAAAGAACGGAGACAGCTTATTCAGCATCGAGGCATCGCTGACCAGCAAATGGTCCACCGCATAAAAGTTACAGAGAATACCTATTGTTCCGAAACTCGAACGCATCAGCAGCATTGACAGATCCTTTTTCCGGTACGACAGCTTTTCGCCGCTTCGCATCAGAATCATAAAAGCAAAGATCATAGCGATCAGATTCCGGAAAAAGCTTTTCTGCGGTGCCGGAAGATCACCTGATAATTTTACAAATACATTCATGGCTGCAAAAAAGAAGGCCGCAGCCATGATGCTTAACATACCTTTTTGTTTGTCTTTCATTGTAGAACACGCTCCTTTTTACCATTCTAAAGTATAACACACTTTTTCCGGCAAAACTATGCGTTGTTTTTATACACCTTTTTAAGCATAAATGATCCGCTGTACCTCAAACAATCGGACACAGCGGATCTTACGATTACTATTTTCCCGCCAAAAATGCTCTTTATCCCTCATTAATGCAAAAACTTATGTTATTCTGCATTAACATAAAGCATTTGGCAATTTTTATTATGTATCATTTAAAAATATTCCCGGCCCCGTTCGACTCTGCCACCATGCCGTTTCTGGCCCAGACGTAGCCTTCCTCTTCCAGAAGCTCCTTTCCGTTATCCGAAAGCATCCAGTCCCGCAATTTCCGTACCGGACTGTCCTGTGTTTCCGAAATCCGGATGGCCATGTAGAAATCATTGACCAGCGGGTATGTGCCGTCCTCGATCGAAGCATTCGACGGCGCCACATCGTTCACTTTGATCATCTTCAGGTTCGGATCTGCCTTCATCTTGTCCGCATAATAATATACCGAAAAGCCGATCGCACTTCCCGTTCCGTCAAAGGAAGCTACGGATTCGATCAGCGTTCCCATCGTTCCCACCAGCATATCCTTCTCCGGCTCCATGGGTGTCTCCCCGTTCATGACCAGTTTATTTAATAATGTCTGGCTGCCTGACGTAGAATTTCGCTGAAAGGCCCGGATCTCACCCGGCTCGCCGCCGACCTCTGACCAGTCGGTAATTTTTCCGGTGTAGATATCCCGGATCTGATCTACGGTCAGAGATTCGATTGGATTATTGACATTGACAATAAATACAAGACCGTCGCGCCCCAGTGGATCTATCTCCAGCTGATCAAATTCTGTTGTATACTGGTCTTTGATCTCCTGCGGTGGCTCATAGGAAATGATCAGATCCATCTCATTGTTCAGCAGCTTACCCCAGCTGGTCGATGTACCGCCGCTTTCAAAGCTGTCCGCCAGATACACCTCCGCTGTATCCGAATCTGCATCCGTCAGATCCTCCATCATACGCAGCAGCAGAGGTTCATTCGCCAGTGAACCGTCCAGCCGCGGATAGGTATCCTTGTCATAGCCATCAATAGTCAGCTTTACTTTTTTATCTGCTGCTGTTTTATTGTCAGCCGTATCCGATGCATTGCCGGTTTCTGCATTGTCTCCTGTGGCTGATGCAGTACTTTCATCGGTGTTCGATGCTGCAGCCGTACCTGCTTCACTGACAGCCTTTGCACTGCCTGCCGCACTGCTTTTTGTATCCGTATTTCCGTTACCGTTTCCTCCGCAACCGACAAGCGCCAGCAGCGCGGCGCAGCCCAATGCAATCGCTTTCTTATACTTCATCCTGTATATCCCCCCTTTAATCATCATTACCTGTTTTATATTTTGGAACTTTCACTACCCAGTTTCCTTTTTCATCGATCAACCCCATCGACAGTCCACGTGTAACGGAAATCTTTCCATCGGCCAGTGTACCGAAGGACGAAGCTCCCTGCATCAGTATCGTACCGTCCGTGGTAAACAGATCTGCCCGCACATGCATTTGTTCTTTATCCAGATAATACTCTCCTGCCCAGAGACTGACATGTGCTGTATCCTTTCTGTCATACAGCGGCCGGATTGAAACATACTTTCCTTCCGGCAGCACCGGCTGCAGATTCATATCCAGCAGACATTCTTCTGATCCGTCATCACTTATACAATCCACAACAATGGCATCCTCATAGAGCATCACATAACTCACATTAGCTATATTTTTCTCAGCAATGCACGTTCCATGACGGTCTAATTTTTCCAGCCTGCCGTCCCGGACTGCTATAAAGGACAAAGAAGCTGTCTGCATTTTCTCCCCGTCGTACGCTGCTCTTGCCTCCATGATCCCGTACTCTCCGGACAGAGCTTCACCTGTTTTGGCATCATACAGCCGGTACAATAAGCTCCCATCACTCTGGTATGTACCACAGATTGCAAGCTCACCGTCGTAATACCGTGTCTCGCCCATCCAGAATACAGGTGTAAGATCACCGCCATCCCCGGCGGACGGATCATATATGCTGCCGTCACAGCTGACATAGGGCTGTAGTATCATAGTATCGTCGATATAACTGCTCTCTACATTTTCGATTTTTCCAAGCTTCTTTCCTTCCGGAGAATAAAAGCTGAGACGATATAACCCATTCTCCGGTTCTTCCGCCACAATATAATTCCAATACGACGAAAAGGTATACTCCCCCGCCAGTTCATCCTGCAATGCGGTAAAATCATATAGCACATTTCCCTGTGCATCAACAGTGAACGCAGATTTACCGTCCTCAGACTGCACAAATACAGAGGTATTGCTCACTTTATTCATGTACCAGACATGAGCTCTTTCTTCTCCCGTTTTCACATTCCAAAGTTTTCCATTATTATCTTCAACGTCTGCTGCCATGCTGAAATCCCTGTACTTCTGCATGCGTACCCAGTCACCGATACAGTCCGTATACTGTATCTCCGTCCAGTCAGAGATCAGCTTTCCATCCGGGTCATACAGTCGGCTCATCATCTTTACATCGTAGTCCCATTCGCCAAGCTTTTTGTATGTCTTGTGGGATACCGCATAATACCTCGTTTCCTGCGTCAGCACATCCTGAATCCGGGATACATGGATATCCTTTTCACTCAAAAACTGTCCCGCACCATTCATCGTAAAGCTGGTCTCATCCGTTGTCCAGTATTCATATTCCTGTGCAGCGGTTTCCAGCTGTGCATGTGTCGGCGTACCATCCGAATAGAAATCAAAGGGCTTTGCCGCCGTTTTCTCATCCGCTGCCACAGCAGACGCACTCTCCTGCTTAGCTGCATCCGTACCAAAGACTGTACTGTATGCAGGCAATGCCGAAGCACTGCCCGTGGCTGCATCTGAACTATCCCTTACTGTACCATCTGCTCCACACCCGGCAAGAACACCCGCCAACAGACATACCAGAGATAAATGATAGATTTTATTTACTATATGCAAAAAATCCCCCCTTTTTCTTTTTTCTTAGCCTCGAACTCTTCTTGTGACAAAATCCCATCATCTACAAGTTGTTTCAATTTACGAAGAATTTCTATCTTTACTCTTAGAGTCAAACTTTCTCGCATCTGTATACATATATTCATACGTTGCTAGTTCACCTATTTCTTGAATTTTATAATTTATAACATCAATATCAACTTCGCGGGAAATTTTTTCTAAAGCAACTGCTTGATTTGACAATTCACTAACTTGCGTTTTAAGCTCTTCTACCGTTTTTCATAATCCTTTCCTTTCGTCTTCTATAGTAGTGTTAAATATAAATAAAGTATATCATAATACACAACATATTTGTCGAAAATTATCTTTTTTTGTGTATTTTTACAACTTTTCTCAGATCACATAAATGACAGATATTTTTTTACACCTTCAAATTTGAATCATACTAGAAAAAAATAATTTAATGTTTCGCCCTCAATATCTTCAAAGCATATTATAGGCATCTCATTCTCATATTTTGCTCTTTTCACAGGAATAATGTCATATATTTTAATTACATTATTCCGATATAAATTGACTTTATTCCAAAAAACAGATATGCTATACATATTAAATAATGCTCGGAGGTGTCCCATTATGTCTGAAATGTTTTCTGTAAAAGAAGCTGCCATGCGCTGGAAGCTAACGGAGCGTAGAGTTTCAAAGCTTTGTAAAGATGGCATGATCAAGGGAGCCATAAAACAGGGAAATCGTTGGATGATCCCGGTAGATACACAAAAACCTGCAGACCGTCGATTCAAGACAGGTGCCTACTGCCAAAACGAATGTGCCCAGAAGCTCCCCCTGCCTATCGGTGTATCCAACTATCGTCTGGCTTCTTCAGAATACTACTATATAGACAAAACAATGATGATCAAAGACTTCATCGATGAACGCCCCATGGTGACACTGTTTACACGTCCTCGCCGTTTTGGCAAGACGCTCAATATGGATATGCTGCGCACATATTTTGAAAAAAGCATTGACGATACTTCCGTATACTTCCAGAATAAAAAAATCTGGGCCTGCGGACAGAAATATCAGAGCTATCAGGGCAAATACCCTGTGATTTTTTTGACATTCAAAGATGTGAAATTTGATTCCTGGGAAGAAACATTTGCAGCCATCCGGGACATTTTTGCTAAAGAAACACGGCGTCACAGCGAATTACAAAACAGTAACAAATGCGATGAATACAGCAAAAGAATCTATAACAGACTGGCCAATGGTAACTGTAGTGAAGTAGAACTGGCGTCGGCACTGCTTGACCTGTCAGCCATGCTGCACAGGCATTATGACATTGCCCCCATTATCATTATTGATGAATACGATACACCGATCCAGCAGGGATACATGAAAGGGTATTACAATAAGATCATACAGTTTATGCGTAATCTGTTTTCCGGCGGGTTCAAAGACAATCCGCATCTGTCCTTTGGTTTCCTTACCGGCATCCTGCGCGTCGCAAAGGAAAGTATCTTCAGCGGAATGAACAACCTGTCCATCAATTCTGTGCTGGATAACAAATACAGTGCGTATTTTGGCTTTACCACGGACGATGTTATGGAGATGGCCAAATATTATAATGCCGTTGACAAATACGATGAACTCTGTCAGTGGTACGATGGTTATCGCTTTGGCAAAACGGAAATTTTCAATCCATGGTCGGTTGTCAACTATTTCAGTAATGATTGCGAGCCAAGACCGTTCTGGGTATCTACCGGCAGCAACGACATTATTGGGGAAATCCTGGCCGAGGCAGACGAAGAAATCTATAAACGCCTGACCTCACTGGTCAATGGCGAAGCATTTACCACGTTTATTGACACCGGTGTGATCTATCCGCAAATAAAAAACAGTCCTTCAACGATTTACAGCTTTCTATTGATGACCGGCTACCTGAAGGTACTGAAAACCTCGCCGTCCTTTAATGGCGATTTTATGTGCGAAGTTGCTTTACCCAACCGGGAGATTTCTCTCGTCTACAACAAAGAAATTTTACAACGGTTGGAAAATCTGATTCCGCAGTCTACAGCTATCTCCATACAGGAAGCTATTTTCTCCGGTGACAATATGCGGTTAAAGACACAGATTCAGACACTTTTGACCCAGTCCGTCAGTTCTTTTGATACTGCAGGAGAAAACTTTTACCATGGCTTTATGCTGGGGTTGTGTGCTTTGCTGGGCGGTGCTTTCGTCACCTCCAACCGCGAATCCGGCAATGGCCGCTATGACATTCAATTAAAGCCCACAAGAAAAGGGCTGCCCGGCATCCTGATTGAATTGAAAGCTGAGAAAAAGTGCAGTGATGAAAGGCTGAAAAAGCTGTCGGAATCTGCTCTGCGCCAGATCAATGATAAAAAATATACTACTGAACTGACCCTTGCCGGAGTGAATACCATTTATAAATACGGTGTAGCTTTCAGCGGAAAAAGAGTTGAAGTAACAGTCGAATAAAAGAAACCTCCACTGGAGCTTTCTTTTATTTGCTAAGGCAATAAAAGTGTGGGCACAGGGCAGTCCTCCATTTTCGGACTGTCCTGTGCCCACACAAATATCTTGCTTATTCAACGTCTTTATCAGACTTTTCACACCCGTGCATACAGCTGCATCACCCGATGCACTTTCTCCACCAGGGCATCCGAAAAAGCATCCTTCTCCATCCGCCATGTCCAGTTACCGCCCAATGTCGACGGATGATTGATCCGCGCTTCTTTGCCAAGTCCCAGATAATCCTGCATCGGGATCACGCAGAGATCTGCCACACTTCCAACAGCCAGACGGATAAAATCCCAGACCTTATGTTCTTTCGTATGATCCGCATTGTCCATATATTCCTCTGCAAATGCATAATCCTCCTCTGACAGCTCATCCAGCCAGCCAAGCAGAGTCGTGTTATCGTGCGTTCCCGTATACACCACACAATGATGCGGATACAGATACGGAAGATAATTGCTCGCTTCCCTCGCATCAAAGGCAAACTGGATGATCTTCATCCCCGGATACCCGGAATCCGCCAGCATGTCCATAACCTCCTGCGTCAGATAGCCAAGATCTTCCGCAATGATCGGCTGCTGCCCCATCTTCGCATTTACGGTATCAAACAGCTTCATTCCCGGTCCCTTCTCCCAGTGACCGTTTTCCGCTGTCGAATCACCATACGGAATCGCATAGTAAGACTCAAATCCCCGGAAATGATCGATCCGCACCACATCGTAGATTGTAAAACACTGTGAAAGCCGCGTCAGCCACCAGGCAAATCCCGTCTTTTCATGATACTCCCACCGGTACAGCGGATTTCCCCACAGCTGTCCCGTAGCCGAAAAAGCATCCGGTGGACACCCCGCCACCGCCGTCGGCACGCAATCCTCATCAAACGCAAACAGCTCCGGATTTGCCCACGCATCCGAACTGTCCAGAGACACATAGATCGGAATATCCCCGATAATCTGTATCCCATTTTCATTCGCATACGTCTTTAAACTCATCCACTGCTTATGGAACATAAACTGCTGGAACTTATAAAAATCAACCTCCCGGGCCAAAAGAACCTTCTGCACACCCAGCGCCTTCTCATCCCGTATCTTCAGCTCCTGCTCCCATTCCGTCCAGCAGACCCCGCCTTTGGAATCCTTGATGGCCATAAACAGCGCATAATCCTCCAGCCAGTACGCATTCTCCTCCACAAAAGCATTGTAATCCTCATCCGGCACAAATCTTGCAAATGCCTTTTTTAAAATCACCGGTCTGTTTCTATACAGCCATGCATAATCAATCTCTCCAGCCGGAACCTCTGCACATACATCCGCACACTCCGCATCCGTCAAAAGTCCCTCAACCTTCAACGTCTCCAGATCAATAAAGTACGGATTCCCCGCAAACGTAGAAAATGCCTGATACGGCGAATCCCCATACCCCGTCGGTCCCAACGGTAATATCTGCCAGTACGACTGTCCTGCAGCCACCAGCTTATCCACAAACTCCCGTGCCTCCTTAGAAAAACATCCAATCCCATACACCGAAGGCAACGAAAACACCGGCATCAAAATTCCCGCACTTCTCTTCATACACACTCTCCTCCTGTTTCTCAATAATCTAAATTCATTCCACGTAAATACTTACCACAACGTTTCGTCCTAAACCTCTATAAACAGGTTTGCCGCCCTCCGCCATGCCGCACATATATATGTAAGAATCAAGCGACTTTGCCGAGTAAGAGTCCGAGACTACAGGCTCGGACCGACGGAGGCGGAGCGCAGATCTTACATATATATGTGCGGCATGGCGGAAGGCGGCAAACCGTCCGTCTTACCCTTTCACAGCACCAGCCACAACACCCTCTATGATGTATTTCTGGCAAAGCAGGTAGAACACAATAATCGGAATAATGGAGATTACAAGCACACCCATCATAGCCCCCATATCCACAGATCCATAACCGCCCTTCAGATACTGTACCGCAATAGACAACGTCTTATACTTCTTCGTATTCAGCACCAGAGACGGCAACAGATAATCGTTCCAGATCCACATGGCCTGCAAAATCGAAACCGTAATACATGTTGGCTTCATGATCGGCATAACCACCTGGAAAAACGTCTGGATCGGCGTACAGCCATCGATCATTGCCGCTTCCTCAATCTCCAGCGGTATCGACTTGACAAATCCCGTAAACATAAAGACCGCCAGACCGGCGCCAAAGCCAAGATAAATAATAATAATACCCCACGGATTATCCATATGCAGCATATTCGCGATCTTAGACAACGTATACATCTCCATCTGGAACGGTACAACCATAGCGATCAGACATGCCATGTAGATAACCTTTGTCGCTGCATTGCGGACACGCACCACATACCATGCCGTCATCGAACAGCACAGAATGATCACAGCCACAGACAGCACCGTAATAAATACCGTCCAGCCAAAGGCCGGGATCAGTCCCGTCTTCTTAATACCACGGACATAGTTTTCCAGTCCCACAAATGTCTTATTGTCCGGTAAAGCAAACGGTGCTTTACTGATATACGCTTTTTTCTTAAAAGAGTTGATCACAACCAGGATGATCGGATATACATACAGCACACTGACAATCGTAAAGATAACAGTCAGCAATGTATGATGTTTGCACATTTTCTTTTTTTCCATTACTGCTGCACCTCCTTAGATGTACTGATACGGTTCTGTACGACAGCGATGATCGTTACAAGGACAAAAAACAGAACAGCTTTTGACTGTCCGACACCCTCGTAGCCGGTTCTGCCATAGAATGTATAGAAGATATTTAATGCCAGCATTTCTGACATCTTACTCGGCGCACCATTGGTCAGCGCCAGGTTCTGGTCAAACAGTTTGAAACCATTGGTCAGTGTCAGGAAAGAACAGATCGTGATCGATGGCATAACCATTGGCAGAATGACATTTTTCAGCACCTGCGAGGAGGTTGCACCATCCATCTTGGCCGCCTCGATCAGCTCGCCCGGAATATTCTGGATACCTGCAATATAGATGACCATCATATAACCGACCTGCTGCCACAGAGTCAGGATAACCAGTCCCCAGAACCCATAGATGGCAGAATACGTCAGCGTACGGTCAAATATGGACAAAATACCATTCAGTAACAGCTGCCAGATATAACCAAGGATAATACCACCGATCAGGTTCGGCATGAAAAATACCGTACGGAATACATTTGTACCACGGAAGCCCTTCGTCAGAAGCATAGCCACCGCAAAAGCCAGTACATTGATCAGAACGACCGTAACGATCGTAAATAATACAGTAAATACCAGAGAATGTGTAAAATCACTTTCCTCAAAAATCTTCACATAATTGGCCAGGCCAATAAACTTCGCATCCGTTACCGTCGTGAATTTACAGAAAGATAAATAGACACCCAGTAAAAACGGGGCGATAAATCCAATCGTAAATGCAATGATCGTCGGCAGGACAAATATCGGAAAATACCGCTTGATTGCTTTCTCCATAAACGTCTTCCTCTCTCATTTTTCTTTCATCCAGACGAATCCCGCAGATCAGTCTGTGATAGCGCTGTGCAAAGAAAACTTTTCTTTACATACTCCTGCGTAAAAAGGTGGCAGGCAGGAACACCTGCCCGCCACCTTCGTTTGCATTCAAAAGTTGCTGTTTTGTTTCATTTACTGTGCATTTGCTGCTGCGTACTCAGTAGCCCATCCATCTACGAAAGCAGTCTTGACTGCATCCCATGTACCTGTGCCCTGTGCATACTCAAGCAATGCGGAACCAACACCGTTTTTCCAGTTCTCACTCGGCATTGTGGTGAAGTTCCAGCTGACAGCTGTCTTGCCGGCTTTGGTGTACTCAGCATTTGCCTGTACCAGCGGATTTTCCGGAAGATAATCATCAAATGTAGTGAACGGTGTAACAAAGCCCATCTCCTGAGCCAGTGCCTCACGTCCTTCGTCACTCTCAACAACCCAAGCCATAAAGTCCAGTGTTGCCTGGATATCAGCCGGATCAGCCTTGGCGTTTACACACCAGTAGTTCTCAGAACCTGTGCACAGACCCTGATTTTCTTCACCAGGAGCTCCGATATAGATCGGCAGCATGCCAAGGTCTTCGTCTGCAACTTCATTATCTTTGATATCGTTGTATGCCCATGTACCATTCTGATAGAATACAGCCTCACCCAGAGCGAACTCAGAAGCAGCATCCTCACCAGTCTTGGAAGAGATCATGCTTGGCTCACAGGTAGCATTGTTGATGTACAGATCCCAGATGTTTTTGTAGTTGTCAAGGTATGTACCCTCGATCGCATCTGTGAAAGTGATACCTTTGTCTTTGTATTCATAATAGATCGGCAGGTTTGCCAGATGTGTCTTAAATCTCCAGTCAGAGGAAGAATCCATACCTGCGGAAGTAAAGGCACCTTCTACACCAAGATCATCTTTGTTAGCCTGGATCTCTTCAGCTACTGTTTTCAGAGCGTCGAAGTTATTCAGCTGATCGATGGATTTGATGGTTGCATAATCTTTGCTGAAGTAATCGTTCAGGATCTTTTTATTATAAATGATACCGTAAGTCTCGATAACGTATGCGATGCCCTGTACTGCATCACCATCTTTCAGTGCGTAATCATCGCTGCTCAGATCACCGTATACCTTGCTGCCGGACAGATCATAGCAATAATCTTTCCATGTAGCCAGACCAACAGGACCGTTTACCTGGAACAGGGTCGGTGCATCGGATTTGGCCATCTCAGCTTTCAGTGTGGACTCGTAAGTACCGCTGGCTGCAGTCTGGACATCCACCTGTACGCCTGTCTCTTCTGTATATTTGGCTGCCAGATCTACCCACTGGTCTGCCTGCTCCGGTTTAAAGTTCAGGTAGTATACCTTTCCACCTTCTGCAGAAGCTGTCTCAGAACCAGCCTCACTTGCTGCCGGTGTCTCACTGGTTGCACTTGACTCTGTTGCAGCACTGCTGCCGGAAGCTGCTGCTGCACTTCCTTCTGCTGAAGAAGAACTGCCACAGCCGGCCAGTGTACCTGCTGCCATAACAGCTGCCATAGATACAGCCATAAAGCGTTTCATATTTCTCATTTTCTTTTCCTCCTTATTTGTAGTGTACCCTTTTCTTGATGGTTTTATTTTATAAGAAGGAAGAAAGTTTCGAAATATCAATATTTTTCGATACATATCAGAATTTTATGATATCGGAAATTCATCTTATATATTCTGCATTTCTGCGACAATTTACGACCGCAGTCATCTTCTGGCCTGTCGGATTGCATTGGCCTTATCTGTCAGCTCCTGACCGCCCTGCGCATACCAGTCCTGTACATATTGATCAAAAGAATCCACGCTGGCCTCCCCTGTAATGATCTGGATAAAGGTTTTGACCGTCAGATCCGTAAGTTCATCACTTTTCAGCGTATTGTATTCCTGTGTATAACCCTCGTTGACGTATTTGACCTTCGCATTCAGGATCTTGCCCACGGCCACGATACGGGAGGTATACGCTGCCCACAGAAAACCTGTATGCTTCTGTCCATCCGCCAGATATTTCTGACAACTGTTATAATACCCCTGTTCCAACACGGTCAGATCATTGTATGCTCTTCTGTTTTGCATCGCACTGAGAATACGTTTTGTCGTACGGAATACGGCATCCGAATAATCCGTATTGATCAAAAACGGCGTTGCTGACTGATCGACATTCATTCCCAGATACTGACCGACACCCACGGCATCCTCTTTACCATTATACCGGGCATAATCAAACAGTGCCGAGATGATCTTCGGAATGATCTCCGGATGCTCATAACCTTTACGGGCCACGATACAATACTGCCGCCCATAAGAAAGTGATGTCTGGATCTCATTCTTCTCATCTGTGAACAGATACGGCTTCCACCTGGCCTCGGCATCGTTAAGCCCGGACAGGGGTGAATCCGGTGCCCACCACCAGCCGAAAAATGCACCACATCGCTGCGTGGCCAGAAGCTCGGCCATATTCGTCTTTGTCCGCAGCATGAATCCATGATCGAGTACTCCCGCCGCATACTGCTCGTGCAAATAGGCAAGTGCTTTCTTCATCTGCGGTGCGACCGATCCATTGATCATCGTGCCATCCTCTGCCTCCAGCCATTTCCCCGGATAGGCATGAAAATAGTCAAACAGTGGATCCAGTGAAAAACAGCTGTCCGACTGACCGATCAGACTCGGGGCAAATGCCAGTCCCACATTACCCTCAGGACTGTTTCCCGGATTTTCTTTTGCAAAGGTTTGGATGATTTCCATCGCCTGTTCCATCGTCTGAGGCTCCGAAAGCCCCAGTGCATCGATCCAGTCCTTGCGCATCCATAACAGATTCGGCCCGGTATAGACCTCGGTTTCAGGAAAAGCCATCAGCTTCCCGTCATAGGTAACCATATCCAGTTTATTCTCACCGTAGCTGCCATACATTTCTTTGATCCGGTCGCTGGTACAGGTTTCATACACATCACTCAGATCCTCGATCATATCCTGCTGCACTAAAAGATCCAGCATCTCCTTGCTGGTTACAAGCATAATATCCGGCAATTCTCCCTCCTGGATTGCCATCGTTTCCAGCTGTTCATACTGTGTAACACCGAGTCCCTCAAAAGCATCCTTATTCTGCACATTCAGAAGCTCCCTGAGATAGCGGGTATAGTTATTATTCTCATAGGTATCTGCCAAAGGCATATTCGAATTGTTATCCCATGTCATCTTCCCCAGTGTATAGGTCACCAGCTCGGGATACCGTCCCAGCGGCGTTGTCATCGCCGTCTGCCATCTTGCATCCGTCATTGAACTTTTCTGACTGTCTGTTATACCTTCCGTTGCAGAAGCAAAAGAAGTCTCCTCTGCTGTCTGTTTTCCACAACCGCCCAGCAGACTGCCAGCCACTGTCCACAAGACCATAAGAGATATACACTTAATTTTCCATTTCATCTATGATCCCCTTTCCACTCTCGGACAGCTGTTTTGGAATATAGACTGTCACTGTTGTTCCCTCTCCCGGTGTACTGGCAAACAGCATCTGCGCACTATTACCATACAAAAGTTCCAGCCGCTCATTGACATTTCGCACACCGTAGCCCTTAGCGTTTACACTCATCAGAGACTGACAGACCTCCGGCTCCATACCAACTCCTGTGTCCGTAATTTTCCAGATAAGTCGTTTTTTTTCTTCATAACAACGGATGGACAGTTTTTTTTCTCCTCCGTCTTTCAGATTCAAGCCATGCTCCAGCGCATTTTCGATCAACGGCTGCAACACAAGCTTCGGCATTTTATACAAATACAGTGATTCATTTACGTCATATTCCACAGTAAAATCATCATCATGCATCACGAGCTGGATATCCAGATAGGAGCGGATGTTTAACAGCTCACTCTCAACTGTGATCAGACTTTTTCCTTTATTTAATGTGGTCCGGTAAAAATCAGAAAGTGCCAGCGTCACATGACTGATATCATCCTGCCCGGCGGCCAGAGCCTTCCAGTTGATCACAGACAGTGTATTGTACAAAAAGTGCGGATTGATCTGCGCCTGCAATGCCTTCATTTCCTGCCGCTGCTGCCGGATCTTACCCTCGTACACCTCACGGATCAGCGTATTGATCTCGTCCAGCATCCTGTGAAAGCTTCGCACCAGAATACCAATCTCATCCCTGGAATCATCCTCCAGACAGATCGTACGGTATTCCGGATCAACTGTATCCACACTCCTTGTCAGCGTCTCGATACGCCGTACCAGAATCCGGCTCATATAACGGCTGATCAGAAGGATCGCCAGCAGACAGAATCCAACCACCAGAAGAATCCATCCCAGCATGACCATAAATTCCTGATAGATTGCCTTTTTTTCCATATATATACAGACAGATACCGGCAGACTGCTGATTTTCTGCGTCAGGATCATATATTCATCCGCCAGCTCATCATATGTCATGTTCTGGGCAAAATCTGCATTCTGGAACAGGATGCGATTCCCGTCATCTATCATCATGATGCCCGCGCCCTCTTTTTCAAAGTACTGCAGCGGATCGGTAAAGCTCTGCAGATTGCAGTATACGCCAAGATACGCCTCCGACTCATGGAATCCCGGAAAGCTGCGGATCGACAACAGCTGTTCATGGCTGTCATCCGGCCATACCCACAGCGCGCTCTGCGCCGTCTTCAGCTCCTGAAACCACGATTTTTCCTTAATCTCTGCCAAAGGCGCCAGCGTCGTGTCATGAGCAATCTGTATATTGTCCGAATAAATCGTCAGATGATCGATGCCATCATGATAGAATTTCGGCATATTTAAGACCGGATCCACAGTCTTTGTATAATCATAATAAACATTGTATTTTTCTTCCTGCGGCTTGTCCAGAATATCCTGCAATTCCGAATCAAACACCGTATACGTCAGCAGGTTGACATAGACATCCTCCTGCCGTTCGATCGAATCACTGACCTGTTTCAGCGAAACCTCCATGGATTCCCTCTCCCGTTCCGACAGGATCTTCCGGAAACCGCTGACCATAAAGAAAGCTACGATCGTCAGTGGCACAAGGCCGACGATAATCATTACACCATTGATCTTTCGCCGGTATTTCATATTGTGAATGCGAGAGAGAAAATCAGCTATCCAGTGTTTCATCGTCTTTTCCACCTTTCCGGTAACGCTCAGGACTCATACCGGCATACTCCCTAAAGCTCTGACAGAAATAGGATACATTCGAAAATCCCACCTTCTCGCATACCTGCACGATTTTCATATCCGTCTGGGTTAAAAGCTCCTTCGCCTTTTCCATACGGCACTGCCGGATATAACGGCTGATCGTCATACCGGTTTCCTTCTTAAATATATAGCTTAAATACGTCTGGGACAGATACACAAGCGCCGCCAGCTGGTCCGTCCGAAGCTCTTCGTCCACATGATACCGGATATAATGGCGTACCCGCTCAACATCACTTCTGGCCGCACCGTCATCCTCGACACAATGCTTCTCAAACCGGCGGATACAGTCCTCCACCACCTCACAAATGCTGCTTAAATTCGCACTCTGATAGACCTTTTCCACATCCTCTTTCATCTGCTGTGATCCCAGCGCCTGCATCTGCTCATACAGATCCCGCATCAGCTCTGTAAAAATAAATTTGATGTACATCTGGGAATCCATGGATGCAGACCGGATCTGCTGACACAGCTTGTCATAGCAATCCCATACCTTCGGAACTTCCTTTTTCTGTATGGCGTCCCGCAGAAGCTTCTGAAAATCCGTCTTTTCCGGCCGAACCTCATCTTCTTCCATGCCGTCCCTGGCAAAGCCAAAGACCCGCTGATCCATGCGGTAAAATTTGTCTTCCAGCTGATTTTCCAGCTCGGCATACAGCTGCGGATAGCTCTCTATCCCACGGCTTTCACGGCTGACGGCCAGATAGGCAGTAATGTCAAATTCCTGCTGCAGCCATTCAATCAGCGTCGCGCCTATCCGCATATAATTGCTCGCCGTATGCGTATAAAACAGCAGCAGCAAATGATTCATATCAAGTGACAAGAAGCCAAGCTTACGATTTAAAAATGCAGGGATCTGTTCCCGTAACAGTTCCTCTTTTTCTTCTATACTGTTGTTCTCCGTCTCCAGAAGCATCATACACTGGATCTGTTGAAACAGCTTTTCATATGTCTCATTCTCACCGATCAGATCTCTGTACTCACGCTTTCCCGTTTCCAGATACATCTGCAGATAATACCGGTACAGGTAATCGTTGCTTTCCCTGTTCTGCGCCGCTTCCTTTTCCCGGTTCTCAACCTCTTCCACCATCAGGCGGATCGTGCTTTCAAATTCCTGCGGCTTGACCGGCTTTAAGATATAATTACTCACACCATACCGGATCGCTTTCTGGGCAAAGGAAAATTCACCAAAGCCGCTGAAAATAGCAATGGGAATCTCCTCGTCTGTCTGCCGCACCCGCTGGATCAGTTCCATACCGTCCATCTGCGGCATCTTGATATCTGTCAGAATAAAATCCACCTTTTCATGCTCAAGCTTCTGCAAAGCCTCCACACCATTGGCGGCCTCCACGATTTCAAACTCCTCCGGCATCCGTCCCAAAAGCATACGGATACCACCTCTCTCGATCCGCTCATCGTCCACAAGTAAGATTCTGCGCATAGTTCCTTCCTCCGTTTTTCCCTTCTGGTGACTATTGTACCAGAGATGGGGGGAAATAACTACCGGAATCCAGGATTGCTAAAAGACTTTCTTCTGTCCCCTCTGCAAAATGACTGCCATAAACACTTTTTTATACACAAAAAAACACAGCATCTGGTACATGATACTGTGTCCTGAAAGCCGATGAACGGACTCGAACCGTTAACCTGCTGATTACAAATCAGCTGCTCTGCCAATTGAGCCACATCGGCAT
>CAKRQV010000012.1 GCA_934394565.1 uncultured Lachnospiraceae bacterium
TATTACCTTTATTATAAAACAAAAATGCCGGGGCGCATGAATTAAATTTCATGTACCCCAACATTTATTATAGAACCTTTTTTATATGAAAAGTATTGCAACCAAAAGAAAAGGGCAGGGGATTTCAGACAGAAGTGCTATTCATATTTTAAAAATGTAATATAAATTTAAAAGTGCACATATAAAAGGTGAACAGTATACAACTATAATTGAAAAATACTACTGCAGCCATGCATTGCATGGCTGCAGTATCAATTACCACGATTTAGTTCTTATAGCTCATCAGTGTCTCAGCCTTGTCAAGCTTCTCCCACGGCAGATCCAGATCGTTTCTGCCGAAGTGGCCATAGGCTGCGGTCTGTTTGTAGATCGGGCGGCGCAGGTCGAGCATCTTGATGATACCGGCCGGACGCAGGTCGAAGTTTTCACGGATGATCTCTACGAGACGGGAATCGGACAGCTTGCCTGTACCGAAGGTATCGACCATGATAGATGTCGGATGAGCAACACCGATGGCATAGGACAGCTGGATCTCGCACTTGTCAGCAAGGCCTGCGGCTACGATGTTTTTGGCAACGTAACGTGCGGCATAAGCTGCGGAACGGTCAACCTTGGTACAGTCCTTACCGGAGAAAGCACCGCCGCCGTGACGGGCATATCCGCCGTAGGTGTCTACAATGATCTTACGGCCGGTCAGACCGGAATCTCCGTGAGGTCCGCCGATAACGAAACGGCCGGTCGGATTGATGAAGAACTTGGTGTTTTCATCGACCATATCTGCCGGAAGGATCGGATCAAAGACGTACTTTTTGATATCTTCGTGGATCTGCTCCTGGGTAACATCAGGATCGTGCTGTGTGGACAGTACGACGGCATCGAGACGTACCGGTTTGTCGTTTTCATCGTATTCTACAGTAACCTGTGTTTTTCCATCCGGACGCAGGTATTTCAGCGTGCCGTCTTTACGCACCCTGGTCAGCTGCAGAGCCAGCTTGTGGGCCAGGGCGATCGGGTACGGCATGTATTCTTCGGTTTCGTTGGTGGCGAAGCCGAACATCATACCCTGGTCACCGGCACCGATGGCGTCGATCTCTTCCTCGGACATGGTGTGCTCTTTGGCTTCGAGTGCCTTGTCAACGCCCAGTGCGATATCTGCGGACTGTTCGTCGATGGCTGTAATGACACCGCAGGTGTCGGCGTCGAAGCCGTATTTGCCGCGGGTATAGCCGATTTCACGAACGGTATCTCGCACGATTTTCTGGATATCTACATAAGCTTTTGTGGTGATCTCACCCATGACCATGACAAGACCGGTTGTTGTGCAGGTCTCACAGGCAACACGGCTCATTGGATCCTGTGCTACGAGAGCATCAAGGATCGCATCGGAAATCTGGTCACACATTTTGTCCGGATGTCCTTCGGTTACGGACTCGGATGTGAATAAACGTTTTTCCATCTGTTTTCTCCTTTTTGTTAGAATGATTAGATATATGCACAAAAAAATAAGTCCACCGATAAGCGGACCTAACATAACAAGCGTGTATGTCAACTCCCCTTATTGTTCGAATTATCGCTCAGGCTGGCACCTTCCTGTCTGGCAGGGGTTGCCGTGGTTTCATCGATCCTATGTATCTCCACCACTCTGAATAAGAGAACTTTATTTTTTGCTATAGCAACTATACTTCCTTTTATAAGGAGCGTCAATAGGCAAATATAAGGAAATGTACGATTTAGAGTATTTTCACAAAAGATTTATAAAAAAGAAGCGTTTTCAGGGAAACTCCTATGCTATAATAAAGCGATACAAACAGGAGGAAAAGAATTTGAAAAAACTGAAAACAAGGCTGATTATGGCTTTCGTACTGTTGCTGTTTATTCCATTGCTTCTGATCAGTACGGCCGTATTCGGTTTTTCTAAATATCAGATGTATGCGCTGGGAAAGACGTTCGGACTGGAGGTCACCTATGACAACCTGTCGGATAATGTTAATCTGATCAGCAACCTGACCAATGTTTATGTGGAAAAGCTGACAAAGCAGCTCAAAACAGACGATGACCGGCTGATGGATACCAGCTATCTGGAGAAAGTCAATACGGAGTTAAAGACCAGATATTCGGCATTGATTCTCAGAGTCGATGACAGGATTGTATACTCCGGGCTGGATGATACCTTATTTAATAACTGTGCCAGTATCCTTGAAGAACTGCCAAAATACAAGGGTTTCGAGGATGACGAGCATAATGGTGTATATCTCGGCGGGGATGTGCAGGTGCTGTTAAAACAGATTGATTTCACGACGGATAACCAGCAAAAGGGCAGTCTGTTTCTGGTGACAAGCTCTACGGCACTGGTACCGCATATCAAGTCGATGCTGTTTGACCTGTTACTGATCGCTGTGGTCGTGCTGGCACTGACAAGTATGGGCATGATGTACTGGATTTACAATAGTATCAAGGTTCCGTTAAATCAGTTGAAAGAAGCGACAAATAATATTAAAAACGGCAATCTTGATTTCACAGTGGAGGGCTGTGCAGTAGAGGAATTAAATGATCTCTGCGAGGATTTTGAGGACATGCGCCGCCGACTGAAAGCCACGACAGAAGAGAAACTCAGCTTTGACCAGGAGAGTAAGGCGCTGATCAGCAATATCTCCCATGACTTAAAAACACCGATCACGGCAGTCAAGGGTTATGTGGAGGGCATCATGGACGGTGTGGCGGATACACCGGAGAAAATGGACCGCTATATACGCACGATCTATACCAAGGCCAACGATATGGATCGGCTGATCAATGAGCTGACCTTCTATTCCAAGATCGATACGAACCGTATCCCATACACCTTCAGTAAGGTGCATGTGGTAGATTATTTCGATGATTGTGTGGAAGAATTAAGCATGGAGCTTGAGGAACGGGGCATGGAACTGACATATGATAACCGTGTGGCTCCGGATGTGATGATCATTGCGGATGTGGAGCAGTTAAAGCGTGTTATCAACAATATCATCAGCAATTCGATAAAATACATGGACAAAGAACACGGAAAGATCCAGATCCGCTTGAAGGATGTGGGCGATTTTATCCAGGTAGAGATCGAAGATAACGGCAAGGGCATTGAGGCAAAAAACGTGCCGTATATCTTTGAACGGTTCTACAGGACAGATGCTTCGAGAAATTCCGCCAAGGGCGGCAGTGGCATCGGGCTTTCCATTGTGAAAAAGATACTGGAGGATCACGGCGGCAAGGTATGGGCCACCAGTGTAGAGGGAGAGGGAACAACGATCTGTTTCGTTATCCGCAAATATCAGGAGGTAGAGAGATGAATAAGATATTGATCATAGAAGACGAAGAAGCGATCGCAGAGCTGGAAAAGGATTATCTGGAGCTGTCCGGATTCACCGTAGAGATCGAAAACCGGGGCGATACCGGTCTGAAGAAAGCACTGGAGGGGGATTTTAATCTGTTTATCCTGGATCTGATGCTGCCGGGCATGGATGGCTTTGAGATTTGCCGGAAAATCCGTGAAGTGAAAAACACACCGGTCATTTTAGTATCGGCGAAAAAGGACGATATCGACAAGATCCGCGGTCTGGGGCTTGGTGCAGACGATTATATCACAAAACCTTTCAGTCCGAGTGAGATGGTGGCCCGTGTCAAAGCGCATCTGGCCCGCTATGAGCGTCTGATCGGCAGTAATATGCCGGAGAACGATATCATCGAGATCCGTGGCATCAAGATCGACAAGACGGCCCGCCGTGTCTGGGTAAATGGTGAGGAAAAACAGTTCACGACCAAAGAATTTGATCTGCTGACGTTCCTGGCACAGAATCCAAACCGTGTATTTACGAAGGATGAGCTGTTTTCAAAGATTTGGGATATGGAATCTATCGGAGATATAGCAACAGTTACAGTGCATATCAAAAAGATCCGTGAAAAAATCGAGTTTAATACATCAAAGCCACAGTATATCGAGACCATCTGGGGTGTCGGTTACCGGTTTAAAGTCTGATGGGAGCCAGGAAAAGATGCATCATATATTTTATCTGATGGGAAAGAGTGCTTCGGGCAAGGATACGATCTACCAGAAGCTGCTTGAACATGATACACTGGGCCTGGCCCATATTGTGCTGTACACGACACGACCGATCCGGGAGGGAGAAGTCGAGGGTCGGGAGTACTATTTTACCGATGAGGCGAAACTGAGATCTCTGCAGGAGAGTGGTCATCTGATCGAGCTTCGGTCATATAATACCGTGCACGGAATGTGGCATTATTTTACGGCAGATGACGGACAGATCAATCTGGAAAAACAGAATTATCTGGGTATCGGTACGCTGGAATCTTACCGGAAAATGGTGGAGTACTTTGGCCGTGAGGTCATGGTTCCGCTGTATATCGAGGTTGAGGATGGTGATCGACTGGAACGGGCGCTGACACGGGAAAAAAAGCAGAAAACGCCACGGTTTGCGGAGCTTTGCCGCCGTTTTCTTGCCGACTGCGAGGATTTTTCCGATGAAAAGCTTTCAGAAGCCGGGATCACAAAGCGGTATGAAAATGTGAATTTAGATGAATGTCTGGCAGAGATTGAAAATACGATAAAAACTATGGTATACTGTAACCGATAGGCTTTTTCGCTTATCGGTTACACTTGCCATGCCTGTGAAAAAGGTCCGGTGGACCTTTTTTATATACATGTAGCCGAGACAGAACGGCAGTAAAGCATTTTGAAGGTCTGTTTTCGGGCAGCAGTGAAAATAAGCGGTGTCAAAACATCGCTATACGATACAGGAGGGTGCCATGCCGGGATTTGACAGCGTTATCGGTCTTGAAGAGGTCGTTACCTATTTACAGCAGATCATTAAAACAGATAAGGTTGCGCAGACGTATATTTTTTACGGAGAGAGCGGAACAGGAAAGAGGCTGCTTTCGGGCATCCTGGCGATGACACTGCAGTGTGAAAAGCACGGTATTGAGCCGTGCCTGGACTGTCCGTCCTGCAGAAAGGCGGAGACGAGAAATCATCCGGATATCATTACCGTAATCCATGAAAAACCGGCGAGCATCGGTATCGATGAGATCCGCAGTCAGCTGGTGGACGATGTCCTGATCCGCCCGGAGTGCAGTCCATACAAGATCTATATTGTGCCGGATGCGGAGAAGATGACGGTACAGGCGCAGAATGCCCTGCTAAAGACGCTGGAGGATTTGCCGCAGTATGCCAAGATCTTTCTGCTGACTGACAATGTGGATATGCTTCTGCCGACGATCCGTTCCCGCTGTGTCCATCTGGCGATGCGTCTGGTCAGCGAGTCCAAGGTCAAACAGTACCTGATGGACAGCTGTGATGTGCCGGATTATTATGCTGAGCTGGATGCGGCCTATGCCCAGGGAAATATCGGCAAAGCTAAAGAAATCGCATCTACCGGCATATTCCATACGAGGGTGGATGCCTGTGTGGATATGCTGTCAAAATCTTACCATATGCCGATGGCACAGGTGACCGAATGCGTCAAACGTCTGACGGAGGAAAAAACGGATATTGACGAATATCTGGAATTGTTTACCATGTGGTTTCGGGATGTACTGCTGTATAAGGCAACAGCAGAGGTGGATAAGCTTGTATTCAGACGTCAGCTTGATATGATCAAAAAACGTGCCAGCCAGAGTTCCTATGAGGGACTTGAGGAGATCCTGGCAGCGATCGATAAGGTGCGGACGAGACTGAAAGCCAACGTAAACTTTGAGCTTACGCTGGAGCTTCTGTTTCTGACAATCCGTGAAAATTAAAACAGACAGAGGTTACAGTTCACAGGTTTCCTGCGAGCCGTAACATTCGCAGTCCTCATGTAAAGTTTTTAGCGAAAAGAGGGCTGCGCATACCTGAATCAAGTTCGTGCATATCTGAACAGCAGGCGTTCAGATGCTGAGCGAACAGTAACAAATAAGGAGCAGTTAAACTATGATAAAAGTAATCGGCGTACGTTTCCGCCATGTAGGAAAGATCTATTATTTTGATCCGAAGGATTACCCGGTTTGCGAGGGTGATCATGTCATCGTGGAAACAGCCCGCGGTATTGAATATGGTTTCGTCGTACTTGGTCCCCGGGAAGTCAGCGAGGAAAAAGTGATCCAGCCGTTAAAAAGTGTGATCCGTATCGCCACACCGAAGGATGATGCGAGAGAAGAAAACAACAGAAAAAAGGAAAAGGATGCCTTTCAAATCTGTTTGAAAAAGATTCGGGAACATCATCTGGAGATGAAACTGATTGAGGCAGAGTATACCTTTGATAATAATAAGGTCCTGTTTTATTTTACCGCTGATGGACGTATCGATTTCCGTGAGCTGGTTAAAGATCTGGCCGCTGTGTTTAAAACGCGTATTGAGCTGCGCCAGATCGGTGTCAGGGATGAGACAAAGATTCTTGGCGGCATTGGGATTTGCGGACGGCCGCTGTGCTGCCACACATTCCTTTCAGAATTTGCCCCGGTGTCCATTAAGATGGCCAAGGAGCAGAATCTGTCCTTAAATCCGACCAAGATCTCCGGTGTTTGCGGACGACTGATGTGCTGTCTGAAAAACGAGCAGGAGACCTACGAATATCTGAATAAAAAACTTCCGACCATCGGCGATTATGTAACGACGCCGGACGGTTTAAAGGGTGAGGTCAGCAGTGTCAATGTGCTGCGCCAGCTGGTCAAGGTACTGGTGGATGTCAACGATGAAAAAGAGATCCAGGAATTTAAGGCTGAGGATCTGAAATTCAAACCCCGCCATAAGAAAGTGAGAGTTTCCGAAGAGGAAGCAAAAGCACTGGCAAAGCTGGAGAAGGACAGCTGATCCGCAAGGCGGCATTTTCCCCTGCTTTTGCGGCAGGGAATACTACACAAAAGGAATATTTACATGGAAATCATACTGAACGAGGGCGAGAGACTCGATGATCTGCAAAACGGTTACTATCTGATCCAGCAGACGAAGGATTTCTGCTATGGGATCGATGCGGTGCTGCTGTCGTGGTTTGCCAGAGTAAAGCCAGGGGAAGAGGTTCTGGATCTGTGTACAGGATCCGGTGTAATCCCGATCTTACTCAAAGCAAAGACGAAAGGCCGCCGGTTTGTGGGTCTTGAGATACAGAAACGGAGTGCAGACACAGCCGGACGAAGTGTTGCGTTGAACCATCTGGAAGACTGCGTGCAGATCGTGCAGGGTGATGTGAAGGAGGCTGTGGATACCTTTGGGGCAGCCTCCTTTTCTGTGGTCACCTGTAATCCTCCGTATATGACCGGTGGACATGGACTGACGAATGGGCAGGAAGCTAAAACAATCGCCCGGCATGAAGTGCTGTGTACGCTGGAGGATATCGTGAGTCAGACGGCGGCTTTATTAAAACCGCAGGGCAGGATGTATATGGTGCACCGGCCTTTCAGGCTGGCGGAGATCATGGGTGTGCTGATGAAGTACGGACTGGAGCCAAAGCGGATGCAGCTTGTCTACCCTTTTGTAGACCGGGAACCAAATATGGTGCTGATCGAAGCTTTAAAGGGAGGGAAACCAAGAATTACGGTGGAAAAGCCGCTGATCGTTTATGATACACCGGGACAGTACAGTCAGCAGATCCATGAGATCTATGGTATGGACTGGCAGCCGGGCAGTGGACCGAAGGTGACGGTAACAACAGCAACGGCGGAGGAAAAGAGATAATATGACAGGAAAACTGTATTTATGTGCCACACCGATCGGCAATCTGGAGGATATAACCTTTCGTGTGGTGCGGATATTAAAGGAAGCGGATCTGATCGCGGCGGAGGATACGAGAAACAGTATCCGGCTTTTGAATCATTTTGAGATCAAAACGCCGATGACCAGTTATCATGAGTATAATAAGATCGAAAAAGGCCATCAGCTGGTGGAAAAAATGCTGGGGGGCATGACGATTGCCCTGATCACGGATGCCGGAACACCGGGGATTTCCGATCCGGGAGAAGAGCTGGTAAAGATGTGCATCGAGGCGGGGGTACCGGTATCGAGTGTGCCGGGACCGGCAGCCTGTATTACGGCATTGACAATGTCAGGTTTATCTACGCGGCGCTTTGCGTTTGAAGCCTTTCTGCCATCGGATAAGAAAGAAAAGCAGAAGATTCTGGAAGAACTGCCGGTGGAGACGAGAACGATCGTGATGTATGAAGCACCGCATCGGCTGTTACGGACGTTAAAGGAGCTGTATGAGGTGCTGGGCAACCGGCGGCTGACGGTTTGCCGGGAGCTGACAAAAAAGCATGAAACGGCTTTCTGTACGACATTTGCGGATGCCATTGACTGGTATACGGCCAATGAGCCAAAGGGCGAATGCGTGCTGGTGATCGAGGGCAAGAGCCGGGAGAGTATTGAGCAGGAAAAACAGCAGTCCTGGCAGGAGCTTTCGATCGAGGAGCATATGCAGCATTATGAAAGCCAGGGTGTGGCACGAAAGGAAGCCATGAAGCTGGTGGCAGCAGACCGGGGAACGACGAAGCGGGAGATTTACCAGTATCTGCTGGAGCATAAAGAAGAATAGTGCATGTGGGCAAAAAACAGAGAAAATTCTTCAGATTTTCCTTACAATGAATCTGGAAAGGCTGTCTGACAGAGGCAGAGGACAGGCGCAGGAGCGTATAAAATAAAAAAGAAAGCGGGTGATCGTATCAGCAGTACGGAGTATGAACGTTTTTTGACAAGTCGTCAGGAAAAGATCCGTCTGGATATGGCCATCCGCATTTTTTGTCATCAGACGGATGAAGATCTGGGACATCAGGCGGCGTGCAGATCGTATCTGGAAAAGAGATACCGGGTCGCAGCAAAAAATCTGGTGGAGGCAGGGGATGTGGCAGGACTTCGCAGCTTACTGAAAGAAGGCTGGCTGTCGGAACGAGATATAGAAGAGCTTTTATCTGTGGCGGTGTGCAATGACCAGACGGACTGTGTCGGATTGTTTTTGGTAACAGTGGACAGGCAGGAAAAAATGGATGCAGGACATGGGCGGATCGAAACAGAATCGGTGGGAATAAAGCCGACAGAGACAAAAACGACAGTAACAAAACCTGCAGGAATACATCCGGAAGAAACAGGACTTTCCAGAACAGAACGGATAGAAAAGCGTATCCTTTTGTATATGGGACGTGAGTTGGATCGGAGATTTCCGTATCTTGGCCGGACGATGCATCTTTTGAACGTGGATATGGACAGCCCGGTCCATTTTTGTGGGACGGATGGCTTTATTTTATCTGTAGAGAGACAAGTGTTGCCAGCAGAATTTCATCGGGACAGTGAAGGCTGTCTGCGACGGATTGCCCACAGTCTTGTCCATGCAGTCTCCGGCCATCCGTTGCGGGCAGGACTTTCCGGCGAACATGTGCTGTGGGAGCTTTGCTGTGACTGTATGGCAGAGTGGATACTGGAAAAGGAACTTTCGTGGCAGCAGGAGATTTCCGCAGAAAAACGAAGAAGCAGGGAAGCACTGTATGGTTGGCTGAAAAGCCAGCCGAAAAGAACGGAAAACGTGCTGTATGAGTATCTGGAGAAAATGGATGTAGAGCAGGTAACAGCTCTGGCAGATGCTTTTCGTGTGGATGATCACAGAAAGTGGTATGAAAAACAATATAGTGCCGCACAGTGGAAAAAACAGTTGTCCCGGCTGATCCGTCAGGGAAGCGGAGGTGGTCAGGGAGGAAAAACAGGCGGTATATCCGGCGGCAGCAGACAGGGCGAGCAGTCATACACAGAGCCCGAGGCATCCGAGTACGATTACCGGAGATTCTTTGAAACGTTTATGGTGATGGGAGAGGAACGGCAGCTTGATCTGTCTTCCTTTGATCTGATGCTCTATACCTACAGTCGCCAGCACTATGCACATGCAGTGTTTCTTGAACCGATAGAGACATCGGAGGTAAAACGGCTGCAGGAGCTGGTGATCGCCATTGATACCTCCGGGTCATGTTCAGGGGAGATTGTGCAGCAGTTTCTGCGGGAGACGTTTTTCATTCTGGAAAAGAAGGAACACTTTTTCCGGCGAATGCGGGTACATATTCTGCAATGCGATTCGATGATCCAGGACTACCGGCTGATCGAGAGTGAAGAGGACTGGAAGGATTACCAGAAGCATCTGAAGATCACCGGCTTTGGCAATACGGACTTCCGGCCGGTATTTGACTGGATCGAACAGAAAAAACAGGAGGGTGTGGTACGGGATATCAAAGGGCTTCTTTACTTTACCGATGGAGACGGCATCTATCCTCGAAGTGCACCGATGTACGAGACAGCCTTTGTCTATCTGAACGACCGCCTGAACAAGGGAAAAGCCCCGGAGTGGGTACGGACGCTGAATCTGCATCTGGACAGGGAGTTTGAGAATCTGTTTGATATGGAGAGGGACGGAAGACTGTAATTTTTAGCGTGGCACTCGGGCTGTTCTTCGGAATGTTCTAATGGGAAGATATCAGATATTGAATGAGATAAAAAAGATAAGTACAGGGAAACAATAATGACAGTACAAATTTACAAATAAGAGTGGATACTATACTTTGCCAGCAGGGAGAAAACACACCATGAACATACAACGAGCAAAACAGGAGATCATACATACCGTCCGGGCTTACACGGCGAAGGATGGCTGTGGCAGTTACCGTATTCCGGTGCAGCGGCAGCGGCCGATTCTTCTGATCGGGCCGCCGGGGATCGGTAAGACGGAGATCGTGCGGCAGGCGGCCGAGGAATGTCAGGTGGGCTTTGTGGCCTATACGATCACGCATCACACGAGACAGAGTGCGGTGGGACTTCCGGTGATCGAGTCTGCGACTTTTGACGGGGAGACGTATGAGGTGACACGGTATACAATGAGTGAAATCATCGGTTCTCTGTACAAATGTATGGAGCAGACCGGGAAGCGGGAAGGTATCCTGTTTATCGATGAGATCAACTGCGTCTCGGAGACGCTGATGCCGACGATGCTGCAGTTATTGCAGGGCAAGACTTTTGGCGAGTATGCTGTGCCGGAGGGCTGGGTTATTGTGACGGCAGGCAATCCGTATGTGTACAATACATCTGTCCGGGAGTTTGATATGGTAACGTTAGATCGTGTGAAGCGGCTGGATGTGGAACCGGATTACCGGATCTGGCGGGCCTATGCCAGAAAGAAGAAGCTGCACGGAGCGGTGCTGTTTTATCTGGAATGTCGGCAGGACCGGTTTTATTATGCGAAGCGGGAACAGAAGACACTGCACTTTGTGACGGCGAGAGGCTGGGAGGATCTGTCGGATATTCTGACAGTTTATGAAGAACAGGGCACGCAGATCGATGTGGAGCTGATCGGCCAGTATCTGCAATGTGAGGAGATCGCACAGGAATTTTACAGCTGGTATAGACTGTATGTACAGTATGGAGAGGATTTTTCTCATATAATGTCGAACGATGAGAAGATAAGAGGAAATCTGCAGGAGCGGATGCACCGGGCAGACTGGGAAGAGAGAAGCTGTCTGATCGAATATGGATTTTCAAAGGCAGCAGAACAGACACAGCGCTGGAAAAATCTGGACATGCAGGTACAGGCAGCAGAAAATATGGCAGGACTTCTGACGGACTGGATCAGAAGACGTGAAAAAATCACGGATAAAAAAGATGTCGCTGCTTTTGTTGAAGAACAGAAAAAAGCGGTACAGATAAAGAAAAAAGCCGGACTTTTATCTGCAGAGCAGGGAAAAGAAGAAGCAAAAAAACTGTGGCTTCTGGACGAGCTGTATACAGCGGGGAAAAAAGAACAGGCAGTAAAGGCAGAGGACTGGCAGCAGATCGCTGATCAGTGGATAGGCAGGAAGAAGGAAGCCTGCAGCAGTTTTGCCGCAGATTGCCATCAGATACTCCACCGGCTACTGGAGTTGTTTTTTACGGCATGGCATACAGAGCAGATGGCAGAATACACACGGCTTCTGGAAGCATTGTCCAAGCATGAGGCTACAGTGCTTTTTTTCCACAGGTATAAAGAACCGCTGTATAAAGACTATCTGTCCGGTGTGATCCTGGCGGATGAGAAGCAGGCACTTTTACAGGATGTGGGAAAGCTGCTGGAAAAGAAAGACATATAAACCCAAACGGCTCATATACTAAAAGAAAAAGGACAGGCGGTCTATGCTTAATTATCTCTGGGGAGGTATGTTCCTGGCGGGGATCATTTACGGTGCTTTTGCGGGGACGCTGCCTCAGATCACGGAGGGTCTGCTTTCGGGAGCAAAAGAAGCGGTGGAGCTGTGCCTGTCTGTCGCCGGAATCGTAGCTTTCTGGACTGGTCTTATGACGATAGCCAAAGAGACTGGCCTTTTGCGCGGTATAGCGGCGGCAATGCGGCCGTTTTTGCTGTGGATGATGCCAAAACTGAAGAACCAGGAGGCAGCACTGGAGGCGGTGTCTGTCAATCTGGCGGCAAACATACTGGGACTTGGCTGGGCGGCTACAGCTGCAGGTCTTACAGCGATGGAAGAACTGGATAAAATGTGTGATATTCGAGAAAAAAACTCAACAGAAAAAACAGCCACAGAAGAAATGTGTGTGCTGTTGATCCTGAATATTTCTTCGTTGCAGCTGATTCCTGTCAGTACCATTGCCTATCGTAGCCAGTATGGCAGTACAGATCCGGCGGCCATTGTAGGACCGGGTTTTTTGGCCACTTTGGCCAGTACTCTTGCAGCTGTTTTGTTCTGCAGGCTGCTACAGAAGGGCAGAAGGGTGGCGGTATGAAGATATTGTCGTTTTTTTCGGCGGTCATGATTCCGCTGGTATGTATCTATGTGATCGGCTATGGTCTGTTTCAGAAAAAAGACTGTTATGAGATTTTTACACGCGGAGCAAGGGAAGGATTGAAAACAGCCGTGCAGATACTGCCCACACTGATCGGGCTTCTGACAGCGGTGGCAGTGCTTCGAAGCTCCGGTCTGCTGGACTGGCTGGGAAAAGGTATCGGGCAGTTGACGGAGCACGTGGGGCTGCCGGGGGAGCTTGTACCGCTGATTCTTGTGCGCACATTTTCCTACAGTGCGGCGGTGGGGCTTCTGACGGATCTGTATGCAAGATTTGGCACGGATTCGACGATCGGATATACGGCATCGTTGCTGATGTGCTGTACGGAGACAGTATTTTATACGATGTCGCTGTATCTTCTGCATGTGGGAATAAAAAAGAGTCGTTACATCCTGCCGGGAGCACTGGTGTCCATGGCGGCCGGGATTCTTGTGAGTGTATGGCTGGGTGATGTCCGTTAACTGCGGTAATCCAGCGGTTTGGCATTGCTTTTTCAAGGTAAATCGGGTATCATGGTGAACAGATGGAGGCTGTTTGTATAACAGCCTGAAGACGGAGGTGCAGCATGGATCATTACGGTACATTCAATGACATTTTATCAAATCTGTTTCAGGAAATTATGACCATTGAGGGTCGTGAGCTGATCACACGGGAGTTTTCGGATATCACGAACAACGATATGCATATCATTGAGGCTGTAGGAATCGAAGAACCCCGCAATATGTCCACAGTAGCTGCAAAAATGATGGTAACCGTAGGTACATTGACGACGGCAGTCAACGGTCTGGTGAAAAAAGGTTATATCGAACGCATTCGTGGTGAAAAGGATCGCCGGGTCGTAAATCTTGTGCTCACAGACAAGGGAAGGAAAGCCTATGCTCACCATCGGAAATTCCATGAAGATATGGTGGAAGCCCTCGTACATAATCTTTCTGAGGATGAGGCAAATGTACTGGTGAAGGCCCTGCAAAATGTACATGATTTTTTTGATACTCATAAATAGAAAGCTGTAAAATAAAAAGAAAAACCAGAAACTGTGGATCCTAAAAAATCCACAGTTTTTTTGTATTGTCTTAGCCTGGAAAAGAAAGCTCCGGTGAAGGTTTCTTTTATTTACGAGAGCAACGGGCCAAAGTCCGTGCCTGCACGAGACCCTGGCGACTGTCGCGGTAACTATGGGAAACCCGCAAAGCATGTTTCCCATAGTTGATATAGTTTCAGGACAATCCTGCCTGCAGGCGCACCTGGGCTGTCAGCACGGGAAAGGAACAGGGACCAGTTGTAAGAACCCACCGGTGAAAGTCTGTCAGTGAGAAATCTTTTCCCAGTTCTGTCCGCAGCATAGCCCGCAGATCAAGGAACGACAGACAACCAAGATAGTAGCGCAGATAATTACCGGGATTTTCGATAATGTACTGATAGAGGTCTTCTACCGAGGTCATGTCGGTCATGCCAAAATCAGCTAAAAAGGCCGCCGTCTTTTCCAGATTCCAGCCTTCGGCATGAATACTGATATCCAGAAGTGAGGCAATGCACAGGTTCAGTGAACGGTCGAGCCAGGCAGCACTGGCTGCGGCATAGTCATCTTTGCATAGTTCGCTGATCAGTGACTCAGCGTAGGTTGCCCAGCCCTCGGCATAGCCTCCGTAAGACAGCAGTCGTCTGAGCAGAGGTGGATTTGTGGCATAAAAGCAGACATTCTGGTATAGATGGCCGGGGAAACCTTCGTGCGCCAGAGTTGTGTAAAGGGAAAAGCCTTCTAACGCTTCGGATGGATTGATATAGATCGTATGCGTCTGCCAGTCATCTGCAGGCGGAACCATATAGTAAGCGGGGCTTGAAAAAACCTGCAGTTCCGGCTGGACTTCTTTGATCGTACATCGGGTGGTCGCTACAGCGGGAAAATACGGTGCTGTCTGTCTGGACAGCTGTGTCAGCATCTGTTCCGGGGACAGAGACAGATAGGGATCATCGGCAGAAAGAATACTGGCATCCAGCTTTCCGGCCGCTGCAATATCTGCCGTGAGCTGTCTGTAGAGTCGTTTGCGGATCGCCTCAATGGAAAGATCTGTGCCGCACAGGTACCGGATACTGGCTTCGTAGTAGTCTCTGCCGCCTGGATAACCGGCGAGACCACAGCGTTCGTGTGCCAGCGGATACAGCTTTTGCAGGACAGCTGCCAGCGCATGATAGGCAGTGAACAGCTTTGTTTGTAACAGCCGGAAATGGGCTTTTTCCAGTTTCTGTAACGTGTCCTCCGAAAGGGAAAGTTCCCGGCATTTTTCCATAAAGGTTGTTTGCAGAAAGTGGGAAGTATCTTCATTCCCGAGAAATTCCTGACATTGCGCAAGCATGGCATCGATTGTTTCGGCAGCCGGCGCATATCCGGCTTTTGCTTTCTGCTGCAGAACATCTGCATACTGGGAGAAATAGCGTCTGGTGTCCGAAAGCAGCAGCAGGTAGGTCTGGATATCTTCCGGTGAGCGGAAGGTATATTCAGCAAACAATACAGGTAATTGTGCCGGAAGCCCAAGAGAAGAGCTTGGCATATCCCACAGCATAGCATAGGGTAAAAGTGCCTGCTCCCGGTCTACGGTATCTTTTAAAATGGTGAGCGTCAGCTGCTGGCTGTCAGACAGACGGTCCGGAGAAAAAGCATCGAGCACACTTTGCGTGTTTTCACAGATCACGGTTTCTGTGGTTATATCGGTCAGGGTAATTTCGCCAAGGGTGACAGGAAGATCGTCAAGACCAGCAGCTGCGGGATCTGCCAGGGCATAGTGCAGAGAAAGGGTATCCTCAGACAGAAGTCCGCGGGCATACTGGTTACAGTATTGGTCAAACAGACGACTGTCGGAGGAAAGCCAGTGGCAGCCGAGCACACAGCATCCCGCAGTAAAAAGGGCAAGACCCGTCAGTATCACAGATTTTTTGGAACATTTTCGCAGAGAAACCAAAGGGAAATCCTTTCCGTACAGATTCTGTTAGCAGTCTATGAAGAAATCACGTCGCCTATGACCGGAAAAGCAAACAGAATCTCCCGTACCGAAAAAAGGCAGATTGTGGAAGTTGCACAAAAAATATGTCGAAGGAAAGAGGGTGCTGTCGACAGCTGTGGAAAACGACAGGGTTTTTCCACACAAAAAAGGGATAAAAAACGTGGTAAAATCGGTTATACACAGAGTTATCCACATTATCCACAAAAAAATCCCCAAATTCCTCCACTTTACATAATGTGGTTTGCAAACGGGTGTTCTGTATAAATGTGATAAATCGACGAAAAATGCAAAAAAAGAGTTGACATTTGGGGATTCAAAAAACGGAGAAAAAACATACAAATTGTCTGAAAAGTAGAAACAATTCAGACTGCTTAGATAAGCTGCACAAGGAAAAGCTGCAAGGCAGGAAATAAAAAAGTCGACATTTGAAACGTATTTGTCGTTTTTTGAATGCTTTTGTGCAGACTGCTCAAAATTGGACAAAAAAAATAGAAATAATCCCGAAAAAAATCGGTTTTTACAGCAAATTCACTATGGATTTTTCTGTAAAAAAGTGTATGATAATACCAGATTCGGGCGATTGTCTGTAAATAGACATGGTATCGAATATTCTGGCTGGAAAGGAAGTGACATATTTGGAAGCCTATATTTCAAAAATTAAGGAAGAGATTGAGTGCGTCGTTATCAATATCGGTGGCGTAGGCATTCATGAATCTGTGCTGGTTACGTTTTTTATCAGTGTGTTCCTGTTAGTATTTGGTCTGATCATGACCAGCGGGTTCCGGGTAGAAAATCCATCAAGGCGACAGCTTGCTGTTGAGTCCTTCGTCACATGGCTGACACGTGTATACGAAAATGTACTCGGACCAAAGGGCAAGTGTTATGCGACCTACATGGTAACGATCGCCTGCTATATCGGTGTGGCAAACCTTCTTTATGTAATAGGTATTAAGCCGCCGACAAAGGATGTTACCGTTACCGCTGCACTGGCTGTTATGACCATTGTACTCGTACAGGCCGCAAGTATCCGGGCAAGGGGTGTAAAAGGATGGCTGCACAGTTTTGCAGAGCCGATGCCGGCGATGCTTCCGATGAACATTCTGGAACTGTTTATTAAACCGGTATCCCTGTGTATGCGACTGTTTGGTAATGTACTTGGTGCATTTATCATCATGTGTCTGATCGAGGGCCTGGTACGTGTCATTTTACCGATTCCGTTCTCATTGTATTTTGACTTCTTTGACGGACTGATTCAGGTATATGTATTCACACTGTTGTCTTCTATGTATATTCTGGAAGCAATAGAATAATTCATTTTTACAGTATTTTATTTAATAAGAAGAAAAGGAGATTTAAAAGTATGTTTACAGCAATTGGTGCAGGTATTGCCGCTCTTGCAGGTATTGGTGCAGGTGTTGGTATTGGTATTGCTACAGGTAAAGCAGTAGAAGCTATCGCACGTCAGCCGGAGGCACTGGGAGATATCCGTTCAACCATGCTGATTGGTGCAGCCCTGGCAGAGGCAACTGCCGTTTACGGCTTCGTTGTTGCCGTCCTGATCATTCTTCTTCTGGGAGCATAACAATAGAAAGGTGGTATAGACAATGTTAAAGTTCGATATGGTGAACTTTGTTTGCGTCGTTATCAACTTGCTGGTTCTGTATGTTCTGATGAAAAAGTTTGTGTTTGGCCGTGTGACCAAGATCATTGATGCCAGACAGGCCATGATCGAAGAGAAAAATGCCGCAGCAGTCAAAACACAAAAAGAGGCTGAGTCTCTGAAGAAAGAATATGAAAAGAGCCTGGAAAATGCCAATGAGACATCTGTACAGATCGTCAGAGAGGCAAAGGATAAAGCACGTGCAGAGTACAATAAGATCCTGGCCCGTGCGGCTGTGGATGCCGAGGCTATGAAGTCCGGTGCCCAGAAAGCCATTGCCACAGAGCGTGAGAAACAGATGGATGAGCTGCATGTACAGATCATGGATCTGGCGGTTGAGGCAGCCGGTAAGATCATGGCAGACAAGGCCAGTCAGGAAACTGATAAAGCAATCTACGACGCGTTTATAAATGAAGCAGGAGATGTCGACAATGCAAAAAACGAGTAATTACGCCCGCAGACTCTGTGATCTTTCGGTAACGGAGGACATGGTGCAGGATATGCGTAATGTCTTTGTGGAAAACCCGTTGATGCAGGCTGCCCTGATGGACCCGACGGTCGCACAGAAGGAAAAAGAGGGCATTATCAACCGACTGTTTCCACAGGAATTTCGAGCATTCCTGGCAGATCTGGCAGCAAAGGACGGTATTGGCAAGATCGGTGAGATCTGCGATGAGTTCCTGAAACTGCGGGATGAAAGAAATCAGAAGATCAAAGCTGTTCTGACCTGTGTCAATGAACCCGCACAAGAGCAGCTGGAAAAGATCCGTAAATTTATCAAAACCAAATACAACTGCAATGAAGTTGAGATCGAGATCGAGAAGGATGCTTCCCTGATCGGCGGTTTCAAACTGCAGGTAAAAGATCAGAACTACGACTGGAGTTTAAACGGCCGTATGAAAGAGCTGCAGCAGTCCATGAGCAAAAAGGCCCGTTCCCTGACTGCAGATGATGATTCTGACAAAGTTATCTCCGTATTAAAAGAGGAGATCTCTAATTTTAGCTTCGATAACAACAATCAGGAAAACGGTACCGTTATCCGTATCGGTGATGGTATTGCCACAATCTATGGCATGAGCCATGCGATGTATGGTGAGGTTGTTGTATTTGATACCGGTGTCAAGGGTATGGTACAGGATATCCGTGAGGACAGCATCGGTTGTATCCTGCTTGGCTCCGACAAGGGTGTCAAGGCCGGTACACGTGTGACCTGTACAGGTCGAAAAGCCGGTGTTCCGGTATCCCACGAGCTGCTTGGCCGTGTTGTTAATGCACTGGGTGAGCCGATCGATGGTAAAGGCGATATGGAGGTTGAGGATTACCTGCCGATTGAGAGACCGGCTCCGGGTATTGCTGAGCGTAAATCCGTCAGTGTACCTATGGAAACAGGTATTCTGGCCATTGACTCCATGTTCCCGATTGGTCGTGGACAGCGTGAGCTGATCATCGGTGACCGTCAGACAGGTAAGACTGCGATCGCTACAGATACGATCATTAACCAGAAGGATAAAGATGTGATCTGTATCTATGTTGCCATCGGTCAGAAAGCTTCTACGATTGCAAAAATTGTAAATACACTGACAAAGAACGGCGCTATGGATTATACGATCCTTGTGGCTGCTACAGCCAGCGATCCGGCACCGTTACAGTATATCGCACCGTATTCCGGTACATCCATGGCTGAGTTCTTTATGAAACAGGGCAAGGATGTGCTGATCGTATACGATGACCTGAGCAAGCATGCCGTAGCCTACCGTGCACTCTCCCTTCTGCTGGAGCGTTCTCCGGGACGTGAAGCATATCCGGGCGATGTATTCTATCTGCATTCCAGACTGTTGGAGCGTTCTTGCCGTCTGAATGATGAGAATGGCGGAGGTTCCATAACCGCACTGCCGATCATTGAGACGCAGGCTGGTGATGTATCCGCATACATTCCGACCAACGTTATCTCCATCACTGATGGTCAGATCTTCCTGGAGAGTGACCTGTTCTTCTCCGGTCAGCGTCCGGCCGTCAATGTCGGTCTGTCTGTATCCCGTGTAGGTGGTGCCGCCCAGTCCAAGGCGATGAAAAAAGCCAGTGGTAGTATCCGTATCGACCTGGCCCAGTACCGTGAGATGGCAGTCTTTACCCAGTTCTCTTCCGATCTGGATGCTGCTACAAAGGAACAGCTGGATTATGGTACAGGTCTGATGGAGCTGTTAAAGCAGCCGCTTTGCCAGCCACTGTCCATGCCGGAGCAGGTTATCACACTGGTAGCCGCTACCAATAAGGCATTTCTGGATGTTGAGGCAAAGAAAATCAAAGAGACACAGAGGGGACTTCTGAAATTTATCAAAGAAGACCATAATGAGATCATTGAAGAACTGGAAACCAGCAAGGTGCTCAGTGATGATCTGAAAGATGAGATCTTAAAGGCCACCGAGGAATATAAGAGTAAGGTGTTAAAGAATGGCTAGTTCAAAGGAGATTCAGAACAGAATCAAGAGTATTAAGGACACCATGAAGATCACCAATGCCATGTATATGATCGCTTCCTCAAAGCTTAGAAAGGCCAAGAGTGAGGCGGACAAGACGGAACCGTATTTCTTTGCGATCCGTCAGGCCATGGCTTCTATTGAAAAGAGTATCCCGTATGACCTGTCCCACATTTATCTGGGCCGCAAGAAGTCAGACAGCTTAAAGCGTTACGGCTATCTGATCCTGACGGCGGACAAGGGTCTGTCGGGTGCATATAACCATAACATTGTCAAACTGGTACAGCCGGAGCTCGACAAGCATCCGGAGCAGAATAATCTGTACGTTGCCGGTCGTATGGGCCGTCATTATTACCGAAAAACGGGTGCAAATGTTATGCACAATTTCCATTACATTGTACAGGAACCGTCCATGGACAGAGCCCGTTTTATGACGCAGCGTGTGATCGATGACTACAAGGAAGGCAAGATCGATGAACTGTATATCGTATACAGCCGTATGACCACGCCGATGTCGTGTGAGCCGGAGATCAAAAAGCTGCTTCCGATCGATGACGAGGGCTTTGAGGATGTACACGGTAAAAAGCCGGTGGGGACCCAGATCAGTCTGGTGCCGACGCCGGAGGCCGTACTTGACAGTGTAGTTCCCAATTATATTCATGGTGTTATCTACGGTGCTTTGGTTGAATCTTTCTGCAGTGAACAGAATTCCCGTATGATGGCGATGCAGTCTGCGACAAACAATGCCAAGGATATGCTGCATGACTTGAATATCGAGTTTAACCGTATTCGTCAGGCAGCCATCACGCAGGAGATCACGGAAGTTATTGCCGGTGCCAAGGCACAGAAAAAGAAACAGGAGTAACAAGTATGAACAAAGGTAGAATCGTGCAGGTCATGGGACCTGTAATCGACGTTGCATTCGAAAACGGCGACCTGCCTATGATCAAAGATGCTCTGGAAGTTATGAATGGTAACAAAAAATGCGTCATGGAGGTTGCCCAGCATCTGGGTGACAACAAAGTGCGCTGTATCATGCTGGCTTCCAGTGAGGGTCTTCATAAGGATATGGAGGTCACAGCAACAGGAGCAGGTATCAAAGTGCCGGTCGGTCCGAAAACTCTGGGCCGTCTGTTTAACGTACTTGGTGAAACGATCGATAAAAAAGAAGAGATCACAGATTGTGAAAAATGGGTCATCCACAGAGATCCGCCGTCCTTTGAAGAGCAGAGTCCGGTTGTTGAGATCCTGGAGACAGGTATCAAGGTTATCGACCTTCTGGCTCCGTATGCCAAGGGTGGTAAGATCGGTCTGTTCGGTGGTGCCGGTGTAGGTAAGACCGTACTGATCCAGGAGCTGATCCAGAATATCGCCACAGAGCATGGTGGCTACTCCATCTTCACCGGTGTCGGTGAGCGTTCCCGTGAGGGTAATGACCTCTGGACCGAGATGGGCGAGTCGGGTGTTCTGCAGAAGACCGCGTTAGTGTTTGGTCAGATGAACGAGCCACCGGGAGCCCGTATGCGTGTAGCGGAAACGGGTCTGACGATGGCAGAATATTTCCGTGACCGTGAGCACCAGGACGTATTGTTGTTTATTGATAATATTTTCCGTTTCGTACAGGCAGGTTCTGAGGTATCTGCGCTGCTGGGCCGTATGCCTTCAGCCGTAGGTTATCAGCCGACACTGGCTACAGAAATGGGTGAGCTGCAGGAGCGTATCGCTTCTACAGATAAGGGATCTGTTACATCCGTACAGGCGGTATATGTACCGGCCGATGACCTGACAGACCCGGCTCCGGCCACAACCTTCGCCCATCTGGATGCCACCACCGTACTGTCCCGTAAGATCGTAGAGCAGGGTATCTACCCGGCCGTAGATCCGCTGGAATCCAACTCCCGTATCCTGGAGCCGGATGTGGTCGGTGAGGAGCACTATGAAGTTGCCCGCCGTGTACAGGAGTATCTGCAGAAGTATAAAGAGCTGCAGGATATCATCGCTATCCTGGGTATGGAGGAGTTGTCCGACGAGGATAAACAGGTCGTATTCCGCGCCCGTAAGATTCAGCGTTTCCTGTCCCAGCCGTTCCATGTGGCTGAGAACTTTACCGGTGTTAAAGGTGAGTATGTACCGCTGAAAGAGACCATCCGTGGATTTAAGATGATCCTGTCCGGTGAGATGGATGAATATCCGGAGGCTGCTTTCTTCAATGTCGGTACGATCGACCAGGTCATTGAAAAGGCTAAAACGATGCAGGAGTAAGGGAGGATTTTCATGAAAGAGTTTCAGTGTAAAATTGCTTCCAGTGACAAGATTTTCTATGACGGTCCCTGTGTATCGCTGGTGATTCCGGCGTGGGACGGTGAATTCGCCTTCCTTGCCAATCATCAGGACTGTGTTGCCGCCGTGTCCTACGGTGTTCTCCGACTGAAAAAGCCGGACGGTGAAGTGCTGCTTGGCGCTACCGGACTTGGTTTTGTACGGTTTGAGAAAAATGAGGCACTGGTGCTGGTGGACACTGTCGAGCGTCCGGAGGACATCGATGAGGTCAGAGCCCGCCGGGCCAAAGAGGCAGCAGAGGAGGAGCTCAAAGAGGCCAGAAGCCAGGAAGAGTACAACGCTTCCCAGGCTGCCCTGTCCAGAGCCCTGTACCGCCTAAGCGCCCGTGGAAAATACATTCACGACGACAGAATCCGATAAAAATACGATACCGCTTCATGGGCGTGAGCCTGTGGGGCGGTATTTTTGCTGCTGTGCATATGAAAAAGGTCCGGCGTGAGTGCTGTGAAGTATTTGATAAAGTTTTTATGCTTTTTTCAGGATATGGTCATTTTTTTGTGGTATCTTATATAGAAATCAGAGAAAAAGGAGTGGCAGTTTTTATGGGATATTACTATGGTTTTGACTGGACGTATGGGCTGGTGCTGCTGGCAATGGCGATCTCGCTCATCGTGCAGTTCGGAATGAAAAATACATTTTCTACCTATAGCAGGATACCTTCGCAGCGTGGTTTAAGAGGCTGGGAAGCGGCAAGGATGATCCTGGATGGTGAGGGCTTGTATCAGGTGCAGGTGCAGCATGTGGCCGGGTCACTGACGGATCATTATGATCCGCGGACAAAGACAGTGAATCTGTCGGATGCGAGTTATAACAGTACATCTCTTGCAGCACTGGGTGTGGCGGCACATGAGTGCGGACATGCGCTGCAGGATGCCCGGGGATATGCGCCGTTACAGATTCGAAGTGCATTGGTGCCGGTGGCCAATTTTGGTTCGAGTCTGTCCTGGCCGCTGTTTCTGGCGGGGTTGTTTTTCTCCATACGACCGCTTCTGACAGCGGGGATCGTGCTGTTTTGCGGCGCATTGCTGTTTCAGATCGTGACATTGCCGGTGGAGTTTAATGCCTCGAGACGGGCTTTGCAGCAGTTGTCGGATAACCGTATGTTATATGAGGATGAGGTACGGGGCAGTAAGAAAGTGCTGCGGGCGGCGGCGATGACGTATGTGGCTGCGGTGATTTCTTCGTTGTTGCAACTGCTCAGATTATTGCTTTTGTCACAGAATCGGAGACGGGACTGATTTTTCAGGACGGACGAAAAACAGAGGTTCAACAGTTGAGCCTCTGTTTTTCTGACTTTATTTAAAAGAATATTCCTTTGATAAAGATTTCCAGTCCGATGGCGATGAGGATCACGCCACCGAGGAGCTGGGATTTGCTGGCAAGGCGGGTACCGAAGGTTTTCCCTATTTTTACGCCGGTGATGCAGATGAAGAAGGTCACGATGGCGATGATGATGGAACAGACAAGAGCCATGATCAGATCGTAATCTGCGATCGTAAAACCGACGGACAGTGCGTCGATGGAGGTGGCCACACCCTGGATGAACAGGGCAAAGGCACCGACACCGGTCTGTTCGTCATCTTCATTGCCACGGATGCCCTCAATCAGCATCTTGCCGCCGATGTATAATAAAAGGATCAGGGCGATCCAGGGGATACATTTTTCAAAGGCATTGAAATACTGTACGATCGTGTGGACACAGAGCCATCCGATCATAGGCATCAGAAACTGAAAACTGCCAAATACGCCGGCCATTGCTGCCATGCGGCTGCGTTTCATGTTAGGCTCGTTCAGGCCGTTGGCCATGGAGACCGAAAATGCGTCCATCGCCAGGCCGACACCCAGCAGTACGCTGTTGACAAAAAACATAAGATTCCAGGTCATGTAGATAATTCCTCCGTTGGTATGGTCAATGGGTGACAAAAAAAGACTCACGTATACCAAAACGGCTGTACCCGGACGGCACGGCTGCTTTGGTATACATGAGTCTCGCAATTTAAAACAAGCCAGACTGTCATACAGTCAGTATGTTGACTTGTTACGTTAAAAAAACGCTTGCTACTCCCTCATGGGATCCACAGTTCCCGTAGCGTACCATGTCACCTGCAAAATAGTCAAGACTAACCGCATATAAAGAGAGAACTTTGTGAAAAAAAGGTGCAGAGTATCGGAAAGTGGTAAACCGTGACAAAAAACTTGCTGATCCAAAATGCCTGTGGTAGTATGGGGATACTGCAAAATGAACGTAAAAGATAAAGGAAGTAAGCTTATGAGACTCAGAAATATAAAAGGTGCCCGTGAGGCCATTGATGAAAGCCCCTACGTGATCCTGGATCCTGAAAATTACAAAAGCCGCTGGAATGAAGTGTTTGGAAACGACCATCCCTTACGCCTGGAAGTCGGTATGGGAAAAGGTCAGTTTATCATGGAACTCGCCCGCCAAAATCCGGGCATCAATTATATCGGCATCGAAATGTACTCCAGTGTTCTGATCCGTGCCCTGCAGAAAATGGCCGAAGAAGAGCTGCCGAACCTGAAATTTCTGCGCATCGATGCCCGTACCCTGCCGGAATGCTTTGCAAAGGATGAAGTGGACCGTATTTATTTAAACTTCTCCGATCCGTGGCCAAAAGACCGCCATGCCAAGAGACGTCTGACTTCCCGTCAATTCCTGGCCAGATACAACGAGATCTTAAAACCTGATGGTGTGATCGAGTTTAAAACCGATAATCGCCCGCTGTTTGACTTTTCCCTCGAAGAGGTCAGAGAAGCCGGCTGGCAGCTTTTGCTGTGTACCTATGATCTGCATCATGAAGAAGAACTGATGAAAGACAATATCATGACAGAATATGAAGCTAAATTTTCTGCCAAGGGAAATCCAATCCATAAAATGATCATTTGCCGCTGACATAAGCCGTTTTTATTTTGCCTGCAGCAAAATCACAGTCCGCTAAGAAGCTGTAAACTGTAATGAAGCGAATATAAAAATGGCTTTGTCAGGAAATAGAAACTTTCCGTTGCCGGGCGAATATGTTAAAGTAAGAACAGGAAAAGAAAGTCTGGACATGAACCGCAAACAAAAAGCCCGGTTGTCCGCCTGTTTTTGCAAAAATCCCCGCCTGGATCGGAATCTTCTGTTGTTGTACCGCCAATTATGCTGTGTAAAAGGCTGGATTTGTAGAGATTGCAGGTGCACCGGAAAAAAATCGTCAAAAAAATAAAAAAATTTTGATTTAGGGGTTGATTTTTCGACCCCTAAGTGATATAGTATCACTTGCGTTGAAAAACTTCATATCGCATGCGCCTTTAGCTCAGCTGGTAGAGCAGTAGACTCTTAATCTATTTGTCCAGGGTTCGAATCCCTGAAGGCGCAGTCAAAGCACTGTTTTTGGAAAGTGATTCCGGGGACGGTGTTTTTTATATCTTCCAATAAATAATCATTAATAAACAGGATACAGAAAAAAAGATCGCTCCGGATATCTGTTGCCGATATCCGGAGCGACCTTTTTCGTCCGTAGTACGCTACATCTTCCGCCGAATCGTCCTCTCCAAAGGCTTCTCCGGTTCCAGCCTGATTTCCAGGATATCTTCGATCCGGCATCCCAGAACCTGACAAAGATCATCCAGTGTGTGGACATTTACCGACTGATTTTTACGCAGCCGCTGAATCGTAGCCTTGTAAAACCCAAATTTCTCAATCAACATATAACTGCTGACCTTCTTTTCCGCCATCGTTTTCCAGAGCGGATCATAAGAAATCATGAAATCACACCTCCATTCTTATAGTATCTCTATTATGATAGTGTCTCCCTGAAATGCATAGGTACATTAAAATACCGCCCGACAAAAATAGACATACTACAAAAAACAAAGGAAATTTAAAACTCCTTTAGGATATTAAGAAACTATTAACCAGTCTTTAAGAAATAGATTAGAAATTGGACAAATGTAAGACACAAATCCCCTGTATAGTATAACCATCGAAAGAAAAACAACTGTAAAACAAATACAGTACTGAAAATGAAGCATTAACGGCGGATGACGTTGCATCAATGAGCATCTGCCGGCTTCGACTAACAATTATTTCATTTACATAGAGTGGCTGCAGGCCACAAATTTTCTCTCTCTTTCCTTTCAAGTAATGCGACAAGGGCTTGTGTATAAACCACAGGCCCTTGTTGCATGTTATAAGAAAAACAGGCTTGACGGATAAATTCTGCCGCGTCATACTGACAGAGAAATAAGAAAACCGACAAAGGAGAAACTATATGCAAATCGCCATTATTGTAATCTGTTGTCTGATGCCCTGTATCGGTCTGGTACTCGGACTGCTGATGCTGATGAAAGGAAAAAGCAAACTGACAGACGGTACAAAGCCGGGCGGTCTGCCGGGAAAGGTGCAGCTGTCGTTTGGTCGTGTGATTTTAGGTGTCGCATTTGCAGAGCTGGTGCTGACGCTGGCTGTACTGTTTCTGGCCCCGGTCACAGGGACAAAGCCGAAATTGATTTTGACCATTTTAGTGGTTACTGTACAGTATGCCACTGCCATGATTCTGATCTTTGTGCTGAACGCCCGTATGCCTCACAGTCCCCGGAAAAAACAGGAGAAAGATGAACTGCAGGAAAGCGTACAGGAGGTGGAGCAAAACGAGTGGAAATAGTACGGTTTCCACCGTATATAAATATGAAAACTCAAAATCTGACAAAAATAATGAAAAATAACACAAACGTGCGAATTTTTGTGTGATTCATTGAAAACGCCATACGGCTGTGCTATAGTAAAAATAACAGAGAAATGGAGGTGCAGCTATGCGATCAGATATTACAGACAGAATGAAGAAAAATACAGAAATCGGAAGAATCGCCATGCTTTCTTTGCGAAGTGGAATGGATATATCCGACAGAACGGCCAGACTGGTAGCCATGACCGTAGAAAATCCGGACGTTGGCCGTAATACGATTGAAAAGGATAACAGTCAGGATGCCCTGCAGGCTGTATGGATCCTGGACGATGCGGAAAATATGGCCGCAGGATTTGCGGATCTGGAAGGACGTCTGGCAAAGCTCAGAGGTCTTGTGCAGAAGGAAGGCTACACTGTGGTACGTACGGATGAAAAAAATATACCTTTTGAAATCCGTAAGACAAAAGAGGAAGCCGGCGATTATATCCTGTATGTGCAGTTTGGTACAGGCCGCGTGCTGGAAGCCGCCTTTGGCGTGCAGACCACGGATAAAAAGGGACGTTGCTATACTATCCGGGAACTGGAAGAAGAGCAGAAAAAACTTGCCAGCCTGATCAAAACGGTGAAAAAACTCAATGGTCTGGGTATCAAAGGGGAAGAAAAGATGGTGCGGCTGGCAGCTTTTGCCTGTGAGGAGCGTTTCCTTGTCCGCAAAGCCAGAGCGCAAAGACTGGAGCAGGAAAAACAAAGAGGAAGTATCTAAATGCCGGACAACATCAGGGAAAAAGCCTACTGGCTGAAGATGCAGAGAAAGCGTTTGGGACTGACACAAAAGGAGCTGGCCCGGCTTTCCGGTGCAAGCCTGCGTTCGATCCAGTCCTACGAACAGGGAACCAGAAGCCTTAGTGGGGCCTCGATTGAGCAGATTCAGGCACTGTGCCGTGTACTTGGCTGCAGTGAGCAGGAGATCCTTTCCTATCCGGGCAGCCAGCAGTTTGCCTTTGCAGAGAGCACCGTGGGTGAGCTTACAGAACTCTATGAAAGACTGAAACAGGATAAAGAACAGAAGCATCAGACGGACAGACTGTATCACGGCCTGTCTGCCGCTGAGTGCGAACGGCAGCTTGTACAGGAAATGGCGCTCCGCTTTTATCAGGAGCATACAAAGACACACGAGGAGATAACAACATGAATATGCTGGATATTATCGGCCCGGCCATGGTCGGACCGTCAAGTTCCCATACGGCAGGCGCTGTGCGTATCGGCCGTATAGCAAAGAAACTGATGGCAGAGCGTATCGTAGAGGCCGAGCTTTTGCTGCATGGTTCCTTTCTGGCAACGGGCAAGGGCCATGGTACAGACCGGGCGTTGATTGCTGGTCTTTTGGGAATGGATGTTGATGATGATCGCATCCGTACGAGTTTTGAGATTGCCAAAGCGTCCGGACTTTCCTTTCGCTTTGGCAGCATTATGCTGACCGATGCCCATCCCAATTCTGTTAAGATGTTTCTGACCGGTGTATCGGGCAAGAAGCTGGAGATTGTGGCTTCCTCGATCGGAGGCGGCCGTATCCTGGTCAATGAGATTGACGGGCTGACTGCCAATTTCAGCGGGGATTATCCGACCCTGATCGTGCATAATCAGGATCAGCCGGGGCATGTTATGGAAGTCACCAGTATGCTGGGACACAAAGGCGTTAATATTGCAACAATGCAGCTGTACCGTGATGGCCGTGGCGGCAAGGCGGTCATGGTTGTGGAATGTGATCAGGAAGTACCGAAAGAAGGTATAGAATGGCTGGAACGTGTGGAAGGTATTTTAAAGGTCACTTACCTGAGTCTGGCATAGGAGGACGATATGTATTCATCTTTGGAAGAACTCATAACCGAGGCAGAAGAAAAAAACAGAGAGGTCTGGGAGCTGGTACTGCAGGATGATATGCAGCAGCGGGGTGTTGACCGGGAGACCTCCTTTAATGATACAAAGCAGCTGTATCTGACGATGAAGGCAGCAGATGAGGGCTATGAAGAAGATTTAAGCTCTCACAGCGGTCTTGTGGGCGGCGATGGCCGTAAACTGGCTGTGGCGAGGGAAAAGGGACAGTTGTACTGTGGTAATTTTATCGGTATGGTGATGGAAACGGCTGTCAAGATGGGCGAGTCCAACGCCTGCATGAAAAAGATTGTGGCAGCACCGACTGCCGGTTCCTGCGGGGTTATGCCGGCTGTGCTTTTAAGTCTGCAAAAGGAAAAGGGATTTAGCGATGATCAGATGACAGAAGCATTGTTTGTGGCAGCCGGAATCGGCGGCGTGATCGCCAATCGTGCGTTTCTGGCCGGAGCCAGCGGCGGCTGTCAGGCGGAGATCGGTTCGGCTTCGGCTATGGCGGCGGGGGCGGCAGCCTATCTGGCCGGAGGCAATGCCAGACAGATTGCCGATGCGGCAGCACTGGCACTGAAAGGGCTTTTAGGTCTGGCCTGTGATCCGGTGGCCGGTCTGGTGGAAGTGCCATGTGTCAAGAGAAACGTGATCGGCAGCGTCAATGCGCTGACCAGCGCTGATATGGCAATAGCCGGTATTGTGAGTCGTATTCCGCCGGACGAGGTCATTGATGCGATGAAGAGCATCGGTATCTGTATGCCAGGATGTCTGAAGGAGACCGGCACAGGTGGTCTGGCAGCGACACCGACAGGTGAAGCGATCCGCGAACAGATGGCCTGAGTGTATTATAGACAAAAAATTGTGTGAAAACCAAGCATTTTGCACAAAAAGTCTGCCGTTCATTTGGCGGGAGGATATTGAATTTCTGAGGAATGTATGCTAGGATAAACAAAATGTGTATTGTGTTTTTCATATGGAGGAGTAGTTTATTATGGCAGAGAGTAAAGTAAAGACGATCGGTGTTCTTACCAGCGGTGGCGATGCCCCGGGTATGAATGCTGCGATCCGTGCTGTCGTGCGAAGAGCCCTGGCACAGAATATTGCTGTGAAAGGTATTCTTAAAGGATACGATGGCCTGATCAATAACGATATGGTAGATATGACCAGCCGTGATGTATCGGATATTATCCAGCGCGGTGGTACGATTCTGTATACAGCCAGATGTCCGGAGATGCGTACACCGGAAGGTCTGGCTACCGCTGTAGAGAACTGTAAAAAGAATGGTATCGACGGTCTGGTTGTTATCGGTGGTGACGGCTCCTTTGCAGGTGCACAGAAGCTGGCCAACGAGGGAATCAATGCCATCGGCGTACCAGGTACGATCGATCTGGATATTTCCTGTACCGATTATACGATCGGTTTTGATACCGCAATCAATACCGCCATGGAAGCCATCGACAAGATCCGGGATACATCCGCTTCTCATGAGAGATGCTCCGTCATCGAGGTTATGGGACGTCATGCCGGCTATATCGCCCTGTGGTGCGGTATCGCCAACGGTGCGGACGATATCCTGCTTCCGGAATACTATGATTATGATGAGCAGAAGCTGATCGACAAGATCATCCTCAACCGTTCCAGAGGTAAGACTCACCATATTATCATCAATGCCGAGGGTATCGGACATTCTGCCAGCATGGCAAAGCGCATTGAGGCGGCCACAGGTATTGAGACCCGTGCGACGATCCTTGGCCATATGCAGCGTGGCGGATCCCCGAGCTGTCGTGATCGTTTCTTTGCTTCCCTGATGGGTGCGTATGCTGTAGATCTGCTGCGCAGAGGCGAGACAAAGCGTATCGTGGGTATCAAGAGCGGAGAGATCGTTGACTTTGATATCAACGAAGGTCTGGCTATGCAAAAGCAGGTATCCAGAGAGCAGTATGAGATCGCACAGACGCTGTCCTACAGCTATGGCGATTTTAATCTGGGTGCAGCAGGCACCATCAATCCGCTGAAGAGTAAATTCTAAATGCAGAACTTTTCAGGCTGCCACCAAAGCGGTTCTTCCCGTTACAGGATGATCGCCGGGTGTGGCAGCTTTTTTATGCGGGCGACGAGCCAAAGTCCGTGCCTGCACGGGATCCTGGCGAGTGCAAGTATACAGGCAACGCTGTCCTTATGAAACAGATGGACTGAAGAGAGGGAGAAAGAAGGAGTTATGACGAAAGAAGAAGTATTGCAGCAATTATATGGCTATGCTTCCTTCCGGCCGGGACAGGCAGAGCTGATTGATGCGACGCTGGCCGGGCAGGATGTCTTTGGCATCATGCCGACGGGGGCGGGAAAGTCGGTCTGCTACCAGATTCCGGCCCTGATGCTTCCCGGCATTACACTGGTAGTGTCTCCACTGATCTCTCTGATGAAGGATCAGGTCAGTGCGCTGAACCAGATGGGCGTTCATGCGGCGTACTTAAACAGTTCACTGACATCCGGGCAGTATATGAAAGCCCTGCAACTGGCCAAAAGAGGGCAGTATAAGCTGATCTATGTGGCACCGGAGAGGCTTCTGACAGAGTCTTTCCTGGATTTTGCCCGGTATGCGGATATTTCCCTGCTGGCTGTGGATGAGGCCCACTGCGTATCCCAGTGGGGGCAGGATTTCCGCCCGAGTTATCTGCGCATCCGGGAATTTGTGGAAGCGCTTTCCAAAAGACCGCTCATGGCGGCTTATACAGCGACGGCCACAAAGGCAGTGCGTGACGATTGCATCGGGATGCTGGGGCTTAAGGATCCGGTGATAAAAACGACCGGGTTTGACCGGGAAAATCTGTATTTTGAAGTGCGGCAGCCCGCAGACAAACAGAAGGAGCTTTTACAGATTTTGTCAGAACACCGGACGGAGAGTGGTATCATCTACTGTGCCACCCGCAAGAATGTCGAGGAGATCTGTGACCGTCTGATCCGGGAAGGCTACAGGGCCACCCGTTACCATGCCGGACTGTCGGATGAGGAACGGTCGAAGAATCAGGAGGATTTCCTTTACGATATCTGCCCTGTTATGGTGGCGACCAATGCTTTTGGTATGGGTATCGACAAGTCCAATGTCCGCTACGTTGTCCACTACAATATGCCTAAAAATATGGAAAGCTATTATCAGGAGGCCGGACGTGCCGGAAGAGATGGCGAGGCGGCGGTCTGCATCCTTTTGTATGCCGGACAGGATGTGGTGACGAATCAGTTTTTTATCGAACATGCCAGAGAGAATGATGAGCTGGATCCGCAGGAGCTGGCTGTAGTTAAGGCACAGGATGAAAAACGTCTCAGGGATATGACCTTTTACTGCTTTACGGAGGACTGCCTCAGGCAGTATATGCTGGCATATTTCGGGGAAAAAACCGGAGAATCCTGCGGCAACTGCGGCAATTGCTGTGGGGATTTTGAAGTCACAGATGTAACAGATGCTGCCCTGGCGATATTGCGTGCGGTTTTTGAGAGCGGCAGCCGTTATGGGGCACAGGTGCTTCTCGATGCGCTCAGAGGCAGCACGAGCCAGAAAGTAAAACAGTTTCGACTGGACGAACTTTCAGTATATGGTACTTTGCAGGGCACACCGGTGCATACATTGCGCCGTATCCTGCATAAGCTGTATGGTATGCTTTTGCTGAAACAGGAGGGCGAAGCGTATCCAGTTGTAAAAATCACGCCGGAGGGCCGGGAGATGCTTCTGGAGGACGTGCCGGTGCGAATCACAATGCAGACACCCAAAAAGAAACGGGTGGCTTCGAAAAAGACCCGGATGGCAGCACCAAAAGCTGGTATTGCAGAGACCAAAGCAGATGCATCTATGTTTGAGCAGCTCAGACAGGTACGGCTTCGCCTGGCAAAGGAGCAGCATGTACCGCCCTATATTGTCTTTTCTGACAAAACGCTGGCGGATATGTGCCGGAAGCTGCCAAAAACCAGAGAGGAGATGCTTTCCGTATCCGGCGTGGGTGAGAAAAAATATGAGCTGTACGGTGAAGTCTTTCTGGAAGAAATACAGAAGCTGTATGAAGGAAAATGATGCGGCAAAAGGTCCGGATAAGGAGGCAGTATGTTTGGTTATGTAACCGTGCATAAGGAAGAATTAAAGATCAAGGAATACGAGACTTACAAGGGCTTTTACTGTGGCGCATGCCAGGCACTGAAACAGGAATACGGTCTGCCCGGGCAGCTGACCCTGTCCTACGACATGACATTTCTGACGCTGCTTTTGAGCTCTTTGTACGAGCCGGAACAGAAATTTTCAAAAAAACGCTGCATAGCCCATCCGCAGAAAAAACGGCTGATGATCGAAAATGAATATTCGGTATACGCTGCCCATATGGGGATTTTGCTGACATGGTACAAGCTTCTGGACGACTGGAAGGATGAAAAAAAGGCCTCGGCTGTTTTGGGGCTGAGGGCCTATCACCGGGCTTTTGAAAAAGCCAGAGCCCTGTATCCCGAAAAGGATAAAAAAATCCGGAAATATCTGGGAGAGCTTTCTGCTCTCGAAAAGGCACAAAGCACAGATATCGATCGGGTAGCCGGTACGACCGGCCATCTGCTGGGGGAGCTCTTTGCCGTAAAGGAGGATATCTGGCGGGAGGACTTGTATCATACAGGTTTTTACCTGGGCAAGTTCATCTATCTGATGGATGCCTGGGATGACCTGAAAAAGGATGAAAGGACTGGCAGCTACAATATCCTGCTGTTAAAGCAACAGACGCAGGAAAAGGCCGGCACATTTGACAAAAAGGCGTTTGCGGCTTATGTCGAACAGCTGCTTGTCGGCATGATGGCCGCATGCAGTGCTGCGTTTGAACGTCTGCCGCTGGTGCAGGATGTTGCAATTTGCGAGAATATCCTATATGATGGGGTATGGAAGCGATTTGACAAGATGAAAGAAGAGGCCGCAAAGGCGGCAAAAGAGACAGTATAAACGGAGAATACCAGATGAGAGACCCTTATGAAGTGCTCGGCGTTTCCAGAAATGCCAGCCAGGAAGAGATAAAAAAAGCCTACAGAGAATTAAGCCGCAAATATCACCCGGATTCCTATGTGGACAATCCGCTGGCGGATCTTGCGGAGGAAAAGTTTAAAGAGGTGCAGGAGGCCTACAAGCAGATCATGGACGGCCAGTCCTCGTACCAGGGTGGCGCTGAATCCTACAACTATGGCAAGTCCTCATATCAGGGATACCAGCAGAGCTATCAGCAAAGCGGTGAGGTCTACACGGATGTGCGCAATATGCTCAATGCCCGCCGATATTATGATGCACTGAATGTCCTGCGTCCGATGGGCAATCGCACGGCAGAATGGCATTACTGCTATGCTGTGGCCAGCCTCGGTATAGGCAACAATGTGGACGCATACGACCATGCGACCCAGGCTGTACAGATGGAGCCCGGCAATATGGAGTACCGCTCCTTCCAGCGCCATCTGCAGAGCCAGAACAGCCGTTATCAGCAGCGCCCAACGTACCAGAATCGTTCGGGAAATGGCAGCTGCTGCACCGGAGATGCCTGTTGTGATCTGTGGATCGCAGACAGTGTCTGTGAATGTATGGGAGGAGATCTTTGCCCATGCATGTAAAGACGAAAAAGCTGACAGTATCGGCCATGCTTCTTGCAGTGTCGGTACTGCTTGTCTATATGGGGAATATGATTGAGAGCAGTACACTGTTTTTCCTTGCTGCGGCATCCTTTGGTGTGGGGCTGATGCAGAGAGAATACGGGACTGGCAGCGGATTTGTCCTCTGGATCGCCACAGTCCTTCTCGGACTTTTACTGGTGCCGCAGAAGCTGTATCTGCTTACATATTCTGCCTTTGCCCTGTATATACTGCTTACGGAAAGCATCTGGAACCGTCTGTGCCGGATGCAGGAGGAAAAAAAGCGCAGGCTTACCTTCCTTATTGCGCGGCTTGTGATTTTCCTGGTGTTGTACATACCGCTTGTCATTGCACTGCCGCGGTTGATTTTAAATACAGCACTGACACAGAAAGCGGGAAATCTGCTGTACCCGGTACTCATTGGCTTCGGCCTGTGTTTTCTGGTACTGTTTGACAGGGCTTACTGTTATTTTCAGGGTGTGGTCTGGGAAAAGATCCGACGGGCTCTGAAACTGTAAGGATGGGGAAAGATAAAGGCAGTTTGGCCAGAGCATATAAAAAGGATAAAAAACAGAGTTTTATAAAGTGTGACTAAACAAAAATGGTATAGATAGTTGGGGGAACAGACAATGTGGCTTAGTCGATATTTTGTTATCTTTGTGTTGTATAGTATCCTTGGATGGATTTACGAGTCAACGTTTTGTACGATAAAGGCAGGAGAGTGGAGAAACCGGGGATTTCTCTATGGACCGGTGGTGCCGATCTACGGTGTCGGTGCGGCGGGAATCTCCATGGTATATGATGCACTGCAGGTGTATGCGCAGGTTACACTGACCTGGTGGCAGGTCTTTCTGATTGGATATCTGGGCAGTATCGTACTGGAATTTGGCACATCCTGGGTTCTGGAAAAGCTGTTCCATGCAGTATGGTGGGATTACAGCGAGATGCCATTTAACATTCAGGGAAGGGTATGCCTGCCCTGCTCCCTGGCCTTTGGCGGTGCCGGTCTTCTGGTCATCTACGGCCTTTATCCGGTGATGAATCGTGTGGTAACGCCGGATATTTCGATATGGAAGGAACTGGTTTCCTTGCTTCTGATGGCGATGATCGCTGCTGATACGGCGCTGACGGTATCTGCGCTGACAGGACTGGCAAAGAGCGTGATCGCTGCGGAGGAGAGCTTAAACCGTCAGATGGATGTCTTTGTATCTTCGGTAAAGGAAAAGGGGGCCGAGCTGGAGGAAGCCGTCTCTGCGAGCAGGGATAAGCTGATGAACCAGCACGTAGAAACAGCGGTACGCCAGATGGGCGGCCTGCAAAAGAGCGCCCTGCGCCGTGTAAAGGGCTTCAAACCGCCGGTTGGCCGAAGCGACAGACAGAAGGAGTACCTGCAGAAAGTCATGGGATCTATCCGGGTACTGCGGGATAAGGCAAAGAAATAAAACGGATATAAGTATAAAAAGAAAAGACCACGATAGCTTTAGAAAATGAGCTTTCGTGGTCTTTCCTATGCATTATACAGTATAAAAGATATCATTGTCTGAGCCACTACTGCCGGGATTTTTTGTTGCGAATGACAATGACAACGGTGATGGCAACAATGATCAGAAGAACAACCGCAGCAATCACCATGGGCAGCCGGGTCGGAGCAGAAACAGAAGCTGTTGTGGAAGCACTGGAAGTTGCTGTACGGTTATCCGAGCTGAAAACGGCAGCAGTCCTTGCAAAGCTCTGGGTGATGACCTCCTCTGCCGAAAGTGAGCTGTCGGCGTATGCGTCGTCGTAATTGTCCCAGAACTGATCCATCAGGTCACTGTCAATGACTTTGGCGGCATTGCTGCCAAGCAGATAGTAGGCATCCCAGTTTTCGTCACCATTGCTGTCGTAGCTGTTATGGATTAAAAGCAGGAAATGTCCCTCATCGGTGAATTTCTCATCGTAGATCTTCTGGGCATAGCTGTCGTTTAAGGTCGCTTCCTCTGTGATGTAGACATAGGGCTGCACACCTGTGGTGGCATAAAAGGATTTCAGGCCGCTAAGGAGCTTTGTGCGGCTCTCGATCAGAGACTGGTCATCCTGATAATAATCCGTTTCGGTGCAGAGCGTATCGGAGAGCGGTTCGCGCTGCTTTGTGGCCGTCTGTGTAGACTGGGCTGGCTGTGCAGGCTGTGTATCGTAGCCGCCGCGATCCTGCCGTATGGTGGAAAAGGCCATGCTGATGATGACAAGCATGATGATAAAGGCCAGAATCGAACCGAGACAGCTGCCTCTTCTTCTGGGCGGTCTGGGGCCGCCGAACCAGAAGCTGCGGTGCGGTCTGTGCGGGGGTGGCGGAGGCGGCATAAAACCTTCAGGGCCGCCGGGGCCTCCAAATCCGCCGGGACGGGGTCCGCCAAAACCACCGCCAGGGCGCGGGCCGCCACCTGGTCTGGGACCGCCAAAACTGCCGCCGCCGGATGGACGGGATCCACCAAAGCTGCCACCGCCCCGGGGACCGGAAGAGTGTCCACCGCCGACTCTTGCACCACCGGAATGTGAGCCTCCTGCTCTTGCCATAGATATACCTCCTGTATGTCACCGCCTGCATATTCTGATAAAAGACAGACCGGTGCGTTTTTGTTGGATTTATTATACTATAGGCAGGAAAAATTGAAAAGAAAAGCCTTGCAGAAAACCGCAGCAAAAAAGAACGGACCGGTATAGGGGTGACCGGTCTGGAAACAGTATATAAAGGAGGAGGAAAGCAACTGCCCGTCAGTTCACAGCGTTGCAATTTGGTCGGAAATACACTATAATATACTGTCAGGACTGCGGTTGTGCGTCCTGTTACAGAACAACAGTCAGAACATAACAATGGAGGTGTGTTATATGACAAAGATAGATATTATTTCCGGTTTCCTCGGAGCCGGCAAGACAACACTGATCAAAAAACTGTTAAAAGGTGCCTATCAGGGTGAGCAGGTCGTTCTGATCGAGAATGAATTTGGTGAGATCGGCATCGATGGTGGCTTCTTAAAAGATGCCGGTATCGAGATCCGGGAGATGAATTCCGGCTGCATCTGCTGTTCTCTGGTCGGCGATTTCGGTACAGCCCTTGTGGAGGTTGTAGAGAAATACCATCCGGACCGTATCATCATCGAGCCGTCCGGTGTTGGCAAGCTGTCGGATGTCATCAAGGCAGTAGAGGCCGTAAAAGACAAATGCGAAATTGAGCTGAACAGTTACACAACCGTAGCTGATGTGAAAAAATGCAAGATGTACCTGCGTAACTTCGGAGAATTTTTCTCAAACCAGATCGAATATGCCGGTACGATCGTTTTAAGCCGTACCGATCTGGCGGATGAGAAGAAGATAGCCGAGTCTGTTGAGCTGATCCGTGGCTTAAATGATAAAGCAAACATCATCACCACGCCGGTAGAGCAGCTGGAGCCTGCCCAGGTCAAGGCTGTTATGGAAAATGAAAAAGCCGATCTGGCCAAAGAGCTTCTGGAAGAAGAGCATGAGCATCACCACCATCATGATCACGATGACGAGTGCGGCTGCCATGATCATGAGCACCACCATCATGATCATGACGATGAGTGCGGCTGCCATGACCACGAGCATCACCATCATGACCATGACGACGAGTGCGGCTGCCATGATCATGAGCACCACCATCATGACCATGACGACGAGTGTGGCTGCCATGACCACGAACATCATCATGACCATCACCACGAGCATGACGAAAACTGTACCTGTGGCTGTCATGACCATGACCATCATCACCACCATCATGCAGATGAAGTCTTCACCAGCTGGGGCAAAGAGACGGCAAGAAAATACAGCCGTGAAGAGCTGGAGCACATTCTGAGTGAACTGTCCAAAGACGGTGATGAATACGGTATCGTTCTTCGCGCCAAAGGTATGCTGCCGGATGCAGAGGGAACATGGCATTACTTTGACATGGTTCCGGAAGAGAGCGAGATCCGTACAGGTGCTCCGGAATTTACCGGCCGTATCTGCGTGATCGGTTCCAAACTGAAAGAAGACAAGCTGGTTGAGTTGTTTGGCTTATAAGGCATGAAAATAACGAGGAGAATAATAAATATATGATAGAAATGGATGTCAGAGTCGCCATTTATCTGGTGACCGGATTCCTCGAGAGTGGAAAGTCCACATTTCTCGATTTTACCCTGCGGCAGGATTATTTCCAGATCGAAGAGCCATCCCTTCTGGTGCTCTGCGAAGAGGGTGAGGTAGAGTTCGATGCCGGGGAGCTGCAAAAGAAATACAATACCTATGTAGAAATTATCGAAAAACCGGAAGATTTTACAAAAGAAAAGCTGGCTTCCTTTGAAGCCAAGTATCACCCGGACCGTGTCATGTTAGAGTATAACCCGCTCTGGTCCGTGGCCAAATTAGAACAGATGGAGCTGCCGGAGGGCTGGGGCATCATCCAGCATATCGTTACGGTGGATGCCAGCACCTTCCAGGTCTACATGAACAACATGAAGTCCCTGTTTGTGGAGATGATCCGCAATGCAGAGCTGATCATCTTTAACCGCGCGGATGTATCCCAGCCACTGGCGAACTTCCGCCGCAGTGTAAAGATCGTCAACCCGTCGGCACAGATTATTTTTGAAAACAGTGAGGGCGAGATCAACGATATCTTCGACGGCAATATGCCGTATGACCTGGATGCAGATGTTGTAAAAATCGAAGATGAAGATTATGGTATTTTCTACGTAGACGTGATGGAACATCCGGAAAAATACGAGGGCAAGACCATGCACTTTAAGGGGATGACCTTAAAGAGCCGTGAACTGTCCTCCGGTTACTTTGTGCCGGGCCGTATGGCCATGACCTGCTGTGCGGATGATACTTCGTTTATCGGTTATATCTGCAAATCTCCGTATGCCAAAAAGATGAAGCTGGGCGAGTGGGTTGAGGTCACAGCCACCATGAAGATGGAATACCAGAAAGCCTACCACGATATCGGACCGGTCTTTTATGCCACCGAGGTGAAACCGGCAGAAAAACCGGCACAGGAACTGGTCTACTTCTCATAAAAAAAGATAAGGAGCAAGCCATGTATCTGATCGTAGGCCTGGGCAATCCGGGCATGAAATATGACGCGACCAAGCACAATATGGGCTTTAAGGTCATCGATACCCTGGTGGAGGAATACAACATACCCTCTGCTGGTGTCTCATTAAAAGGAATGTATGGCAAAGGAATGATTGGATCGGAAAAGGTGATCCTGGTCAAACCGATGACGTATATGAATAACAGTGGCGAATGCGTCCGTGCATTCGTCGATTACTATAAAGTCGATCCCGAAGAAGATGTGATCATCGTTTACGATGACATTACCCTTGAACCTGGCAGTATCCGTGTTCGTAAGAAAGGCAGTGCCGGGGGGCATAACGGGATAAAGAGTATCATAGCGCATCTTGGCACGGAGAAGTTTAAGCGGATCCGCGTTGGTGTCGGAGAAAAACCGGCGAACTGGGATCTGGCGGATTTCGTGCTCGCTCCGTTTAAAGGGGAAGAGAAGGAGGCCGCACAGGAAGGGATTGAGCTGGCAGCGAAAGCTGTGAGAGTAATTCTCGAAGAAGGTGCGGATGCCGCCATGAACCAGTTTAATATGAAAACGAAGAAATAGTGTATTGACGGACGGACTGCCATCCGGCGTGCTCCATAGATAACTATATGAATCCCTGCGTTCCGCCTGCGCCGGTCCGGGCCCGGGTCCCGGACTCTTGCTGCCAAAGCATGGAAAAGGAAGCTCCAGTGGAGCTTTCTTTTGCTCGGGAAAGTCGCCTGTGATTTATATATCTAGCTATGGAGCACGCCGGATGACAGTCCTGTCTTTCGGGGACGGGACAGGTATAGTACGGGTATTTTCAGGCCGTACATATCAGCCGTGCCAGTCCATTTCCGACGCAATAGGAGAGCGATTATGCATACATTTATATATCCGCTGACGAGTCTTGCCGAGTACGGGGAGATTCGTGAAAAACTGAATAAAAAAGATGCCGCAGGCATCCTGCAGCTCTCCGGGTGTGTGGAGTCGCAGAATGCCCAGCTGGCTTACGGTCTGTCCGACCTGGCACATATGAAACTCATCGTGGCGGAAAATGACCTGAAAGCCCGCCAGTTTTACGAGGATTACAGTTTCTACGATAAAGACGTCCTGTTGTATCCTTCCCGTGACCTGATCTTTTATCAGGCGGATGTCCACGGCAACCTGACGACGAGGCAGCGGATGCAGGTGCTGCGTGGACTGATCGAACGACAGGATGTGACGGTGGTGACAAGCATTACGGCCTGTATGGAAAAGCTTGTGCCACTGGAAACGATCGCAGATGCGGTTGTGACCATCGATTTTGACCATGAAGTAGATCCGGACAGGTTAAAGGAACAGCTGGTCTGGGCCGGTTATGAGCGCACGACCCGTGTGGAGATGCCGGGACAGTTCAGCGTGCGGGGCGGGATCATTGATATCTTTGCGATCACCGAGGATATGCCGTGGCGTGTCGAACTGTTTGATACCGAAGTAGATTCCATCCGTACCTTTGACGTGGAGAGCCAGCGTTCGGTGGAAAATCTCGAAGAGATCGTCGTTTATCCGGCGCAGGAAATGATCTTAAACGAGACACTGGCAAAAAAGGGTGCCACAAAGATCCGTAAAGAGATGGAAAAGACAGTCGAAACTTTCCGTGAAGCCTTTAAGACCGAAGAGGGCGCACGCCTGAAAAGTACGGTTGAGGAGACACTGGACCGGCTGGAACAGTTTACCGATCTGTCCGGGCTGGAGTCGATGCTTTTGTATTTCTATCCAAAGGCAGGAGATTTTCTCTCGTATTTCACAAAGGATGCGCTGGTAATCCTGGATGAGCCGAATCGTCTGCTCGAATGTGCTAATGCGACGGAAAAGGAGTTTACCGAGAGTATGGCACACCGTCTGGAGAACGGCTATATCCTGCCGGGGCAGATGGCAGTTTTGAGCGGGGCGAAGGAGATTCAACAGAGGCTGGGCAGATGCCGTGCACTTTCTTTGTCGGCTATGGAGCCGGTGGGCGGAGACTGGCATTTTACGGAAGGGTACCGGCTGAATGTGCAGTCGGTCAGTCCGTACAATAATAGCTTTGAGATGCTGGTTAAGGATCTCAAACGGTATAAGAAGAACGGCTACAGTACGATTCTCGTCTGTGCTTCCCGTACCAGGGCCATGCGTCTGGCGGAGGATCTCAGGGATGAGGAGCTGAACAGCTTTTATACCGGGGATATGGAAAGGCAGGTGGCTCCCGGCGAGCTTTTGGTCTGCCCGGGCCATGCCCACCGGGGCTTTGCCTATCCGTTTCTGAAGTTTATTGTGATCACTGATACCGATATTTTCGGGCGTGAAAAGAAGAAAAAACGAAAAAAACAGGAATACTCCGGCCAGAAGATCCAGAATTTTTCCGAGCTGCACGTGGGCGATTATGTTGTGCATGAAAACCATGGGCTCGGTGTATACCGTGGTATCGAGAAAATCACACACGGTCGTGTAGTCAAGGATTATATCAAGATAGAGTACGCCGGGCAGTCCAATCTGTATATTCTGGCTACTCAGCTGGATTCTCTGCAGAAGTATGCCGGTGCAGATGCTAAAAAGCCGGCATTAAACAAGCTTGGTGGACAGGAATGGAACCGTACCAAGACCCGTGTCCGTGGTGCGGTTAAAAATATAGCCAAAGAGCTGGTTGCTCTGTACGCGGCCCGGCAGGAAGCAGACGGCTATGCTTATGGCCCGGATACGGTATGGCAACGGGAGTTTGAAGAGATGTTTCCGTTTGAGGAGACCGAAGATCAGCTACAGGCGATCGAAGATACGAAACGGGATATGGAGAGTACCAAGATCATGGATCGTCTGATCTGCGGCGATGTGGGTTACGGAAAGACGGAGATTGCGATCCGGGCGGCCTTTAAAGCTGTGCAGGAAAACCGACAGGTGGTTTATCTGGTACCGACGACGATTCTGGCACAGCAGCATTACAACACCTTTCTGCAGCGTATGAAGGATTTCCCTGTACGTGTGGATCTGCTCTGCCGATTTCGTTCGGCCACAGAACAGAAAAAGACGATCGAGGATCTGAAAAAAGGTCTCGTGGACATTGTGATCGGTACGCATCGTGTTTTGTCCAATGACGTGAAGTTTAAAAACCTTGGACTTCTGATCATTGATGAGGAGCAGCGCTTTGGCGTTACCCATAAGGAAAAAATCAAGCAGATGAAGAAAAATCTGGATGTCCTGACCCTGACAGCGACGCCGATCCCCCGGACGCTGCACATGAGCCTTGTCGGTATCCGGGATATGAGTGTACTGGAAGAGCCGCCGATGGACCGTGTGCCGATCCAGACCTATGTCATGGAATATTCGCCGGAAATGGTACGGGAGGCGATTATGCGGGAAATGGCCCGGGGCGGGCAGGTTTACTATGTATATAATCGAGTCAGGGATATTGCCGATATGGCGCTGGCGATCCAGAAGCTTGTGCCGGATGCCAATGTGGCCTTTGCCCACGGGCAGATGTCTGAGCGGGAGCTGGAAAAGATCATGTACGCCTTTATCAGCGGGGATGTGGATGTCCTGGTATCCACCACGATCATTGAGACAGGATTGGATATTTCCAATGTCAATACGATCATCATTCATGATTCTGACAATATGGGACTTTCCCAGCTGTATCAGCTGCGCGGCCGTGTTGGTCGCTCCAATCGTACCGCGTATGCTTTTCTGATGTACCGCCGTAATAAGGTCTTAAAGGAAGTGGCGGAGAAACGTCTGCATGCCATCCGGGAATTTACAGATCTTGGCAGCGGTTTCAAGATTGCCATGCGGGATCTTGAGATCCGTGGAGCAGGAAATCTTCTGGGAGCGGAGCAGTCCGGTCATATGGAAGCAGTCGGTTATGATCTGTTCTGTAAGATGCTCAATACGGCAGTGCAGGAGGAAAAGGGAGAGGTGGTGCAGGAGCCGTTCGAGACGACAATCGATATCAGTCTCGATGCCTTTATTCCGGATACCTATATTCGCGATGAGTTTCAGAAGCTGGATATTTACAAGCGGATTGCAGCGATTGAGGATGCGGCAGATTACGATGATATGCTGGAGGAACTGATTGACCGCTTTGGTGAATTGCCGCGTACTGTCCAGAATCTGCTGACAGTGGCCCTGTTAAAGGGTATGGCTCACCGGCTGTATTTTACAGAAGTCAAACAGAATGAAAAAGAAGTCAAACTGACTATGTATGAACGGGCAAGGATCGAGCCGTCCGGGATACCGCTTCTTATTAACAAGTACAATCATCGTCTGGTGTTTCGGGCAGATCAGAAAGCACCGTACTTTATTTTTGATATTTCCGGTCGTGGACCGATGGATCAGAAGTCGGTAACAGAGCGTCTGAAAGAGCTTTTTACCGATATGCAGCAGTATCTGGCTGAAAAAACACCTCAAAATGCCCTGCAATCTGTGAAAAAAGATTGAAATTCCAGCCTTTGCTTGCCCTTTCAGGCCAAAAGGCATATAATGAACCAATGATTACTGCGGACAGGGAAAGTCCGTTCACGATACAGGAGGAAAGTATGAAAAAGAAACAGCTTATGGTTACCTGCGGTATTCTTGCAGCAGCACTTTGTCTGGGAGGATGTGGCAAGATCGATGGTACGCAGACGGTTCTGACTGTTAATGAAGATACGGTCAGCATGGGTGCAGCTATGTTTGATCTGCGCTACCAGCAGGCCGAGATGTACAGCTATTATGAACAGATGTATGCGATGTATGGTATGAAGATGGACGGTTACTGGAGTACAGAGACGACAGATACCTCTTCCGAAACCAGCGAGACATCGGAGGCCAGCGAGACATCGGAAACATCGGAAACATCTGCAGCCAGTTCCGTATCCAGTGAGGCCGCAGAGTCTTCTTCTACAGACAGTGGCAAAAAGACCACATACGGTCAGCAGTTCAAGGATAATGTCATGGATTCCCTGACAGAGATGGTACTGCTTGATCAGCATAAGGATGAGTACGGTGTATCTGTTACTGATGAGGACGAGGCAGCGATCAAAGAAGCCGCACAGAAATTTATGGATGACAATGATGCGGATATGCTGGCAAAAAATGGTATTACAGCAGACAGCGTAGCAGAGTATATGCGTCTGTATACAGTATATGCCCGTATGCGGGATCCGATGGTAGCTGATGTAGATACGAATGTCAGCGATGATGAGGCTAAAAAGACTACGATCACGTATGTCCGGATCAAAGAGGATACCAGCTCATCTACGGATTCTTCGGAGGAGTCTTCTTCCACTGAGGAGACCACAGCTAAGAAATTTGATTCCTTACAGGATGAGGCCCAGGCTGTACTGGATCGCCTGAAACAGGAAAGTGATATTGCCAATGCGGATATCGAGACGATTGCCAAAGAGGTCGGTGACGATACCTTTACCGTTCAGGTAAGCTACGATGCCAACGATATGGTATATGACAGCAAGCTGAAGGAAGCGGCCAACACGTTGTCCGATGGACAGCTTTATGATGGTGTGATCGAAGGCGCAGATGGCAACTATTATCTGGTGCGCATGGACAGCGTACTTGACCGTGAAAAGACAGAGGCCAACAAAGAGACGATTGCTGAAAATCGCAAGAGCGATGCCTATGATCAGATCATTGACGGATGGAAGGACGAGGCAGAGATCACTGTCAACACATCCCTGTGGAAGAAAGCCACGGTAGAAGATGCCGAGCAGTATCGCACCAAGGCAGCAGACAGCGAGACAAGCGCAGCGTCTGAGGTGTCTTCCGCAGCTGATGAGACCAGCGCAGTATCCGGGGAAGCTTCCGCAGTCAGCGAGACTGACGCAGCATCTGAAACATCTTCTGTTACAGAATAAAGATATATAGCAGTTGTAAATACCGGCACAGACTTTTGTAAAAAAGGTCTGTGCCATTTTTAACGTGAGCAAATAGTTACTGTACGCGGGACCATCTGTTTTGGATGGGGGAATTTTCCCGGCCTTTTTTACAGCAGATGATTCCCACGACCTTCGGTTTGTGTTAAAATCATAAAGGTGGTTCAAATAACCAAAGCAGGGAGAACAGAATGAAAATAGAAGCCAGAATTATCAAGAGATATCTGTTTCGTGAACGGCAGACGATGCCAGGGCAGTGTGGCTACAGCTTTCTTGTCATGGAGGATGCTCTGTCCCGCGAGACAATTTTATTTTATATAAAGGCAGATAACAGGGAGGATATGCTTTTTATTCGCCGTGTGGAAGGCTGTACGCTGGATGATACCGAGCGTCATTTAAAAGAGATCGAAGCAATCGGAGACAGTGCTGTCAAAAAGTTTGAAGAGCAGTATGGTGTACCTTCTGCAGAAGCGATGAGCCAGACCAGACCACATCCGGTCAGTCAGAGTGCACCCCGGCCGATGTCAGCTGCTCCGGTGACAGTCCAGGATACGGCATCTGACAGTACAACGACCGCCGGACAGGCCACTGTGACAGTATCTCAGCCGTCTGTATCCGGTACAGCCGTTCAGACTTCTGCTGCTTTGCAGCCTGCAGAAGATAAAAAAACAGCGCCATTGAAGCCGATGCCGCGTAAGCGTGTGATTTCCGCAGAGGAAGAGGAACGGGAAAAGGCAAAGAGCCTGGCGATGTTGCAGAAAAATTCTATGATTGACTATCGCTATAACCGCAAGGGAGATCTGGTCAAGACCATGCTGGAGGGCTCCGAAGCATCTCTGGTGTCGGATGTTTTTTCCGTGATAGCTCTGGTCAATCGGCGGATGGCAGACGATATCCGGCCGTTGCTTTTGGATATGCTGCCATATTATCACAGCAATGATTTTGATATGGAATATCAGCTGACCGTAAATAAAGAGACAACGATCCGTTATGTGGTCAACGAGAGCGGGCTGATCACAGCCTGCACCGTCAATGGTGCGAAATACCCGCTGTGTCTGACGATCCTTATGATCTTCCGGCAGCTGGCTGAGGATGCCGAGGATGGCATGGATGCATTCCATGAGCGAATTATGAACCGCATGAAAGCAGATATGGAAAAAGAAAAAAAGCTTTGCTAACCGACAGCGAAACATACGACCGATAAAGGAGAAAAGATGGAGTCTGTAGTGGTTAATCCCCGGAAGTTTACCCATGAAGAAGTGTGGCAGCAGGAGAATGTGAAGCGTACCCGGCGTTTCGCTGAGATCAAAGAGGCAGTTTGCGACTGTTCAAAGCAGGAAGGCATGCAAAAACTCGGATTTACGGACAAGACATATTACCAGCAGTTCAAGGCAGCCTTTTATCTGGCGCAGCTGGCGCATAAAAATCAGATAGACAAGGCCGGAATGGACTATATCTGCCATCCGGCCACTGTAGCACTTCATGTCAGAGATACCTATCCAGCTTCAAAGAAGAGAGATCGTGCAATGATCGTCGCATTGCTGCATGATGTACTGGAGGATACGTCAGTGACAACAGATGCGCTTAAGAGTTTTGGCTTTGACGAAAAGATCATCCATACCGTTGAGCTGTTGTCGCGCGAACCCGGTGAGAGCTACGATGTGTATCTGGAAAAATTGCAGGTATCCAAAGCTGCCATACGGGTAAAATGTGCCGACATGACGGACAATGAAAATTTAAACCGTATGAAAGCTCCTGCCGCAAAAGATATGCGCCGCAGCGCCTTTTACCGGAGCCGTCGTCTGGTGCTGGAAAGCCGTCTGCGGGAGAAAAAGCGCCACAAAGAAAAAAAGACCGTGGAAACGGCCGTACAGCAGAATATGCCAACAGTATAAAAGACAATATAAAAAAGCCACCGTTCGGATTCTCTTGCGAACGATGGCTTTTTAATTTTCTACATCCATTGGACTATACCTCTTTCTATTAAATTATGGGGTAAATCGTCAAATTCTGATTGGACCGTACCTCAATTCTTTTATTATCGTTTGGGGCAAATCGTTAAATTTCGATTGGACCGTACCTCGATTCTTTTGATATCGTTTGGGGCAAATCGTTAAATTTTGATTGGACCGTACCTCATTTCTTTTGATATCGTTTGGGGTAAATCGCTAAATTTTGATTGGACCGTACCTCATTTCTTTAATATTGTTTGGGGTAAATCGTTAAGTGTTAATTGGACTGTACCTCATTTCTTAGTATCGTTTTTGGGTAAATCGTTAAGTCTCCTTGGGTCCGTACCTCCTTTTTTCAGATTTTTATTTATTCGAATAAATTCAAGCCATTGGACTGTACCTCTTTCGGTAATTCTGAACTTTTGTATCGGGATCCTTGATACTTCTCTTTAACTTTCCATGGGATCTTACCTCTTTGCTTGTTTTCTTTTGTTGGTTAAATAATAGCAGACGAATCTGTATTTGTCAACAGTAAAAACAGAAAATAATAGAAAAAAAGTAAAATAATTAGCAAGAAGAAAATTAATGATAGAATATTCAGACAATTACAGGGCAAAAAGTGCAGAAAAGGTCTCTTGAAAGTGAAGAAAGCATTTGTTATAGTAGGCACTATGGAAGAGATATATACGATAACAGACCGGAAAGACACATATCCTGTACATGTCTGCAGGTCCGCCCGGAAGACGATCGCACTGGAGATCCGGGAAGGTGTGCTGTATCTTCGGGTACCAGAGACGCTGCAGGAGCCGGAGATCCGGCTGTTTTTACAGAAACATATCCGATGGATCCGTAACCGGATGACGTATTGTGCCACGGTGCTGCCAGATACTTTTACCGAAGAGGAAAAGCGACGGCTGAAAAAGCAGGCCGGTGAGATTCTGAAAGCCAGGACGGCCTATTTTGCCCGGCTGATGGGTGTCAGCTATAACCGTATTTTTATCAAGGAACAAAAGACGGTCTGGGGCAGCTGCAGCACAAAGGGTAATCTGAATTTCAACTGGAAGCTGATTTTTACCGGGCCGGATCAGCTGGAATATGTGGTGGTGCATGAGCTGGCACATTTAAAACAGATGAACCATTCTCCGGCTTTCTGGCGGGAGGTGGAGGCGGTATTGCCGGATTACAGAGAACGGAGAAAAAAACTGAAGGCCTTCCGGCCATAAGGAGGATATAAAAATGGGTAAAGAAGCCAAGACCAATGCCATGCGTATGCTGGACCGTGCAAAGATTCCCTATGAGGTGATCCAGTATGAATGTGATGAGTTTATAGACGGACTGCACACGGCAGAAAAGACGGGAGCACCGGTAGAACAGTCGTTTAAAACGCTGGTGATGCAGGGAAAGAGTAAACAGTATTATGTGTTTGTGCTGCCTATAGCAGAGGAAGTGCAGTTAAAGACAGCTGCGCGCGTGGTTGGCGAAAAATCAGTAGAAATGATCCCGGTGAAAGATATTACAAAGATCACAGGCTATGTAAGGGGTGGCTGCACACCGCTGGGTATGAAAAAGCAGTTTCCTACAGTGATTCACGAGTCGGCCAGAACGTTTGATAAAATCTATATCAGCGGAGGACGTATTGGTATGACGATTATTGTCGATCCATTGCAGCTGGCTGAGCTGATCGGGGCACAGTTTGCCGATATTACAGAGTAATCTGTACGGCGGCTATGCCGCCGAAAATAAAAAAGACTAAAAAACTAGAAATAATACTTTACAAATCCATTTCTTTGTGGTTTAATAACGATATAAGAATTCTGAACGCAGTCAATCGACTGTGAGATCCCAAGTTTTACAGTAAATTTATACAGAATAAAGGAGGACCTAGGTATGAGTGTACCTGTAGTTTGTGCGCTCTTTCTCACCGCCATTGCCGCATATTTTGACTGGCGCTGGCAGAAGATTCCCAATCTTCTGGCCCTGACGGGGTGGGTGATAGGAGCTGGCCTGTGGATGGGGTTTCGTGGTTTTCGAGGTCTGTCCGTATGGGCACTGGGGGCGTTGATCCCGGGGCTTGCGGCCTTGGCAGTCTGCAGACTTGGTGCGATCGGCGCAGGTGATGTGAAACTGATTTCGGCATTGGGCGCAATTTTAAGTTACAAAAGAGGCCTGTGGGTCTTTCTGGCAGCAGGTGTGCTGGCTGTGGTGGCAGGGATTGGATGTTATATGCAAAAAGGAGAGCTTCATCTTCTGCCGGGCAGAGTCCTGCACAGATTGCAGGAAATCTGTCATGGCGAGGTATCGGCTAAAGCCGGAGAGACCCGGGTATGTTTTGCAGCGATGCTTTTGGGCGGCGTACTTCTACGGGCTCTACAGGAATGGTGGTGGTTACATTGAATACGCTGGCGGTATGTGACACAGATCGGGAATTTATGCAGCGGCTTGCCGCTTATGCGGCTGCAAAAGCAGGATATCCTTTTTCTTTGCAGATTTTTTCCTCAATAGAGCAGCTTTTGGACTGTCGCAGGAAAAAGCAACCAGAGGCAATACTTTTAGCTGGCGAGCTGTACCATAAAAAGGACTGGGAAGACTACGACCGACCGGTGTTTTTACTGGGCAATGGTTTTGCCAGCCGGGAGGGACTTTCACAGATCTTCCGATATCAGGATGCAGAAGGGATCCTGCAGGATATCGTGAAGGCTTATACAGCACTCGTACCGGAAGTACATGCCGGTGGGATCAAGGGAAGCTTCCGGCTGTATGCTGTAACGGATGCAGCCGAACTGTCTGTGACCGAATGGCTGGCCTGGGAGCTGGCACGGTATCTCTCAGAGGCGCAGAGAGTGCTGTTTGCAAATCTGCGGGCATGGCCTGTGACGATCAGTCTGACCGGTGCGCAGGGACAGGCTGATCTCGGAGAGCTTTTGTATTGCCTTTGTGAGAAAAAGACGGAGTTTATGGGAAGGCTTATGGCAATGGCCACAGGATGGCAGGGCATAGATCTTCTGCCCATGGCACAGGTACCGGCAGATCTGGGACAGGTACAGATCAGGGACTGGAAAGTATTCTGGGATGTACTGCGGCGGGACAGTCCATATACGGCTGTTGTGGTTGCTGCAGGGACACTTTTGCAGCCGGCAGAGGATTTTCTGGAATTGTTTGATGAGGTATGGCTGGTGGAGACAAACAGTCAGCAGCAAAAACAGGCATTATGGAAACAGTATATGGGTGTCCATGGCAGTCAGAGACTGACAAAACGATTAAAAATTTTGCAGATTTCCCAGGATACTAACAGTGCAGAATACAGATCCGGGATATTGCGACAGCTGATCAGGCATGCCATGGATATGCAGGAGGGGTCAGATGGAAACGAAAGCAGCTGAATTAAGAGTCCGTCTCAGACAGCGGCTGTCCGACAGTTTAAAGGACAGTGATGCAGAGATCTGCCAGGAAATCGACCAGCTGCTGCTGGAAGAAGCAGGGCTGTCCCTGAAAGAGAGACTTGCATTAAAGGAAGAGCTGTATGCCGGCGTACGGCGGCTGGACGTGCTGCAGGAGCTGATGGATGATCCGGCAGTAACAGAAATTATGGTGAATGGACATGAGCATATTTATGTGGAAAAGAATGGCCGCCTGTCCTTGTATGGCAAAAGCTTTGCTTCAAGAGAACGTCTCGAGGATGTGATCCAGCAGATTGTCGCGGGCTGCAACAGGGTCATCAATACAGGTATGCCGCTGGCGGATGCCCGTCTGCCAGACGGTACAAGGATTCATGCGGCGCTGCCCCCAGTGGCTGTGGATGGGCCGGTGTTGACGATCCGGAGGTTTCCTGCGCGGGTAATGGATATGGAAGATCTGTTGCGCATGGGCACGCTCGATGAGGAAACAGCAGCTTTTTTACAGCAGCTTGTCCGGTGTGGGTATTCGGTGATGATCGGTGGCGGTACTTCTGCGGGAAAGACCACCTTTTTAAATGCGCTGTCAGCCTATATCCCGCCGGGGGAGCGTCTGATTACGATTGAAGATACTGCGGAGCTCAGGATTCCCGGAGAAAGAAATCTGGTCCGGCTGGAAGCCAAAAATGCCAATCTGCAGGAAGCCAGAAGTATTACGATCCGGGATCTGATTCGTGCGGCGCTGCGTATGCGGCCGGACCGTATCATTGTGGGAGAGGTCCGGGGTGAGGAAACGATCGATCTTTTGCAGGCCTTAAACACAGGACATGATGGTTCGCTTTCGACAGCACATGCCAACAGTGCGGGGGACATGCTGCTCAGGCTGGAAACTATGGCGCTTATGGGAATGGCGATGCCATTGGAGGCAATCCGGCGACAGATTGCTTCGGGTATCGATATCTTTGTTCAGCTGGGACGAGACAGAAACAAACAGCGACGCCTTCTGGAAATTGCAGAGGTTACAGGCTTTGCGGATGGTGCGGTACAGCTTGGCAAGCTGTATGAAAGAGACTGGAACAGTGGAAGACTGTGCAAAAAGGGAGAGCTTTTGCATACGGAAAAGCTGGAAAGGGCAGGAATATGAAAGAATCGTATAAAGTATATACGTTTTCTCCGCAGGAATGGCTTTTGTATGGCGGCGGGCTGTTTCTTTTATACGGGGCAGGCTGCTGGTTATTGTATAACAGCTGCTGGCCGTGGATTGGCTTCCCGGTATTCTTTTATCTGGGGGTCTGCAGGATTCGCAGAAACTGTATGCAGCGACAGAAAAAACAGCTGAAACAGATGTTTTTGCCTTTTGCAGAGTGCTTTGTGGTGGCTCTGCGGGCCGGATATTCTGCCGAGTCTGCGCTGGTGGAGAGCCGAAAGGATATCTGTCGGCTGGCAGGATGTGAGGAAGCGATGGCAAAAGAGCTTCTGTATATGGAAAATCAGCTGCATGTAGGCGTAGCACTGGAACAGCTGTTTACTGATCTGGCGGTGCGCTGTCAGGATGAAGATATCGGCAGCTTTGCGGATGTATTTGCCGCAGGAAAGCGTACTGGCGGGCAGTTGGATCAGATTCTGACGGTAACCTTGCAGCATATGAAGGAAAAGATGGAAACCCAGAAGGATATTGAAGCGGAGGTTGCATCGCGGCAGATGGAGCAGCGGATCATGAGTATCGTGCCATGGGGGATACTGCTGTATTTGAGGGCAACATCGGCAGAGTATATGGCTGTTTTATATACCAGTACAGCAGGAAGAGGTGTGATGACGGTATGTCTGGGACTTTATCTGGTAGCATGGTTCTGGGGGAAGCGGATTACGGACATACAGGTGTAGTGATATGAAAGAAAAAGGCAGAGGGCAAAAAACAAAGCTTTACCGGTATTATGTGGCTGTAGGTCTGATCGCTGTGCTGGCTGCCGGTGGTGTGCATCTGGGGACGTTTCTGTATGCCCACCGACCGCTGCAGCGGCTGGAAAGACCCGAGACCGGAGCTAAAGACCAGGAGATATCTTTATATGTGAAAAACGGTAATCAGAAATTACCATTTACAGCCCATATAGGGGCAAGAAAGAGGACACAGGAGGAGCTTGATACAGTATTTTCGCAGGCAGAAGCAGAGCTTTCCGGCGGACTGAAGGGGGAAAATACGAGTCTTTTGGCGGTGACAGGCGCTTTACATATGCCGGCGACGGCAGCAGACGGGGCAGTGCAGGTCAGTTGGAGCAGTGATGCGCCGGAGATTATCTCCTACGATGGAACCCTGGCAGAGGAGATTCCGGAGAATGGGGTGTATGTTGATCTGGAGGCGACGATGTCCTGTGAGGATGCTGTCGCATATTACAACCCCCGTGTATTTGTTCTGCCAAAGAAAGACAGCAGCCTGCAGGGCCAGCTGACCGCTGCAGTACAGGCGGCCAATGCCGATGGGACAAAGCGGTGGTATGTGCTCCCGGACACACTGGGGGAACAGTCGCTTCTATGGTACAGAAAAGTTGCAGATCCAGCGCTTTTGGTGGCGGGGATAGTGCTGGCACTGGGATTCTTTTTGCCACAGCACAGAAAGGAACAGCAAAGACAGGCAAGACAGAAAGAAAAGGCCAGACTGCTGCAGATGTATCCCACCCTGGTCAGCCAGATGGTGCTGTATATGGGTGCAGGCATGAGCATATCCCAGACCTTTCGTCAAATCGCCGGAGGGAAAAAAGGTCGGCAGCCGGGGGTGCTCGAACAGGTATGCCAGACGTTTGTCCGGGAACTGGCGCAGGGAATTCCGGAACAGGATGCACTGCATCGTCTCGGGGAACGAAGCGGTCTTTGGGAGTACAAAGCATTCTGCGGGTTGCTGATCCAGAACCGGACCAGAGGTAATGAAAATCTGTTGCCCATGCTGCAGACAGAAGCACAGAAAGCCTTTGCTGAGCGACAGAGAAGGGCCCGGATACTGGGCAATGAGGCCGGGACAAAGCTTTTGCTGCCTATGCTGCTGATGCTGGTTGTGGTGCTGCTTCTGGTACTGTTTCCGGCGGTGACATCATTTTATACATAAGCAAAAAAGGAGGAAATGAAAATGAACAGAAAACTGTGGAAAAGTGTCAGAACGTTCTGGCAGGATGAAAGTGGTGTCGGTGTGGTGGAGATCATTCTGATCCTCGTAGTGCTGATCAGCCTGGTGCTGCTGTTTAAGGAGCAGATCACCAGTCTGGTCAAGACCGTGCTGACCAAGATCAAAAATCAGGGTACTTCCGTATAAGGAGTTACAGATGAAGAAAAAAGGCAGTATTACAGTATATCTGCTGCTGCTTCTTACGGTGTTTTTGCTGCTTGTCGGTGCCGTGTTCTATTCGGTAAGGTGCCGACAGGCAAAGACAATCGTAAAGACGGCAGCGCGGCAGAGTATGATGGATCTGTTTTCACGGTATGAGCCGACGTTGTTTGAAAAGTATGATCTATTGTTTCTGGATGCCGGGCTTGGCACAAATTCCTTTCGGGGCGGACTGCTTTTGCAGTGTGTGGAAAAGAATGCTGCAGGTATGTGGGGGGAAGGCACGGCAGCGACCAATCTGTGCGGACTGTCACAGGCATCGGCAGCACTGCAGGGCTATACGCTGGCAACGGACCAGAACGGGGAGGCTTTTTACCGGCAGGCAGTGGAGGCGGCCGCGCAGGCGTTTCCGGCAGAGGCAGTGAAGCTGGCCGGAGAGTATATGCAGCAGGCCAGAAAACAGGAAAACACCGGCCGGACCAGGGGTGATGTGGACAAGGCCTGCACGGATTACCAGAAAGCTGTGGAAAAAGCGCAGGAAGGTGATGTAAAAGATGCCGGAAAAGACAAAACCGGGGATACAAAAGCCGGATCGACGACGGTGCAGCTACAGGAAAATCCAATAGAGGCCGTAAAAAAGCTGCAAAAGAAAGGACTTCTGGGGCTGGTTATGCCAAAGCAGAGTACGATGTCAGCGGGAAGTGTAAAAAAGAAGACGTTACTATCTGCAAGAAAGCTGCAGCGAGGTGTCGGATTGACTACGGCGGCCAAAAAGCATAGTACCAGGGACCGGCTTTTGTTCACACAGTATCTGGGCAGTCATCTTTCGAGCTTTTGCGCACCGGACAAAGAGGCAGCGCTGGCTTGGCAGCTGGAATATGTCATTGGACAGAAGACAACCGACAAAGCCAATCTGAAAAAGACGGTGGAAGCACTTCTTGTCGTGCGGGAGGGTGCCAATCTTCTGTATCTGAAAAGTGACAGCCAGAAGCTGGCAGAGGTACATGCTATGGCGGCATCTATAGCGGCAGCACTGGCCGTACCGGTCAGCGAGGAACTGATCCGTCGGGTGCTTATGGTTTGCTGGGCTTATGGAGAGAGCCTCATGGATGTCCGAATGCTTCTGGCAGGCGGCAAAGTGCCGGTGGTCAAGGACAGTGCGTCCTGGCAGCTGGCAATTTCCAGGCTGGCCGGGGTCGGAGACGAACAGAGCAAAAAGGGAACAAAAGGACTGGATTACACTGGTTATCTGGAGCTTTTATTACAGCTGCAGACGGAAAAAAACAATATCAGGCGCGGCATGGACATGGTAGAGCTGGGGATGCGTGGACAGGAGAAAAAAAGCAGCTTTTCGCTGGATCACTGTATCGAAGCAGCCAGCATAGAACTCTCGGCCAGAGTATCCGGAGCCGGTACGGTCCGCGCAGTGGAGTACAGAAGCTATGAAAACTGAAACATACAGGGCAGCGCTCTGGCACAGGAAACAAAACAGAAAGGACACGAACGCAATCTCATTATCTAATAAAAAAAACAACACTCTCTCTTCAGACGAATCTATTTACGTTTTTCCCCAAAAACGAAAACAGGCACCTGTGACCAGAGCGTTGCCCTGTGTGTTTCAGAAAGGCAGTCTGGTGGCGGAGGCGGCGATGGTGCTGCCACTGTTTTTGCTGGCCCTGCTGACGATCGCCGGTATGCTGCAGATCTACAGCCGCCATCTTACGATGACAGAGAAGCTGCTTGAAACCGCAGAAAAAACAGCAGTGTACCGGGCATCAACGGCATCCGCCGAAACAGCAGATATCCCGCTGGTCAAAAGCGAAAGTTTTATACCGGGTGTCCATCTTTTCGGCCTTGGCAAATGCAGACTGACGGCTGTTGTCCGGGTGCGTGCCTGGATCGGCTATACAGGGGATCTTGGCGGAGAAGATATACCGCTGGAGGACACAGAGCTTGTGTACATCAGCGACAACAGGGAGGCGTACCATACGAGCCCGGACTGCAGCTATCTTGACATTCATCTGACAGCCATGGAGAAAAAGCAGGCGGCCGGAGGCAGAAATGAACTGGGGGAACGCTATACAGCATGTGACAAATGCTGCCGCGGTATGGGCAGTGGTACGGTATATGTCAGTGGCCGGGGCAGCCATTATCATTCGACGGTCAGCTGCAGCGGTTTATCGCGCAGTCCGACGATGGTGTCCAGAAAAGAGGCCGGTCATCTGCCCCTTTGTACGCGGTGCCGGAAAAGGGGCAGTACAGAATGAGACTGTGGCTTAGTATGTTTCTGACGATACATGTAGCTACGGATGTATGGGGTGGCTATATTTATCTGCCCGTAGTCTGGATACAGATGGTGACTGGCGTGGCGGTGATGGTGTGGTCAGGGGCCGGAACCGGCACGGTAGTTTGGCAGCTTTTGCCGGGGTTGGTAGTTTTGGCTGTCAGTATGGCCAGTCGGGAAAAGATTGGCTGTGGGGATGCCTGGCTGTTGATGGCCACGGGTCTGTATCTGGGCATATGGCAGCAGCTGCAGCTCTGGTGTGCGGCATCTATACTGGCTTTTTTGTGGACAATGTCCGGCATGGTGGCCGGGCGTGTGGATAAACATACAGAGATTGTCCTGGCTCCTTTCATATGGCTGGGATATCTGGGAGGATCATGCTTTGGATGGTTTTAAGAAAAGGGGAAGCTTTACGGTGGAGGCGGTATTTGTCGTGCCGGTCTGCCTTATGGTCGTATTTTTTCTGTTACAGACCTTTTTTTATCTGCATCATATCAGCTGGTATACGGCAGCGGCCTGGGAATGTACCCTGACCGGGATGCATGAGGGACCTTGGGAGGAGAGTACAGATCAGCGCTGGCAGAAGGTTTATAAGGAACAGCCTTTTCCCGTAGCCAGTGTACAGGAAAAAAGCCATAGTGGAAACAGGAAGATCCAGATGACGGTAAATGGCAGTCAGGCAGCGATCATGGGACTGCCCGCTTTGACATTTCAGATAGAAATAAAACGGTCCTGGCAGTCTCCGGCAACCAAGCTTCGCAGACAAAAACAGCTGTTAAGACTGACAGATACAGGAGGAGCATGATGGAAGTACGTTACCAGAGAGATCTGTACCGGATACAGCTGTGCTGTGATACGGAAAAGGAAGAAGAACAGCTGGGTTATCCGCTGCAGATGTGCCTGCGCAATACGATTACCGGACTTTTGGCCTGTCAGGTGCAGGGAACAGACAACCGGTTGACGGTCTGTTGGGATGTGACTTCGCGGCACAGTCTGGTGCAGGTGACGGGGGAGGGGCAGGTCTCTCCCCTGATTTTGCAGCGGATCCTCAGGGCTTTGTTACAGACGATGGAAGCTATGGCGAGATATTTGCTGCCCTGTGAGTATCTGGTGCTGGATCCGACCTTGCTTTTTCTGACACCGGAAAGCGGAGAGGTTGGCTTTGTCTGTGATTTTGAGGATACACAGAGTTTTCACCGGACGCTGCTTTTGCTGGGGGAGTATGTGTTGGAGCATATGGATCACAGGGATACAAAGGCCATGCATCTGGGCTATGGCCTGTATCGGCTGGCGGTGGAAGAAAGCTTTGATAAAGACGCTTTGCGACAATTGTGTACCGATATGCCGATGCAGGAAAAAGACACCGAAAAAAATAAAACGGAGAACCAAAACAGTCGGTGTGGTGTGAATGGGCAGAAAACTATACCGCCGTATGGCCTGTACAGCAAAGAATGGAACGGGGAGCCAGCAGACAGAGAAAAACAGAGAGATGTCCGGCAGCCTCTTTTACACGGGCAGGAACAGGAAATGGTCAAGCAGCAGAAAGCAGATGCTCTGGAAGCTTTTTTTGCGGAGGATGAAGAAGAAAAAAGGCGACAGCTGACCCCATGGCAGTTTGGCACCGTCTGCGCTGTGGCAATTTTGCTTGGTACAGGAATCATGGAAATCGTACAGCTTATCCGAAATGGCAGACATCTGCGGCCGATATGGCTGCTTATAGCCGCAGGGCTGTTTTTACTTTCTGGTGTGACATCGCTGCTCTTATGGTGGTTGTCAGAAAAAACAAAAAAAGCAGAGACCGGAAAACAAACAGATAAAAAAACACAGAGAGGGGAAAGAACAGCACCTGCTTTAAACCGGAAGTTATCACAGGAAAAGATGTATGGGAACATCCCGGACGGACAGAGCGCAGAAAGCGAGCAGCCGGAAACATATACGGCAGGGTATTATAGGAGCCCGTCATATCCGATGCAAAAACGTCCAGTCGCAGAGCCAATCTGTGAGCCATCGGCACAGAGTATGGAAACGGTGGTCCTGAACCGCATGATGCCGGAAACAGTGTATGCACAGCTTTGTTTTGCAGATGATACGGTGGTATCGCTTCGTGGCCGCCAGTGGCTGATCGGTAAGAGCCCGGTCGATACAGATATCTGTCTGGCAAAGCCGACTGTCAGTCGGATGCATGCCAGAATCTGGAAAAAAGAAGATGCCTACTATATAGAAGATCTTCATTCCCGCAATGGGACGATGGTTGAGGGAAAGCTTTTGGAGCCGGAGGAGAAAAGAAGACTGGAATCAGGAATGCGGCTTTCCTTTGCAGAGTATACATGCACATTTACGGAAAAACAGGGAAATATGAATTGAATTACATATTCAATGTGCAACAGAATGGATGAGAAAAGGAGACAGGTCGAAAAGATGCGACATTTTTTGTCGGCTATCTTGTACTTTATTTTAGAAGTGGGTATAATCGTAAAAGAAAAGACCAAACAAACAGAAAGGTTTTTCTATGAACGAATATTCCGAGTATCCCGAAAATGGCGATGCTGTGGATGCAATCCTCAATGGGCCGAGACGCTATGTAAATCTGGCGATCGTGGCGGTCAATGTTCTGCTTTTCTTTCTGGTGGAACTGACCGGTGACAGTATGGATACAGACCATATGGTGCACTGGGGAGCTGCATGGCTGCCGGATATCCTGCAGGGACAGGTTTTCAGACTGTTTAGCTGTATGTTTCTGCATTTTGGCATTACCCATCTGGGCAATAATATGCTGGTACTGCTTTTTCTGGGTGATACGCTTGAGAAGATTACCGGCCATCTGAAATATGGTGTGATCTGCCTGGGTGGCGGTCTGATCGGCAGTATCGCTTCCTGCGTACATGAGTACTATACGGGTACATACTATGTATCCGCCGGAGCTTCCGGCTGTGTCTTTGCCGTGACAGGGGCACTTTTGTACATTGTGATCCGTGAGCGGGGACAGCTCGGCGCACTGACTGTGCGCCGGATGCTGCTGCTGGCTGCTCTTTCGATATATAATGGCTTTGTATCTACTGGTGTGGATAATTATGCACATGCGGGTGGCCTGATCGGCGGATTTTTACTGGGGATGCTTTTATACCGACATCCATCAGAAGCCTAGAACATAATGGGAAGGATGATTGTAACGATCATTCCCTTTCCGGTATCCGCATCCAGTGTGACGAGTCCCTTATGTGCCCGCACAACGTCATTGACGATGGCAAGTCCCAGACCTGTGCCGTCCTTCTTATGTGTGACAAAGGGATCCATAATTTCGCGAAGCTCGGATTTGGCGATGCCATTACCGGTATCTTCGATATGGATGATGATATTGTCGGTGTCACTGCGGACCGTGCAGTAGATATTACCGCCGTCTGGCATGGCTTCTGTGGCATTGCGCAGGATATTGTAAAAGACCTCACGCATTTTGACCGTATCGAGCATGAATGGGGGAATCGGTCCATCCTTTTCCAGCGAGACCTTGATATGCTGTGCCTCAAAGGCGGGCATATAGGATTTAATGACTGATTCCAGGATCAAGTAGGGACTGGCTTCAGAATATTTCAGAAGCTTTGCATTATTATAATTGGACAGATCGTTGAGCAGCTGTTTTAAGAATGTCATATTGTCCATCAGTTCGGACCAGTGATTCCAGTCTTTGACCTCCGGATGTTCTGTGGAGATCAGCTGCAGGTAACTGTTGATCAGTGTGACCGGATTGCGGATCTCATGAGAAATCTTGGACATTTCTTTGCGGTGATCGTTCTGCATGGCTTCGTAGATTGCGGTGAAGCTCTCGTCTGTTTTTGGGGAATTGTGTAATCGTACGATATCTTTGGTTTTCATACCGGAAAGCCTCCTTATGTGCTATGTATATATTAAAGTTACACCCTATGACCTAAATATGCAATCAAAAGCGTACGACAAGATTCGACATATGTACCGACAAAAACGATTGCTTTTGCCGGCAGATATAGATATGAGAAAGTAGAAGGAGAATGAAAATGGAAAATTGTGTATTTTGTAATCTGGCAAATGGAATCTGGGATTCCGCAACATTATACGAGGATGAGGATTTCCGCGTTGTCCTTGACCTGGGGCCGGCAGCCAAGGGGCATGCACTGATCCTGCCCAAGGAACATTATGCCAATATCTACGAAATTCCGGAAGAAAAGGCAGCCAAAGCTATGCTTCTGGCCAAAAAGATGGCAACGGTTATGACGGAGGCTCTGGGCTGTGACGGCTTCAATATTGTACAGAACAACGGTGAAGCCGCAGGACAGACCGTATTTCATTTCCATATGCACCTGATTCCGCGGTATAAGGATGATGCGGCAGAATTTGGCTGGAAACCGGGCGAGCTCGACGAAAAAACGAAACAGGAAGTCCTGGAAAAAGTAGCCGCAAAGATGGAGGCATAAGGAGAAAACGTGGAATATACTGACTTTGACCGCATATTCAGAGAATACAGTCGGCTCGTTATGAAAGCTGCCTACAGCTATATCGGCGACTATCAGTTATGCGAGGATATATGTCAGGAGGTATTTGAAAAACTTCACAGAGAAGCAAAATATATCGATCCGAAAGATCTGAAACCATGGCTTCTGGTCGTTGCCAGAACAACAGCACTGGATTACCGGAAAAAGCTCAAAATGGATAAGATCACGTTGGAACCGCTGGAAACGTGTCAATATGAAGCCGGTACAGAAAAGCTGGATCCATTACACCATGTTGTAGGTAAGGAAAATCATCGGGAAGTGATAGAAGCTTTGTGGGAACATGATGCCAGGGATCTGGAACTGATGATTCAGGTGGAAATCGAAGGCCGTACGATCAAAGAGCTTGCTGCCAGCCGGGGTACTACCCCGAATAATCTGCGCACCAAGCTCTATCGTATACGGAAATGGTTACATGAGAAATTCCCCGATGTAGAGGATTATTTCTGATACTGATGGATCAGATCGCAGATCACAGCGATCGAATCCTGTCCCGGGGCATTTTCCATTGCCCTGCGGTAGGTATCGCGGTTTTCAAAGAGCTTTTTCACTGCGTCCAGGAGTACCTGATCGGTGATTTCTTCCTCCTCAAGCACCATGGAGAAGCCCTGTTTTTCAAAGGAACGGGCATTCAGGATCTGATCACCACGGCTGGCATTGGCAGACAGTGGTATCAGCAGGTTCGGCTTTTTGAGTGCCTGCAGCTCGCAGATCGCATTGGCACCTGCACGGGAGATCACGATATCGGCCATGGCGAAGAGGTCGGCCAGCTCTTTCTCGATATATTCGTACTGTACATAGCCGGTCAGACCGGTCAGGCTTTCGTCTTTTTTGCCTTTACCGCACAGGTGAACAACCTGAAACTCCGGTAAAAGCTGCGGCAGAATATTTCGCACGGCAGTATTGACTGCCTGGGCACCGAGACTGCCGCCGATGATCAGGATCACCGGTTTATCTGATGTAAAGCCGGTAAAGTCGCGGCCTTTCTGCGGATCACCGGATAACAGTTCCTGACGGATCGGTGTGCCGGTGACTACGGCCTTGCCCTCTGGCAGATGACTCTTGGTTTCCGGGAAGTTACAGCATACTTTGACAGCGGACGGGATACATAGCTTGTTGGCCAGTCCCGGTGTCATATCCGATTCGTGGATGATCGTCGGAATCTTTAAACGACCGGCAGCGACAACGACAGGAACAGAGACAAAGCCGCCCTTGGAAAAGACGATATCCGGCTGCAGCTTTTTTAAAAGCTTTCGGGCTTCGCCAAAGCCTTTCAGAACGCGGAAGGGATCCGTAAAGTTCTTGAGATCAAAGTAACGGCGCAGCTTGCCGGAGGAGATGCCGTAATACGGAATACCCTGCTCTTCGATCAGCGTCTTTTCGATACCGGTGTAGGAGCCGATGTACGAGATCTTGTAGCCCTCTTCCTTAAGCCGGGCGATCAGTGCGATATTGGGTGTAACGTGTCCGGCAGTACCACCGCCGGTGAGAACGATATGTTTCATGGAGTACCTCCTCATTATACAAAATAAACAAAACCTGTTGCGTCTGGCGCACAGGGAGTATACAGTAGTCTTATTATGTTACCCGCTTGCATAATTGTCAAGGAAAGAAGCGGACAGACAGGAGTGCAATGGATAAGAACAAGGAAATGGAAACAAATAAAAACCAGGAAATGGTTTCGGAAGATAAAGGGTCAAAACTCTTTCGCAAAGCCTTTTATGACAAGGCCAGGGAAATAGAAGCCCGTGCAGAAAAGGTCGATCTGGAAATAGACGAAGACCGGATGGAAGCCATGTATCAGCGGATCATGGCAAAGATGGCGGGACAGGAAAAGCCCGACGGAGAGGACATACCGGATGAAGCATCGGATTCTGCGACCGAAACTGTCCGGAATAAGACAGTCGATATACAGGAAGAGGGTATGGCACACGATACATCTGGCCGGATGACCGTGTACGCAAGGAAACCATGGAAATATACGCTCCGCTGGGTTGCCGTGCTTGCGCTGGTCTGTGCAGGTGTATTTGGTGTATCCCTCCAGAGCCAGGCTGGGAAAGACGGACTGTGGAGCTCTATACAGCGGCTGATCGGTGTGGAGAGCCGGTGGGAGCAGAAGGATAATGATGAAGAAAGAGAATATTCAGATCCAGAGGAATTGGATGCGATTCGAACAATTGAGTCAGAATTGGGGGTGAGTTTACCAGAGTTTTTTTATTGGCCCAAGGAAATGTCTTTTTATGGATATGAAGTAAAGAATGATGCGGATTCATTCGTCATAGTGTATCAAAAAAAGGATAAAGAGATTATTTATTTTGAAGGATGGTATGATATAAATGATACATCAACTATAGATAGCTGGGAGGGGAAAGGAGAAACCAGTTACCTGGAGTACGAAGGAATCAAATATAAAATAGTACAGATCGAGGATGATTCGAAGGAACAAGAACACTATTATTATGTAGAATGGGTAGAAAAAGATGCTCAATATATGATTTCAGGAATGATGGAAAAAGGAGAAATTAAAAAAATTTTAAAAAATATTAAAAATTAGTGTGATGTTTGTCTAGGAAAATCGTTTTCTTATTGTAGAGTTGAATGTTATACGAATTATACAGACAAGGAGAGGACAGTGAGAAAACGAAGAAAAAGAATACTGGGTATTGGGTGCGCAATCATTATGATGCTAGCAACAATTATGCCAGTATTTGCAAATGATGGCGAAGCTTGGATTGTGGATGGGTCAAAGCTCGTAAATGAAGCTGAATCAGTTTCGGATACAATGTTAGACTATTGTATAGAATTTGATGATGAATCCATAATAGAACCTCGTTCAGCAACATATTTGTATGGAGGACATGCTAAGATATCTAATGCAGGTGGTGGTAAAGTAAACATTTATGCTTATACAAAAGGTAAAGTTGTCTGTGATAAAGTGGAACTCGATATTTATTTACAGTATTATGATAACGGAAGTTGGGTTTATGTGAATAACTGGAATTATTCCACGAAAAACAAACCGTTCTTATCGGCTTCACGCACTTTATCCGTAACCAAAGGCCGCTACTATCGCATTAAATGTTATCATGCAGTAACAAAAAATGGTGTGAAAGAAAAAAGCACAACCATGACCAACGGCATCCCCATCAAATAAAAACTAAATACATGCCCGGCTGCCCCCTCTTCACAGCCGCGTCCCACAGCCGTTCCTGCTTGGGCCGCAGATCCGACGTGCCGGGAGGACAAATCAAAAAAGAAGAGGACTGTATCGCCGGTCATCTGTGACAGGACGGGTGATAGAGTGGAACTGAAAAACAGATACGATGAGATCAGGTCAGATTGCATGAAGCTTTCGTTTTGCACACGCTCTGTTTTGTATACCTACGCTTTACGTAAACATGCTCTACATCTATGCAGCACCTGAAATCGTCAGGAACAGAATAACCAAAGACAAAATGCTCGTAACGATTGGCACTGTGGGATTGGGCCCCCGCAGACTTTCTGCACCATGTAACGTAAATTATGCCGAAAGCCATGCTCAAAAGGATGAGTAAAGATCTGTAAAGATGACGTCTTGGGCGAAAAGTTCAAAAAGGAAGGCATCGACAGCCATGCACTGTCGATGCCTTCTTTGTATATCGTGGTATATAAAAGAAAATTCCAGTGGAGGTTTCTTTTGCTTACAGCTTATGCCTGAGCGTCCAGTGCCTGCTGGATAGCCTTTGCCAGCTGATCCGGGCAGGATGTTGGCTTGAAACCACAGCGGATACCGGACAGACGCTTGATGGCTTCTTTGGCATCCATACCTTCCACCAGAGCACAGACACCCTGGGTATTGCCGGAACATCCGCCGACAAATTTGGCATCCGTCACCTTGCCGTCTACGAGTTCAAAAGAAAGGGAGCTTGCGCAGACTCCTTTTGTCTTATATTCCATGATCTATACCTCCTCGTGCGTGTTGATTGATGTATTCCTGCTGTCAGCAGATATAAAAGCTGTATCAGGCAGTCAGGAACATTGCTTTAAGTATAGCAGATGCAAAAAAAAGATTCCATAAAAACCACAGATTTGCTATACTTAAATATAAAGTATGGCAGTCGCTATAGAAAATCGTTATAACGTTGCAGCAGGGCGTCCTGAAAATCACAGTGCATGGTTTGGCAGGCGTACAGAATGGAAGAGGCAGCCAGCGTATAGAACGAAAACATCATACACAGGAGGGTTTTAAATGAGTGTAATCGGAATTATCGGTGCCATGGATGAGGAAGTGGCACGTTTAAAAGAACAGATGCAGAATGTGCGGATCACGACAAAGGGCATGATGGATTTTTATCAGGGTACGCTGGAGGGAAAACAGGTCGTTGTGGTACGTTCCGGTATCGGTAAGATCAATGCCGCCGTATGTACCCAGATTCTGGTCGATGATTTTCAGGTCAGCGCCGTGATCAATACGGGTATTGCAGGTTCCCTGCGCAGCTGGATCGATATCGGAGATATCGTTGTTTCCACAGATGCTCTGCATCACGATATGGATGCGACCAACTTCGGCTACCCGCTGGGACAGGTACCGCGTATGGACGTTCTTTCCTTTAAAGCCGATGAGAAAATGGCTAAACTGGCAAAAGAAGTCTGTGAGGAAGTCAACCCGGAGATCCATGTCTACCTTGGCCGTGTTGTCAGCGGTGACCAGTTTATCGCCGACGATGCCGTAAAGAGCCGTATTCTGGACAACTTCGGCGGCTACTGCACCGAAATGGAGGGCGCCTCCATCGCCCATACCGCCTATTTAAACAAGATCCCGTTCGTCATCCTGCGCGCGATTTCCGACAAAGCAGATAACAGCGCTTCGATGGATTACCCGACCTTCGAAAAACAGGCCATTGAACACAGCGTACGCCTGACTATGGGAATGTTGAAGAGAATGTAACCGCCAAGATAAAGAAGTATGTCCGACAGGGATAAAAGCCTACGGATAGCAGCAGAATATAAAAGACATCCGGATCATCCACAACAAAATGATCCGGATGTTTTACTTTTTTGCCAGAAAAGTTTTTGATGTCATGTTCTAAATGCAGTCATCCCTCCATATACTTGTCTCACCAAACCGTAAGGAGGGCATGTGTATATGCTGCATGATATGATGACAAACCAGTATTTTTACTATGGCATAATAGCCGCAGGCATTCTTGGCCTGTTTGGCACGTTCCTCACAGACCTGTATTACCGCATAATTCTGCGGGATCTGAAACGGGTGCGCAAAGCAAAGGGTAAATGGATGAAGAGCTTTGTGACAGAGCTGGACAACCGGCGGACGCTGCATCAGGAAATGGAAAATGCCGATGCCTTTATCCGCAGCCGTCTGGCCGAAGGCCGGATTTTTCAGATAGACATCGGATCTCTGCATAACTTTTGTAACCTGATGATCTTTGCCTGCGCCTGCATCACCGGCCTTGCCGTGTATACGACCTTTTGTTACCCGATGGATCTGACAACCAGATTGACATATCTCGCCGGTGGTGCCGCCGTATGTGCTGTGCTGCTGGTGCTTCCTGTGCTGCTTGGCACGTCCGGAAAAGCAGAGCATATTCTGGACAGCCTCACAGACTATATCGAAAACAGACATCGTGGACAGGCTCCGGTCGATGAAAAGGTCGCGGAACCGGTCAAAGACCGCGAACCTGTTCTCGAACAGATCGTATCCGGCATCCGCCAGAGTGCGGCAGCGGGAACGAAATTTTCCGGACTCCTGAGCAAGGATGAAGAAAAAATCCTCCGTGAGGTGATCCGGGAATATATGGCATAATGCTACCGAAAATGAGGCTGTAGGGCCAGCGTGATTCACAAAAAGTGTAACAGCGTCTGCAGGTAATGGATCAGATGTGGTCAGAGATAGAAATAGTTGTGGAAATCAAGGTGGCGTAAAAGCCTTACGCATAAAAAAGACAGCAGTCTGTCGTCAGGTGCACATGACGACGGGCTGCTGTTTTTGGCAGGTGTGATGTATATAAAACGGCGCAGAGGAGCAGCTTTGCGTTACTGGATGGACATCAGTCCACCCGGTTCCTTCTTTCCCCGCCAAGAAAGGCTTTCAGATTCAAAGCTACTTCATTGACCAGGCGCTGTCTGGCTTCCACAGAAGCCCAGGCCATATGTGGTGTCATAAGGAGCTTATCAGGATCCTTTACATTAAATAAAGGACTGTCTGCAGGTAATGGCTCTGTTTCCATGACATCCAGTCCCGCACCTGCGATCTGTCCATTATTCAGAGCATCCACCAGCGCCGGTTCATCCACAATTGGTCCGCGGCCCACATTGATCAGAACAGCAGAAGGTTTCATTTTGGCAAATGCGGCAGCGCTGAACAGTCCCTTAGTGTCCGTATTCAGCGGTGCATGGATCGATACTACGTCACTTTCCTTTAACAGTGTATCAAAATCCACCTGCGCATAGTCGGGATTGTTGTTGCGGCCTGAGGTCGAGTAATAGATGACACGGCAGCCAAAGGCTTCGGCAATCCGTGCGACCCGTTTGCCGATGTTGCCCAGTCCGACGATTCCCCAGGTTTTGCCTTCAAGCTCAGTAAAGCTCGGCATAAAGTGGGAAAAAACGCCACTGCGGCTGTACGCTCCGGATTTTACATAATGATCGAAATGGGCGATATGTTCACTCAGGGACAGATACAGTGCAAAGGTATGCTGCGGTACGATCTGTACCGAATAACCGGCCACATTGGCAGCACCAAGGCCACGGCTTCGCACGTAGTCCAGGTCTATATTGTTGTATCCTGTGGCTCCTTCCAGCAAAAGTTTCAGATTTTTGGCTCCGGACAGTGAAGATTTTTGCATCAGCAGCTTGTTGACCAGTACAAAGTCGGCATCCTGCACACGCCTGGCCACATCCTCCTGTGCTGTTACCGGATAGGCAACGACTTCGTCCACCAGCGCTTCCAGTGCGTCAAAGTCGATATCATTGCCATAGGTATCTCTTTCCAGTATCACCAGTTTCATAGCATCCTCCTATTCCTCGTCAAGTATCTGGATTTCCAGATAGTCAAAATCAATACTTTCGATAAAGCTGTCTTTGGTAAAACGTGTTTTATTGTGGGACTGAAATTCACGGATATTTTTTTCCAGCCAGATCGGCTTTCCCAGATCAAATTCCAGACAGATCTCCTCGAGTGCCTGAAAGATCCGGTGAGTCCGGGTATCGACAGGCGGCAGAGAGATGACAGTATCTCTTATCATACGGCTGTCTTTCCAGAGCTTTCCCCATAAACGAAACATAGTTCAGTTACCCCCTTATCAAAAGTGCCACAAATCGCAGATGTATTTGTGAAGTACATGATTTCAAGTATAAAGGATTCGAAGAGGAAAGTAAAGAAATGTTATATATTCAAAAAGGTTAATAAAATATGCAGGAATCTGGTGTGAAGCCACAAAGGAAGTTATAAAAAATATTTTTCCAATAAGGAACAATATGTGCAGAGCATTGGATTTGCGGAATAAAATTCGGGTCAGTATAATGAAAACGGAAACCTATAAAAGCAGGGAGCCATAAAAGGAGGGGCTGAGTCAATGACAGAAAAAAACCAGGAAAAATACAGGGCAAAACTAAAACGACTGCAGGAGGCATTAGCATTGAAGGAGCCTGACCGTGTACCGATTGATATTACGGGAGGGTGCTTTATGGTACAAAGACTGGGATATACAATGGCTGAGTCAAATTACGATGAGACTCTGGAGATTGGCAAAGAAGCTGCCCGCCGATTTATGCTTGATTTTGAGCCTGATGTGATGTCCGGACTGGGACTCACATATGCAGGAGAGGGTCGGGGACATGAGATGCAGGGAAGTAAGACATTTTACATTTCCGGCATAAAGAATGCACCGATCGGAAATGATTCTATGCCGCAGTTTATCGAGTTTCCGACACTTCTGGATGATGAGTTTGATGAGTTTTTTAATGACTATATGCAATGGTCAATCAATAAGTTTCTGCCACGTGTCTCCACGGTCATGGAACCGTTTAAAGATTTCAGGCTGGTACTGAACCATCGGGGAATAGGAGATGTGGTGACTGCCTTTTCGAAGCCGGAAATTCGAAAAGCAATTCAGAAACTCTGGGAAATTGACGATTTTTATCAGGAATACAGGAAAAAACTGGCGGTGGCCAACAAAGAGCTTTCTGAACTTGGATTTCCGACCATGATCGCAGGACGTGCTGTTGTGCCGTTTGACAAATACAGTGATACATACAGGGGAATGGAGCTGTCATTTGAGGATGCCCTGGAGAACGAAGAAATCGTACTCAAATTCTGTGAGAAATTCCAGGAAAAACAGATCTGTCAGTTGAGAAATGGAAATCCAGATGGTGCAAAGGATGGAAAACAGGTTGTCATGGCACTGCATAAGGGCAGCGATGATATGATGAGCAATGCCCTCTATGAAAAATTCTACTGGAAACATTTAAAAGAAATTATTGAAGCCTGTCAGGAAGCGCACATGATGACCAATGTTTTCTGCGAAGGAGTGTACAACGATAAACTGAAATATCTGGCCGAAGTAGAAAAATGTTCCGCTTATTTTACATTTGATAAAGTTGATATGAAGAAAGCAAAAGAGACTGTTGGAAAGGTGTGCTGTATCGGAGGAGGTTTCCCGACTCCACTTCTTGTATATGAGACACCGGAAAAAATAAGAGAAGCGGTGAAACGACATCTGGATGTTGCTATGCCGGGTGGTGGCTACATTTTTCGGATGTCTGCAGGACTTGACGGGGCAAAGCCCGAAAATGTAGAAGCCATGTTTGAGACGGTACATACATACGGCAGGTATCATTAATATTTTTAAAATGAAAGTTTTTGCTTGAATTAAGATGTTAAGACAGAAAAAAACAGCTGTAGCGATATCCGTACAGCTGTTTTTTCTGCCTTAAAGGAAAAGGTTTATTTTTTTGGCACCATTGTAATGAAATCGCCGCCATTGATGATATAATCACCCTCCTGGTTGCGGAGCTCTTCCCAGTAGCCATCACATGGCTTGTCGAGTTCGACACCCTCTTTGATAAGAAGTTCACGCAGGTGGGAACCGGAAAGTTCACGTGGCAGGATCCTGCGGTCAATAGCTTCACTGACGGCCAGACCGGCAGCCTGTCCTGTACCCATGGCTGGTCCGATAATTCGCATAGCACCCTGGGCATGGAATTCTGCAGAACAGCATCTGCCTGCACAAAGCAGATTGTCTACACCCCGGGGGATCAAAGAACCATAAGGAATGTCACAATAATCCTGGGGATTTGGACGTACGGGAACACCTTCCGGTATGCCAAACGGATGCATCAGGGCATCACAGTCTACACCCCTGTTCTCTTCTTCGGCAATGGCAGAGCCGCAGACCTCAGATGCTTTGATGTGACAATGGCGCATAAATACCCAGTCCGGAGAGGTCGGATGATGTGTATCGAACATTTCGGGGAAACGGGCGATGCCATCATCGAATTTTCTGCCGCAGGCTACATCTGCTGCTTTCAGCATATATTCGCCAAAAATCCGTCTGCCATCACGGACACCCGGCACATTGCCAAGGCCAACGAGACGAATATTTTCAAAACCAGGTACATGGTTCTTTAAGAACGCATGGAACTGTTTCATCAGCTGATGCTGCTCCAAAATCTGGCGGGTAATATCTTCGGCATCTGTATTGTGGCAATAATAGCTGTGGAAAGAGAACGTTACAAAGGAGGCATTATCTTCCGGTGTATTGGGAATCAGGACCCGGAAGAAACCGGAATTTTTGTTGCATACATGGCGTGTCATCTCGCCGCGGGCAATGGCTTCACTTTCCAGTACATAGACAAGCGGCAGTGGTTTTTCTATACCTTTGGCCTTCTGGCTTTCTTTCCAGTCGGCTTCTGCAGCCAGATATTTTGTCAGGTTGGCACCGGCCCAGCGGGAACCCTGCGTGGAGGAGATGTTCAGACCGGCAAAATCCTGTCCGCCGACCTCGTAAGGAACACCGGCAAGAGCAGCCAGATCGCCGTCACCTGTGGAATCAATATACATGGAAGCCTTGACCTGCATGTATCCGCCTTTAGTGTAGAAAATCAGACTTTTGATCATTCGATCGGTATCCATTTCCACAAAAAAGAGAGTCGAATCATAGATTACGCGTGCGCCGGCACTAAAGACCATATCTTCTAATACGAGTTTGCCATATTCCGGTTCAAACGAGGGATTACGATAATATGGCTTGTCATATAATTTGCGGAGCTGTCCGGCTGCTTCAAGCTTCTGGGTGAATTCCAGACAGATTCCTTCAATACCACCGGCAATCTGTGGAACATATCCATTGGTGGCAATACCACCAAGGGTGGTGCCTTTTTCAAAAAGAATCGTGTGCTTTCCGTGTCTTGCGGATTCAATGGCAGCAGATACACCGGCGACACCACCACCAACAACAGCAACATCACAGTAAAGTGTTTTACAAATATTGAAATCCATATACATTACCCTTTCTTAAAAAAATTGTATAAAAACATCATCCCTTACTTATATATTATAAAGGGATATTATACTTTGACAAATCCGATTTATCATATTATTATTCCAGTATAGAATAATAAAGGCGGAAGAAAAGATGATCAATCCAGATATACAAAAACTGAGGACGGTATTGATGGTTTCAAAGACACTGAATTTTTCAGAGGCAGCGTATGAATTGAATTTCACGCCATCAGCGATTTCAAAACAAGTGATATCCGTAGAAAAGAGCCTGGGTGTTACGTTGTTTGACAGACACAGCCGCAACGGGGTAACGTTGACCCCGGAAATGCAGAAATTGCTTCCGACATTACAGCAAGTGGTGTCTTCTTTTGATGCGTTTGAAGGTGTTTTACGGACGATTTCTCTGGAACCGACATTTTATATTGGTACACCTCCACTTTTCCCATCGCAGGTAACATCGCAGGTTATTGCAGAGATGGTACAAAAAATTCCTTCGCTGGAGATAGAGGTGATGCGTCACGATAGCCGTACACTGTTGAAGTTGCTGCAGCTTGGAAAAATAGATGCAATGCTTAGTGTGATTCTTGGTCAGCCGGAGGATAATCCGGAATTTTATGAGAGCATGTGCAGTGACTTGGCGATCTGTCCTCTCAGAAAAACGCAGGATGTTGTGTTTTTGAATGAAAAACATCCGCTTGCAAAGAAACAGACGCTCTATACGAAAGATTTAATGGAATGTGCAGAAGCCCGTTTTCTGTTTATTAATACAAGACCCCATACGATGTCCCGGCGAGAGCGCATTTTTCAGCGGACATGTGAAAACTATGGCGTGAAACGTGAAATCCGTGAAGTGAATCTGGAAGCAGGGATCGCCATAAATACCATCCTGCGCCGTATTGCGACAAATCCGGGATATATTGCTTTCGGACCAGAAGGGCTCAGCAGATCCATGTCTGGCGTCGTAGAGAGAACGTGTGAGGATACTATATATCCGATCAAAGAAGTGATCTGTTATAGGAAAAATAACAAAAGCCGTGTTATGAAGGTATTTCTGGAAGCCGCAAAAAAAATGGCAGGAAATTCGGCAAAGGATCCGGAAGAATTTAATGAAAAGTGAGTTAAACAATCAAAGGGGGCTGTCACACTAAGGGTGACAGCCCCCTTTTAAAAGCCGTATAAAAGGAGACTTTCATGTCTACAGTATATAGCAGAGTGCCAGGGTAAGAAGGTAATTGATCACAAAGATAATAATACCTGCAAACATACCTTTGGAATACAGCCATTTTAGATCATCTGAAATACATTTGTTACCAAAGAGCAGAGGAGCCGCTCCACAGGCAGCCTGTGTCGCAAAAGCGAACATGACAGAAATCATGAAACCGGCGGCATATACTGTCGGATTGATGCCGGACTGCTGAATATGTACGGTCAAAAATGGAGAAGCCAGGGATGCCATGATTACTCCGACAGCAGTATTGGACAGGAAATTTGTCAGAATCCAGGAAATAAGCAATACCAGAAGCAGGAATAACGGGAAGCCGAAGTTGACAAAAATACCGGACAGAGAATCCTGCAGCCAGAGTTTGATGCCAGCTTCATCCATTGTCAGTACAGCGCCCGCCTGTGTAAAGCCAATCATAGCATAAATTACGTTCCAGTCTACGCCGTCTTTTAAGACGGTATACGGATTGGCAGCAGGTTTGCCGTCAATTTTAACGAGGCACATGATGGCCAGACATATGGAGAACCAGCCAGCCTGTGTGATACCATTAAAGGCATCGCCAAAAGGTGTTCCCTTTTTGATAAACAGGATCAGGATAGTGTAAAGCAAAGAAATAGCAAAAACGATGGTGACAAAGGCCTGACGAGTGTCCATTTTGACATTGTCCATGCCTTCAAGTTTGGTGATGTCAAGATCTTTAAGCTTGCTTAAGTCTACTTTGAAAAGAACCATGATAAAGTAGTAAACAATCGCTATAATGATACCAAGAAGAGCGATAATACCCATGAACAGGAGATCACTTGTCTGGATTCCGGATTCACCAAGTGCCTGTTTCAGCGGGGAGAAGATAAGAAGCGGTAAGCCTTTAAATGGTAACATGGACATACCGATCATAGCCTCTGCATAAACACCAAAAACGTTGAATTTCATCCAGGAAGAATTTTCGTCATATCCCAGCTCTTTCCGGATGGATTCCAGTACACTGTAGTAGAAAACCAGACCGCCAAGGCCGATAAAAGCACCTGCGAAGACGGATGCGATCATAAGCATAAAAGTGAAGGCGAAGGGTTTCCCTTTGGCAAATTTTCGACTGATCAGCCAACGGGCGATCACATCTCCGGCACCGCAATCAATCAGGGCCCGGCACAGACCATAAATAACGATCAGCTGGAAGATCATAGTACCACCAAGACTGGATGCAATCATGTCAGGGAATGTCAGTGCGCCGGATAATTGGATAGCCAGAATCGCAAATATAGAAATTGCGATATAGGGATATCCGCTGGCAGCCATCAGAACCAGACCGATAAAAATACAGATGCCCTGTACGCCAATGCGTGTGACAGGTCCCCAGGTTGGGATAAAACGCCCAAGGACAAACAGTAAAAGCAGTCCCACGATAAATATGACAGGATTTTTTCCTTTTTTAGATTTGCTCATAAAAGCCCCCTTTCCAAGCGGTTGTACATAAAACCGCCTATGCACCACTACCATGATGGATGTGGTTTCCTTTTTCATATATTATAATGGTTTGAAACGGTGGACTCAATGAATATACAGATCTGTTCTGACTGTATACTGTGCCAAAGTGGAATAATATAAAATCAGGAAAAGATACTGTGGATAACAGGAGCACAGGTTGGATGCAAAATACAAGATTGACGGACAAAAAGCTGGTTTTTCGGCAATTCATATAAAAAATGACCAAAAAATTACCAAAAACAGAGGGAAAAACGCAAGGCAATGGTTGAAAACTCACAAGAAATGGGTTATATTATTAGATAAGTTATCAATAAAGATAAAATGCAGTACAGCTGTAATATAGACATACAAAGAGCAGTTTTCGCTTTTTGTAAGAAAGAGAGTGACAGTATGGTTTCAAGTCAGGTCCTGCAGAAGACTCTGGATGAGCTCAAGAGCATTACTAAAGTAGATTTGAGTGTTCTGAATATTGACGGTACAGTGCTGGTGTCCACAATGGTAGAAGAGCAGGTGGATCACGCTACCGTGCGTCAGTTTGTTGATTCTCCGGCGGACAGCCAGATCCTTCAGGAGAGATATTTTTTCAAAGTATTTGATGATAATAATGTGGAGTATGTCCTGGTGTCTTCGGGCAGTATGAACGATCCGTATCTGATCGGTCGTGTCGCTGTATCCCAGATCCAGAATCTGATCATTGCCTACAAGGAGCGTCTGGACAAGAATAATTTCATCCAGAATCTTCTTCTGGACAATCTGCTTCTTGTGGACATCTACAACCGTGCCAAGAAGCTGCGCATCGATACGAATGCCAAGCGTATTGTATTTACCGTAGAGACGCTGGGTGACAAGGATAATACTGCGCTTGATAAAATCAAGAGTCTGTTTACCGGCCATCCGCAGGATTTCATCACAGCGATTGATGAGAATAATGTGATCATCGTCAAGGAGCTCAAGGATGGTGAGAATTATGCAGAGATGAGCCGTCTGGCCCGTCTGATCGCAGATACGCTACAGACGGAGCAGTCCGGACAGGTGCGCGTGGCCTACGGTAATGTCGTAGATGAAATCAAGAATGTATCCCGTTCCTACAAGGAGTCCCAGATGGCCCTTGAGGTCGGCAAGATCTTCCATGCGGAGAAAAATGTTATCCCTTACAATAATCTCGGTATCGGCCGTCTGATCTATCAGCTGCCGATTCCGCTTTGCAAGATGTTCATGAGAGAGGTTTTCGGCGAGCAGCTGCCGGATACTTTTGACGAAGAAACGTTAATGACGATCAATAAGTTTTTCGAAAACAACTTAAATGTTTCCGAGACATCCCGTCAGCTCTATGTACACCGTAATACGCTGGTGTATCGTCTGGAAAAACTGGAAAAGAGCACGGGTCTGGATATCCGGGTATTTGACGATGCCCTGACTTTCAAAATCGCCATGATGGTTGTACGTTACATGAAATATATGCAGGAACAGAATCCGTAACCGCGGATATATAGCAAAACGTACGAAATGTGCAGAGATGTGTCAGGCATAGCTGCACATTTTGTTTGTTCTGTGTCCATGTAAAGAAAGGTGCAGTGCAATGCTGCAAATCCGGCAGGGACATCGACAGCTATAAAACAGATGCGGTCGGTACAGAGTTACGGGCCGCAGAATATATATTTATTTCAGATACAGGAGGAGATTATTATGATTACACTGGAAAAGACTGGCGCCTACCTCGTCGGAGGCACGACGCTGATCCCGGACGATGCCGATGCAAAAGCACGTCTGCAGGCCGAAGGCGTATGTCCCGTATCCAAAGAAAGGGCTGCCACAGGTACGATGGCCTACCATATCTTAAAGGAACACAATGTGTCCGATGATATGCAGGAGCTTCGCATTAAATTTGACAAGCTGACCTCTCATGATATCACATTTGTCGGTATCATCCAGACGGCCCGTGCGTCAGGACTTGAAAAATTCCCTGTACCGTATGTACTGACCAACTGTCACAATTCTCTCTGTGCAGTCGGTGGTACGATCAATGAAGATGACCATATGTTTGGCCTGACCTGCGCTAAAAAGTACGGTGGTGTCTATGTACCGCCTCATCAGGCTGTTATCCATCAGTTTGCCCGTGAGATGCTGGCCGGTGGAGGCAAGATGATCCTGGGATCTGACAGCCATACCCGTTATGGTGCCCTGGGTACGATGGCCATGGGCGAGGGTGGACCGGAGCTGGTTAAACAGCTGCTGGAGCAGACCTACGATATCCATATGCCGGGTGTCGTGGCAATTTATCTGACCGGTGAGCCGGTACCTGGGGTTGGTCCGCAGGATGTGGCGCTGGCGATCATCGGTGCTGTATTTGCCAATGGATATGTGAAGAATAAAGTGATGGAGTTTGTCGGTCCGGGCGTATCTTCCTTAAGTGCTGATTTCCGTATTGGTGTGGATGTTATGACGACGGAGACCACCTGTCTGTCTTCCATCTGGAGAACGGACGACAAGATCAAAGAGTTTTATGACATTCACGGCCGCAGCGAGGATTACAAAGAGCTGAATCCGGATCCGGTTGCCTATTATGATGGCGTTGTTCGTGTCGAACTGGACAAGATCCGTCCGATGATCGCGATGCCGTTCCATCCGAGCAATACCTATACGATCGAGGAAGTCAATGCAAACCTTGAAGATATTCTGCATGATGTCGAGAAACGTGCAGCTGTCAGCCTGGACAATAAAGTAGAATATTCCCTAATGAATAAGATCCATAACGGCAAGCTGCTGGTCGATCAGGGTATCATCGCCGGATGTGCCGGTGGTGGCTTTGAAAATATCTGTGCGGCCGCTGATATCTTAAAGGGTGCCAGCATTGGACATGATGAATTTACATTGAGTGTATATCCGGCTTCTACGCCGATCTATATCGAGCTGGCCAAGAATGGTGTGCTGGCTACATTGATGGAGACCGGTGCGATCGTGAAGACAGCGTTCTGTGGTCCGTGCTTTGGTGCCGGCGATACACCGGCGAACAATGCGTTTAGTATCCGTCATTCTACACGTAATTTCCCGAACCGTGAGGGATCCAAGATCCAGAATGGCCAGATTTCTTCCGTGGCGCTGATGGATGCCCGTTCGATCGCTGCGACAGCAGCCAACAAAGGCTATCTGACTCCGGCCACAGAGTTCACAGGTACGTACAGCAATCCGAAATATTTCTTTGACAAGACGATCTATGAGAACCGCGTCTTTGACAGCAAGGGTGTGGCAGATCCGGGCGTGGAGATCCAGTTTGGCCCGAATATCAAAGACTGGCCGAAGATGGTCGCACTGACAGACAATCTGCTGTTAAAGGTGGTTTCTGAGATCCACGATCCGGTCACCACGACAGACGAACTGATTCCATCCGGCGAGACTTCTTCTTACCGTTCCAATCCGCTGGGACTGGCTGAGTTTACACTGTCCAGAAAGGATCCGGCCTATGTCGGTCGTGCCAAGGAGGTGCAGCTGGCAGAAAAGGCAAGGGAAAACGGGGAGACTCCGGAGTCCGGTTTCGTTGAGGTCGGACAGGCGCTGGCATGGGTACATGAGAATTTTGAAGGTGTGACGGATGCCAATACAGGCATTGGCAGCACGATCTTTGCGGTAAAACCGGGCGACGGTTCTGCGCGGGAGCAGGCGGCTTCCTGCCAGAAGGTGCTTGGTGGCTGGGCCAACATTGCGAATGAATACGCGACAAAACGTTATCGCTCCAATCTGATCAACTGGGGTATGCTGCCGTTTCTGATTCCGGAAGGAGATCTGCCGTTTACAAATGGAGATTATCTGTTTGTGCCGGATATCCGCAAGGCAGTGGCTGAGAAAGCAGAAGAGATCACGATCTATGTTGTGGGTGAGGAGAAGAAGTCCTTTACGGTGACGTTGGGTGATCTGACGGATGATGAGCGGGAGATTATTCTTAAGGGCTGCTTGATCAACTATAATCGTAAATAAAATAGGATGACTGACGGACAGGTGACTGCCGCGGTGCCTCAAGAGAGGGCAGGGAGTTGGATGTCTGGTTTCAAACAAGTGCAACGCTTTGCTGAGCTAACGGCTAACTTCATCTAATGCGCTCGCTAAAGCGGGCTCGCGCATAAGATTACATAAGCCGTGGATCTCATCAAAGCTAAGGGCGCACTTTGAATCGTTTGAAACCAGATATCCAACTCCCTGCCCTCTTTTGAGGCACCGCGGCAGTCGCCTTGATAATGAAGAAGTCAAATATGTAATGTAAGATATAAAACATTAATTTTGGAATTGAAATTTATCTATGCAATGTGATGTGAAAATAAACAATAAGAAAGGAAATCTGCACATGAAAACAAGAGAAGAGGCCGTTACATTCGGTCTGACTTTCCCGGATACATATATGGAATGCCCATTTCGCGATCCGAACTGGCAGCTGATTCGGGTGAAGGGCAGTAAGAAGGCGTTTCTGTGGATCTACGAGATGGATGGTATCGTGTGTCTGAATGTGAAGGCGGATCCGCAGTGGCGGGATTTCTGGCGGGGGACGTTTGCCTCGGTGGTGCCGGGGTACCATCAGAATAAGGAGCACTGGAATACGATTTATCTGGATGGGACAGTGCCGGAGGAGGATATCCGCAGGATGATCGGGGAGAGCTATGATCTGGTGACGGATTCTCCGACGAAAAGGATCTATGAGGCGGTGAAACGGATCCCACAGGGAAAGGTGGCGACCTACAGTCAGGTGGCGGCGATGGCAGGCAATCCGCGGATGTGCCGGGCGGTGGGTAATGCACTGCATCATAATCCGGATCCCGGGCATGTGCCGTGTTACCGGGTGGTCAATGCAAAGGGCGAGCTTTCGGGAGCTTTTGCGTTTGGAGGGGCGGATGAGCAGGCAAACCGGCTGCGGGCGGATGGTATTGAGGTAAAGGACAACAGAGTGGATCTGAAAAAATACGGCATGTAAACGGTTTGGGGTTGCATTCTCCTTGAAATGTGTTAGAATGTAGCAGTGTACCACTTTAACGCAATGCAGTGAAATATAGATAAAGCGCGATATGCGAACATGACACAGCGGATCAAGGAGAGAGAAGATGAAAAAACAGATTGCATTTATCGGAAGCAGCGGTGGCAATTTATATAAGCAGGGCGGTAACGATATCGCTGGTATGATGAAGGAGATTCTGGCCCAGACAAAAGCGGCAGATATGGAGATCGCTTTTGTACAGTATGTGCTGGCATCAGGAAGCCTGGATACCGTGGGGCCGGAGAGTAAGGCGAGTCTGTATACGTGGGACGGTGCAGCTGTCTGTAAGACGTTTGAAGGAACACTGCAACAGGTCAATGAAAAGGCTGCAGAAATGGATGCTGCTCTGGCAGAAAAGGTTGGGCAGGGTGAGATCGATGGCCTTATGTTTGTCAGTGCCGACCCGCAGGGAGCCAATGCAAAGACAGTGCAGGCGGCGGCAGCAAAGAAGCTTCCGATGGCCGGTACCGGGGGAACCGGTGTGGCGCTGATCCAGAGCCTGGGATGTAATGTTTTGAGTGCCTCCGGAACAACGGGAACCACAAATCGTACCCGTGCCGTAGCGTTTACCACGGCCCTTGCCAAAAACTGGGGAATCAAATATATGCCTGTGATCGGAAATACCGGTGCAGATGCAGCCGGAAAGGTCTCCGGCAATGTAGTGTCCCGGATCAATTTCAGGGGGATTATGATGACATCGCTTCCGGCATTTATTGCCATGGCACTTTTGCTGGCCTGCAGCAAGATCCCGGGCTGCAGCGGTCTGTCGGATGTTTTCGATACGCTGGTCGGTTACATTCCGGTGGTTGTCTGTGCGATTGCGGCCAAACAGGTATCCGGCATGGATGAGGTCGGTGTCGTAGCCGGTATCGTGGGCGGTATCCTGGCTAAGGACGGTGGCATTATCGGCGGTCTGGTTGTCGGTATTCTGGCCGGTATCCTTGTTTATTATATCAGTGTGTTCTGCTATAACCACAATGTGCCGGGAACGACGGTTAATATCGCTTCCGGTGGTATCGGTGGTCTGGCAGCCGGTCTGGTGGGTATGTATGTGATCGCACCGATCACATTATGGCTGGGCAATGGTATCTGCAGCGTGATCAATGCATGCATCAGCTATAATGCCGTGCTGGCCGGGGCGGTAGCCGGACTTCTGATCTGGCCCGCGATCATCGGTGGCGTATACCATGCGGCAATCCTGCCGATCGTACTGCTTGAGATTGAGGAAATGGGCTTTTCCTTCCTTGGTGCGATCGATATGACGGGGCTTGTCATGGTTTCTGCCGGAATTACACTGGCAAATATCATTCTTCCCCGTGTCCGCGGAGAACGGGCAGCGGCTTTTTCAGGGTTTGCGATCAATGTGGGTTTTGGCACATTTGTTGAAGCAGCGTATCCGTATATGTTCTCCAGTAAAATTGTATTCGCCGGTGCTCTGGCCAGTGCGACAGTGTCCGGTGCGCTGGTAGGCTTGTTTGATGTCAAGGGAACGGCATATCTCCCGGCAGTTATTGCACCGTTTATGGCACAGGAAGGCAAGGGGGTATTTTTCCTGCTCTGTATGCTGGTGGCCATGGTAATGGCCTGTCTGATCACACTGGCGGCAAACCGCATGTATCTGGCATCGCAGGAAAAGGAAACGGTGCAGGCACAGGTATTCTGAGAACAGTCATAAAAATAATGACTGCAGGATTTCAGAAACAGGCATGTTCAGATCTGAAAGAAGGCAATACAATATAAAATTCGTCAGATTTACAGAAATTTACAGAAAAATCTTCAACACTTTAACGAAGAAAAGTGGATTGACAAAGGAAACAGATGCTTTTATAATAAGCACCAGATAAACCATTGAAGCGGAGATAAAACATCATAAGCGCCGTACAGAGAGAGGTAGTTGCTGAGAATCCTCCGGAAACGCTGTTTTGTAAATGGACCGCTGAGGGCAAGGGGAAAGACGTTAGTCGAGTATATGCGACGTAGGCCGGCGTTAACGGCAGAAAATGTGTTGGCATTTTTGACAGAGAGGGTTCTGAGATGATCAGACCAAATAAGGTGGTACCGCAGATTAAAGTATATGATCTGTCCTTATATGATAAGGACAGGTCTTTTTTTATACCTGTTGCCTGCTCTGTCTGAAATCCGAAAGGAGTAAAGATGGAAAATTACAGTATCTACCTGCCGAGCTATTCAATCGGCAATGATGTGTACCGGAAGATCCCTGAAGTGTGCAGACCTTACGGTGCAAAGATTGCAGCCATAGGCGGCCATAGAGCGATCGCTTCCGTAAAGGAGCTTTTGCTGGATGCAGTCAGGGACAGTGAACTGCAGTTTATGGAGTTTCTCTGGTACGGCGGAGAGGCAACCTATGAAAATGTAGAAGCTTTACAGCAGCAGGAATCCGTACAAAACGCCGATATGCTTTTCGCTATCGGCGGCGGCAAGGCGACAGACACAGTCAAAGCGCTGGCAGAGGTCACCCACAAGCCGGTATTTACCGTACCGACGATCGCTTCCAACTGTGCAGCCTGTACAAGCGTGTCAATCATGTACAACCCGGATGGTTCCTTCAAAAATCCGTTTTTCTTTGCAAAACCGCCGGTACATGCTTTTATCCAGACATCGGTACTGATCCATACACCGACAAAATATATGTGGGCGGGCATCGGCGATACCTATGCCAAATATTTTGAAAGTACGATTTCTTCCAGAGGAGAACATCCGGTACATTACGTCAGCCTTGGCGTCGGCATGGGCCGCCAGTGTTACGAACCACTTCTGCTATACGGAAAGAAGGCGCTGGAGGATCAGAAAAAAGGTGAGCTGTCCTATGAGTTTGAACAGACAGTGCTTTCTATTATCGTAACAACAGCGATCGTATCGATCCTGGTAACGACAGAGCATATCATTGATTACAATACCGGTCTCGGTCATGCCGTTTATTATGCATTGACTTCCTTTCCTCACATTGAGGAGGGGCACCTGCACGGTGAGCTGGTTGGTTTTGGTATCCTGCTTTTACTTCTGGTTGATCAGGATATGGAAACCTTCAAAACAGTATATGAATTTAACCGGAGTATCGGACTTCCAACCTGTATTGCAGATGTGGAAATCACCCCAAAGGATCTGGAAGCCGTGATCGACAAGACAGTTTCTATGAAAGATATCGATCACAATCCGTATAAAGTGACAAAAGAGATGCTTACAGAAGCATTTGAAACTTTAGCAGCATACAACACAACACACAGATAGAGAAAATAAAGGAGAAGAAAAATGAAAAACATGAAAAAATTCGCAGCAGTATGTATGGCAGCAGCAATGGGTATGAGCCTTTTTACAGGATGTGGCAGCAGCTCATCCGCAGCAGGAAGTACAGCAAGTACAGCTTCTGAAGCTTCTGCAACAGAGAGCACAGCAGACGCAGCCTCTGCAACAAGCACAGCAGACGCAACAGCAGATGCCAAAGATGCCAAGATAGGTCTGATCGCCATGGTGGAAAATGGTGCTTTCATGGATATGAAAAACGGTATCATCGATACACTGGAGGAGGCCGGTTATGGCAATGTGGAATACAAATGTGCCGGCGGTGATTCCAGTGCCCTGCAGTCTATTGTTGCCAGTATGACAGATGGCAGCTACGATGCTGTGATCACAATCGCCACACCGCCGACGCAGGCTGTTGTCAATGTGGGATCTGATACACCGGATATCTTCTGCGCCGTATCCGCACCGGTAGCTGCAGGCGTTATGACGGCACTGGAAACACCGGACAAAAATGCCACAGGTACATCTAATGCGATTCCGGTTTCTGAAATCTTCGAGCTGGCACAGGCTACCACTCCGGTAGAAAAATACGGACTGATTTACAGCGGTAACGAGGATAATGCTACCAATACCATCAACCAGTGTAAGGAATATCTGGATTCCGCAGGTATTGCTTATGTAGAAAAAACAGCTTCCACAGCCAATGATATTGAGACAGCTACAAATGCCCTGATTGAAGAGGGCGCTCAGGCGATCTTCGTACCGAACGATTCCATTATTCAGGATGGCGTGACCACACTGGCAGATATCTGCAAAGAGAATAAGATCCCGACTTATTGTGCATCTGCTACGACTGTAGCTTCCGGCTGTTTTGCAACGCTGGCTATTGACGATTACGGCATCGGCCAGAAGACAGCAGAAAAAGCTATCCAGGTACTGGAAGGTGCTGCTGTTGCAGATGTACCGGCTGAGGTTGTTGGCATCGACTACTGTTCTGTAAACAAAACAACGATGGATGCCCTTGGTATCACAGAGATCAATTCCGATTATGAAGTAAAAACTCTGGGTGAATAACAAAACGTATACAACAGTAAGTCTTTGATTGACAGACAGACAAAGCTGTGAAAAAATACAGGCAGACAGTGTCGACGCAGACAACGCGGCATTGTCTGCGTTGTTTTACACAGGCAATATACAAAAGCGGCTATCGGCATAAGATTTTTGCAGGGTGTGAAAGCTGCAGCGTATGTTTGCCGTGATTACGCTACATATATAATATAATAGAAGAAAAGGAAAAAGACATGGTATACTATCTTTCAAATCTGCCGGACGGACTGATCTATGGTCTGCTGGCTATGGGAATCTATATATCTCTTCGTATTCTGGATATTCCGGATCTGACCACAGAGGGAAGCTTTGGCTTTGGCGCTGTCATTTCCGTATTGGTAACGCTGGCCGGACATCCGGTGCTGGGACTTCTGGCCGGTCTGGTGGCCGGACTTTTTGCGGGTGCGATCACAGGACTTTTGCAGACAAAGCTGTCGGTACATCCGGTACTGGCCGGTATCATTACGATGAGCGGTCTGTATTCGGTCAATCTGGTCTGCTATTCCCTGACCGACAAGGGAGCCACCACCAATTTAAGCTACAACCAGTCCACAATTTTTGAAACGGTCAAGAACCTTCTCGGCGTCAGCGGACAGTTCAATACAACGCTGGTCAAGGCCGGTGTCAGTCTGGTGATCGTAATCCTGCTTCTGGTGATCATGAGTCTGTTTTTCAAGACCCATCTGGGACTGCGCATCCGTGCAACGGGAGATAATCCGGACATGGTACGTTCTTCCTCCATTAATGTAGATATGACAAAGATCATTGGCCTGATGATCGCCAATGGCCTGATTGGCTTTGCCGGAGCCATGGCTTCCCAGAGTATCGGCTATGCGGATATCAATCTGTGCAATGGTGCATTGATCTATGGTCTGGCTGCCGTGATCATCGGTGAGGCCGTCTTTGGTAAAAGAAGTGTGACGGTGGGACTGATCTCTGCGGTTGTCGGTTCGGTGATCTATAAGCTGATCGTCGCTTTTGTTGTGCGCATGAATCTGTTTGGAGACAGAAGTGCGAATTTGATGAAATTTACCTGTGCGCTGATCGTGGCGATCACACTGGCGATACCGGCGATCAAGCAGAAAATGGCAGAGTCCAGACAGAGAAAGGCGGGCAGATAATGTTAGTAGTTGATCATATTTCCAAAACATTTGCAAAGGGTACAGTCAATGAGCACAGCGCAATCAGGGATCTGAGTATTACGCTGCAGGACGGGGATTTTGTAACGATCGTCGGATCTAACGGTGCGGGTAAAAGTACGCTGTTTAATGCGATCTGCGGAAGCTTTCTGACAGACAGTGGAAAGATCCTGCTGGATGATATGGATATTACTTTTAAAAGTGAGCATGAGCGTGCGCGGGTGATCGGCCGGGTGTTCCAGGATCCGATGAAGGGTACGGCTCCGAATATGACCATCGAGGAAAATCTGGCGATGGCCTATACAAGATCCGGCAGGCATTCTTCGATGTTTTCCAGAGCGATCACCAAAGAGAAGGTAAAGTTTTTCAGGGAAAATCTGGCGAGATACAATATGGGGATCGAGGATCGTATGAAAACAAAGATCGGTCTGCTCTCAGGCGGTCAGAGACAGGTGGTCACACTTCTGATGTGTACATTGTCGGTGCCGAAGCTCCTTTTACTGGATGAGCATACGGCGGCGCTGGATCCGGCTACGGCGAAGAAGGTGATGGAGATTACGAGAACGATTGTGGAGGAGAATCATATTACGACGATGATGATCACACACAATCTGCAGCAGGCACTGGATACGGGGAACCGGACGATTATGATGGACTCCGGGGAGATCGTGTATGATGTTGCAAGGGAAGAAAGAGAGAAACTTTCGGTGCAGGATCTGGTGAGACTGTTTGGGGAGAAGAGAAACAGGGAATTGACAAATGACAGGATGATGCTGGGATAGTTAGGACGGACGAAACCGCCTCTGCCATCGCTGCGACATACATATATATTGCTGCGCTCCGGCTCCGTCGGTCCGAGCCTGGGGTCTCGGACGCTTACTCGCGGAAGTCGCTTGCAATATATATGTATGTCGCAGCGATGGCTGGGGCGGTTTCTGACTTTGGAGAGGGGTGACGAGACGGTAGATATTGAGAAGAAGGAGGGGGCGAGAAGAAAATTGAAAAAAATTGAAAAAGGGTGTTGACATATGCTGGAAATGGTGGTAAATTAAACAAGCTGTCGCGAAGAGCTACAGACAACGACAAAAAACTTCAAAAAAAGTTAAAAAAGTTGTTGACAAAGAGAAATGGCTATGATATATTAAATAAGCTGTTTCGAACGACAGCGAATGAGAACCTTGATAACTGAACAGTGAAACACATAAATACAATCCTCGAAAATTCTTTGATAAGACAGTCCGGAAA
>CAKRQV010000013.1 GCA_934394565.1 uncultured Lachnospiraceae bacterium
CCATCCATACCGTTACTGATACCGACTTGTGGTTCGCTACACTTGGCGGTAAATACCCGTGACTGGACTTGCACCAGCAAGATTAGTGCCATGCTCGGCACACAACCAAAGGCGGAATACTTCCAGTTTGAAAGTATTCCGCCTTTTCATTATTATCCATTAAAAAAGGAAACAGCTTCTTTATATCTGTTTCCTTTCATATCTTATAGTTTCACAGTATTTTCCAACAGACAGTCTATGACCGCAGCTATCCCATCCTCATCGTTAGAAGGCGCAATACAATCTGCAGCAGCCTTTGTTTTTTCACTGCCATTTGTCATTGCAACACCGATTTCTGCGTAAGAGATCATGGAGATATCATTAAATCCATCTCCACAGGCCACCAGATTCTGTTTGTTCAGCTGTAACTGTTCCAGCACACGGGCAAGAGTACCTGCCTTATCAATGCCATTTGCCGTCACCTCAAGAAAATATGGTTCCGAACGGCAGATGCTTAATTTCTCCCCCCAGTATGCTTTCATCTTTTCTTCTACCTGTTGCAGATAATCACCGTCTGCTGTCAGCAGACATTTTGTCACAGGGAATATCACATAGTCTGAAAATGATTTTACCTGTTTTATTTTCATGTGATTGATCTGGCTTTCTTTCACACAGTAGATATCCTCTGGCTGTTCCGTGATAATACAGTCATCTTCATAGGTCATAATATTGACGCCAAACTCTTTTGCCTGTCTGGCAAGTACCGGGATCACATCCTGAGGCAGATTTTTTTCATAAAGATATCTTCCGGTCTTACAGTCCATGACACGCCCACCGTTATAGGCCAGGATATATCCTCCTTTTTCCGGCAGACCAAGTGTCTCTGCCACAGGCACAATGCCATATGTCGGACGTCCGGAAGCCAGTATGATTCTTCCTCCGGCTGCCACAAATTGATCCAGTGCATGCTGTACCTTTTGGGTCACTTTTTTTTCTGAATTTGTCAGAGTTCCATCTATATCCAATGCAAGAAGACATTTTGCAGGATCCATCTTTCTTTGTCTGAAAATTTCTCTCATAGTCCCTCTCTCCATCAGAATGACGTATCCAGCATAATGTGATACAGATTACGGTCCAGATCCTTTTTCATGGCCAAGGCTTCTTCCAGATCCAGATCCACGATACGGTCGCTTCTCTGTGCAATGACCCGATCTCCAATTCCCTGTTCAAGGAGTTCCACCGCTCTGTGTCCCATCTGTGTCGCAACAACACGGTCTTTTAATGTAGGCGCACCACCTCTCTGGATGTGTCCCAGCACCGTCGCGCGGCTCTCTACTCCTGTCATAGCTTCTATCTTTTCAGCAATCTCATGTGGTTTTCCGTATCCTTCAGATACTATGACCACAAAATGCTCTTTGCCGATCTCTCTGGCTTTAAATATATGTCTGGCAATATCCTCTATGCTGTTCGGGATTTCCTCCGTAATAATACCGATGGCACCGGTTGCAATCCCCGTATTCAGAGCCACATGACCGGCATGCCGTCCCATGACTTCCACTACGCTGCATCGTTCATGCGATTTGCAGGTATCATCCAGCTTATCCACACATTCAATAACTGTGTTCATCGCCGTATCAAAACCAATGGTGTATTCTGTACAGGCAATATCATTATCAATAGTTCCCGGAATGCCAATACAGGGTAATCCCAGTCTTGACAGGAAACCTGCGCCCTGGTAAGAACCGTCACCACCAATCACCACCAAGCCATCAAGCCCCAGCTCTTTTGCGTTCTGGTATGCAATTTCACGATATTTTTCTTCATAAAACTCTTTACATCTGGCAGTTTTTAATATGGTACCTCCACGTTGGATAATTCCCGACACACTTCGGGCATCCATACGTGTGATATTTTTCTCCAACAGGCCATTATATCCACGAATTACCCCCACCGGTATAATATCCTTTGTTATGGCAGTACGTACGACTGCACGGATAGCGGCGTTCATTCCCGGTGCATCACCACCGCTGGTTAATACACCTATGCATTTTTTATCACGTATCATTCCTCAGTCTCACTTTCGTATAGAATCCACAGGCACGCCACAACCATAGGCACCTTTGACCCGGCAGGTCTGTCTCGCTTTCAGATTTCCCATACACATAGCCATTTCTATAGCATGTGCCTTTACATCTTCCACATTTTTCTGCTGAATAAAGTGCTCGTCTGATGCCGCCGCCATCTGATACATTCTTTTTGTAATCTCAATATATGTAGAAATAAATCCACTGATCCAGGAATCACCACAACCTGTTGTATCTATGGCACCGCCCTCAATATTGTAAGGTTTTTTCGTATGTACAGTATGTCCATCATACACCCAGGCACCTTTAGTTCCCATGGTAAGGATTGCCATACGACAATGTCTGCCATCAACTGCTTTTTTCAGGACAGACATGTTCTCTTCTTCAGTCTTATCATCCCTGCCGGAAAACAAAGCAAAATCCACCATCTCAGAAAGACGACTGATTTTTTCATCATCCCACTCTATAGAAAAATCATATAACAAAGGAATTCCGGCATCTTTGATTTTTTCCAGTTCATCATCGATATAGCTATAACAACTTGTATGCACAATATCAAATTTTTTCAGATACATGATCAGTTTTTCATCCAGCTTTAACGGAGAAGCTTTTAACAGACCACCATCATTTATATCTCCGATAATCCTGTCTCCATCTACTAAATTGATAAAACATCTGCCGGTTTCTCCATGTCCTACAGGGGACATGTCATATGCAACCTGATTTTTCTTCAGCGAATCTGTAATTACTTTTGCATAGTCATCATCTGCCAGTACACCAACATAGGCAGCCTGGTGTCCCATCTGACTGCAATATACGGCCACATTCACACAGTTTCCACCAGGGTTTACGATTCCGTCAATGTAGTTGATATCTACTACATTGTCACCCACACATGCAATTTTTATCATACCTTTTCTTCCTTTCCATGGCATTTTTCTTTTTACATATATTAACATGTTATATTACAACTGTCAACATATGCTATAAATGTATTATATTTTTCTGTTAATTTGAAAGCACATCTCTGAACTTTTTACAGTTATTGTAATTCAGAATAATCCTCCACTCTTTTAATCCTTTATTTTGAGCTGTATTCTCCGACAACGTTTAACTTTCTTCCTTAAATTCATCATAAATGACAACAAGGATACCAAGACAGATCAATACACACCCAGCTATCTTTACATAATTTATATTTTCCCCTAAAAACAACACACCAACAATCAGACAGGTCAACGGCTCAAACATGGAAAAGACAGAAGCCACCATACCGCCAATATATTTGACACCTATCTGAAATAACATAGTTGCCAGTAAAAGCGATAATGATGCCTGTACAGCTGTATAGCCCCAGGCCGCTGCTGTCTGCGTCACAAAAATCTGCCGGCCTAAAACACCGTACACAAACGTCAGCACCAGCCTCACAAGTGTCATGTTAAAGCAGATAAACAGACAATTCTCACGGTCAAAATGTGTCTTTTCCAGAAAGATCACATAACCGGCATATGTAAGACCAGACAACAATGCCAGTAAAATACCTGTCCCTGCTTTATCCCCTGAAAGGTCTGAAATAAAAACAACACCTAAAACACTCAACACAAGGGCTATTGTTTTTCCTTTTGTCATTTTCTTATTCAGAAGCCAGACACTTCCAATGGCCACATACACAGGATAGGTAAAATGTAATACGGTGGCAATACCACTGGCAATATATGTAAATGCAGTAAATAAAAGCAGTGTTGTCACTCCACCCAGGGTTCCAATCAGTATGAGCCATCCGCACTCCTCTTTTTTAGGTATGATGCGTATATGACAGATACATGCAATAAGTATTGTCAATACAATACAGATGACAGATGCGTAAAATGTAAATGCAATCGGATTACTTCCACCTGCATAGGCATTTGTTGCGCAATATGCATTAAAGCCGAACAATGTTGCAGATAAAATAGCACAGGCCGATCCTATCCCTTTCTTTTTCAGTTTTTTTTCTTCCATTTTTCTTCCCATTCCCCTTTCATCTTGTATTTTCTTGTATCTACCTTTTTGTTTATATATATAATATCATAATACAAGTTTGTCAAGTACAATCATAAATAGTTATACGTTGTGCCATTATACCTCTAATCCGTTCCAAACAAAAAAAAGACGCAAGCCACTTTAATATGACTCACGCCTTTCTCTACTCATTTTTTAATCTTTAGTAATTCATTACTATTTTCTCGCACATTCGCTCACGTTTCCCCGCAATACACTGATCCCATGTTCCAGATACGGCAGCAGATACTCCAGTGCCTCCTGTACTGCCTTCGGACTGCCGGGCAGATTGACGATCAGGGTACGGCCCCTGAGCCCGCTGACAGCACGGCTGAACATTGCCCAGGGAGTGATCGTCATCGAATAATTGCGGATTGCATCGGCAATACCGTTTGCCATACGGTCACAGACGGCGATCGTGGCCTCCGGTGTGATATCCCGCACGGAAAATCCTGTACCGCCGGTGGTAAAGATCACATGCACCTGCCGCTGATCGGCCAGACGCTTTAATTCCTTCTCAAGCGGTTCCCTCTCATCCGGCAGAAGCAGATATTCGACCACCTCATATCCGGCTTCCGCCAGCAGCTTTTCAGCCAGCGGACCGCTTTTATCCTCTCTTTCTCCTGCAGCGCCCTTGTCACTTAATGTAATCACAGCTGCCCGGAAAGGCTCTTTTCCTGTTTCCGGCAATACCTGGATCGTATCTCCCACGCTGATCTCTCCTTCCTGTAATACCCGGGCAAATATCCCGTTGGTCGGCATAATACATTTTCCCATCCGGTAATAGATCGTACAGTGGCTGTGGCAGTCCTTGCCAATCTGTGTAACCTCCAGCAGCACGCTGCCGCATTGCAGCCTTGTGCCTACCGGAAGCTTTTTCAGAGGAATACCCTGTACAGCCAGATTTTCCCCAAAGGCTCCCGGATAAACGTCGGCGCCTTCGGCTCTGAATGCATCGATTTCTTCCTGTGACAGCAGACTTACCTGTCTGTGCCAGTGACCGGCATGCGCATCGCCCTCGATCCCCCAGTCCGTACGCAGCCTTGCTGTATCCACCGGTTTTTTCTGCGTGCCTCTTTTTTCGCTGATACAGATGGCTGTAACTGTGCCTGCCTGTATTGTCTGTTCCATCACTATCCTCCGATCTGTACCATCTGTTTATTTTCCGTGATTTTTTCTCTTGTATCAAAGCAATGCATCTGTGGTTTTGCAAGAATCACACGCTGCAGCAGCTCACGGATCTGCTCATGATTTTCCGCCCGCAGGATCTCCCGCCCGTCTATACTCTCGCCATAGCACAGGCAGGGCTTGAAATGACCGTCTGCCGTCATGCGGATCCGGTTGCAGGCCGCACAGAATTTCCCATGTACGGGGCTGATGAAACCGACATTTTTCCGGAAACCCGGAATTTCGTAGTATATGGCCGGGCCATTGCCCTTTCGCTTCTGTACAGGCTGCAGCGCAGGATACAGCTTATACAGCGCATCCAGTATATCCTTATTTGCTATCCCTTTATGTGATTTTCCCTCGCCTATCGGCATGAGTTCAATAAAGCGGACGTCTGCATAGCCTTTCTCTGCCAGAGGGAGTACCTGCTGCCATGCAGCTTCGTTGATGCCTTTCTGCAGCACTGTATTGACATGGACGGGAATATCCAGTTTTTCTGCCTGACGGATACCGGCCAGTACATTTTCCAGTGCAGCCTGCCCGGTGATCTGCCGATACAGCCGGGGATCCAGCGTGTCGAGGCTTACATTGATACAGTCGATACCAGCTCTTTTCAACGCCTCTGCCTGCTCCTCCAGCAGTACGCCATTTGTTGTCAGTGTCACCTGTTCTACGTCATTCAGAGATTTTATCTCGCTTATGATCCGTACACAGTCTTTGCGTACCAGTGGCTCGCCACCGGTGATCTTGAACCGGGTAATACCAAGGCTGACAGCCGCCCGGCATACAGCCAGAATCTGCTCTTTCGTCAGAAGCTCTTTCATTCCAAAGTACTGTATATTTTCCGGCATACAGTAGCTGCAATGCAGATTACAACGGTCAGTGATGGAGATCCGCATGTAATTGATTGTTCTGCCGTAGCTGTCTTTCATGCGCTTCTCCTCCTTTTCTCTGCACATCCGATTACTGCCGGATTTCCCGTCTTCCACCTGTATGTTTCCTGCAGCAACCATCTATATCGTTTCATTTTATTCTGTTATCATTTTTCCCCGGAAGCTGTCTGCTTTCTCGAGCAGCACCTCAATCCGGCCACCGCAGACCATGCCTTCCTCTTCGGCATCCATAGCCGTCATGTCGACCTCGCAGACCTGTGTCTGTCTGTCCGCATGGTGCATCAGGCGCAATGCCCGGTTGCGCACCTCGGCTTCCATACAGCCACCGCCGATCGTATCGATGCATCGGCCATCCGCAAGCACCAGCATCTTCGTACCCACACTTCGCGGTGCCGAGCCCCGGCGGCTGACGATTGTTGCCAGCACCATCTGCGCATCACCGGCATCACGGACAGCTCTCAGCATATCCTTCGTAAAGCCCTGACTCCGGCGCTTTTTATTTTTTCCCTCGATGATCTCCGCCAGGATTGATACGGCAATCTCCTCCGGCGTCTCCGCCGCAATGGAAAGACCGATCGGCGCATGCAGCTCTTCAATCTTCTGTTTTTCAAAGCCCTGCTCCAGCAGATGCTGTTTCACAACAGCCACACGGCGGCGACTGCCCATCATACCGATATAGGCATACTCCTTTGGCAGGATACTTTCCAGACAGACCTCGTCATACCGGTGCCCCCGGGTCACAATGATAAAGTACGTGTTTTTATCTCCCGGTATACCTGCAAGCCCCTCAGCGAAAGGCAGGCAAAGCACCTGACCGGCTCCGACCCTTCTGGCATCATCCGCAAAAGAAGGCCGATCCTCGATCACGGTAATCTGAAAACCCAGCATCTGACCCATACGGATGATCGGCATGGATACGTGGCCGGCCCCGCAGATCACCAGCTTTTTCTCACCACCCAGCGGATCGACAAAAATACGCTCGCCATCCACCGACACAAGTCCGCTCTCTGTATGTGGCAAAAGCTTCTGTATATGTCCGGATAAAAACTCTGCGTTCTCCGACTGCCAGTGTATGCTGTTCTCCGATACCAACAGCTTCTCTCCGGCATGTGCACCTTCTGCCACAGTATAGATCACTGTCTCCCGGTTATCCTCTGCCATATCCAGCGCATCCCACAGTGTGTCCATACGTTACCTCCCTTTACCAAAGCCGCAATTTGGGAAGGTACACTGGGGACAGTTCAGGCATAAGCCACCCTCACCCAGGCAATTCATGTCTTCTGCTGTGAGAATTTCTCCCGCCATAAGTCTCGGCAGCACCAGATCAAAGATAGTTCTCTTAGCATACATAACGCAGCCCGGCAGCCCCAGTACCGGAATCCTATTGTTATAATAGGAAAGTAAAAACATGGCTCCCGGCAGTACAGGTGCACCGTAACTCACGATATGCGTGCCGGCATTTTTGATCGCCAACGGTGTACGGTCATCCGGATCAACGCTCATGCCACCGGTGCAGATGATCATATCAGCACCCGCCTGCAAAAACCTCTGGATCGCTGCCGTGATCATCTCATGAGCATCATTACAGATCTCCTGTCCGATGACCTCCGTATCGTACTCGGCCAGCTTTTCTTTGATCACCGGGGTAAAGGTATCCTCGATTCTGTGATAATATACCTCGCTGCCCGTCGTAACGATGCCCACCTTTTTATGCTGGTAGGGCAACAGCTGTAACAGCGGCTTTTCCCCGGCTGCCTTTTTTGCCTGATGCATCTTATCCTCATGGATCACCAGCGGGATGACACGCATTCCGGCCAGCTTGTCGCCTTTTTTTACCGGAAAATTACCATGGCGGGTCGCAATCATCATCTCTCCGACACTGTTGACCCGGTGCAGTCCCTCTTTATCCACCTTGAGTACACCGTCACAGTCGGCGATCAGCTCGATCTTGCCCTCTTTGATGCCCGATGGATGCATATGCTCCCCCTGACAGATTTCTTTCAGGATCAGAGCCGCCTCATCCTCGTGCAGCATGCCTTCTTCCTTTTCCCATACATACAGATTTTCCTTGCCCACAGACAAAAGTACCGGAATATCCTCCTCCGTCACGATATGGCCTTTCCGGAATACCGCATCCTTTGTTACTCCCCTGATGATCTGTGTGATATCATGGCAGATCACATGACCTACCGCATCTTCTGTTCTGATTAATTTCATGTTCTGCTCCTTATATCATTCTCGCAAAAGCAACAGTTTTTCTTCCGGAATCTGTAAATACGCAGGCAGTCCCTTTTCTTCTGTCTCTTTCAGCTGTTCTCTTTGTACAAACCAGCAAAGCTCCTCTTCATCTGTACCTGTGGTATGCAGAAAATACTTTCTTTCAAAAGGCAGCTCGGCCTCGTTTCCCGGAAAAATCTGTATACAGTTGTTTCTTTTTTCTTCCCAGACTGGAATAAAATCATGCGCACGGATACCCACATACGAAATATCCTCAGGAATCTCCTGCTGCAAAATGAGTTCGGTTCCCCATGCAGGTACCTCCAGCCCATGGTTATTTCTGCGGATACATTTCGTAATGTTCTTACATCCGGTCAGCCGCGCAGCTTCTTTGCATCCAGGATTGGCAAACACCTCTTTTGTCTTCCCCTGACAGATCATATGACCATCGGCCATCACCAGAAGCTCCTCGCTGAAACGGTAGATCTCGTCCCGGCTGTGGGATACCAGGATGACCGTTCCCTCATACGACTTCAGCATCTCCATCAGTTCCTGCTGCAACCGGTCCTTTAAAAAGGCATCCAGCGCCGAAAAAGGCTCATCCAGAAGGATCACCTCCGGCTCATATGCCATGATCCTTGCCAGTGCCGTTCTCTGCTGCTGTCCGCCGGAAAGCTGTCCCGGCAGCTTCTTTTCCAGCCCCGCCAGCTGAAACGTCTCAATCATTTCCTGCACTCTGACTGCATTTTCCTGCTTTGTGCCATGGAGTCCCGCTGCAATATTCTGTTCCACCGTCATGGTCGGAAACAAGGCATAATGTTGGAAAAGATATCCGACTCTCCGCTTCTGCGGTGCAACACAGACTCTTTCCTTCGCCGAATACACCATACGCTCTGCAAGACGGATATAGCCATCGTCCGGCCGCTCGATTCCGGCCAGACAGCGCAGTGTCATACTCTTTCCGCAGCCGGAGGCTCCCAGAATACCGATCCGTTTTGCTTCTGTATGCACTTCACTGTCCAGCCAAAAGCTGCCCAGCTTTTTCTGTATATGGAAATCCAGCATCACCTGTCCTCCCTCAGGAATGTCCCACTCTTACCGCCGCTCTTTTCCAGCAGACGGATCTGTCCGATCTCCATGGAGCGATCCACTGCCTTGCACATGTCATAGATCGTCAGGAGTGCTGTGGAAACCCCGGTCAGAGCCTCCATTTCCACACCGGTCTTACCCATCGTTTTTGTTGTGCAGACCGCTTCGATCCGGTTCTCTCCCGGAAAACGGAATGCAATTTCCACCTTTGTCAGCTGCAGAATGTGACAGAGCGGAATCAACTCGGATGTTTTCTTGGCTCCCATGATCCCGGCAATCCGGGCCACGCCCAGCACGTCGCCCTTTTTCATATCGCCCGCCGTCACCTTCCGGAAACATTCTGTGGACATGCGGATCTCCCCCGCCGCCACTGCTATTCTTTTCGTATTCTCCTTCTCGCTGACATCCACCATGACAGCTTCGCCTGCGGAATTGAAATGGGAAAATTCACTCATCGCCTCTCATCCTTTCTGCTACCAGCGGCGGATATGTTTCATATGTTTCTGAGCCACACGATTCATCAGATAAATCGCTGCAAAAGCAATCAAAAGCACAATAAACACCCAGATCCCGGCCGTCAGATAATCACCATCCTGAATGACCATGGCAATCCTCTGCGATACGGTTGCTGTTTTCCCCGGAATATTCCCTGCCAGCATAGAGGTTGCACCATATTCGCCCATAGCTCTGGCGAAGGTAAGAATCGTACCCGACACAATCCCCGGCCCCGCTGCCGGAACCACAATCTTCCAGAAAATCGCCTGTTCACTCATCCCAAGCGTCCGACCTGCATAGATCAGATCCACATCTACCTGCTCAAAAGCCGCCCTGGCATTTCGATACATCAACGGCAATGCAATTACCGTTGCCGCCAGTATACAGCCAAGCCATGTCTGTACCACCTTAATACCGAAGCTGTCATATAAAAAGAGACCCACGGGCCGTCTCTTGCTGAAGATCAGCAGCAAAAAAAAACCGGCCACCGTAGGCGGCAATACCATCGGTAATGTCAGAAAACCATCCAGCAAAGCCTTTCTCCGCGGCCCCATGCGCATCACAGCGGATGCCGCCCAGATGCCAAGGAAAAAGGAGAGCATTGTTGCCACGACACCCGTTTTCAAAGATATATATAAGGGACTCCAGTCCAGGGTTTTGAGAATGTCTGTAATTTCCTGCATATAATTCTCCCTAGTGCAGGAGGCAGTCTGTGCCTGCCTCCTGCAAATCTACACAGTGAATATATAGTAAACTATAGGCTTATTCCACATCCGTATCAAAATAATAACTATCAAATACTGCCTTGGCTTCATCTGATGTCACGTAAGCCAGAAATTCCTCTGCTGCCGCAGTCTCTGCCTCTGTCGCCTCATCATTCTTTACAAGGGCGATCGGGTAGATAACATTACCGGTCAGGTCATAGCTTACCTTCTCCAGAATATCCAGCTGATCTTCATAACCATAGGTATCCGAATAGTAGGTTGTACCCACTTCACAGTTACCCTCTGCCACAGCGGTCAGTACCTGGCTGACATTGCCCTGCTCACTGATCTCCACACCACCTAAAGCATCGGAAATCTCCTTTGTTGTGATCGCAGATACATCGTCTGTCTGCTCTAACAGACCCAGATTGACCATGGCCTGTCTGGTATATTTTCCCACCGGCACACTGCCGTCAGCCATTGCGATACTGGACGCTTTGCCGATATCGGCAAGACCTGTTACGGCTGTACCGCTGTCTTTTCTGGTTACGACAACAACCTGATTATTTACGACATTTTTTCTGCTGCCATCCACCAGAAGACCGTCTGTTTCCAGCTGATCCATCTGCTTTGTGGCTGCGGAGAAAAAGATATCACACGCAAAACCGTTTTCAATCTGATCCATCAGCTTACCGGAGCTGTCGGCATTATAGACGATCTGCACATCCGGATGGTTTTCAGTGTACTTTGCTGCCAGATCTGTCATCGCTGTATTTAAGCTGGCTGCAATAAAAACCTGAATCTGGGTTTTATCGCCTGTAGGTTCTGTTACAGCAGCAGTCTCACTACCAGATGATTCTGCAGAAAAATCGGCACTTGTCTCTGTTACAGAAGATGCGCTGTTTTCATTCGCTGGTATCAGTTCTGTGGATTTCTGACCTCCACATCCGGACATGACAACAGCCATAATGGCTGCACAAAATACTGCTGCTATTTTCTTTTTCATGTGTTTACCTCTCTTTTGTCTCTGCTACTTCCCTGCGATTATAACACAGTGTTTTAGTCATGGCAAACCATGGTTTACAGTGGTTCATCCACATCCCAAAGCTCCTTTTGTTCTGTCGGACAGTACCATATGCAGTCTGGATGCTTCCGCAAAACCTGTCTGCCGCCGATATCCCCCTCCAGCGCCAGAAGCTCTGGAAAAAAGTCTTTGCCAAACCATACCGGATTACCCGGATGCTCTTTTGTTCCGGCACAGACGATGCGCTCCGGATGCAGTGCCGCTTTTTCCAGTATATGCCGCACGGTCCTTACCTGCAGCCAGGGCTGGTCACTGACCATACAGAGCACCCCCTGCAGAGCCGGATATTCTGCCCACAGCTTTTGCAGCCCTTTGTGTAAAGACCAGGCAATGCCTTTTTCCGGTTCGTCGTTTTGTACTGTAAGGATTCCGTATTTTGCCGCCATATTTTCTATTTCAGCAAAACGGGTTACCACTACCCGTGGACTTTCTGTGAACGTCTGTAAAATTCCCAGACTATGCCCGTACATCGGTTCCTTTTCCACAAATTCCAGCAACTTGTTTTTGCCGTACCGTGAAGAAGTCCCCGCTGCCAGAAGCAGAATTCCCGTTTTTCTTTGTAAAAGAGTATCTACCGCCTGACACACACCCTGCCCGATTTTACGGGATTTATCTGAAATCAGACAGACAAGGGAAGTATCCTTTCGCGGATCCACATCACCGATCTTTAAGCCTTTTTTTACCTCCACATCTGCCTGCAGCATACCACGAATAATGCCGTCAATCTGTGCATACACCGGCTCATCTCCCGTATAGGCCAGAAGCTCACCCTTTTTGACCACATCACCGATCTGCCGCACCGGGCGCATCAGCCCGTCACCCGCTGCTTTGATCAGCCGCTCAATCGCATAACCTCCTACCATTCCCGGCACGCCGGTATTCGGAATCGGCTCACCATCATAGATCGGCTGTCCAAGCGTCGCGCCTCTCATCGTCTCGATCACCGCATCACAGTCCTTGCCCCCGTAAAATCCGGGGCCAAGACCAATCACTGCCTGTGCATCATCTTTTTTTGTGCCCGTATTTTTCTTTGCCAGAATCGCATCCACCAGCACATCCGGTTTATAGCTTTCCAGGATCTTCGCCGCCGGATCCACCAGTACAGCAATATCTCCCTGTGCACTGATATCCTGCGCCTGTGCCGCATCTGCAGCCAGCCGGGCCGTTATCCCCTCTACCTCAGCTGTTTTTTCATAAACCGCCCGGGAAAATGCCACCTGGCGACGCACCGACAACGGAATCGGTGTTTCTGTCATAATGATCTGGTATCCTCTTTTGTACAGCTCTGCTGCCACCCCAGTTGCCAGATCACCGGCTCCCTTGATCAGTACCTTCATGTTTCCTGTACTCTCCTGTTTCCTTTTATAACCATATGCCTGAAATCACATTTCACAATAGCTGTATTTCTGCCTCACAGCATACCTTTCACTGTATTTCACACTTCATCAACGAAATGCCACCATTTTTTTGTCCGCTCCGGCATGAGATCTGCCGTGGCCAGAATCGTTTCTATGCCCGCAGCTCGAAGCCCTCTGGCAATTTCTTCCGCCACTGCAATCCTCTCTAATGTGTCCGCTTTATTCAGGATCACGCTGTAATGCATCCTGTCCGTCACCTGCTTCCTGCCGCCAGAAGCCGACACCGCCAGCCGCACGATATCCACAGCCGTCAGTATATCCGCCGGGGTTTTCCCCAGAAGCACCGTCACCTTATCCACGCGGAAACAGACCTCCCCGATCGGCCTTCCTACTGCATCCAGTCCATACACAGCCAGCACGTCCGTAGAAAACGGCACCACCACCGGCTCATGCTCCTCAGGTGCCTTCACCGGCATCCGCTTCGCTCCGTCCGCCTCCACGAAAAGCCAGAGTCCCTTCGCATACACCTGTTCCAGAAAGTCCACCGGAAATCCCTTCATCTTTCTCTCCGAAACAGGCTCCCCCAGCCAGACCGTTCCAAACCGTCCGGCCATCTCCGTCACCCGTTCCAAAGAAGCCTCCGGAAGGAAATCCCCTGACCTCTCAAGCTGCATATGCGTCGTCGTAGACACCACGTGAGAAATCCCTGCTCCCAGACACTCCTCCCTGAGCCTTAGGACCGTCGTAGTCTTCCCCCCGGCTCCCACCAGCGAAACCACCCGCGGTCCATCATCCTTATTCAAACGTAAAGCATCCAAAAGCCGTTCCTCACGCTTCCAACCATCATCCGTCCACCGAACAATCATAAATCACTCACTCTACCACTACATATAACATTCTTCCTCAGTAAACAGGCTGCGCCGTCTGGCCCTGTGATTTGACATATCATATACTCTTCAAGCGACTTCAGCGAGTAAGCGTCCGAGACTACAGGCTCGGACCGACGGAGCCGGAGCGCAGAAGCGTATATGATATGGCGGAGCGCAGGGCCAGACGGCACAGCCGTCCGTCCTACTCCTCCCCCTCGCAGTACATCGCAATCTTCTCACTCGTAATAGGTAACTCCCTGAAATACCCACCCGTAGCATTATGGATCGCATCCGCCAAAGCCGGCGCCGGTGTATTGATCACAATCTCTCCGATCGACTTCACCCCAAACGGTCCCGTCGGCTCAAAACTCGGCCGGAACTCCACGTCAATCGCACCATAATCCCGCCTCGTCGGAATCTTATACTGCATGAATGAATTATTCCTGAGCTTACCATCCTCCGTATACTGCACATTCTCAAACAACGTCATACCTATACCCTGTCCCAGGCCACCCTCGACCTGCACTCTCGCCAGATTCGGATTGACCACCGTACCGCAGTCCACAACAGCCGCATAATGCAGAATCTCCACATGCCCTGTCTCCTTATCCAGCTCGATCTCCACAGCGCCGGCCATATACGGCGGCGGCGATACCGGTGAAGTATGGCTCTCCGTCACCTGCAGCGGAAAATCATTAAAGCACTGTGCCTTAAATCCGATATCCTCAATGGTAACTGTCTGACCATTTTTTATATTTTTTGCAACATGACCGTCAAATTCCAGGTCTTCCTCTTCACATTCCAGCATACGACATGCCAGCGTGCGGATGCGCTTTTCCAGCTCTGTGGCCGCTTTCACAACAGCCTGTCCCGTAATATATGTCGTGCTGGAGGCATAGGAACCGGAATCGTATGGTGAAAAGTCCGTGTCCGCGCCGGAAACAAAGATCTCATCCGTTGTTACGCCCAGACATTCTGCTGCCATCTGTGCCAGAATCGTATCACAGCCCGTTCCCATGTCTGCAGCTGCGATTGACAGACGATAGCTGCCATCCTCATTGAGCATGATCGTAGCCGATCCCACGTCCACATACGATATACAGGATCCCTGCATCGCCATCGCAATACCTACAGAACGCACTTTTCCATTTCCCATATCCCTGCAGGGGAATTTTTCCTTCCAGCCGATCATCTCTGCCGCACGCACCAGACATTCGTCCAGGCGGCATCCTGCTGCCAGCTCATTACTGTAGGCCATCATATGCATACCCTGACGCACCACATTTTTCAGACGCAGCTCAACCGGGTCCATATGCAGAATCCCAGCCATCTCATTGACGATGGATTCCAGCGCGAAAATACCCTGGGTTGCGCCATAACCGCGATATGCACCGGTTGCCAGCGTATTCGTATATACGACATCAAACACATGGCGAAAAGCTTTCATATTGGCGGTATACATCGGCATGGATTTATGACCGGTCAGTCCGGCTGTGGTCGGACCATGGTCGCCATAGGCTCCGGTATTGGACAGATTATACAGATCAAACGCCAGCAGGCGGCCGTCCTTTGTCGCACCGATTTTTACCTTTACTTCCATCTCATGACGGGGCGAACCGGCAATCTGGCTTTCATAGCGGCTGTAGATCAGCTTGGACGGTTTTTTCGTTTTCCATGTCACAAAGGCAGGATAAATTTCTGTTACAACGGTCTGTTTTGCACCAAACCCGCCACCAATCCGGGGTTTCATCGAACGGATCTTGCTTTTCGGAATGCCCAGTGCATTGGACAGGATCCTGCGGACATGGTAGACGATCTGTGTGGAGCTTAACACTACCAGACGGCCATAGGTATCGATATAGCAGGTCGTGCGGAAGGTCTCCATCATCGCCTGATTGACCGCCGGAACATGATAGGTACGTTCCAGTACCACATCACACTCGGAAAAGGTCTCGTCCAGATTCCCACCGGCATCCTCCATATGGGCACAGAGATTCCGCTTGTTGTCCGCGCCGACCGGATACAGGGATTTCCAGTTATCCTCGGGATGTACAAGAATTTCATTGTCCAGCGCTTCGTGATAATCCAGAACAGCCGGAAGTACTTTATATTTCACCTTGATCATTTTCAGGGCACGGTCTACGCATGCTTCATCCTCCCCGGCAACGATGGCTACAGCATCTCCGACAAAGCGGACATGCTGATCGAGGATCAGACGATCGTAGGGACTCCATTCCGGGTAGGTCTGCCCGGCCTGGGCAAAGCGGTTTGCAGGCACATCCTTCCAGGTATAGACGGCTTCGATACCCGGAACCTTCATGGCAATATTAATATTGATATCCTCGATCAGGGCATTTGCATGGGGACTTCTTAAAATCTTGACGATCAGACAGTCCTTCGGCGCCAGATCATCCATATAGACCGGTTTTCCGGTCACCAGCTGCATCGCGTCCTTTTTACGGATTGGTTGTCCTACTACTCGCATGCTGCACCTCCTTGTTTTCTGTATTCCATAAAGGCATGGATACCGCGCAGCTGTCCCTCATAGCCGGAACAACGGCACAGGTTTCCCGCCAGATAGCGTTTGATTTCATCATCGGTTGGTTCTGGATTTTCCCGAAAAAGGGCAATGGCATTCATAATCATACCAGGATTGCAGAAACCACACTGCTCGGCACCCTGATCGGCAATAAAGCGGCCAAACTCCTCGGCTTCCTTCTGCAGGCCTTCAAGAGTTTCAACTTTATGGCCATCGGCTCTGGCCGCCAGGACGGCACAGGACAGCACAGGTTTTCCATCGAGGAATACGGTGCAAAGACCGCAGTTTGTCGTTTCACATCCGCATTTTACACTGTAGCAGCCGTGTTCACGGACAAATTTGTACAGAGTCATGTCAGGGCTGATATCCGCAGCTATTTTTTTTCCATTCAATGTCATACTTACGATCATTACTTATCTGCCTCCATTTCTCTGAGCTCGGCAAAAGCCCGTTTTAACAGAACTTTTGCAAGATGGCTTCTGTATTCTGCAGAGCCACGCATGTTTCCACGGGTTGGTATCTGTCCGGCGAGACAGACGGCGCTGTCTTCGCTGGTGTCCCGGACCGTATATAAAAGAGCTCTTTCAGGTCTGGCACCCACAGCTGCTTTTACTTCACCGTTCACATGGGATGCAGCGACAGCGAGTACAGGGAAATCGGTTTTTGTGTTTCTGTGGGACAGATAGGCGTAGTGACCTTTATGCTTTTTGACAATAACATGGACGAGGATATCGTTGTCCCGTTTCATTTTTGCAAATTCTGCAAGGGGGATGATACCGCCTTTATAGAGTTCTACGTAGGTGTCAAGGACAAGAAAAGCGGTCAGGACGTCGGAGAAGCCGAAACGGCCAAAAAGGGAACCGCCAATGGTGGCGAGGTTTCTGAACTGGACACCGACGATATCTTCGACGGATTTACGGATGAGACCGTCGCACATGGTGTTTAAAGCATCGTGGAGTTCAAGGGTTCTTAAGGTGACCATACAGCCGATCACGAATGCATCGTCCGTTTCTTCTACGGTGTCAAGACCGAGGTCAGAAAGATCGATGGCTTTCTGGATGTTGGTATTGCTCATGCGCATCCAGAGCATCCCTCCGAGGATACGGTTGGTGCGTTTCTGGTTGAGCTCGTAGGCCTGTTCCAGGGTTTCTGCTTTTACAAATTCTTTGATTCTTAGCATTTTGTGAGTCTCCGTTTTTCATAGGTACATGGGATTTTTCTGATTTACATATATAATTATCATACTGTGATTTTTTTGAAATTGCAAGCAATGGTGTGTTGAAAAAGGGACGTAGCCTGCTGTGTATTGAAAGATATTGTACTGCATAACTGCATAAAAATATTCATCTACATGGAATCCGTCACAAAATATGCCCTCTGTTCAAACGTCAAATGAACAGAGGGCATATTGAATGTATCTCATTTTTAATGATACTTTAATTGATTCTTCCCACTACGCATCTATCCCGAAATATCGGGCAGTTACGCTTCTTTCTCTTTCGGGAGAATAATGTTCAGTACGATAGCAACGATGGCTGCAGGTACGATGCCTGAGCCGCCAAAGATCAGCTGGATGTACTGGGGAAGTCCTGTAAGGACATTGCTGTTGGCTCCGAGGCCATAGCCGAGGCCGAGGGCAACGGATACGATAGTGATGCTTCTCGGTGTCATCTTTTCTTTAGTGATCAGCTGGATACCGCTGACTACGATGGAAGAGAACATCATAACGGCTGCACCGCCCAGGACGCTCTGGGGCATGATGGAGATCAGGGCTGCCAGTTTCGGAAAAAGACCGCACAGTACGAGGAATACGGCGCCTGTAGCCAGGGCAAAACGGTTGACGATCTTTGTCATGGTAACCAGACCTACATTCTGGCTGAAAGAAGTATTCGGCAGGACACCGAACAGGGCTGCAAGGGTGGAACCGAGACCGTCACAGATAACACCGCCGGAAAGTTCGGTATCCGTAGCTTCTCTGTCCATACCACCGACCATAACGCCGGAGATATCGCCGACGGTCTCTACGGCCGTTACAATGAACATGATCAGGATCGGCAGGATAGCGCGAAGATCAAAGACCAGCTTGACCGGCAGGATCTTCGGTACGGCAAACCAGCTGGCGCTGGCTACTTTGTCCCAGTTTAACACCCAGGCTTTGGTGTATTCTACACCGTCTGCATCGATGCCTGTAGTCGGTAATACGGCTGCCATGATACCGGCTACGATATAACCGACAATGATACCGATCAGGATGGATGAGGCACTGGTCATGCCTTTTGTGCCGTGTTTTAAAGCTACGATGACGATCAGGACAATCGCACCGAGCATGAGATTTTCAAGGGAACCGAAGTCTTTGGCACTGCTGCCGCCACCAAAGGAATTGACACCGACAGAAATCAGGGAAAGACCAATGGACAGTACGACTGCACCGGTAACAACCGGAGGGAAGAACTTACGCAGGGGTTTTAACATCAGACCCAGCACACCTTCAAACAGACCACCGATCAGGGATGCTCCCATGATTGCGCCATACGCTAAGATACCGCCGCCCATAACGGAAGCGACACTGTTACAGACACCGATAAAACCGGAGCTGGTGCCCATGATGATCGGCACCTTACCACCAACCGGGCCGATAGCAAACAACTGGATCAAAGTAACGATACCGGCGATCAGCATCGCATTCTGTAAAAGTGCCACCTGCAGATCTGCAAACTCTGTACCTGCACCCAGTCCGCAGGCTCCGGTGATCAGGATAATCGGGGTCAGATTGCCGACAAACATGGCAAGAACATGCTGCATGCCTAACGGAATCGCCTTTTTCAAAGACATCTTACCGTAGAAATCATACTCGGCACCTTTGTTTTCGATTTGACTCATTCTTTTGTCTCCTTCTCTTTCGTCTTATTAACAGCTATAATTTTTGTTAATATGCATAACCTTTTCATAATTCGTGCTTATTATATCGTGTTAAAAATTGCCTGTATACCCCTTTTTTATACTTTTTTTATTTTTATACAATCTGCCATTGTCGTATGTTTTGTATAGCGACATTTCAGCTTTTTCTGTTCAGGAATGACCGTTTCTGCCCACAGCAGGCTCCAAAATTTTTCCGGTACAAAGAAGCAAAACGCCCCTGCTTTTTATTTTACATATATTTCCTTCTGTAACCGCGGAAGAATCTCACCCACGATTGCCGTCTGCGGCTGTATCTTTTGCAGAGCCAGACACAGCTTCTCAGCCTGTTCTGCCGGTACAGCAAGTAAAAGTCCTCCTGAAGTCTGTGGATCAAACAGGATTTCTTCCATGGCAAAGGGAATTCCCTCAAACTGCACATATGGCTCTACATGATTTCTGTTTCTCTGTCCTGCACCAGTCAGCAAAAATTCATCGGCATGATGCTTTGCTTCCTCAATCACGGGAACATCTTTCGCATATATACAGCACGACCGTTCACCGTGCATCATCTCATGCAAATGCCCAAGGAAACCAAATCCCGTCACATCTGTACAGGCATGGATCTCATAGTCCCGGCAGATGTCTGCCGCATATTTATTTAACGTCGTCATGGAAGTGATTGCTTCCTGCATGGCTTCTGCGGATGCTTCTCCAACACGGTTGGCGGTACAGATGATACCGACACCGAGCTTTTTTGTCAGAATCAGCTGGTCACCCACCTGTCCTTTGTCATTCGGATAGATCTTATCCGGATGCACCGTGCCCATCACGGACAGACCGTATTTTACCTCTTTGTCCGCAATCGAATGGCCGCCAGCCAGCGTTCCACCGGCCTCAATCACCTTTTCCGAACCACCGCGCATGATCTCGCCAAGAATATTTAAGTCCGCATTTTCCGGGAAACATACGATATTTAAAGCAGTCTTTACCTCGCCGCCCATTGCATAAATATCGCTCAGGGCATTGGTCGCCGCAATCTTTCCAAACGTATACGGATCATCCACCATCGGTGGGAAAAAGTCCAGAGTCTGCACAATGGCCAAATCGTCACTGACCTTATATACCGCCGCATCGTCCTTGCTGTCATAACCGATCAGAAGATTTTCGTCTGCCGGTCCTTTCGGCAGTTTTTCCAGTACACGGGACAGAATTCCCGCGCCAAGTTTGGCGGTACAGCCGCCGCCACGGCAAAACTGAATTTTCTCTGACATACCTCGTTTTCCTTTCTTATTCTTTATTTTACAGTTTTATATCCACAACTGCGAATCGTACATTCTTTACCATCCACTCTGCCATACTGCATTTTTTCAACATTTATTCTTCTTTCACATGATCAAACTGCCACGTTTCTCCCTGATCATCGGAGATAAAGACCAGTCCATCATGTTCCCCGGCCGCCGAAGTGACCGTTATCGTCAGTCTGTCACCGTTTTTCTCCGGCATTTCCATGTAATCATAATCTGCCAGTGTATAGTCCAGCTCCTTTGCCAGTGCAGGAAGCTCTGTGACCTGATCCATCGGCAGTGCCAGCTGTGTAAAGCTCTGTCCGCCGTCTCTGGTCAGGTACAGACTGGAATAATCACCGGATGCCCCGGTCAGACCGCCCACACCGAAATATTCATCATAAAACAGCAGGCCTTCTGTGACACCGATATTTCCGGAAAACGGATCCTCGTTGATCTTTTTCCAGTTCACACCGCCATCTGTCGTAGCTTCCAGCCCGTAGAACCGGCTGCCCGCTGCTGCATCCATCACAACCAGCCGCCAGCCCGTCTGTGTATTCAGGAAATAATACATCGTACCATCGCTGTTATCCACGCTCCAGGTATCGCTTTCGGTCTGGGCATCTTCGATAAAGGAAGCCTCGGCCTCGGCGCTCTGCTGCGCAGAGGAAATATAAACCGGCTCCATGATATAATCGGCCAGTACCGGACTTTCTGCATTTTTGCTCTGCAAAGTCACACCATACGCTTCGATCGCACCACCATTGTCCAGCAGATTGACGTTCACCTCGCCGTTATCTACGCCGTCACCGTCTGCATCCCCGGCCATGTAGTGCAGCTTTTCCTTATCCACATAGGTAAAGCTCTGTCGGCCTCCGTAGGTAAGCTGGTAAACCGTATCCTTTGACAACTGCTCTGCCTGCCAGTCAATCTGCGACACAATCGTCAAAAGCGGCTGTAAACTCTGTTCTTTTGCATAGGTTGCACTGCTGTAGCCGTCCATATGTACGGACATCTTATCGCTCTTTGCTGCCTCATAATCCACCAGATAAGTATGTGTTTCACCGTCTGCATCCTTTCCATACAAAAAGGCGTACATCTGTGTGATCTCGCCATCACCGGTAAATGATATCGTCATTGTATTAGAGGTATACAGCACCTCCGGCAGGGAAAACGCCCTGTCAAGATCCGTCAGAATCCCCTGCACACCATCTGCAAACAGGTTTTTATGCTCCAGCTGCACTTTCTTCTGATGCAACAGATCATCGAGCTTCCAGGACAGCTTGCCATTATACGGCATCGCTGCATAAAAGATCCCGCCTCCGGTCATAGCTGTTGCCAGTATAACGATGATCAGTTTACCCAGGAAAATCCATTTCGGCGGTTTCACCCAGTCTACGGACTGTCTGGCAGCTCTGTACCAGACCACCCATAGCAGGAAACTGATCACAAACAGCACACCAGCCACAATCATCACGATCAGCCGACGGCGCACACCGCCAAACTGGCATAAACGCCAGAGCTCATACAGTAAAATCATATATAACAGCAGGCAAAAGCCGCTGAACCACAGATACTTTCGTTTCATTGCAAATCCTCCCTGGTAATTCGTATGCTTTTTCGTCACAGATTCTATAATCTGCATTCTGCTTTTCATAGCTTACAACACGTTCCTAACGCAGTACCCCCAGAACCACATATCTGGCATCTTCATAAGTATAATCACAGGTGGACAACGTTACAACCGGCTCATCCTCCCTGACCTGTACATCGGTCTGAAAATCGGACTGACGTTTCGCCCTGTCGATCCAGTCCTGTCGCCCTGCATCACCAAACTGCAGGGTATACACATCACTGTCGGAAGCTGTCACAAATCCGGCAAACACTACCAGCCGGTACGCTTTCTCCGGTGTCAGCAGATACAGCACCGGATGTTCTTCATAGTATGCCTGTTTCTTATACTTTTCCAGACTGGCAAACATCGAACCATTCTTCATATGATGGCCATAGATGATCGTATTCTCCCCGGCTAATTTCCCGGAATTGGCACAGTCCATAAACAGTGTTCCGTTGGCATTTTTCTGTCCGTTCACCAGCCGGTGCAGATAGTACGCATTATCCGTTCCCTGCACGATCGGATAATTGATCACCGTATCCGGACTGTAGATCCAGGCCACGATATCCGGATTGATCTTCTGCAAAGCCTCAAAATCTACGATAATCGGCAATGCTTCCCCTGCAGCGATATCTCCCGCTGTTTCTGGGCTTTCACTCTGTATACCCGGATCCGACGCGTTTTTTTCTGCATCCTGGCGGATTTCAACGGCCTCCGCCACCAGCTTCTTTGTAACCCTGTCGCTGACCTGTCCCGCATACCACCATTTGCCCAGCTGCCACGCTGAGAGGACAAACACACTTCCGGCGATCAGCAGCACCAGCCATTCTATCATAGAAAACTTCCGCTTTTTTCCTGTCATGAAAGCTCCTTTCTCCATACTTGCATTATGCTACAAAAAAGGAGCATTGCAAAGAGATTTTTCTCTGCAACGCTCCGCGCTCTGACAATTTATCAGTTTATATCCAGCTCATCCCTGGTATTTTTTCAGTCTGGCTTCCAGCTCTGCAATCTTTGCAGAGGCTTTTTCAGCTTCCATCCTGGATAGCTCCTGTTCCTTATGTCTGGCTTCCTGCTCTTTCCGCCTGGCCTCCTGCTCTTTCCGCCTGGCCTCCTCGGCTTTCTGCCTTGCCTTTTCGGCAAAATCTGCCCGTCGGCGTTCTCTTTCTGTGTTTTTTCTTTCTTCTTCGACTCCTTTTTCATACATCAAGGTATCTCTTTCAAACCCTTTCATATAGCTCAGGCTCACCTCCCCGTCTCGTTTTACCTGTTCTACCATCTCCTGCAGTTCTTTTAATGTATCATTCACGGCATTATCCGGTGTGGTATGTTCCATATACTGCAGCAATTCCCGAAGCTCTTTTGAAATTTCACCTTTCGTCCCCTTTGTATTTAGCACAATCGTCTTTGCGCCGTCTTCATAGGGCATCCCCAATTCCTCTTCACACATATTTCGGATGGTGTACTTCACCCTGTCGTAGCCGAAGGGATCATAATTACAGATAAAGATCACATACACATTTTTCAGTTTTCCAAAATCTTCTCCGGATTTTAAGCTACGGCTGTCAATAATGGCATGATAAAACCGTACTCTTTTCGGAAATACAGCGATCAGCTTTTCCTTATCATTCTGATCCGGCTCAAGATCATAGACAGATGGTACATTTTCGGCATCGATTGCTGCGCTGTCCGCCTCCTCAACGTAGACATCCAGTCTGGCACCCCGCAGATCTGTATTCATACCTCCGTAAGATTTCTGCGCGATCACGCGCAGTTTCCGGAACTCTCTGCCAAACAGACATTTCAAAATCTTCCGCGTGAACTCTTCACCCAGTTTCGGATATGTCAGCATGGCATTGAAGAGAAAATCATCTAACAGATTCAGTTCTTCGAGTTTTCTTCTGTACATTCACATACTCCTTCCTGCGACGCTGAAAGAAGTATATGATACTGCTTTGATAAAATGATATACCGATCATCACTGCTTCCACCGTATTATTTTTGTATTCATATGGGGAATCAGTTTGACCGAATGGTCTGGAATTTTCCCAGATATGTGATTTTAATGTAGCAGGTTTTATATATACTGTCAATATATTTTCTGCAAATTTTATTCTATTTTTTTAGTTTTTTCAACATGCCAGCATCCATTTCATATACCTCATCACACAAGACTTCAATATCATCTCTGTTATGGCTGACAACAAGAAATGTTTTCCCTTGTTGTTTCAATTTAATAAAAAGCTCTCTCATCTGTACTACCCCTTCATTATCCAGTCCATTCATAGGCTCATCCAATAAAATGAAATCGGGATCTTCCATCAATACCTGTGCGATACCCAGGCGCTGCCTCATTCCAAGAGAATATTTTCCCACGGGCTTATCATTCGCCGGATCTAAACCTACGGTCTTCATGCATTCTCTTAATTGTATTCTGTGTTTCTACCGCTGAAGAAAGATTCGACTGCGACATTGCCTCTGAACGACAGCCAGTAAGCAAAATTGCGAACATCAACACAGATATCCTGTATATTTTTACCATGATAGCCCCCTGTCATTCTTTTATAAGTGCTATCTCCCCTGTACTTAGATTCGTACCATTTATAGCATCCCGCACAATATATGTCAGATAAAATCGAGTATAATCTGTTTCTTCTGTATCATATGTGAGCACAGTTTTCCTGTGTCCATCAGCATCATCTGTTCCTCCGCCCGAACGACCCACGAACTTTTTCTCCTGTCCTGCCTCATCCAGCCGGGTAAATTCCACCAATGTGTCTTTGTCATCTATCACAAACTCAATCACCATATAAGTTCTGAACTCTGTCCTGTATACCTTAACCTCATATATATGCAAACCTGCTGCTTCCAGCTCCTCTGTCGCTTTCGGCTCATATATCGCCACATTTTCAGAGGAAAGATCGCTGACGGCAACAACTGTGTCCACCTCGCCCTGCATCGCTGCATCCGCTGCGGAATTCTCCTGCACATTGTCCATGTTCTCATCTAACTGTGCGTTTACATGTATGGTAACCTCTGCTTTTTTTGTTTCTGCTTTTTTACTGGCTTCCAGCAGACATACGAGCTCATCATCCGCCGTATTCTCTATGGTTACGCTCTCCGCTCTGTTATCCACTTCTGCGGTATCCACTTCGGTGATCTTCCAGTCCCCATCATCCGTAAACCAGGCATCTACAGCTATGATCTGCAGCTGATGTTCTCTGGCATATGCCTCCACTGTCAGTCGGCTGTCGGACTCCGGCAATATGGTATATATATAAGTATCCGGCGTTGTGCCTTCCGGTACGAACAGATATTTTTCTTTGTCCTTTGCAGATATCCGTACCAGAGCCAGCATCGAATACGCGTCACATACCGTTTCTTCTACGGTAACATCCACAATCTCTGCGCCGCTTTGTACTGTTTTCAACACCTGTCCTTCTTTATCCACAAGCAGATCTGCTTCTGCTGGAATCTGATTTCCGGTTCTGTGCAAAAACCATTGTATATTTTTTGTCTGACCAGCCGCATATACACCTCCACCGGCCAACGCCAGCACACCTAACAGGATGGCTGCGGCTTTCACCGGTGCCGGTATCTTTTTCACTTTCTTTTTCTCCGGCAGATTTTCCAGTGTCTTTGTGTATCGTTCCCGGACTTTCTCCGGTATTGCTGTATCTTTTTCCATCTGTTCCAGCATATCATCCCATGTTTTCATGTTCCGTCTCCTTTCCGGCAATTTTCCTTGCTTCTTTGCCATCATACAGCTTTCGCATCTTGTCTCTGGCTCTTTTCAGATGGCCACGGACTGTATTCTCATTCATTTCCAGAATCTGTGCGATTTCCCTGGTCTTAAAGCCCTCTGCATAATACAGCAGGACCAGTAAGCGCGACTCTTCATCAAGTTCCTGCAGCAGCTGCCGCCATTCCACATCGGCATACTGCCGATCCTCCGCGCCCTGTTCGGGAATGCTTTCTTCTGTGACCAGATGACGCTTTTTTCGCAGCATCTCATTGCAGACATTGATCAGGATTCTTGTAATCCAGGTCTTAAAGTATGCCATCTGTCGCAGGGTATGAATCTTTTCCCAGCCAAGAAGTGCCGTTTCCTGCATGGCATCCGCCACATCTTCATCGTTTCCCAGAATCCCCCATGCCACCTTATACAGACCGGGGCCGACAGAAAGCATCAGCTGTGTATAGGCTTCTTTGTCCTGTTTTTTTGCTTTGTGTATCAGTATATTCATAGTCACTTCCTTTGTGGAGAATTTCCGGATTTCTCTTTACAATTATTAGATGGATCATGCTGTACTTTTGTTTTGCATTTTTCTTATTTTATAAAAAACTGGTCTGCTGTGCCAGATTTCCTGTATATAAAAAGGCAGAACATGTCAAAAGATCTTTACAACAGTAAAGAGCATTGCCTGGAAATTTTTCTCTGCAATGCTCCCTGCTTTAATACTTTATCTTTTTCAGCCACCTATTCTTGATACTCTTTCAGTCTGGCTTCCAGCTCCGCAATCTTTGCAGAAGCTTTTGCTGCTTCTACCCTGGATTGTTCCTGTTCTTGCTGTCGGGCTTCCTGCTCTTTTCGTCGGGCTTCCTGCTCTTTCCGCCTGGCCTCCTCGGCTTTCTGCCTTGCCTTTTCGGCAAAATCTGCCCGTCGGCGTTCTCTTTCTGTGTTTTTTCTTTCTTCTTCGACTCCTTTTTCATACATCAAGGTATCTCTTTCAAACCCTTTCATATAGCTCAGGCTCACCTCCCCGTCTCGTTTTACCTGTTCTACCATCTCCTGCAGTTCTTTTAATGTATCATTCACGGCATTATCCGGTGTGGTATGTTCCATATACTGCAGCAATTCCCGAAGCTCTTTTGAAATTTCACCTTTCGTCCCCTTTGTATTTAGCACAATCGTCTTTGCGCCGTCTTCATAGGGCATCCCCAATTCCTCTTCACACATATTTCGGATGGTGTACTTCACCCTGTCGTAGCCGAAGGGATCATAATTACAGATAAAGATCACATACACATTTTTCAGTTTTCCAAAATCTTCTCCGGATTTTAAGCTACGGCTGTCAATAATGGCATGATAAAACCGTACTCTTTTCGGAAATACAGCGATCAGCTTTTCCTTATCATTCTGATCCGGCTCAAGATCATAGACAGATGGTACATTTTCGGCATCGATTGCTGCGCTGTCCGCCTCCTCAACGTAGACATCCAGTCTGGCACCCCGCAGATCTGTATTCATACCTCCGTAAGATTTCTGCGCGATCACGCGCAGTTTCCGGAACTCTCTGCCAAACAGACATTTCAAAATCTTCCGCGTGAACTCTTCACCCAGTTTCGGATATGTCAGCATGGCATTGAAGAGAAAATCATCTAACAGATTCAGTTCTTCGAGTTTTCTTCTGTACATTCACATACTCCTTCCTGCGACGCTGAAAGAAGTATATGATACTGCTTTGATAAAATGATATACCGATCATCACTGCTTCCACCGTATTATTTTTGTATTCATATGGGGAATCAGTTTGACCGAATGGTCTGGAATTTTCCCAGATATGTAAGTTTAGTGTAGCAGGTCTTATGTATACTGTCAATATATTTGCGACATTTTTGTTTTTATTTATTTCGTCATATGAAGGTGAATTATACTTTTTATCCGCTATGATCCTACTCTTATATGCCTCTGAAATATAGGAATCCTGTTATACTATTGATGTGCAGAAAATGGACACCCGCTGGCGCTGTGGCCGTGGCGGGTGTCCGTCCTTTGAAAGGTATTCTTTTATCGTATGTTTATTCGATAGCGTCCGTGGCGATCACGAATTTCACGCTGCCGTCCATACCGGCATCTTTGCCACTGAAGGATGTGTAGGAGCATTCGTCGGATCTTAAGGCATCGATTCTGTCGAGTACTTCTACGAGATCGTCCTCTACGGTGCTCTTCAGCTCGCTGGTGCCTTCTTTCTCGAATTTATCCATACCTTCAGCCAGCTCTTTTGCTCCATCCCAGAGGGATACGGCTCCGTCACGGAGTTTGGCGCTGTTGCCGGAAAGTTTGGCTGAACCGGAGCTCATCTGAGAACCAAGGGTCTTTAATCCACTGGCCAGCTGTTTTGTACCACCCTGCAGTGTCTCTACACCGGATACCAGTGTGGAGCTGCTGCCTTTCAGTTTGGCTGCACCGCCTACCAGTGCGTCGTTGGCTGCATTCAGCTGGGCGAAGCCATCGTTTAAGGCTTTGATACCGGCGATGGCTGTCGGGAACTGGCTGCTGACGGAGCTGTCGAGTTTAGAAACATCTCCTGCCATATTGCCAATTGCCTTATCCAGTCCCTGCATACCACTGTTGAGGGTCTCTACCTGTTTGCTTAAAGAGCTTAAAGCACTGGCTTTTTCCAATACATCCTCTGACTTCTTGATACTGTCCAGCTTATCATTAACACCAGAGAGCTGCCCGGAAAGTGCGGTCATCGTATCACTGAATTTCTTTACGGAAGAAGCAAGTGCTGTCACATCACCGTCGACACTCTGCAACGATTTGCTGAGATCCGCATTCACGTGTTCGATTTCCGTTACATTTGTGTCTACGTTGGTGCTTACATCCGTCTTTGCGCTGACGTCTGCATCATTTGCCTTGTTAACAGCATCTTCCAGTGTTTTCGCTGCTTCTTCCAGCTGTTTTGCTGCTTCTTCCTGGTTGTTTTCTTTGGCCTTTTTAGCCTCATCTTTTAATTCTGAAACTTTACTGTTCAATCCTGTGATATCATTTTTTGCATCGGACAGGGTTTTCTTTGCGCTTGTCAGATCAGTGGATGCATCGGACAGGGTTTTCTTTGCGCTTGTCAGTGTATCTTTTGCCGTTGTCAGCTGTTTATTTTTCTCATCAATCTGGGCATTGACATCACTGACTGCTGTTGACAGGGCGGTTACGCTGCTTTGCAGGTTTTTTAGCTGTGACTGCATATCTGTTAATGTAGCTTCTACACTCTCCATCGGCTTCTTCAATGCAGTCTGCATCTCACCGGCTGTCTTGATCAGATCTTTTCCGTCTGTCACCATATCCTGCACCTTGCCAAGCATACCTTTGATCGCATCGCTGCCAAGTGCTGCTTCCATAGCCGCTGTACCCTTGGCCAGCTCACTGGAAGCCACTTTCAGATCTTCATCTGTGGCACCCTTACCGTCCATAGCCGCATTCAGCGTACTGATCGCATTCTGCACCGTCGTCAGTCCACTGCTTAAAGCGGACAGCTGTGCCGCACCGTCGGACAGCTTTTTCTCTCCTTTGACATAGGCTGTCACGCCGTCTGCCAGTGTATCTGTACCGTCTGTATAATCTTTAACACCCTTAACAACTTTATTCACACCATTGACATACTCTGTCACGCTGCCTGAAAGCTGTCCTTTCTGTCCCAGATATTTCTGGATACCGGCATTCAGTTCATCTGCGCCCTTTGTATAGCTGTCCACACCATCTGACAGCGTCTTTGCACCATCCTCCAGTGAGTTGGAACCATCGACAAGCTCAAGTGCCGCATCCTCCAGATCGTCAAGCGCATCCTTCAGCTCATCCACATCGGTGATATCGTCCGTATCCAGATCATCTAACAGATCGGACATCGCTACGGTATATGTAGAGGTCATCGTGAAATCTGTCACATCCGCCTCGATCTGCAGGGATTCTGGAATATCGATATCCTTATCACCGTCACCGATGCTGGCCAGATCCAGGCTGTCCTTCATGCCCGGCATACCAAAGCCGACAACGATACTCCGGTTGCCATCGGAAATAACTTTACCATTATCAATCGTTACATTGCTGAAATTGTCATTGTCCATGATCATACCGGTCATCATGACAAACGGTGTGTACACCTCTTCCTGTTTACCGTCTACAGTCACGGTCTTTTTCTCTTTATTGGTATACTCGACTTTGATCCGCAGATGACCGCTTTTTCCTTTCAGCTCCTCCGGCTTTGTCTCCGTACCGTTCAGATAATAGGTCAGCTTGACATCCACCGGCAGCTCCTGATCAGACGTGCCCTGATAGTAGATATCCTTGCCATCGGTATTCCAGGTCATGCTGTCACCACTGCCTGTGTAGGTTTCATCACCTTTGACATTTTTGATATCCTTCAGATTGCTTTTATCCTTTACTGAACCGGATACGTCACCGGAATTTTTCAGCCATGTGGAAACAGTCACGGATTCTTTGTTACCGTTGGCATCGGCATTGACATATACGGACTCTTCTTTACTCACCGTGCTGTCAGCCAGAACCGGCGCAACACCCATCATAACGGACATACCGACGGCCAGTGAAGCTGTCAGTCCACGGGAAAGTTTTTTATTTCTGTTCATAACGTTTATACCCATCCTTTCTATACTCTGCTCAGTCACTTTCGATCTGCCCGCTGTGGTACATCGAAAGCCCTCTTTTAACTGCTTTTTGTCTCAGGCTTTCTTTTTCAGGAAGCCAATGGACGTCTTGCAGATCACCTTATCAAATATCATAAACATAGCCGGCAGGATCATGATAACAACGATCATACTGATGATGGCACCACGGGCCAGCAGTGTACAGATCGCACCGATCATCTCTACCTGCGAATACAGCGATACGCCGAACGTTGCGGCGAAGAAGCTCAAACCACTGCTGATGATGGACGGCATGCTCGTCTTGTGGGCAATGCTGATGGCTTCCATCTTGTCCTTGCCGTTCTGGCGCTCCTTCTGGTAACGGGTTGTCATCAGGATCGCATAGTCTACGGTAGCACCCAGCTGGATGGCACCGATGACGATGCTGGCCACGAACGGAAGGCTGACGCCCTGATAGTATGGGATCGCCATATTGATCATGATCGCAAACTCGATAACGGCCACCAGAATGACCGGCAGGGAAATCGACTTGAAGATGATCAGGATGATCACAAAGATCGCTGCGATCGACAGTACATTTACGTTGACCAGATCGACATCTGTAACATCCTGCAGATCCTTCATCAACGGTGCTTCACCGATCACCATACCGGTGGAATCGTACTGTTTGACGACTTCCTGGATGCTGGCGATCTGGGCATTCACTTCATCTGTGGCTGAACCATATTCGGAGCAGACAAAGGCAAGCTCGTACTGGTCACTCTGGAAGATATCCTTCAGATCCGACGGGATCATGGATTCCGGAATCGTCGGACCGACCAGGGAATTGAGGCTGATCGTCCACTTGACACCCTCGATCTCGTCGATCGCATCAAACATCTTCTGCTTGTTGAGCCCATCCATATTTTTGTCCATCAGGATCATATGCATGTTGCTCAGCTGGAAATCCTTTTTCAGCTCATCATTGGCCACGTTACTGTCCAGTGTGGACGGCAGGGACTCTGCGATGTTGTAATAGATCTGTGTATGGTTATTACCATAGATGGCTGGGAACAGCAGTACAAGGAAGATGATGATCCATACCTTATAATGCTTTGTGATGAATGCGGACGGTTTGTCCATATTACTCATCAGCGGTTTATGTTTTGTTTTCTCTATCGGTTTATCGAAGACGAGTACGAGTGATGGCAATACGGTGACACAGCAGACAACGCCGATCAGTACACCTTTTGCCATTACGATACCGAGGTCACGTCCAAGGGCAAACGTCATAACGCACAACGCGATAAATCCGGCAACGGTTGTTACGGAACTGCCCGCTACAGATTTAAAGGTATTGGAAATTGCATGTCCCATGGCTCTTTCTTTGTCATCCGGGAATCTTTTCTTATTCTCCTCGTAGCTGTTTAAGAGGAAAATCGAATAGTCCATCGTGACACCCAGCTGCAATACGGCTGTCAGGGCCTTTGTAATATAGGAAGTTTCTCCAAGGAAAATATTGCTTCCCAGATTGTAAAGGATCGCAAGGCCGATACTTAACAGGAATAAGAACGGCACTACGAAAGAAGTACCTGTCAGTTCCAGTACCACCAGACTTAAGACAGCAGCGATCACAACGTAGACCGGCAGCTCCTGCAGGGCGATATTCTTAATATCGGTAACAACACCGGTCATACCGCTGATAAAGCACTGGCTGTTGGCGATCTTTCGCATCTCGGTGACGGCTTCCATCGCATCATCCGAGGACGTTGTATTGTCAAACAGTGCGATCATCATCGTGGCATCGCCTTTGAAAAATCCTTCCCGGATATCCTTCGGCAGCATTTCCACGGGCAGGCTGATATCTGCCACATCGTCATACCACAGTACATCCTTCACATGTGGTACTTCGCTGAACTGTTCTTTCAGTTTCTGTACGTCTTTCATTTCCATATTCTCGACGACGACCATCGAGAACGCTCCCATGCCATACTCATCCACCAGAATATCCTGTCCTTTGACTGTCTCCAGGTGTTCCGGCAGGTAACTGAGCAGATCATAGTTAACTCTTGTCTTTGCCATACCGATCGCTGACGGAATCACCAGTAAAAATCCGATGATCAGCATCAGGATACGATGTCTGGCAATCCATTTTCCTACTTTGACCACTCGTATCATCTCCTTATCTTCGTTTTACGGGTACAGTATAGCACCAACTGACCGATAGTCAATAATTTTTATTCAAAAAATGAGAAATAGTCATTTTTTTGTTGACTTTTTCAAAAAAGGTGGCATACTGTACATGGAGATAGGCAAATTATATACAAAATGACTGACAAGTCAGCCAGCAGATTTCAGACAGCAAAACCAGCGATGAAAGGAAGCGATTGCATGGGCAAGGTGGATGATAATAAAAAACAGAAAAAAGACACTCTTTTGCAGAGTGCTTTCAATCTTTTTACAGGAAAGGGTTTTGCAAAGACGACCGTCTCAGATATTGTGAAAGAGGCCGGACTGGCCAAGGGAACTTTTTATCTGTATTTTAAGGATAAATATGATCTCCGGGACAAGCTGATCGCCTTTAAGGCCGGGCAGCTGTTTGATGAAGCCCACAAGGAGCTCGACAAAGCTGATATCCATGATTTCGACAGCGAGATCCTGTTTGTCACCGACTATATCGTCGGCTGTTTTCAGAAACAGCAGCCACTGCTTCGTTTTCTCGCCAAAAATCTCTCGTGGGGTGTCTTTCAGGAGACATTAAACACAACGGGATCCCTTGTCACAGAGAAATTTTATGACCATTATATCGAATCGCTGGATCGCTATCATGTCAGCTGTCCCTCTCCGGATCTGATGCTGTTTACGATGATTGAGCTGATCGGTTCCACCAGCTACAACTGTATCCTGCACAATCAGCCGGTGTCCATGGACGAGTATCGGCCGTATCTGCATGCATCGCTTGTAAAGATCCGGGAAGTATTTACCAAACCGCAATAATCTAAACTTACATATCCATGATAATACGAAAAAGAAAACTGAATGGAAGCTAAAAAAATCCTGTGAATAACAGCACTCTGACTGTTATTTCACAGGATTTTTTACTGTATGGTCTGTTTTATGCAAACAGAGGGATCAGCTCTTTTTTCAGGACGTCGACCATACCGAGATCCGACATCTTGACATTCGGGATCACCGGCAGGGCCAGTGTTACGATACGAAGCAGCGGATTTTCCATATCCACCAGACCCAGGGCTCTGTTGGCCTCTTTCATTTTCTGGCTGTCCTTTGCCAGCTCTTTGGCCGGTTTCAGGGAAATCAGTCCCGCCAGCGGAAGTTCGAGCACATGCAACAGCTCGCCGTCTTTGACCGCGCTCATACCACCACCGCAGGCGATCAGCGCCTGTGCAGCCTTAAGGGCATTTTCCGGTGTATCGTATACGATCGTCAGGTTGTGGCTGTCATGGGATACCGTCGAAGCCAGTGCTCCGCAAGTTGTACCAAAGCCTTTGACAATACCAAGGCCGATCGTATCGTGTCCTTCATGGCGATTGACAACGGCCACATATTTCAGTGTGTCATCGGTCAGCTGTACACAGCCGTCTCTGACCGGAAGCTCCAGTACCGTCTGCAATGTGGAGGACAATAATAGATCCTTATATTCCATCGCATTGACCTTCACCGTGCCTTCCTGGACCGGTGCTTTGATCTTAAAATCTTCAACGGTCAGATCTTTGACAAACATCGTATTTTTCTGTTCCAGAGGATAACTGCGGTCTTCGATCTCAGCCACCAGCTGACCATTTTCAGCCACCAGCTGACCACCGAAGAATACTTTTGCCGGTTTTAACTCTTCCAGACTGTCCACCAGCAGCATATCTGCCACATAGCCCGGTGCGATCGCACCCAGATTCTCGATATGGATCTCTCTGGCTGTATTGTAGGTTGCACTCTTGATGGCTGTCACCGGATCCATGCCATAGGAAATAGCCGCGCGGACAACATCATTGAGATGACCTACATGCAGAATATCATCTGCTTCACGGTCATCGGTACAGAAGCACAGATGGTCAAAGAATTTGATACCCTTTACGCCCTCATAAACCTCTTTTACGTTCTTTGTAATAGAGGAATCTCTGGCGTCTACAAACATGCCGTTTCTGATCTTTTCCAGAGCCTCGTCACTGTCTCTGGTTTCGTGACAGGTATTCGGTCCTCCACAAAGATAGGCAGACAGCATTCTGCCGGATACATACGGTGCGTGGCCCTGCAGATACAGACCCTTTTTATCCATAAAGTCGATGATATCCATCATACGGTCCTCACCGTTGATGACAGCGAGAAAGTCCATGACTTCGGCCAGACCGATCACACGCTCCAGAGAGGACAGCTCCTCAATCTCCTTTACCAGGAACTCTGCACCTGCATTTTCCAGCCCCGGTACAGCCGGCACACAGCTCGGGATATCGATCAGCTGACGCATCGGCAGTCCTTCACTGGACTCATGCATATAGCGTACACCCTCCAGCCCGCAGACATTGGCAATCTCGTGTGGATCTGTAATAACCGTCGTTGTACCGTTCGGAATCACACCTTTGGCAAAATTACGTGGTGTCATCATGGAGCTTTCGATATGCTCATGGGCATCAATAAAGCCCGGGATCAGATATCTTCCCTCACCATCGACAACCTGTTTTGCTTTGGAAAGCTCTTTGCCTGGCTCCTTGTACTCTACGTGGGCGATCATCCCGTCATAGACAAAGACATCGGCCGGATAGATCTCACCGGTGATCACATTGACCAGCTGTACATTGGTAATGACCATATCGCTTTCAATGGTGCCAAGAGCTGCCTTTAACAGTGCTCTTTTGTTGGACGGCTGAATTTTCATAGTAAAAATCCCCTTTCGTATATCTTTTTTTCATTATAAAGAATACCGCTGCAGTTTTCCATAAAAACTGCAGCGAATTCAGATGTTCTTACCTATATTTCTTATGAAATAAAGTACAGGATCAGCGGAATGCAAAGGATGTACAGGAACGGATGTACCTCTTTGTATTTACCAGCCAGTACTTTGATCGCAACGTAGGCAATGATACCTGCGGAGATGCCGCCTGCGATAGAACCGATGAAGATGGTGAACATGATCATGATAAACGGTCCGAAAGCTTCTGTGAAATCAGAGAAATCGATATCTTTGATACCCTGGATCATCAGGAAACCGACAAACATCAGAGCCGGACCTGTAGCAGCGTTCGGGATCATCAGTACCATCGGGGAAAAGAAAACCATCAGACCGAAGATAACGGCTGTAACCACACTGGCAAAACCTGTACGGCCGCCTGCCTCAACACCGGCACTGGACTCGACAAATGTTGTGATAACCGTATTACCGGTACATGCACCGACGCAGGTACCGATGGCATCTACGAGGAACGGTTTCTGGATATCCGGCAGATTTCCGTTTTCATCCAACATACCGGCCTTTGCACCTACACCAAGAACAGTACCCAGTGTAGAGAAGAAGTCACCACAGAAGGCTGTAAAAATCAGCGGTACGGCTGAAAAATGTAAAACGGCTTTCCAGTCAAACTGCAGCATAACATTGCCCAGTCCGCTGACATCCGGAACTTTTGCCAGAGATGTCGGCACTGTGGTAACACCAAACGGAATACCAAGGATCGTAACAACAACGATACCGATCAGGATTGCACCTGTCACGTGATGTGCTGTCAGGGCAGCGATCAGAATCAGACCGAAAATAGCCAGAAATACAGCCGGATCTGTAAAATCACCTTTGGAAATGCCGCTGACATAGGTACCAATACCACTGTTTTTGAAGCCAAGATAAGCGATATAGAAACCAATGGCAGTTCCGATCGCAATTTTCAGGTTCTTCGGGATTGTCTTTACGATCAGGTCACGCACACCGAAGATTGTCAGCAGCAGGAAAATACTACCGGAAATCAACGTCATGGACATGATACCGCCGAAGGAAATCTGACCATTTGTCAGCATGGAACCAAACATTGCATTACTTCCCATACCGGTAGCCAGAGCAAACGGCAGGTTCGCATATAAGGCCATCAGTAATGTGATCAGGCCGCTGACAAGCGCACAGGTAACGACGATGGCTTCTTTGCTGATCACAACACCATTGATGTCTGTGACAGTAGCTTCAGAACCAACCATCAGACTCGGCTGTACGACCAGGATATACGCCATAGTCATAAAGGTCGTGATACCGGCAATGGTCTCTACCTTGAAATTTGTTCCGCGCTCTTTAAATTTAAAAAACGCACTGAGTTTTTCTTTCATAATTCTCTCCTCTTCAGGTTTTTTATATACAGAAGACTTGCCACAGGGCATTTTCTTCTATATATATTTTATATTAAGTACAGCTTTGCTGTATTAATACCTCCATCAGCACCTGTGCCCCTGCGGCACAGTCTGCTTTGCCGGTGAACTCTTCCTTTCTGTGGGAATAGCCACCCTCTGACGGGACGAAGATCATGCCTAGCGGGCAGACATCTTTAAAATTCATACTGTCGTGTCCGGCTCCGCTCATCAGATACATGTAGGAATATTCTCCTGTCTCACAGATCTTCTGTAACTGTTCTTTGAGTGTCATATCGCATAATACCGGTGAAAGTTTCTGTTCCAAATGTTGACTGACGCAGACACCTTCTGTCTGCTCCAGCCATTCATTTTCAGCTTCCATTGTCTGCATGATCTCACAGATATCCTGTTCATGGATACTTCTAAGATCCAACGTAAATTCTACTCTGTCAGCTATAATATTGCAGGTACCGGGAAATGTCTGTATACTTCCCACAGTAGCCACACAGGATGGTTTTTCTTTTGCCAGCTGTGTTACTTTCAGAATCCACTTGCTCATTGCCACGACCGGATCTTTGCGTTCTGTCATCGGTGTTGCCCCCGCATGACCGCTCTCGCCATGGATCACGATGCGATACCGCACCAGTCCGGCAATACCGTCCACGATGCCGATCTGTTTCCGACGATTTTCCAGCACCTTCCCCTGCTCGATGTGCAGCTCCAGCATGGCTTTGACAGGAGCAATCCGACAGGTCTGTACCTGTTCCGGCTGCAATCCATAAGCTGTCATCGCCTGTCTCAGGGAAACACCGTCCTGATCCTCTGAATCCAGTCCCTCTTCACTGACAATCCCACAGATTGACTTGCTGCCGATCATACCATAGCCGAAACGGTTGCCTTCTTCGTCCTTGAAGCCAATCACACAGATCGGATAAGCCGGACGGATGCCTGCCTCTTTCATCGTCTGAACCGCCTCGATCGCCCCCAGCACCCCCAGTGTACCGTCAAACCTGCCACCGTCTAACACCGTGTCATAATGGGAGCCTGTCAGTACCGGAGGATTATTTTTACATCCCGGATCTGTCCACCTGCCGATCAGATTTCCGGCGGCATCTGTCTCTACGCTAAGACCGGCCTCTTCCATATACCGGCTGATCAGCGTCTGCGCCGCCAGATCCTCTTCCGTAAATGGAAACCGTGTTATGCTGCCGTCTGCATTTCTGCCGATGCAGCCAAGTTCTTCGATATGCCGCCACAGACGACCGGCATTTATGGTGCATTTTATAGTCTGTTTCATGTATGGCCTTTCTTTTTTATACGCTTACAGCGAATGTGTCGAGTATAACATATACTGTCTGGAAAAGACAGAGCCATTCTCTGTTTCACTCATCGTTTTTACTTATGAGATTTTATAACTCATCTTAATCTGGATTAATTTTTTATCCGTTACAGGCTCTGTCCATACTCTGCAAAGCGAAGCTCTGTCACACAGTATTCACTGTGTCTGCTTATTTTTCTTTATAATACAACCGGCAATGGCAGTACCCTTCAAAATCCGGATCCTGGATCTGTGCCTTGAACTCTTCACAGATACATTTGTATTCCGGTTTCCGTTCCAGACGGCAGGGGCAATACCCTCCTGTACGCTTTAAACCCTCTTTTACAGTTGCAACGACCTCACTGTCTTCATTCAGACGAACTTTTCCCATAGCTGTCTTCTCCTTGTTTTTTTATGATCTTCTCTGTAGTTTTTCCCGATTTTTCCTGCCGATACAGTATCTGTGCGATATTGGCCGGCAGTTCCTCCCGGTCGGTACTTCCGACGGACTGATCGGCAAGCTCACCATCCCTGAAATTTTTGTTGATTGTTTCGAACATTTTTTACGTCATATGGCACATATTTTAGCACACCCTCTGTATCAGTTCAATAGTTCGACATTTTGCCGGCAATATTCATAATTTCGCAGGATTTTGCATTGCAGCACATAAAAATTCCTGCAAAAAAGAACCGCTTTTTTTGCGTCAGAAAAGCAACCATTCACGCAGAACAGCACCTGACAGCACCTGGATATGGTATGCTGTCTGCATCAAAAAAGGAATTTTTAAGGTACGGTAAAAAACTGACCGACAGAAAGGGATCACACATGCAGAAAACAGCATTTAACACTGGCTGGACCTACCACAGAGCCGGCGAAGAAGAGTTAAAAACAGCCGTTACACTTCCGCACGATGCCATGCTCTCTGAAAAGAGAACCGCTGACAGTGCCGGGGGTATCAATACCGGATGGTTTGAAGGCTATGACTATATCTATGAAAAAGAATTTGACGTGCCCAAAAGCGCCCAGGGACAGGAGATCCGTTTTGAATTTGAGGGTGTCTATCACAATGCCGAAGTCTGGCTGAACGGGGAAAAAGTGGCTTATCGTCCCTACGGCTATACCAACTTTTATGTGGATGCCACCACACATCTGGTATATGGAAAAAGCAACCGGATCCGTGTCATCGCCCACAATGCAGACCAGCCTAACAGCCGCTGGTATTCCGGTGCAGGTATATACCGGCCGGTATGGATGTATGTGGCTGCCCCACAGCATATCAAACCAAATGGTGTGCGCATACGTACCATCAGCACATCGCCGGCCGTGATCGAAGCTGAGATTGCGACTACAGCTCCCGGTGAACTGACACTGGAGATTTTTTCTGCTCCCGGACAGAAACCGGCCTGTGCCCCTGTCACGGTCTACACACCGGGACAGCTGACCACCCAGATCACCATCCCGGATGCTGCACTCTGGACACCGGATACACCGAATCTCTATCACATGACCGTCAGCTTTACCGCTGATGCCAGAGCCGTCAATACTGCAAAGGCAGACACACTGGTCACAGATGTCGAAAATCTTACCTTTGGTATCCGCACTCTGCAGTGGGATACCAAAAATGGGATCTCCATCAACGGCGAGCACGTAATCCTGCGCGGAGCCTGCATCCATCATGACAACGGTATCCTCGGTGCCTGCTGCTATCCTGACGCCGAAGAACGAAAGATCCGTATTCTCAAAGAAAACGGCTACAATGCTATCCGCTCCGCCCACAATCCGTGTTCCAAGGCACTGCTGGAGGCCTGCGACCGTCTGGGTATGCTGGTCATGGATGAATTTGTCGATGTCTGGTATATCCACAAGACAGAACACGACTATGTCAACTATTTCAACGACTGGTGGCAGCAGGATCTGAAAGATATGGTGGAAAAAGATTATAACCACCCATCCGTGATCATGTATTCCACCGGAAACGAAGTATCCGAAACAGCCCAGAAAAAAGGCATCCTCCTCACAAGAGACATGACAAAGTACCTGCATTCCCTCGATGCTACCCGCCCTGTTTCCTGCGGTATCAACATTTTCTTTAACTTCTTAAGCTCCATCGGCTTTGGTGTTTACAGTGATAAAAAAGCAAAAAAAGAAGCTGAAAACGCCGGGAAAAGCAAAGGAAAGAAGAAAAAAGCCGTCGGCAGCCAGTTTTTCAACGATCTTGCCGGCCTGATGGGCAGTGGTTTTATGAAAACAGGCGCTACCTTCTACGGCTGTGATGTCAGGACCAGAGGTGCTTTCGCCAATATGGATATTGCCGGTTACAACTATGGTATCAAACGCTACCTCCACGACCTGAAAAAATACCCTGACCGCCTCATCCTTGGCAGCGAAACCTTCTGCGACGATGCCTACACCTTCTGGGAAATGGCCAAAGAAAATCCCCGTATCGTCGGTGATTTCGTCTGGGCCGGTATGGATTACCTCGGTGAAGTCGGCGTCGGCTCCTGGGAATACAAAGATTATGCCCCTGAATTTGACCACGGTCCCGGCTGGATCACCGCCGGCAGTGGCCGCATCGATCTCACCGGCAAATCACTCGCCGAAGCTGCCTACACCAAAGTAGCCTTCGAACTGACTGCCAGCCCTGTGATTGCCGTGCGCCCTGTCAATCACACCGGAGACAAACATTCCCCCTCCGCCTGGAAAATGACCAACGCCATCGAAAGCTGGACCTGGGAAGGCTGTGAAGGAAACAAAGCCGATATCGAAGTCTACGCCCGTGCCGCCAGAATCGACCTTTATCTCAACGGTAAAAAGATCGGCAGCAACCGTCTGAAAAACGCCTGCCGCACCCAGTTTAAGGCCCCCTACCACCCCGGCACCCTCGAGGCACGAGCCTTCGACGAAAACGGCAACGAACTCTCCCGCAGCACCCTGCACACCGCCACAGACGAAACCGTGCTCCGTGCCATCCCGGAAGAGTCTGGCGTGGAAAAAGGCCATCTTGCTTTCATCCGCCTGCAGTACACTGATCCTGCCGGCGAAGTAAAGCCTCTGAAGCGTGGCATCTTAAAAGTCACCGTCACCGGCGGAAAACTCCTCGGGCTTGGCAATGCCTGCCCCTACAACGCCATCGGCTACTGCTCCAACCACACCGACACCTACTGGGGCGAAGCCCTCGCCATCGTCCAGGCCGACGGCAGTCAGGATATCCACCTGTCCGTCACCGACGGCACCCTGACCGGCGAAACCACCGTAACCCTGACAAACTAAATCCTCCCAAAAACAGGATGCCCGCAGATACTTGCCCAGGGCGAGTATCTGCGGGCATCCGTCCCTCATAACCTATTCTTCCTTCACATTCTCCATCGGAATCAATATTCTCAGCTCAAACCAGTGATTGCGCACCCCCGCAGTCACCGATCCCCCATACTTCTCCACCGTACTCCGGATACTCTTCATCCCAAATCCGTGAAACCGCTTATCCTTCTTTGTTGTCTGCGGCATCCCGTCCTTAAACACGATCTCCTCTTCACAGTAATTCTCCACACGGATCCGGAGAAACGACTTCTGCTCCGCCACCGAAACATGGATCAGCCGCTTCTCCGGTGCCTCGATCTTCTCCACACTCTCGATCGCATTATCCAGCATATTTCCAAACAACGCACTGATATCCATCTCCGCCATACCATCCAGCAGCGAACCGTCCGCCACACACGTCAGCCCGATCCCCTTACTCTGACAGTACAGACTCTTCGTCATCAGCACCGCATCAAGCACCTTGTTGCCCGTCTTATTCTGCGCCTCATACGAACGGATCTCCTTTTCCATCTGCTCCAGATACTGCGTCGATTTCTCCGTATTCGCTTCCATCTTTAACAGCGTGATCTGATGCTTGAGATCATGGTATTTCTGATTGATCAGCTCAATATTTTCCTGGGAAAGCTGATAATTCTTATACTGCATCTCCAGAATATTCTGCAGCGTGTTCACCTCAAACTTCATCTGCAGCTCGCTCACCTGTATATGGTACGCATACAGGACAGCCAGACCACTGAAATCCACCAATGTACGGATGGCAAACATCTCCCCTGCAAAACGGCTGCTGAACAGCGTATTTGGATCCAGATAGCTGATATTACTCATGCCAAACACTGCCAGCGTAATAATAATCACCGTCAGAAGCTCTCTTTTATTGACACTGATCTGCTCCGTTTCACTCTGCAGGTGCTTTTCCACCAGATACATGATGGCAAAGATGATTGCATACGTCACCGCCATACCGATCCATTTCCATCCTGCCCATGCCGGAAGCGCCACATGCATCGTCCGGAAATAAAAATGGATCTGCCAGCAAAGGGAGGCGGCAAATTCCCCGCCGACAAAGGCTCTTGCACAGTAATAACCGGCCTGTCCCAGTCCGAAATCACAGCTGCAATAGATATACAAAAGCAACAGAGAAATGGCAACCGCCATACACGGGATAAAAAAGATCTGCCGTATGCCGTCTGTCACCTCCATAAAACCGATCAGCATCCCGCCAAAGAACACAGACAGCAGCCATCGCTGCCAGTTTTTTAAGTTTTCTCTTGTCCGGCTGGTCCCAGTCACCAGAAATGCCGCCAGAAAATAAGCGATGGAATAGTAATATCCCGGCGTATTGATAACCGTCGTGCTCATTATTTTCCCACCTCATTCATGTAATCGTTCATCGCATCCAGAAATTCCTTTTTCCGGGAACGGCTCACCTGGATCACATCAGATGCCACCGTCACATCACTGCCCTGAAACGCTTCCACATATTCCAGATTGACCAGATAACAGCGATTACACTGGAAAAACTTTGTCTCCTTCAGCTGTTCCTTAAGCTCTTTCATGGATCCTTTTGTGATCACTTCACCACTGGTCGCATGATAGATCAGATCGTGATCCCGCACCTCCACATAGCAGATATTGTCCACATCCAGCTTCTTTTTCCCTCCCTTTAAGGCAATGGTTATATACTTTGTCTCTTTCTTTTTTACCCGGGTCAGAGCCCTGTCGATCCGCTGGGAAAACGCAAAATATGAAATCGGTTTGAGCACATAATCCAGCGCATCCACCCGGTATCCCTGGATTGCATACTGGGGCATATTGGTAATAAAGATGATGACAACCTCGCTGTCCTTTTCCCGGATCTTTTCCGCCGCTGTCATACCGTCCATAAATGTCATTTCCACATCCATCAGGATAATATCAAAATCCGCCGTATAATCCGTCACGATATCTTCGCCGTCCTGAAACCATGTGACACTCAGCTTATGTCCGGTCTCATTTCCATACTTTGTCAGATACTCTTTGAGCTGTGCAGCATATGTTTTATCATCCTCCACCACTGCAATATGGAGCATTTGACTCACCTCCCGGTTTTTCTTGTGTACCCTTAAGATTAGAGAAAGAATCCGGTTCTGTCAAGTCATTCCTGCCGGCCCGGGAAAACATCTCCAAAGCTGTACAGGCTCTGCCAGATAACACAAACGGGCGGTCTCCCGGTTAAGGGAAACCGCCCGCAGACAGACTTTTTATCACCCAAAGTGCTGTACACGGACAGACTTTCGGATCTGTTTGTGTCTTATTCTTCGCTCTTTGCTACCTTTAAGAAGGATGCAATGATGTGGAGCAAAATAGCCACCAGGCAGCATACCATACCAACGATCGCACTGGACAGGTCACTCATGGTCTGTGCATTTTTTTCAAAGGAAAGGATCGTTGCGATACTGTTGACACGTGCAGCGATAAACTGTACCAAAGCCACCATGTACAGTGCGGCACTGATAAGCGGCAGTACATCAACGAAAAGACCTGCACCGACCTTGTTGCATCCGACAATATATACCAGTTCCAGAAGGATAGCCACCACCAGGCATCCCACGATCACTGCATTCACACCGAGGTTACTGAAATAATCCGTATTGCAGTTGATCAGATAGAAGATCATGCCCACAACGGCAGCGATCACGGACAGAGCTGTAAAATAAAATCCTGCGGATTGTTTTTTGATAAAACTCATCTTTTTCTGCCTCCTTAGTTTTCTTTCTTCTTTGTGCCTTTAAGATACATGGCGATCGCAGCCAGTGTCAGCAGGGCAAAGGCGATCTCGACACCTGTCAGGGCATTGTCGTACCATGTTCTTACTTTTTCGATACGGGATGTGGAGTTTAAACCATCCATCGCATTGGAATTTGCCAGTGCGTAGTTCTGCCACAGCATATCATTTTTCAGATCCTGCATCAGCTGGGCATCCCTGCATACATTTTCCAGTGTCCAGTAGTCCCATTTGGCGCTTACAGCGGCCATGGTGCTGTCACCTGTATTACAGGTCATGGTCACACCATTGTGGGCAGCTTCTTTCAGAACCGCATAGTTGGCATCCTGGATAAAGTCCTCACTGATCAGTCCCTTGAATCCCCACTCTTTACGGAGAATGTTCATCAGCAGACCGTAATGTGCGTTACCTGCCGTGCAGCCGATACGGTTGAAGGTTGTCATAACAGCCAGGGCTTTCGCATCCTCGATGGAAGCCTGTGTACCGCGCAGCTCATTCTCACGTGCCTTCTGCTCGGTCATAAATGTAGCGATACCGGAACGGTTGATCTCGGTATCATTGAAAGCCAGATGCTTCGGCGCCAGCAGAACACCGTATTTCATAGCTTCTGCAATGTAGTTGGAAGCCTGATATGCTGTCAGGACAGCATCCTCGGAATAATACTCATGGTTACGTGCATTATACGGTGTACGGTGCAGGTTTGTACCAGCACCCCAGAAGATCGTCAGGTTGGACCACAGAGAGTAGTTACCGATGACCTGACCGTACTCAGCAGCCAGCTGTTTGCTGAAGGTCTGGGCAATGACCGGCTCGTTGGCCATTGTTCCGAATTTATAGCTTAAGTTCTTGTCACCCGGATCGATCGCACAAGGATCGGCGGAGCTTGTATCTGTATTGGCATACTGTCCCAGCGGGTAGGAGTTGATACCGTTCGGACCATCGTTCTGTACAGCTTCCGGAGAAGAAATCGAAGCGATCGGTTTTGTACTTGTACCACCAAAGCCGACACGGATCATGGCATCCTCCAGATTCAGCTGATCCATCAGCTCGGACCATCTCTCATCGTTGATATCGGTTACACCCTTCAGATCTGCCAGTGTCAGGCCGTTGTCTGCACCGAAGGTGACAGAGGACGGATCACCATTTTCTGTGATCTCATAGATATCATTCTGCATGATCTGTACCATCTCATCGGTAGCTGTCAGATCTTTGTAGGTTTTCGGGAATGTACCGCTCCAGTCGTTTCTGGTCAGATAGGTTACCGTACCCGGCATATAGGTATTCAGATCCATATCCTGCAGCTGGTTCTCTACAGCTGTTCCGCTCAGAGTCTCTGCAAATGTTGTGGTATCCATCTCTGCAAGGTTCCATGTCTGTACGTTGGCTGCATTACCTGCAGCTGTCATACCATTGGACTCATTATAGCCCTGTGCAGCCAGTACGTTGTTGACTGCTTCATGGGAACCGTTACCGATGGTGAAGTAGTAATCACCGGCATCCAGCATGTAGTTACCTGTGGTTCCTGCTGCATTAGCAGCTGTGCTGTCCCAGCTGGCCATATCCTGTGCATCGGCTGTTACGGTGATCTGTACAGACTCACCCGGCTGCAGTTCTTCTGTCTTTTCATAGTCCAGAAGCTGTACGGCAGCTTTTTCTACCAGATGCTCTCTGTCGTAATCTGTGTACGGTACGGATGCGTACAGCTGTACGACATCTTTACCGGCAACATCGCCTGTATTGGTAACGGTTACCTGGGCTGTTACTGTCTTTGCAGCCAGATCAACATTTAAACTGTCCAGAGTCTGGGAGAATGTAGTATAGGAAAGTCCGTAACCAAACGGATAGGAAACCTCACTGTCATAAGCCCATGCTCCACCATTGGAGCTTCCTACGCTGTCGGCGGCATTGCCCTGACCCAGAACAACGTCAGCATAACGTGTCTCATAATATTTGTAACCGGTGTAAATGCTCTCTGCCTCTACGATCTCAGAGTTGATGGAGTATGCAGAATCCTCATTTGTCCACTCATAATCACCGTAGTTCTGGGCAGCCGGAGATGCAGAGTTGTCTACAGCATAGGTATCTGCCAGATGTCCGGACGGATTGGCATCGCCGCTTAACACATCAGCCACACCGTAGAAACCATATCCACCCGGAATACCGACTTCCAGAAGGGCATCTACGCCGTCATTGTTCTTGATCTCATCAATTTCCATGGCGCTGGCATTGTTCAGAAGGACAACAACCTTACCACCGTTTGTCTCTTTTGCCTTTACAGCAGCGTCGATGGTCGCACGCTCTGTATCAGACAGGCCCAGCGGATCTTCCTGATTCAGATCCTGATCCGGATTCACACCCTCTTTACCCGGGGTGTAGTTTGTATTCTCACCTGCGGCACGACCAATCGTCACAACCATGACATTGTAATCGTTCATGCTGTCTTTCCAGGTCGGCTCAACTTCGTTCAGTCTGTCCTGTGTCGGCTCCAGACTGGTAAAGGTTCCGCCGATGGCCGGAGATGTGGCACGATAGTATGTAGTTACACCCCACGGAAGAACAGCTTCAGATTTGAACTCTTCTTTCATGCTGGTGTACATCTCTTTCACGATCGGATTCAGGGTATAGCCCTTTGCCTCAAAAGCCTCTACCATATCTACGGTATCCGCATCTGTTCCCTCGTTCTCAGACAGTGTACTTCCAAAGTCACCGCCCTGGATCGGGAAATAGCTGGAAAAGCCAAGGAATGTCACCTTCTGCTTCTCATCTGCGGAAAGCGGCAGCGCACCATCATTTTTCAGAAGGACAGTACCTTCTTCACTCATGCGCTCACCCAGATCCTCGATGGCATCCAGCAACTCTGTTGTACTGGTGTAATCAGATTTGTAGGTGTAATCCTCCGCTGTCTGATTGTCTGTTACCATCTGTGTACTCTGCGTTCCCAGGAACTTGTCAATATCTGTACGGAAGGTATCGATGACCATTGCAGCAGATAAAGACAGGGCAAGTAATGATGTACCTGTAGTAGCCAGGCCACGCCATACACGGCGTTTTGTCTTCTTCTCTTTCATAATTTCCTCCTGTGGAAAAATATCTATAACAAACATTTTGCATTGTCCGCATGTCAGCAAAATGCCATGTTATTCCCTTTTTATTTTTTCTTTTTTGCAGCCTTTGCTTCGGCTTTGGCTTTCTTTTCCGCCAGCTTGTTCTGGTACTTTGCTTCTTCTGCGGAAAAATCCAGACCTTTCTTCTGACAGTAGGCTTTCAGCTCTTCTTTTCTGGCTTCCTCTGCCTGACGCTCGGCCTCCTCCTGCTCCATACGCAGTCTCTCGGCCGGCTCGACCCATTCGCCACCGGCAGCAATTACAGCTGCTTTCTGATTCTCCAGGATCGTTTCCTGATCCTCTTTGATATGTTTTTCTACTTTAAGGAAGCACATCAGTACTACGATAACGGCATAACAGATCAGCTCGATGCCAAGGTAGCACAGTGTCAGCATGTTCTGGACACTGCCGTTTTGTACGGCAGCCGTGGCATCGTAACCTGCTGCAGTCAAAAGTGCATTGATAATACCGTTACCAAGCCCGGTCATACCGACCATGATCGCACCATAGACGGACATCGTAAAGCCGTCACTTCTGAAGCCGTTCTTTGCCTCCAGATGATCCAGTACATCGGACAGCAGAGCCAGTGTCACGTACATCGCCGGAATGGAGCCGATACCCTTTAAGATAACACCCGCGCATACAATAGCGAAGCTGTGTACATTTAAGAAGCTGACCAGTCCGCCGACAACGGAAATACCAAGACCGATGGTGACGGCTCTCTGCTTGCCCAGCTTGTCAGCGATCGGCCAGGCAATGACCATACCGATGGCTGTCGGCAGTCCACCGATCAGACCCAGCGTACCCATGGCCGTACCTGCAGCTGCCTCGGTACTGATACCGTCAAACATCCATCTGGCATAGTAGCTCATGGAACCATTCTTAACCAGACCGCCAAACTGGAACAAAAGGAAGTACAGGATGATAATCCACCAGTAGGCATTGGATACACACGCCTTGACCTGGCGGTTCATCGGCAGCTTTTCTTCCCTGATATTCAGCTTCATATTCTCTTCTGTGATACGCTCTCTCGTGAAGAAGTACTCCAGAAGGATGGCAAAGAATGTCACAACACACAGCACGATCATCACGATACGCCAGTTATTATAGCTTGCTGTGGTATCGATCACACCGTCATGGTCCACAAAAAGGAAGCTCTGTAACAGGATCGGCACAAGGATGCTCGCACCGACACCGACAGCTGCCACACCGGAGGCATTGGAAAATGTCGCCAGCATACCTCTGTGGTTGGAATTTCTCGTGGACAGAGAAACCAGGGAGCTGTGTGCCGTATAGTAAAACGGATACGCTACCGCATAGTACAGGTTATAGGAGATCGCGATCCATGCCATCTGTACAGCTGGGCTGGCACTCTCCGGTGTCAGAAACAGCAGCGCGACCGCTACGGTAACCAGCGGGGCAGACAAAAGCATAAACGGTCTTGCCTTACCCTGTGAGGTTCTCGTATTGTCCATCAGATGTCCCACGACCAGATTTCCGATGATGACAAAAATAACGGAGATCATCGGCAGGATTGCCGAGAAAATACCGAATTTTGCCGTATCTGTCCATCCCAGGACATCCGAATAATATCTGTTCAGATAAGACCCGAAAATAGCATTGGAGATCAATGCGCAAAACGGGGCAATGAAGTAGCCAAGGAGCATTTCTTTTGGCTTCACGTTCGCAGAAGTAATCTTCGTTCTGAACAGTGGATTGTCAAAAAAGCTTTTTTTCTCCATGTTTCTTTCCTCTTTCTTCTATATTTAAGCGGGCATTTCCGTTGCAAACGAATATGCGCCACTTCCGAGCATTTTTTCTTCTCCATCCGGAAGACTGACGGTTGCCGTCACGCCACAGGGAATCTCCACATGGAGGGTAAACCGTCCCTCTCTGATCTCCCATGCACTGACAACCGTACCGTAAGCGGTGCGTACAGCACCACGGGCCTGCGTCAGGCCGCCGCCGACAAGCGGTGCGATCCTGATCTCTTTGCCACCGCCGCTTAATGTCTCGATACCTGCGATCCTTCTGTACAGGAAATCACCGACCGCGCCGTAGGAGAAATGGTTAAAGGAAACCATGCCGCCGGTACCGTCATCGTCACCGGTATTGCAGGTACCGTCTTCTCTTAAGGCATCCCAGCGCTCCCAGATTGTCGTTCCGCCGACCTTCATCTCATACAGCCAGGACGGACATGTATCGGTCATCAGCATCTTAAATGCATCCTCCTCATACCCATTGTCTGCCAGCGCAAACAGGATATACGGCGTTCCCGGGAATCCGGTAGCGATATGATAGTCGTTTTCTCTGACGATCCTTGCCAGATGGGCTGCTGTCGTCTTTTTATCTTCTTCTGAGAGCATACCGTAGTATAACGGCAGTACATACCCGGTCTGGAATTCGTTTTTTACCTTGCAGTCCCTGTCCATCAGGATCTCTCTGTAAGCATCTGCTGTCTTTTCGCTCAGATCTTTATAATAAGCAGCGTCCTCTGTCTCACCCAGGATCTCTGCGATCTGCGATAAAATTTTACTGGAATGGGACATACAGGCTGTGGCTGTCCACTTGCCGCGGCCCATCCAGGCCCAAAGTCCGATGCCCGGCGCACACCAGTCACCGTAATGGTGCAGAAGCTTCCATATATATTTATGCCTGCCCACAGAACCAAGTCCGGCCCAGAATTTGCATGCCTTCATGTAGCGCTTCATTGTCGGGTACATCGTCCGTAACAGGCCAATGTCTCCACGCATTTTATATTCAGCCCACGGGGCCAGGATACAGGCATCGCCCCAGTGATCGACAGCCATCGGGATCATAATCTCCCACTGTCCCGGAACCACCACCAGCGGAACCGTGACCGGTATACCGCCGCCTTTATTCTGCTCGCTTCTGACATCCTTGAACCATTTTTCAAGGAAACGGCTCATGTCAAAATTGTAAGCCGCCGTCGGGGAAAACAGAGCCATATCCCCTGTCCATCCCATACGCTCATCTCTCTGCGGACAGTCCGTCGGAATATCGACAAAATTCGATTTGGCACCCCAGCGGATACTGCTCTGCAGTCTGTTGACCAGCTCGTTGGAGCAGGAAAACTCACCGTTATCCTCCACATCGGAATACAGTGCAACCGCAGTCAGCTCTACATCACCGGCCTCGGCGCCCTCCATGCTCACATACCGAAAGCCCATATATGTCATCCGCGGTGACCATGTCTGCTCTCCATCCCGGCAGATGTATATCGCTTCCTGCTTTGCTGTTCGCAAGGGCTTCGTAAACAGTTCGCCATCCATCAGGATCTCTGCATGACGGAAGGTGATCTTCTGTCCCTTTTTGCCCCTGATCTTCGCAGAGATCACACCAGCAAAATTCTGTCCGAAATCATAGATCAGCACGCCGCTTTTTGCCTTTGTCACAGAAACCGGAGTAAATACCTCATGTGCCTTTACCGGTGCGCCGTACTGTGCCAGAAGCTCGGGATGCAGCTTGACCGTCTCCCGGGCTGCCTTATGCCAGCTGATCTTTTGCATATCAACGGTAGCATCGTATACTTCTCCGTTGTAAAACTCGGCTTCTCTGACACTGCCGTCCAGTGTCACATCCCAGCTCTCGTCCGTACCGATGATTTCTTCCGTATCGTCCTCGTAGGTGAGTCGAAGCTCGCACAGAAGCGCCTGTCTGTCGGCATAGTATCTGTTGACTCTTTTATAGGTAAAAGATCCGACCGCCCAGCCACCTGCAACAATCGCACAGAGTTCATTTTCTCCGTCGGACAGCTGCCTGGTGATATCGTAGGTCTGGTACTGCAGCTGGTGCTTATAGGATGTAAAGCCGGGAGCAAAATAGGTATCGCCTACCTTTTCCCCATTCAGTGTCAGCTCATAGATACCAAGAGCTGTCGCATACAGCCGGGCTGCCTTTATCTTCTTTTTACAGGTGATATCTTTTCGGAAGGTCATGACCTTTGGAGAAATCTTTTTCTCTGTAAAGTGATACTCTCCGTCCGTGATCCAGTCCGCCATAAACGGAGTGCCCATGCGGCCGGTCTCAAAGCATGTCTCCGCCGTTGCCATCTCACCCGCATTATCCACAGCCGTCACATGCACTGTATACGTGGTAAACGGCAACAACTGTTTTCCCTCATATGGGATCAGGATCTGGGCTTTAGTCTCTACAGACCAGTCACCGATACGGATCACTGCATGATCCAGCATGACATTTTCCCGGTCACTCTCCAGCTGGAAAGACACCCGCGGATGCTCACAGTCCGTCACACAGCCCGTCGCCAGATGCTCCACTGTCAGTCTGCTGATTTTCAGCATATGTTGTTTTTCCTCTCTTTCTCTCTTCTCCTGTATTTTTCAAAAAAACACAGGTTTTTTTACGTTTCTTTGATAGATGCATCATAACACTTCGCTTCGTGAACGGTAAAAAAAGAGCGTGAACGGTCTGGTTTTTAACGTGATTTGCAAGATATAAAAAATCAGCCCTGTATACTTTTTCAGGAAAAAACAGTCTGTACTGACGAAACTTTATATCGTCAGTACAGACTGTTTTTTGCAGATTCTGTACAGTATTTCATGCATCTTTTACCATCGTATACTGCTTATTGAAATTTTTCCAGATATTTCAATGCCCGGTTATAACGTTCATTCTCTGACTGCGCCTTCGCCTCTTCCCCTTTCAGACCAAGCAGTGCCGCTGACCGTTCCAGATCGTAGGCAAACTCTACGGCACACTGGTGTACATCATGGGAAGTCCGCAGCGTTGTGTCCAACCCCGGATACTTCTCCTTTATCAGCGTAAGCATGGCATCCAGCTGGGCATACAGATCACCGATACTCCGCCCGGAATCTATGGCTGTATCGTACAGCACCTCTTTCAGAGAATAGTGGGTAAAACCGATAAGACCATACCCGATCGCATCCTTTGTAAAATCCTCCCGTGACATTTCGCCCGTATCCACAGCATGCGTATAGGAACGGGATGCCTTGTCCTCCGGCTTGCACCCTTGCCTGATACAGGGGTAAACGCCAGATTCCACATCCATATTCCCCAGCGCACCGCTGGCTCCCTCCGGCGTGTAGCCGGACCGGATCAGATAGGTATAGACCGTCGGGGCATAATTCTGACGGGTATGGGAACCGTTCAGTACACCCGCCAGAAGGATCAGAAGTAAAACCAACGGAACGGATACCAGCACCTTCCCCAGCGTAGTCAGGGAATTCCAGAAACGCACAATCTTATAGCGTGATTTTGTTCTTTTTCTTTTTGTAGTCATAGATATGTATTCTTTCTTGCATTTTACTGTAAAACGGCTTGCAGTTGCCGGATCACCTGTCCGATCTCATAGAGAGCCTGGCTGTTTACCACAGAAAAATCAATGTTTTTTTCTTTTCCTGCATATGTTTTCTCATACTCAGCCGCTTTTTGTTCATCCTTTTCCTTGTACCTGGCCATGCCAATACGAAATGCAAAGGAACTGGCCTTATCCGGGTATGCCGTATTTTTCTGCAATTCAAACCATTCCCGGTGATGCTGCAGATCATATGTAAAGTCGGACAACTTATCCAGAAAATGCTTTGTCACCTCCGGATAATGCTCCTTTATGTATACCAGATTATGATGCAAAGCCACGGCACTGGCTTCCATCAGCGCCCGCTCCTTCGCATCCGTCACATACGCATATTCCCCGTCTGTCACATCCGCCCCACCGATGGAACGCAACAGCTCGTCAAATGCATGCTTATGCTGCACATAATGATCCGGGAACTGGTAGTATGTGGAAAACTCATGATCGATCATCGGCGCCAGTCCGATGATTTCTTCTCCACATCCTTCGCCGCTTCCTTCCTTATTTTCCTGACACAAAAATGCCACGTTTTCATAATGGTAATTCTGATCCCCTTTCAGGATCGACACAAGCACCTGCATGGCCAGCGCTTCTGCAATATCCGTATGCTGCTGAAAATAAGCCGAAGAAAAAATATCGGTGAAATCATAAAACATCTCACAATAATTCACATACTGGTCAATATCTACCCGAGCATCCGGATATTTCCGGAAAAATTCCAGAAGATTCAACAGATACTCTCCCTCGCCATTGACCAGGGGTACCGCCGTCCCATAATCATAATATTTTCCAGTCTCTTTCTCATAACCATCGCAGAAAGCCAGCTGATATACCGGCGCCGGTTCAAAATACGCATTGATCACCGTTGACCAGAACACCTCTGCATAGGCAAACAGCGGTGTCGAAAACGGTTTGGACTTTGTCAGTGGTTTGAATATCCGACCATCCGCAAATACCGGAAAATGCTTCTCTCCCCTGACAACTCCGACAGCTTCGACGGTCAGGTTCGCTTTGCGCGCATTGTATGTGTAATGGGCGGTGGTGTAATTTATATTTGGATTTTGGTTCATGTTACCTGCTTTCCTGCTGTGGATACAATAATTGCAATGGTTTTCATTTTTATATCATATACCAATAGTATTGTCAATATATTTTATATTAATGCACCTCATGTTAACGGGGCTGTAGCAATATCATCAAAAACAGATGATTTTGCTACAGCCCCTGCATTTTTTTTACTGGCACATGCTTAAAAAGAGGAGTGTTCCTCATAAAATGCGTCCTTCGCCTCAACCGTCAGGTCATCCAGTTCTGAGAAAACCTCATTGAAATTTTGGGGGAAGCTGTTTTCACCTGACGCTTCTATCCTGCTTCCATCCACAAATTCCACCTGAAATCCCATGGTATAGCCATCTAATGCATTGGGATCCCTTCCACGAAAACCTGCCCAGGAAGCAACGTTATAGTTCTCCAGAACCGTCCGTGCTTTATCAAGTGTCTCTTTATCCACCGGATAGTCAAAAAACTCCTCTTCTTCCCCATCCCATGGCTCCACCCGTACGAGCGCTCCTTCCTCCTGCCGGATCAGGCTTATACTCCAGATCGGTTCCACCATCGTTCCATGCACATAATACTCCAGTTTCTGAATATCCGGAAGTGTCTTTGTGTAATCTTTTTCTACGTCTGCCGTCGTGTCTTCAGGAATAGTATCCGGCTTATTTCCATACCACTTTCCGCAGCCTGCAAGCAACGCCGCCCACGTAGTAAATGCTATCAGCAATATCCGGCCTTTCTTTCCTTTTTTCATAAGTCACTTCCATCTTCTTTTGGGTCACGCTTCTTCAAGAGCATACGCATGCCTGCCGCCAGCAGCAAAACTGTTAATACAACCCAGAAAATACTCACTCCACCGGAAGACATTCCACTTTGTTTAAGCGCAGTCTTTTTATCCAGTTCTCCGCTCAGCATATTGGGTGTCGCCCCTTTTACATATGTCAGAGTCCCCTGCTCCTGAATGCCAATTACCGTCACCATATCCCCATCACTCTGAAAAGGAACGGCATACTGATAACGCCGATCACCTTCCTCGAAAACCCCTCTGCCCATTCGCTGGGTTCCGATAAATTTGTCACTGCGGTGTTTCCGGTCTGTGAGAATAGCAAGTCCTGCCTCAGATAGCGTCTCCTCATCAAATTCGTATTCTCTTCCCAGCATAAGCTGTTCGATAAATTCCTCGGACAGATGATAAGCTCCCACATCTGCTGCGCCCTGGAAGATTTCCATCCCGCCCACGCCCAGATCGGAATTCCATTCCATATTTTCCTCTGTTGCCGGGAGATTCCACTTTTTCAGCTTCATTTTTTTTGCGCTTCGCATGGCGCGGGGAGCATCGATCGTAAGTCCCAGTTCGTCATCATAAGCCGGTTCCAGAACCTTCAGTTCTCCGCAGACAATCACGGTCTTTCCATCATTTGCCGGATCATAGCTGCCCTGTCCTACATATACCACATCATCCACTTTTTCCTGCATAGCCGCACGCTTTGTACCACACGATTTCACTGCAAAGACAGCACAAAGTAAGCCGAGCAGTATCACGATAATCGCACTTGTTTTTTTATTTTTTCCTGGTTTCTGGGTTTTTTTCATCTTCCCACTCCTTTCTTTCCGGATCATACATCACTGCTCTTCTGTTCACTTTATGGCCAGGGATTCATGATCATATAAACCGTCATGGCATACAATGGTAATACAATGAATAACGGAAACGCCCAGTTTCCCATCGTCTCCTTGACATTCTTCCAACGCATACGTAAAGTTTTCCTGTTCTCTCTCTTCTGGTGGATGCGTTTTCGCTTTCCATTTTCCAGAAGCTGATAGATCACCGGTGAATCATAAACCTCAATTCGTCCAAACATCGCAAATCCTGCCATTGAAATCGGAAGTGCCAGACACAACCAGATGACGTTGTAACTATAATCCAGCTGCTGGAACAGCGTCCAGTCGCCGGAACCAATACACTTAAATGCCGTGAGGATCCATGCCAGTATACAAGTGGAAGCATTCACCATCAGCAGGATCATCGCAATCTTTACGATACGCCCCGCAGAGTAGAATCCCAGCTGTACCGGAAGTTCCTGTCCGCCAATCGTTTCAAAGAACACCGGTTTTATGGAGTCTTCTGGTTTCTTCTTTTCTTCTTCGCTGATACTCTTAAGAATCTTTCTTCGGACTCTGGCCTCTCTTCCCTTACTGAACACCGTAAACAGAATCAGTGCTGCTACCAGTCCGGCCATGCCAACCAGTTCAAACAGTTCTTTCGGATCCATAGGTACTCCGCCATAATTCCGAAATACAAAAAAGATAAAAATCATCACTGCCAACGTTCCAAGGAGCGGTTCAATCACCCATGGATATGTCCTTGTTTCTTTTTCTGCCAGTACAGATACTTTGCCTGTCTGTCCATTCACTGCCGCCTGTACTTCTCCGCAATCCATAAAATAAACCGGAAGAAATGCCGGCAGACGAAGCAATGCCTCTGAAGCCGGATGAAGAGCCAGTCCGGTCGTCTGCATCGTGCGTTCCACGGTTGGACGATACTCATCTGCCACCTCTTCAAACACACGACGTCTTAATTCCTCACCGTCCGCAGTCGGGACCTCGGCTGCATGTCCTGCGATATATCCAAATTGAAATGGCTCCAGTTCTTCCCACAAAAATGGTTCCATTCCATTTAACAACAGGTTATTGCACCGATCCGTCACATTGACTGCCACATGATCCAGAAATCCTCCACATTCATACTGCCTGTTGGAATTATCTCTGGACACAATGAAACGGATAGGACCACGGATCAGCTCGTAAGGAAGATATATCCCCTTTAAGTTTTTCTTGTTTTCTTTTAAAATCTGTGCTTCATTTTTATCATGATTCTGTTCGATCCATTCATCCAGCCGTTTTTCTGCCTGTTTCCGGTTCAGCTTGAAAGGAATCAGCATCTCCGGGAATCCTTCTCCCATCTGGACATCTGAACGCAGGACCTTGGACTGGCAGAAAATACAGGTTTCCGCCACTTCATGTTCTTTTACAATTACCCTGGCTCCACAATTCGGACACTCGCAGGCAATCGTCCGGCTGTCCGGAAGCTCCTGTTGCAACAAGGTTCTCGTAAGACTCCGAAATTCCTGAAGCTCTTTTAACGGAATCTCCGTTCCTGTATTTCCTCCACAATTCGGGCAATGGTAATTCTGTGTCACAACATCAAACTGGGCAGGCGCACCACAGGTGGCACAGTGAATTGTCATAATCTTTCCCTGATTCATACCTTATCCTCCCTTGATCCTGTTTTTATGCCCAGGGATCTGCTTCTTTTTGTATGCGGCTTCCGGTTAAGAGCTTTTGTTCCCACAAGAAACACTGTCCTGCAGATAGTTTATTCCGGAGCTTAAATGGTCCCGGACTGTCTGCACCATTACATACTACATATAAATTATCCCCCGCCTCGGTGAGCCGGGAAATCGTATCTTCTTTTTGGGACTCTTCCAAATCCTGGGGCTCCGTATGATCGCTCGTGGTTGATTCTTCTTCCGGTTCCACATAGTCCGGATTGGTCATTCCCAGCCCACCGTCTTTAATATCCAGGAGGTCGCAGCCGGTAAGAAATGTACAGAACAATACCAGTAATACCAGAAGCACACCTTCCTTTTTTCCAGTCTTTCTTTTCTTTCCCATTTGCGGCCCCTCATATCATTATAAAAATCATAATTTCTTCAAAGTATTAACCACCATAGTCTGCATAATCTTCTATCAGGCGCACCATATGATAAGCTTCTGTCCCATACATCTGGATCATCAGATCGTTCCAGTGAATAGATGGATAAAACCAGGCAAATTCCTGTCCTGACACATCCTCTATCACATAGCCGCCGGGAGAATTATATACATGCATTTCTTCCTTTGTGTAACAGGGATTCATCTCTTGATCATACACGGTATAATCCACTGTTCCGACCTCAAGCCGCTCATCCGGACTGTTGAAAAATCCGGAATCTTCTGCTCCACTATACATATTGAAACTCCAGGTCTCATACCCTTCTCTCTCTGAATATGCCGGCATGGACTCATAAAGCCCTGGTGTAACCAGCAGCATCCCTTCCTGCCACAATTTTCTGCCATTTTCATCCGTATACCAGCCATCCGGAGTCACATAGTTACGCAGAATATTTCCTGTTTCATCCAGATATCTTTCCGTCCCATCTGTTTCTGTTATCCAGCAGGAAGCATCTTTTTTCCTGTAGTAATCCCCCTGCATAAATGGAATATATGATGTACCGAAATCTACAGAAAGGACATCTCCCGAAAGTGTATACACTCCTGTTATATCCTGGGTGGCAGAAACTGCCTGTGTTTTTTTTGCATCTGTAAACTGCAGAATATCTGTTATATGCTCGTAGTTACTCTCTGGGTAAGAAAGAAACAGATAATCCTCATCCGTGTCGTACACCGTGATATATTCTCCGTCTTCACGGTAATATGTACCATTCCAGACCGACTGATTTTCCACTCTTTCAGATCCCTGTCCGGCAGATTCCGTGATCTCTGTAACTTCTGCAATTTCTTCATTAACAGATTCCGTCGTTTCCTTAAGCCCTGATCCTGTCATCTGCTCATCCGTCGTTTCCTTAAGCCCTGATCCTGTCATCTGCTCATCTGTCGTTTCCTTAAGCCCTGATCCTGTCATCTGCTTATCTGTCGTTTTCTTATACCCTGATACTGTCATCTGCTTATCTGCAGTTTCTGGTTCTTCATGAACAGATTCTATGGTTTTCTCGTCAGCCACTTCCGGCGTTTTACCACAGGCTGTCACAGCTGCCATTGATAATACTATCACAGCACCCATCAGAATTTTCATGCACATACCACCTCCTTACTCATGTGTCTGTAAATGATAAACCACGCAAATTGCTTATTTCTTGATCAGGGCACCTTTGCCAACTCCGCCCATGACATCCAGAATGATCCAGGCACTGACTCCTTCTTTGGCCTTGTGCTTTCCGAAATTGGCATTCAGCGCTGTTTCAAATGTACTTGATGAACTGCATTCGATGACATCCAGAATCGTCGTAGTCATATCTGCACCATCAAATGAAACCGTTACCGCATCGCCTCTACTGAATTCGCCTGACATGATATAGCTTGTGGCAACGATTCTATTTTTCAAAGCCTTTGCACGTTTCAGTCCCACATCCGTAGCCTTCGGAGCGATGCCAAATGTCTTTTCCACCTTGGCAATCGCTGCGTAATCACCGCCAATTTCTTCCACTACCTGCGTCTGCTCTGCTTTCTTTTCGTTGATCATGTCCTTAAGTTCTTCGACTGTCATGGCTTTCAACGGATCGCTGGTAGATAGCTTCCAGTTCTCACGCCCATAATATTCTTCGATATTGAACTGACCTCTGACCATTTTCTCACAGTCATCACAGATGGTGCCGTCCACGATTACTAACCCCGAAAAAAAGGATATCTCCTTGCCACAAATCGGGCAACGCTCTGCATCTTTCTTTTTCTTTCCAAATAATCCCATAAGTTTTTCTCCTTATTCCGCATCTTTTTTCGTCCTATAGTCCTATTTCTTTCTCTGATACACCTCGTTGCCAGATTCCATTTTCAGGCTCTAAAGAGAAGAAAGAACCGCCGCCAGATACTTTCCATCAGTTGAAGAGTAGAAAAATGCATCGATTTTTTCATCCTGCTTGGCGGATACTATTTTTTCAGCAAGCTCCGGAAATGAATTTTCATCACACAAGAAAACGATTTTGCACTTCGGATATTCAGCACGGACTGCACTGCTGATGGCAAGACAGTTTTCTATGGTTTCTTCAGGCAAATATGACACCGCCATCAGAAGAATATCCGGCTCTAATGCCTTACAGTCTACAATAGTATCCGACGCCTTAGATGTGGACAGTTTGTATGGAATAAAACCGCCATTCTTCTTCAGCGCTGATAGGACTCCTTCGGCTTGAAGACTGTTCTGTATTCTGATTGCAATCCTCTTCAACTTCCTACGCTCCTTTCGATAATCTTTTAATGTATATTGGCCATCAGCAGATCCATAAAGCGCTCGGTGAACAGCTTTTCATCTACTTTTTTAATGACCTGTGCATTAAACCGGCTAATCTCCGGAATCGCCTCATAAGTGCGGCCTTTCTGGTAAAAGATCACCTGACCATAGGCATGCCCCGGTTCGGTGCAGCAATGACAATGGCATTCCACTTTATCCTGAACAAATTCCGTCCATACTGCAGCCGCCATGGCAATTGCATCCGGAAGATCCACCAAATGTACTCCTCGAGTATCCAGATTGAACTGCAACAGCTTGGAAGTGGCACGTTCTAGGAACTGAGCTGGTTTGGAACCGTGTGCCAGATAGGATAATTCATAACGATCCAGACCGATATTGCCAGTACAGAGATCAAACCCGGCAATCGTCACTGGAATTCCAAGATCCAGCATCAAAGCATAAGCTTCTGCATCAATAAATACATTGAATTCGGAAACCGGTGTTGCATTTCCGAATCCAAATCCCGGTGTTCCCATGGACCAGATGTGCTTCACCTTAGACATGATCTCACGATCGGTCAGAATTGCCAGCGCTATATTCGTGGCAGGACCCAGCGCAATGAGCTCCACTTCATTCGGATAACGTTCCACCTGCTCCAAAATAAATTCCACAGCGCGTTTGCTTTCTGGGGAATGTTTCGGATGAATAATATCACAGTCACCCATGCCATCTTTTCCGTGGACACTGATCGTTTCGTGTCTTTCGCGGAACAAAGGACGCTTCGCTCCCAGATAAACGGGTGCTTCACTTTCACATACCTCAAGGGTCATCAGTGCATTCTCTGCTGCCTGCTTAAGCCCTACGTTTCCAGCCACAATCGTCACACCAAGGAGTTCAATCTCTTTACTCAAAGCAGCGATCATAAGCGCCGCAGCATCATCAGAGGCAGTATCTGTATCGACAATAAATTTTCTCAAAGCTTTCTCCTTTTAACATTCCTTGCTTCCGCAAAATAAACGTTATTTATCTTTATCCATCGCTTCAAACCCTTCAATTACTTCATTATCGGCCATATCCTCCAGGTTATCCATAGCCGCTAATTTTTCCCAATCTTCCTTTTTTCTGATTTTATTTCTGCGGTAACCTCCTTTTCCACGCAATCTTCAGCGCCCTTAAAACTTTCCGCCGCCTCCACCATGGGTTGTTCCTGAAGAAGAGGTATGGGTACTGCTTTCGGAACTGTTCTTTTCCGATTTCTCTACCTGATCCACTTTACTGTATAGGAACAAATCCTGCTGGGCTGTAAGCTGCATACTTCCTTTTCTTACATAATTCGCTGCAGCGGCCTGTTTACGCACCGTTTTCAGCTGAGACTTCATACTCCCCACTATAAGAAAGGCTCCTACCAGACCAATCACAATGCAGATAGGAAGTACCAGCGGTGACAACGGGGCATGGGGCAGATCCTTTTTGGAAAATGGATGCCCTTCTCTTGCCCGCGTGATCATCTGATTGCACTCAGACGCATAGGTGCGGAATGCAGAAGCATAATTTCCGGAGGAAAGGTCTTCTTTCATCGCACTGCCAAGATAACTGATCCCCGCATCTGTAAAGGCTGTAATTCCATAACCACAGGTGGAAATATACCAGTCACGCTCTTCCATACTGATAAGCAGCAGCAATCCATCCCTGCTTGCTCCATAACCGTAGTCACAGTAATCATAAAGATCGTCCGCATACTCCTGAATATCGCTGTACCCATCCATGTCTCCCGATGTGATCAGTACAACATCCATTTTCTGTCGTTCACTGATCTCATTTAAGGTTTCAAGTAACTCCGACTCTTCCTCATAGGTCAGAATATCTGCCATGTCTATCAGCCGTTCATACTCTCCCGTAAAGCCTTCCGAAGCCATTGCCGCAGCCGGGAAAGACGATACAGCCAGAAACACAACTGCTGTCATACATGCAAGTTGTTTCAGCATCCTTTTCATCTGTCTTACCCCCTTTCTATAAAATACGTGCCAGCCACAACAGCCAGCTTATACCATAAGCCGCTGCTGCAATAGCAGCTGTTGAAAGAATCATCCAGCGATTTGCCGCTTTCTTATCCACAGGAAGGTCTCCGACAAATTTTCCATTCTGCCCATTCATGGCAAACCGGTACTGCTTTCCATTCCACGTGGTATTTAAAATCCATACCGGATACAGTGCATATTTAGCACTTCCATCATGAAACTGTACACTGCTTTGCTCCACAGTTACGGTGTCGTAGCCTTTCACCGTGGAACGGAAATTATCTTCCGTTGATTTCTTCACGCGGATATTGGCGCGTTCAATACTTTCTTCAGCAGACACATCATATTTGTCAGCCATATAACCTGCAAGATATGCTGTCTGGAATGGAACCGCTTCGCTAAAATCGAAGGGTTCAATCGATTCCATCAGATCGTCTTCCATCTTGCTGGAGCCATCTACCGGCACCCGCTCAAATCCAATGGTTCCGCTTCTGTTTAACATGAAAAACTGCGTCTCTGTATAATCATACTTGCTGTCACTCCAGGCTCTTACCTTTGTCGCCTGATAACTGATATTGGCATCTACATTGGTGTCAAACAGCCAGAACGGCACATATACTCCTTTGATCTCATCAATATGATTCTGATCTTTAAAAATCTTCGGAAGCAGACGTTTTCCATGCAAATGCTTCATGAGACCTGCCTTCGCTGCCTTTTTGTCCAGCTTAAACGGAATCACATAATCCGGGCGAAGGGCTCCCGAAAACTGCCCCATCAAAACAATCGGATTGCCACAGTATGGGCAGGAAGAGGCGGCCATACTTTCATCTCCGACGATCTCACCGCCACAGGATTTACACTGATAGGTCCGCAGTCCCGTTTCCTCTCCGTCCTGCCACTCGCTTCCCGCCGCAGTATCCCACGTCATATCATCGCCCTGCCCCTGCTGCTTTAAAGCGTCATCATATCCCTGAAGCGCCTCCATCTCAAATTCTGTGTCACAGCAGGGGCACTTCATCTTCTGAATGGCGCTGTCAAAAACAATGGCACCGCCACAGCATGGACATTTATATTCCTGAATATTTCCCATACTCTGTCCTCCTTTCCTTCTCTCTTCCTGGATTTATTCAAACCATGAGTCAACCGGTTCTCTGAATTGAGCTTCATTTAACAGAGTCTCCAACAGATCCAGAGATTTCTGATAATAGGTATCCGGATCATTCTTCATGGTATTCGCAGCAGCTGCCATTTCCACTGTATCCGTCAGTACACTGTCATCCACATAGGTGGTCGCATACACATCATAATTTGTACTCTCAGTGATCTTAAGACGCAGATAACTGCTCACATATCCATAGAACAAGGTCTGTTTCATAATTCCGGAATATCCGGCAATTGTACATTCCTCGTACCCTTCCGCTTCCAGATAGGCATTACTGATCGTGTTGTTGATCGTTGCTACTACTCTTGTCGGTATCGGATCTGAATCATATACTTCTGCTTTCAGACTGTATACCTGGAAATCCTGCGGAACCTGGATGATTTCAACGGTTTCTCCATGATATTCGATGGTATCCGGAAGAGAACACATTCCAGAACCCTGATATTTGCGTCCGCTACGGTCTTCTTTGCCTTCGTAATCTGTAGTCACTGTGAGGGTTTCAAGGAACATATCCCTGGTATCCACCAGTTCCTTTATGCTGGCATATTCCTCACCTCCAGTTTCAAAAGAAACTGACACATACAGATTCAGTCCTTCTGTAAACGGTCCCAAATCAATGGTATAGTTCCAGGAGAAGTCCTTAGTTTCCAAAGAAGCCGGATAATTCTGAACCTGTATCTTCTCCGTGTCCTCATCTGCCAGCATCTCAGCCAGTTTTTCTGTACCTGTCGCCGTCAGCCGGATATCCATCATCAGTGAGGTGCCATCTGCATTTTCTGATTTATACACATATCTCTGAGGTACATTGACCGGATCTTTTTTGTTCAGGCATTGTATTTCCCATTCCTTCGCTTCATTCGGGAGATAGAACTTTGCCTGTGCCTGGATCTTCGGATTTGTCAGCAGAAATTCTGTGGCATTCTCCGGAATCTTAGCCTGGGGTTCTTCCGGCTCAGCCTCTTTCGTTTCCGCTTCGTCCTCTTTTGTTTCGTCCTCTTTTGTTTCGTTCTCTTTTGTTTCGTCCTTTTTTGTTTCTTCTTCTGTTGTTTCTTTCGTTTCAGGCTCAGCAACATCGGTCTCTGCCGGTTTATTACCTCCGCCGCATGCAGCCAGGCCAAATGCCATGATCATTGCAAGTACGACTGCTAAAATTCTTCTTTTCTTCATAAATCAGCACCTCCTTTTGCTGCTGTTTTCTCTACTGGAACAAACTTCCGCACTGCGGACAGAATTTCGGGGGATGGGCCGGATCTGCTGGCTCCCAGCCACAATTGCAGCACCGGGAACTCCGTGCTGCAGGCTGCGGAGAACCACAGTTCTGACAGAATCTTCCGGTGTTTGTCATACCGCAGGAGCAGGTCCAGCTTCCATTCTGCATTCCTGCCTGACCCTGCATCATGTTCGGATTCTGCATCCCTGCCTGACCCTGCATCATGTTCGGATTCTGCATTCCTGCCTGGCCCTGCATCATGTTCGGATTCTGCATCCCTGCCTGGCCCTGCATCATGTTCGGATTCTGCATCCCTGCCTGGCCCTGCATCATGTTCGGATTCTGCATCCCTGCCTGACCCTGCATCATGTTCGGATTTTGCATTCCTGCCTGACCCTGCATCATTCCGGCACCTGCTACGCCTGCACCTATGCCATTCACAATAGAATTAACGAATCCCTGACCATCAGCCATATTATTAACCACATTTGCTGCCACACCTCTTGCTGTCGGCTGTCCACTCAGCACAGCTACGATTTCATCTGCCATCTGCTGATATTTACGGTAATCCATATTGTATTCCGGATGTACCATGCTCTGGCGGCGGCTGCCCATCATTCTGCCCATACCGGCACCCGCACCGGTAAATTCATCCACAATCTCAATATCACTTGAGTTCAGGCGGAAACGAATCTGGCTGAACCACGGATGTTTTACTGAAATCTCAATATAGAAGTTATAGGAATAGCAAAATCTCGGCGGATTGTAACTGACTTCCTTCCCCTGGGCATCCTTCTGCTTCAGTTCCGTGTCATCCACCTGCAGATCCAGGTTGCAGGAGATCACATCGGAAATGTTAATAATATCCGGATTCGCTTTTAAAATATCACTGGAAGAGGTGACAACAAAGCGTTTTCCCAGCTCATCAACCATCACCTTCATCCGATCACCGATGATACGGGTTGCCCGGAAGCTTGCGATCTGGTGCTGGTTTTCTTCACGATAAGCCAGCTGCTGTTTGATTTCCTCCACCGTAGACGATTTCCTCTCAGAGAAAAACGGGGAAAGCTTTGCTGCACAATCTTTACAGAGATTTCCATCCTCTAACTTCCGGTTGCCCAGAAGACCTATCTTTTCTCCACACACATCACAATACTTTTTATCAAAAAATCCCATCTGTAATCCTCCCTTCTTTTTTGTCAGTCCATTTTTAGTTTGTAATATCTCCATCATCGAACGGGTCGCCACACTCCGGACAGAATTTCGGCGGATGTGCCGGATCTTCCGGTTCCCAGCCACACTTATCACAACGGTATAACGGTGCTCCCGCCGGTTTCTTTGCGCCACAGTTCTGACAGAACTTTCCTTTATTCACCGTTCCACAGGAACAGGTCCATCCGTCACTGTCTGCCGGCTTCGGTGAACCACATTCCGGACAGAACTTTCCGGTGGCGGTTGCTCCGCATTTACACGTCCAGCTTCCTGCTGTCGGCTGCGGTTCCGGTTTCTTTGCTCCGCACTCCGGACAGAACTTTCCGGTAACGGTTGCACCGCACTGGCATTTCCATCCATCTGCTGCCGGCTGCGGTGCACTCGGTGCTGCCTCCTGCGGCTGTGCCGGCTGTGGTGCTGCAGCCTGATTCTGCTGCTGACCCATTGCAAACAGGTTCTGTGCATTCATGCCGCCCATTCCGCCTGCATTCATAGCCATACCCATGCCCATGAATCCGGTCATCGCTCCTGCATTGTTGTTTGCTGCTGCTTTCATAGCATCAATCTGTCCTCCTACCAGACGGGCTGCCGCTGTATTCGGATTCGTTGTCATTGCATTTTCTTCCCACTCAGTCAGCTTCAGACGCTGATCATCCGGAATGCTTAAGGAATTGATATTGAAAGAAAATACCTCAATACCACGTTTTTCCTTCCAGGTTTTTGAAAGAACATCATTCAACGCATCCGAAAGCTCCAGCGTGTGGGCCGGAATTTCATAGTACTGAATCTTCTTTGCAGAAAGAGTTGCCAGTGCCGGCTGCAGAGCCGTCATCAGTTCTCCCTTTAAGCGAGGTGCGATCTCCGTACTTTCATAGTCACTTTCTACATTTCCGCAGACATTGGTATAAAACAGAAGCGGATCACTGATGCGATACGTAAAATTACCGTTACAGCGAAGGTCTACGGACAGTTTATATCCCAGTTCTTCATTCACCACTACGCGGAACGGAATCGGGGTCGCTGTTCCATAAAGGATCTCTCCCATCTCCTTTGTGTTAATGTAGTAAACACGCTGATCCTTTCCGGTATCTCCGCCAAAGGTAAAACGCTTGCCGACTACTTTAAAGGTCTCAAGAATGCTCTCGCCCAGGTTTCCTGCAAAGATACTTGGCTCAGAAGAAGTATCGTAAGTAAATTCTCCCGGCTCAGCACAGACCTCAACGACCCTGCCCTGCTCTACGATCAGCATACACTGTCCGTCTGCAACTGCGATACCACTTCCATTGGAAATAATGTTGTCATTTCCTTTCGTATTGGATGAACGTCCTGTGATGCGTTTCTGTCCTTTCGTTACCAATACGTCTTTTCCCAGTGACTCACAATAGAAAAACTCTTTCCATTGATCCGCAAGTGTGCCACCTAATGCTCCCATACCAGCTTTAATCAATCCCATAATCAGATCTCCTTTCTACTACTTGTTTTCTCTTTTGATCTGCTGTCAGCATAGCAGTTTTTACATAAAAAATATATGCGAGCCATTGGAATATCTGACTATTTCCACAATTTTCCAACGATTCGCATACTATATATTGATGTTAATTATTTTTATATACCATATATAGTAAAAGGGAACCCTGCAAACAGGATTCCCTTTTTCATCTGTTTTTTAGTTCATCCAGACGGCCGCACCGCCGGAAAAGATCCACATACACCATCAGTTCTTCCCTGTTGGATACTTCCAGTTTTCGGTTGATACTGGTGTTATGCTTACGCACGGTTGCCACGCTGACATAGCTTCTCTCCGCAGCTGTCTGTACATCACATCCGTCAACAAACAGCTGAAAAATCAAAAATTCCGCAGGTGTCAGTTTTCCGATCCTGACTTTGAATTCCTGAAGCATTGCATCAATCTCCGGCGGCAGCTCACTGGTTTTTAGTTCCTGACTTCTGGTCTGCAGAAAAGCTACCAGTGCATCAATCTCTGAGATGCCGGAACGGATTCTGGCATTCTGTCCATCTTCTCCCGTCTTTGTCTGCTGCACAGCCTTCAGGCTTCGCACAATCGGAGCCGAAAAATGTCCCGATGCACCTCCCGCCATAAGAAGGATCAGAATCAGAAACACTAAGGTTCCTGCATACCAGATCTGGCGACTCCTAAGAGATGCCTGATGATAACTGTCCTCCGACAACAGTGTTAAAACCATAGACTGGCGGTCACTGCATAATCGTACATCCAACGGACTGGAAAAGCCAAAATAACGATCCGTTTCGGTTGTAGCTGTCTGATAATATTTCCCGTTTCTGACCTTCAACAGACCATCCGGTTTCAAGTAGGTTCCTGCCGTGTTGCCGATCATCGCTTTCGACAAGTCGTATTTTCTGCCCTCAGCAGGAACAAGGAGTGTAACCATATTTCCAAAACGGCTTTCCGCAGCCGGATAGGAAAGGGCAAAATAGAGCTGACTAAGCTCCACTCCACAGATACCGCAGGGATCTCCGTTCTGATCCAGAACCGGTACGCACAGCAGAATAACATCTTCCCACGTATCTGTCAGCCGGATCCGTTCCGTCCACATGGCTCCTTCTGCCAGACGACTCTGATGAAATTCTAAAAGTGTTTCATAACACGGAATCAATGTTGTATCAAACTCCAGATTCCAGCGATTATGCATCTGAATCTGTCTTTTTCTGGCTATATCTGCCGCCCCCCGGAAATATACCATATGCTGATTGGCTGTTCCGACGGCTTTCAGATCGGAAAACCGCAGGTAGACTCCCATTCGTGACGTATCTGCAGACTCTGCCTCTGTATTCACCGTGGCATCCAGTACAAAAAATGCTCCGCTGCATGCATTGGAACGCAGGGCTGTTTCTAATGATCCATACAGGGAATCCTCAAGATCCAGAATCAGCTGCGGATTATTATTGACATCCGCAAATGTCTTTCCCTGTTCTATCAGAACCTGCTCCATTGTCCACGTGATTTCCTCCGAAAGGCTGATGCTTCTTGCCGTCAGGAGATCCATCTGCTTTGTCATGGCAGAGACTGTATTCCGATGCTGTACTGTCAGCGTTTCACCCAGATTCCGCTCCGATCCCGGCATAATACCTGCCATCTGGATCAGGACAACTGCAGCTGTAAATACGACCAGAACCGTACAGGCAAAATAAACCGTCAGCTTCCGCTGCATGGATACCCCGACTTCACTCCCGTGACGCAGCAAACAGTTGATCTTATGAAACAAGTGACTCATTACGTCACCGCCTTTCCTGTTCTTATGGCTGATAATCCCGTATAAAGCTTTCCAGTGTTGCCCTTATAAGCTCCTCCGTTGACTGCTCCGGAGATTTCAGGAAGGAGCGCCGCGCAATTTGAAGCTTCTGACGAACCTGATCTTCAAATCTCGTTTCCAGATCCAGATAATCATCATACTGTGGCGCTGTGTAGAATGTATATTGCTCCTGAGTCTGCTGGAACGCCTGATACAAGGACTGATACATGGGATCCTGCAGATGAGCTATGGCATCCGGAAGATATTTTTCAAAAGATTCCTGTTTTACCGGCATATATCCAAGCTGCGTCACAAATTCCACGTTCCGTTCGGCATCTGTCAGCCATTTCAAAAATGTCATGCAGGCCTTCTCCCTCTCCGGAGTAGACTTTACGGTACAAATCCCAGCCCCCCGCTGCATCACCAGGTTTTCTCCGTCTTCGAAAACCGGACATGGCATGGAGATGATATCCACTTTCTCTGTCGTATTATCCGCATAAGTGACCGTGTCGGAATAATACAGAACGCTGGCAGATGATGCCACTGACACGATCGCATCCCCGGTACGCAGCGGTTCTGTAGCATATCCTCCCTGTAACCAGATTCCTCCCTGCACAGCCGCAGCCGCATAGGGTTCCCATACCCGTTCAAAGGCAGGACCAAAAGCAAGTCCTGTTCCGTCCTTTGTAAAGAAGGATTCGCCTAAGGACTCCACGCCTACCTGGAAATAGTTAAAGTGATAATCGTGTACGAAAAATGGCTTCCCATCTCCCTCTATGTCTGGTGTCTGCTCATCTGTCCATTTTGTATAATCTTCTGCCAGACGAAAAACACCTTCCCAGGTTTCCAGCTCAGAAAGAGAGGCACCGCTGTCTTTGGCATAGCGGTCAAATGCTGTTTTGTTCACAAACATAACCTCTGTGGATTTTGCAACCGGAAGGATAAGCTGTCGATCATTGATCTGTCCTTCTGTAAGAAATGCCGGAATAAAACTGTCTAATTCTTCCTCTGAAAAATAATCCCGATAATCAACCAGCACCGAATCATCCGGCATGGCCAGAACCGTCTTGGGATAAGAGACGAACATATCCGGCAGCTCTTCCGCTCCCGGATCATTAAAAGCAGAGGAAAGCACATTCTCATGAATCGTGTTGGTATTGGTGACGCTGCTTACCTGTACCTGAATATTCTCTTCTTTTCCCACAGTCTCATTGAATTTGGCAATCATATCATTCAACGGTGATTCTGCCTGCCCTCCATATACATGCCAGATGGTAACTGTGACAGGCTCTTTCATAGTCGCCCTGCCACATCCGGTTATTCCCATAACAACCAAAAATCCCAGAAGGCAATATCTTAGCAGGCCATGGATTTTCTTCTTATTTCTCACATATTCCCCCATAATCGATATTTTTCTCCTCCCAAAAGATATGTAATTGTTTTTATTATACCTTTTTTTTCATAATTCGTATACCCAATAAGGGGATTTTACTGAAATTTCGTGTAAAAAGGCAGGCAATCGAAATTGCCTGCCTTTCTCATGTCACGTTCTTTGCTTTATAATCCCTTTGCATAGTAGGTCAGTTTTACACTTCCTGAAAAATTTCCTCTTCCTTTGACGATGATCCGGTTCTTACCCCGTTTCACACGCTTAGGATATTTTATGGTGTAGTCCTGGCCCCTTGTACGGGTTTTCCCTGCATAGGTCACCGTAATGTCCGGATACGGTGTCCCGTTCTGTACAAGGGAGACCTTCGCATTCTTCAGCTTCGGTCCGGTGATCTTGAATTTCACCTTTTTGCTTCCGGTGTAATTGCCAATTCCGGTAATCGTAATCTTCGCGGAACCCTTTCCTACATTATTGCTGTAGCTTAGCACATAATCTACACCTTCTGTCAGCTTCCTCTTATTATAAGTAAGATTGACACCAGGTGTCAGTTTATTTCCCGTATACAGGAATTTCTTCCCCTTCACCTTTACTTTGACCTTCTTCGCAATGGACTGGGGCCGAATTGTGAAATATACATGCTTCACACCACTGTAACCGTTGGCTTTAATACCGCGGATTACAATCGCTGCTGTTCCCACATTTACATTATTTTCGTAGGATACGGTGTAATGCTTGCCCTGTTTCAGCTTCTTCCTTGTCGCAGGATCTTTTACCTTAATCTTCGGAGTGATTCTCTTTCCTGTATAGTTCTGGACCTTAATTTTGGAAACAGTTACATTCAGAGTATCCGGCTCTGGCCTTTGAACAGGTGCCGCTGGGGCGGAGGGAGCTGCCGGGGTACTCGGAGTAGCTGGTGTGGACGGGGCCGTTGGAGTACTCGGTGACTCTGGGGTGGACGGGGTCGGTGGGGTCGGCGGGGTCGGTGGGGTTGGCGGTGCCACTGTGCGAACATAACCGCATACATTACAGGTTGTGTCTGCCGCATCACTATATACGTGACTTGCTTTGTCTTTTACGCTGCCCGCCCTGTCTGTACAGGAAGCAGGGTCTGTACATTCATGCCAGTGGTTTGCAGAATCCTTTGACCATCCTCCGTAAGTATGGGAGTGGGGCTTATAGGTGGCTTCAATTGTCGCATCTTCATCGGATGTTATGATCCATACATGAATCGCATTTTCGTTTGGAAGTATCGCCTCAACTGATCCTGATGTCACCACCCATTTATCAAAATTTTTGGGTATTTTAGCAGAGAGTGTTACTTCTTCATTTCGCTTGACTTTTCTTGGATTAGAACCTCCATAGATGCTTCCGTTTACGACTGTTAGTGTATGCTCTGTATCAACGGATCCAATATCTTTATAGGTGGCTACCACCCATCCTTCAACCCCTTTTGTTTTAAGGGTAGTTTTTGGTTTGGTTATGTCTGTTACCGTTACCGTCTCTTCTATTACTACCCACTTGTCAAATTCTTTGCCTTCTGGGGCGGGGTTCGCTGTGATATCTACCGTTCTATTATATGCATATTGTCCGCTACCCTGACCGTTAATTACGTGTAAATCGTATTTGGGAACGCCTGGTATTTCTTTCTCTTTGTAGGTAGCTCTGACAGTTGCGGTTCCTCCTAATGTCGTCATTTTTGTAACTTCGCTCTTTTCATCCTCAATGCTTACGGCACTTGATGCATCAGGAACCCACTTGTCAAATTCTTTGCCTTTTTCAGGAGGGTTTGCGGTAATGGTAATCGTAGCATTTTCTGGTAAATCTATCATCTGTGGTGTTCCATTTACAATCCATGCTGTCCTTGTCTCTGATCCCCATATGGGAACGGTGTAGATTAGAGCTATACTTTTATTGTAAGATTTGGTGTCTTTATATCTTACTTCATAGTCTCCTGGGGCTAGTTCCGTAACCGCTCCATCCAGGCAATCTTTCCATGTTGTTGTACCGACTTTTCGGTATTCCATTTCCGTTGTTGTATTTCTTATACGGCCATTGTTGGCTCCTTTTGTTGTTGGCATAACACCAGTTAATTGTCTTGGGCCATCCCGGTCCGCTTTAGCAATCGTCCATTCAATCTCCTTGTCTTCTGTAGTGCCATCAGACCAAATATAGCCTTTATTTAAACTAGCCCTGGCAGTGTAGGTACCTGCTTCTGTCGCTTTATGTCCGGTAAGTGTGCCGACAGATGAGCCGCCGCCATACACATCATTTAAATATACCCCAGTTTGTTCTTCTCCGTTATAAGTCAAATTTTTAGAACGCACATTAGCTATCCGAAGAGTAGCTGGAGAAATGTAAACTTCTCCTTTTGGCATAACAAATGTTGTTGTCGTACTCTTCACATTCTGAAACTCCACATCTGTACCATTATCATCAACTACCCATTTCTCAAAAGCGTATCCTTTCTCAAGATCCTTGAGTTTTACTGTAAGGACAGTGCCTGCTTTTGCTTTAGAAACAGGTTCACCTGCTGCATTCGTTATTTCAGCATTTTTAGCTTTAACGGTATATTCACCGTTTTCTACCCTTGGGAAGTTCACATAAATTTTTGTATAACTATTATCATCATCCCAGGCAACTTTCCAGATAGTGCCCTGATTAATTTTAACATCATCCTTTGTTAAAGCAGGTGAAATGATAGCTGAATTAAATCTCCCCTTAACATAAATACATACACTATAATCTTTTTCTGGATCATATGGTGTATCCCTATCAATGATTTTATCAATTTGATTTAACCCATTGTAATAATTAAGCCAAATCTTATAGAGATCCGTATTCAGATTATGACCAACATACATGTTGGAAATTTTATCACCCCATTGGTCTCTTGGTTTAAAGGTTACTCTAACTTGCTTTTCCAGACTTGGATAAGACACATAAATCTTTAGAGTGCCCTCGCTGCTGAGCTCGTAAGTCCAGTTCTTTATGTACTGGGAATTTATTTTTATTCCAGAAGTATAAATTTCAAAAGAATACTTTGGCGAAGTGGTCTCAAATTCATAAACAGCAGTATAGTCTTTATAAAATTGATATGAGGTAGCCCTTGAACCACTTTTCTTATCATACCCTTCATATACATAAGCGTCTTTCAAAGTTATTTTATCTGATGGAGAATACGAGAGTGGTGCAAAGTCAGTAAGATATCTCAATTCGGTTACTGGCCTCAAATTCAGCTCTAGCTTTTTAATTTTTTCAGACGAAGCCGCTGGAGAGACCGCCGCTGGAGCTAACATGATCTCTGCGGGTTCTGCCGCTTCCTCCACTGCAGCCCCTTGATCTGGTTCAACGGGCGCTTCCGGCTGCACTTCCGGCTGTACTTCCGGCTTCACCTCTTCTGGCTGCGCTTCCGGCTTCACTTCTTCCGGCTGTGTTTCCGGCTGTGCTTCTTCCGGTTGTGCTTCTGCTGGCTGCGCTTCCGGCTGTGCTTCTTCCGGTTGTACTTCCGGCTTCACTTCTTCTGGCTGTGCTTCTGCCGGCTGAATGTCTTCGGTCTGATACACAGCATCTTGAGTGTCGACTTCATCTGCATATGCTGTATTGATCGGCAATAACGCCAATATCAGACAAAGTGCAAGCATGCGGCTTAACCATTTTTTCCTTTTTCTGCTCATCTTCTTTCCTCCATTTCTATTTTTTTGCTTGTTTTCCTGAACGCACAACTGCTTCAGAACTTTGTTAATTTTTTTATACATGATTTTCATCGTCCTGTATATGCTAATGGTTGGAAATTTGGTCAAAAAAACAAAATTCCAATCATTCGTATACAATATATAGTATAGCAATGATTGGAATCTCTAAATATAGTATTTGAATGGTTGGATAGAAAATAGCAGCTGGTAGTCAGCCTGGGGATGCACAAACATTCCATATACCCAAATGGATCAGCTGCGAGGGAAATGCTGCCTTTCTCATGCCTTCACAATCAGCCTTCCTTCCACCTTGCTGGAAAGATGTGGGTTCATCATCATATATTCCTCAATAATATCCCGATAAGAGGTTGCCAATACACGGGGCGGTGCATTGCGCTTTATCTCCTCCAGCGAAATATTCAGGAAATTCTGTATATTCATATAATGAAATTTGGATATCGCAATGGTATAAAGCTTCTGTTGATCCAGTGCTTTTCCGTTCAGGGTCAGGGTTTCAAACTCCTGCTGCCCGCGGGACCAGATGATCTGCATTCCATGGGAAAACTGATAAAATTCTGTATGTTCCCCCTCAAATGCTTCTTCCCGCAGGATACGCCGCAACATTCGTTCCAACTGTGCCCCGTTCACCTGAAGCATATACACGGCTTCATCATAGGGCAGGCATTCCACAAGATCCTGGTAATGGACCACCGGTCCCAGTTCATAACTCCAGATTGCTCCTGAACCCATCAGCATCAGGTCGATTCCCAGGCTATCACACAGGATATCCGCCATCAGATTTCCCAGGGCAGTCTCCTGATTTCTTACGGGATGGGTCAGGCAATTCGTAAACCGTGTTACTATGCGGTCATACTTTTTATCCGTTTCCATTCTGTAATGATTGATAAATTGCTCCATTTCCTCATCTTTTTGACAGGTTTCATTATTGATTGGAATGAGCTGCCAGGTGAACGTATCAATTGCATTAAGGTCTGTATCTACCATAATATCAAATCGTCCGATCTGGTCTGTGCCGGTTCCAGCCTGCACAATATAAATTCCGTTCACCAAAGCCGGCTCTGTCAGGAATGAATGCGAGTGTCCGCCAATGATTATATCCACGCCCCAGGCAGGATCCAGTAAAGCCGCCAGTTTTTTATCCTCTTCAAAGCCGATATGCGTCAAAAGTACTGTAAAATCAATATCGATCGCATTATATGCATTGCAGATATTTCCCACTTCCTGCGCAGCCTCTCCGATATCCACAAAGGAACCGATCAGTTCATCTGCCTTGGTCTGTGCCAGAACATCTTCTGTGATAATTCCTATGAAAAGAATCTTCATGCCATCCATCTCTGCAATGTAGAAAGGCTGGAACAGGCGCCGGCGATTGGACCGGATATGAAAATTTGCATTGATAATTGGAAAATTTGCACATTTTTCCAAAAACAGAAGATGCGACAAACCATAGTCTACTTCGTGATTGCCGATCGTTGCCACATCGGGTCCCAACAGATTCATAATGCCGATCGTTGATACCCCCTTATACTCCGAATCAATGACCGAACCACGAAACATATCTCCCGCAATCGCATAGAGTACATTTTTTTCCTGCTTACGGACCATATTGACATAACCGGAAAGGAATGATACTCCTCCTACCAGTTTTTCATCAATCTGCTCGGCCAGAAAATCTCCATGCATATCGTTGGAATGAAGAATCGTCAGTTTTTTCAGATTTTTCATAAGAAACTGCCCTCCTTCCCTGCTTCGTTCTCCCGGAGCTTTAACGATATGACACTTTCGTAATTCCCTCCGGATAATCCATATCCTGCATTCCATCCGCTACTGTACAGTTGGTAAATACGATAGTATTGGTCTGTGGATTATATTCTTCCTCCAGAAAGACCTCGTACGCATTGCCTCTGAACAGGCAATTCTCAAAATTGACCGAAAGAGAGTCCTGACAGGTTATGAACGGATCACCCTCTGATCTTGTTTCATTTCCTATAATCTTGCAATCATCCAGAACAATATTGTAGCAGCCATTGAAGGAAAACATACTGTACTGTTCACTGGTCATAAAACTGCAATTCGTAAATGTTACCATTTCTGCAGCTGAAAAACACACAAGGCCATAGGTACACTCATAAATATCTGTATCGTCTATTGTTAAATCCAAAATATTATAAGCTTCTATTCCATAGGTCCCACTTCCGTATAAATTACAGTTATCAACTGCTATATGGCTGCATTGATTAAGGTAAAGCACACTTCCGGTACAATATCCTGGTTCCACTTCATGCCCGCAAGTCAGACCGCGAAGTGTAATCTCCTGACATTCTTCAAATCCCAGAGCTCTTGCATAAGAATTTTCTGTACTGAGTACAACTCTGGCACCTTCTTCCGCTTCGATACATAGATTCCGCACATTTCGCACCGTATACTCTGCCAGTCCATCATTACTCTTTATCCAGTCAATATCCGGATTTTTTATGCTGTCACAGTTAAGATCGCTGAAATTATACGTTCCTTCTTTCAGGATGATCTTCGTCCGGTTCTGAATCGCCTCTGCCAGCTCCTGCACGGTAGATACCGTTACCTCGTTCACATACTGATATTCTTTTTTCTGCTCCATTTCCTCTGAGCCTTCCCGCAGATAGGTACAGATCATTACATGCTCCAGTCCCATTTCCCGCCATAACTCCTGTTCGCAATAGCGCAGTTCGTTTTCTCCAATCAGCGTCAGCGTTCGCACCATCTCTTTTTCATCTTCATCACGCCGGTTTCTTAACCGTGCTACAGGATGACCATCAGAAGTAGGATCCTGTTTTACAAGAGCCATGCCATTCATCGATTCGGTTTCGTATCCAGTGCGTCTGTAATCCGCATACAGACTGTTTTCTTCGTCGTATATGAGGATCTCGGAATATGTCCACTCATGCTCTGCATAATAATATGGATTATCGACCGATGGTTCTGTATCATCTATAGAATCGCTGTACTCAAAACCAACAAGCGTCCAGTTTCCGCAAAAATCATCCCAGTCCACGTCAGCTGATCCAACCGTTTCTGTTTCTGCTTCTGTTTTTGTTTCCGCTTCTGTTTCTGCTTCTGTTTTTGTTTCCACTTCTGTTTCTGTTTTCGTTTCTGTTTCCGTTTCTGTTTTTGTTTCCTGTTCCGCATCTGCTTCCTGCTTTGTTCCTGGCTTCGGAATTAATTCTTTATCTTCCAGATTTTTCCCACATGCACTTAATAATACTGCAGACAGCATGGCTGTTATGAGCAGTATCACCCCTTGTAATTGTAATTTTTTCATATTACGCTTCACCGCCATTCCATACGCTCTAAAACCTGTTCCTTTCTTCTTTTATACCTGATTTCAATCATCCCGTATATACTAATGATTGGAAAAAAGCCTCTATAAACAAAAATCCAATCGTTAGCATACTATATATAGTACAATAACAATTGGATTTTCTAAATGTAGTGTTCTTATGCTTTTACAACCTCTGTGCTGCAGACGGAAGTCCCGACAGCTTTTTATACCTATGCCAGATGAAAAACGTCCAGCAACAAAAGCCATACAAGGCCATAATATGTCAAAACCGCCACCAGATCATTCACGGTTGTGATCAGAGGGCCGGAAGCCACTGCAGGGTCTACCTTAATCTTATGAAAGACCATCGGAATTACTGTACCTACCAGGCTGGAAATAACCATAGCAACCATCAGGGACAGCCCCACACAACCAGAAATCAGGAATGCACTTCCAATCGCATTATGCTTCAGCACAAAGGCATACACACCAATGAATATAAAAGCCAGAATTCCCAGGAACATACCATTTGCAAATCCAACCTTCATCTCTTTAAAGATCAGATGCACCTTCTGGCTTCCGGTAAGATTCTCATCCATCAACACGCGAATCGTTACGGCCAAAGACTGCGTACCCACATTTCCTGCCATATCTAAGATCAGGGACTGGAAACACATGACAATAGGCAATACCGCAACAACCGTCTCAAAAACTCCCACCACAGAGGAAACCGCCATACCGAGAAATAAAAGAATGATCAGCCATGGCAGACGCTTTTTCATACTTTCTTTTGTCGTTTCGCTCAAATCCTCCTCGGCTGTCAGACCGGCCAGCTTGGCGTAATCGTCACCCATCTCATCGTCTACAACTTCCACGATATCCTGCGCAGTGATAACACCGAGGATCTGATGCTTCTCATCGACTACCGGGATGGAATCCTCGGCATAATCCTTGATTCTTTCAATACAGTCTGCAATCTTTTCATGGTCTTTGACATACGGATAGGATGTACTGATGATATCCTCCAGAGGATCATTCTCTCTGGCAATGATCAGATCTTTCAGATCGATCGCACCGTAAAAGATATCTTTCTGGTCGATCACATAAACTGTGGAAATATTGTCGTTTTCTCCAGCCTGCCGCACAAGCTCGTGCATCGCCATGCGGATTGACAACGTATTGTGGATCACAATAAAATTATTCGTCATACGGCTGCCGATCTCATCATCGTCATACGACATGATCAGCCGGATATCCCGGCTCACCTCATCATCGAGCAGCTCCACCAGCTTTTTGCGCGTCACATCGTCCATCTCATCCAGGACATCTGCCGCCTCGTCAGCATCCATATAGGACAGGATCTTTGCTTCCTTCTCCGGAGAGATCTCTTTAAAATACTCCTCCGGATCATCAATATAGGAAAATATTTCCGCCAGATGCTGTGCACCAAGGATCGGGTACAGCCGCTTTCTCTCGGCAGACGTCAGCTTTTGCAGCGCATCGGCAATATCGTTTTCATGGAAATCCATGACCCGGTCAAGCAGCTCTTCTTCATCTTGTATGGACCGGATAATGTGCAGCAGTTCTTTTACATAATCTGGATTTTTTCTTGTCTCTGTCGCCATATCATATCCTCCTCCTGCCTGAAGGCATTTTTATTTTTTGTTCTGTATACATCCAAAACACGTGTATATAAAACGCAGATTTTGTCGTTTCCGATTATATTTCCGGTTTTTTTTACTGTCAACGGCTGCCGGTCATTTTCATAAATTTTTACGTTTTCTTTTCCTGCCTCTTACAAAACGCCATTAAAAACATTGTCGCAAAGCCTTTCGGATATGCTGGCTTTGCGACAATGCTCTCTTTTTTGATGTTTATTTTCGCTGTTGCTTTGATCGCTGTATTTTACTCTTCCCCACGGATCGCTGCCGGGAGCTTACGTTCTTTGGCTGTGAATTCTTTTACATCAATGCGGATCACATTGACGACCGACACCAGCTTTTCATCAAAGGAAAAATCCTTTCCCGTCTGCTGCTTCATCAGGATACTCATCGCCCTCTTCTTTTCTTCTGCATTTTCTACCAGTGAAGCCATACCGCGCCCCATCACACTCCGATAGGCCATGCCGTACTGACATGCCACACGGCCCTCAAACGGCTGCATATCTGTCTCCAATGCAAAGGAGACCTGCGGATTTTTGGCGATCACATCGAATTTGTAGCCCTTCGTTGCGCCGTGCAGGTACAGCACCATATGGCCATCGGCGTATGTATAACCAAAGTTCATCGGTACCACATACGGCCAGCCCCCGTCAGACAGTCCGAGATGCAGGATCTTTGTACTGTCCATAATCTTTAAAATCTCTGTGATATCTGTAATTTCCAGTTCTCTGCGTGTCATAGTTGTTTCCGCTCCTTTTATTTATTCTGTAAACATTGTATCATCGACCTGTATATTTCAACAGCATTTATTGACAATTTTCCAAATACCATCTACAATATTTTTACTACATTTGTAAGATTTAAGGAGGATACAAATCATGCAGGATCTGCCGCAAATTTCAGAAGCTGAATTCGAGGTTATGAAAATCGTATGGAAATATGCCCCGATCAGTACCAATGACATTACGGATCGATTACTTCGTACGACCAGCTGGAGTCCCAAAACAATACAGACCCTGATCAAACGCCTCGTAACCAAAAAGGCACTGACATATGAAAAGCAGGGCCGTGTCTTTGTTTACACTCCGTTAGTGAAAGAAAATGAATATATTGACCAGAAAAGTACTTCTTTTCTGAAACGCTACTATGATGGCGACATCACGGCCATGCTGTCGTCCTACATCGAAAATGACCGACTGTCTGAAACAGACATCGCGCACTTACGCTCCCTTCTTTCCCGGAAGCCAGAAAAAGGAGACCATTAACGTGACAGCTTTTATGATACATTTCTTCCTATGTAATATATTGATCAGTGGTATTATTGTCATTCTTCTGCTTCTCAAACGGCTCTTAAAAAACAGCCTGTCCAGCCGGATGCAGTACAATCTGTGGCTTCTGTTGCTCGGGCTTTTGGCCGTTCCCTTTATCCCGTTCCGTTTCATTGGCTTACCGCAGATTTTTTCCTGGCTTACCGGTCTCTGGAACTCACCTTCCCCCGTCCCGCTCACCAATACCGTCCAGGCCATAACATCCCCAAATTCCAACTGGATGAATGACTTTGCGATTTCCGTCAACAGTAAAACGCCACCTATCACTGGATACATCGTCGCAGGAATATGGTTTGCCGGTATGTTCATCATGATACTTTCACTTATCAAATCCACTCTCCGTTTGCGCAGTTTAAAAAACTCTGCTCTTCCACTGCAAAATCAGGAAGTACGCATACTGTATCATCGATGTCTGGAGGAAATGAACATCCACCGGGATATTCCCGTTTGCAGCACTGCATTTCTGAAATCGCCCATGATCATCGGATTTGTACAGCCATGCATTTATCTTCCGATCCATCTGATCTCTGCTTATAACGAAGTGGATCTTAAGTATATGCTGTTGCATGAATTACAGCATTACAGACATCACGATGCCCTCGCCAATGTCCTGATGAATCTTGCCGGAGTGGTATATTGGTTTCACCCGCTTGTATGGTTTTCTCTGAAAGAAATGCGAAACGACAGAGAGATCGCCTGCGACACCTCTGTTTTGCAGATGCTTGACGATGATGCTTACGCGGACTATGGAAACACGCTCATTAACTTTGCGGAGAAAATATCGATGACTTCTTTTCCCTTTTCTTCCGGTCTTGGTGGAAATAAAAAACAGATACAGCGAAGGATTATCCATATTGCCTCCTATGAGAAACCAACCTTTGCAAAAAAGCTAAAAGGCACAGTTGCCTTTGCGCTGATGGTGCTCCTGCTTGTCGGACTTACTCCCGCTTTGTCTGCATACGCGGCAGATACTGATCATTATGCATGGGAATCTTCTTCTGCACAGATTTCCTATGTTGATCTTTCTTCTTACTTTGGAACATACGACGGCAGCTTTGTTATGTACGATGCAGGAAATAACGCCTGGAGCATACACAATATCGATCATGCGCTCCTGCGCGTCTCACCGGATTCTACCTATAAGATATACGATGCCCTGTTCGCTCTGGAGGCAGGCATCATTACACCGGAACATTCCCTTATGGTATGGGACGGTACATCGTATCCTTTTGAAGCATGGAACGCCGACCAGACCCTGCCATCTGCCATGGCTTCCTCTGTGAACTGGTACTTTCAATCCCTTGACAGACAACTTGGTATGACTGCCCTTTCTGACGATATCCGTAACATCGGTTATGGAAATGAAAACATTGGCGGCGATCTTTCTGCCTATTGGATGGAAGGCACTTTGGAGATAGCCCCTGTAGAACAGGTGGAGCTTTTAGTCGGACTGCAGAATAACAGCTTCGGCTTCGCCCCTGAAAATGTCCATGCCGTAAAAGATGCCCTCCGCCTTTTTTCTTCCGATGACGCAATATACTATGGCAAGACCGGTACTGGTCGTGTGGATGGTCAGGATGTCAACGGATGGTTCGTGGGCTTTATTGAAACGCCAGATACGACATACTATTTTGCCACGAACATCCAAGCCGACAGCAAGGCCACCGGAAGCACTGCGAGCGAAATTACCATGTCAATTCTGTCTGATATGGCCATTTGGAAATAATAAAAGAGGCCTATTTATAGTTAAACCACTCGTCCAGAACCAGGCTGTCTTTACGGACAACATACCCGCTGCCGCCTCTTTCTTTTACATCCTCCACCATACTGATCATCAATATCGGACGATCCATGGTTTCTTCCGCTGTAAAAACGGCAAACCAGCCTAATTCCGTACCGGAGATATCCTCCTTTGACGCCTTGATCTCTGCCGTACCTGTTTTTCCTGCCAGAACGATATCCTCCCGATGGGCTGCGTATCCGGTTCCATGGGAATCATTCACAACCTTTTTCATTCCCTCCAATACCTTACCTGCCGTTTCCGTGGAAAATGCGCCGGATATCCAGTACTCTGCTGTTTCGTTGTCCTGACAGAGCAGATACGGTTTTATGACATTGCCCGCATTACAGAATGCAGAATAGATACAGGCCAGATGCAGCGGATTCACCAGAATCTGTCCCTGACCGTAACCACTGTCTGCCAGCTGTATTTCCGTTTCTATATGCTCTGCATTCGAATACTGCGACTCTGCCATTTTTACTGCAAACGGCAGCTCTGTGTGAAACCCAAGCTTTGTCAGGGAATTTTCCAGCGTATCTGCACCGATGTTCAATGCTGCCTTCGCAAAGTAAATATTATCGGAATATATCAGCGCATTCTCCAAAGTCACCGGCTCGTATGTATGCAGGGTCGTTACATAATACGAGCCCCACGATGTATCCTTCTGCCAGCGTAACCCTTCACTTCCATAATCCTCCTCCGGATCGATCGCTCCTGCTTCCAGACCGACCGCAGCTGTAACAGGCTTAAATGTCGAGCCCGGACACCAGATCTGCCGGAACCGGTTATACAGTGGCTTGTCCTCATCCTCATTCCATGTTGCCCACTGTTCCCCGGACAATCCCAGAATAAAGGCATTGGTGTCATAGGATGGTGTACTGACCAGTGCCAGCACTTCTCCGGTATAAGGATTCATGACCACAGAACACCCCTTATCCTCCTGAAACTGTGTATACAGGGCCGTCTGAAGACCGGCATCTATGGTCAGCTGAATATTCTGACCATGCTGTACCAGAATACTTGCAAGTTCTTCTTTCTCTTTTCCCTCCGCATTGACAATGCATATCCTGCTGCCATTTTTCCCTTTCAGCTCCTTTTCAAACAGACTTTCCACGCCGCTTCTGCCAATCACACTGTTCTCCGTATATCCTTCTCCTGCATGTTTTTCCAGATCTTCGGCCGTGACGCTTTGTACATACCCTACCAGATGTGCAGCCGCTTCACCCAGCGGATACTTACGAACTTCAACATCCGATATCATAACTCCGGAAATTTCCAGCAACCGCTCCTGTCTTTCCTTTTCCCGCAATACTGCTTCGTCCGGTTCTGCTTTCAACAGCTCGGTCTCTTCCACACCAGGAATCGTTTTCAGCGGAACAAAGGAATCTTCCCGTACCCACTTTGCTGCCAGCTTTTTTTCTACCGCTTCAGGCGTAATTTCCAGCAGTTCTGCTGTCTTTGTGATAACTTCATCCCTGTTTTCCATTTTTCCTGGAACAATGCCCACCGAAGCCGCCGTGCCTTTTCCCGCCAGAACCCGTCCATTTCTGTCCAGAATTTCTCCCCGATCCGCCGGTATAGCAGAAACGCTTACCTTATCTGTAGCTGTTAAATTTGGAAAGATCAGAGAATCATACCAGATCAGCCCGTATCCATCTTCCTCCTCAGCAAAAAAAGCTTCATTTTTGAAACTTATGTTCCCTGCAACGGTATCAAAAGATGTCTGATACATTACCGACAGCTCTTCTTCATCGTATGCGATGATCTCGACTTGCATATTCCGGATTTCGATGCCCTCGTAAATCGCTGCATTGCGTTTTATAAAATCCTCCTGACGTATACTGTCAGCCACCTCCGTATCCAGCATCGCATACATTTGTTCATATTCCTGTGCCGGAATGTGCTGCATATATTCGACCAGGAGTTCTTCGGGTGTTTTCCACGCTTTCTCCTTTTTTAACAGGACTGTCGCGCCTGCCGCGGTCGTAAGTACCGCAATTCCGGTAACAATGATCGCAATATACAAGAATCTGCGTTTTATTTTTCTGCTTTTATGTCGGTTTTGTTTTTTCTTCATGCTGTCCTCCATTTATTTTCCTTTAAAATTACATATGTAAAATTTTTAAGTAAAATTCTGCTGCTTTCCATACGCCTCACTGCATCATTCTTTACGAATACGGTATTGATACTCTGGGATTTCCTTACTTCCGTCATTCAGGATTTTATTTCCCAGATATTGAAAACTGCCATCATTCGCAAACTTTACGGTAAGCTCATGAGTGATCACTGCATTGTCACACAGGATCATATCACACACAGCAGCTACCGTCAGCGTCACTGTTCCATCCGCATTTTCTCTGGTTCCGGTAACCTCCGGCAGTGAAGTTCCAAAGAATGTAGGTGCATAATTCAGACACCCGGATCGCTCCGAGACATACATCTGCTTTTCTTTATCAAATACAGCCCAGGACTGGAGCTGCTCGGCCGTTACCGGAAGATATTCCATGATCAGACGCTCAAATTCTTCTTTTGGTATCCCACCGGTATACGCATTTGCCGGAAACTTTTTCTGATATTTCATCCCATACAGATATTCATACAGACCATTGTAGTCCAGCTCTTCCATATGCCCCGTATCCCAGTCCGAACATAAAAGATTATTCCCCTGATACCCCAGACCCTGTACACATTTTTCTGACAGTTCCCGCAGTTTTTCATCCATTGGCTTTACTCTGATCAGACGGCTTTCATTCACAATCTCTGTAACCTCCGGTGGTTCCGGAACACATACCGCATACCCAAACCAGCCTGTCTCTGTATACTTCCACTCTTTTATCCTTGCATAAGATATATTGTACAATTCACAGATATTCCTGCTATTTAATGTGGCAGATGCACTGAGTACATACATATCTTTTCCGTTAAACATAAATTTCTCTCTGCCAATGCTGCCGTCCGAATGCAGCTCGTAAAGCACTACGGAACCAGCCTTCTCCTCCTGACAGTTTGTAAGAAAATCTTCGACCTCTTTATAATTTTCCACCGCAGCATATGCTTTCCCCGTTGTAACCGGATATCCATTTTCCTTTATACGATTCTGCATTTTGTCGATGGTCTCATCATCCAGAACTGTATGGATTGCACTCCCTTTATCTGTCTGGGCATAGATATCCGACATAAGCTCCAGAACTGTTTCACAGGCATCCTCCGCTTCTTTTCTTTCCAACGCAGTAATGGGGAGGGCATAACCTTTTCCCCATTGTTCTGCAGCATCTCCTTTGTCATTCCCATTTTCTTTCATAAATGTGACCTCTCTGCATTCCGGCAACAGACTGTTGAATGTCTGATCCTGTCTTATACAACTACATAACAGGCAGATGATGGGAACGGTGAAACATATACGTTTTCTCATACACAGTGTCCTTTCTTATGTTTGTTATGGATATTTTCTTACACTTGTAAGATTTTATTCCAAAAAAATATTTTGTTGTTGTTTGTATCTTACATTTGTAAGATACAAACGTCAAGTCTTTATTTTTACTTTTTCAGTTGGTATGTTCCTTCTCCGGTGTACACTGTGACCAGAGACGCACAGATTGCCCGCATCAACGGGCTGCAGGATTTCATTAAGTAACAGCCCACACACCCGGAGGCCTTCGATGAATCCCTGGTAAAGCGCTGGCTCGAGCGCATCATTGTCCGGGATGACCACTTCACTGTGGAACTTAAATCCGGATTGAAAACTGAGGAGAAGAACTTAAAGACCACTCCTGGATCGGATTGTGCACATTAAACGCACTTGCCATTGATGAGCCATTAGAATAT